>NZ_JBHTBX010000002.1:0-135219 GCF_042665135.1 Hydrogenophaga bisanensis
TAGTCGCCTCGGTGCTCCTGCACCATGCGCACGGCGCGCTCGCGGACCTCGGGTGAGAACTTGTTTGACTTTGTCATGGCTCCATATTCTCAGACGTTGGAGCCTCCTCAATTCCCGGGGCGGTTCAGCCTGCCCCAACAAGCGCGGGTGCCGAAAGCCCTGGCTGCCCTGTCGTGCTGTCCACAACACAAAGGCCTTGGTCCAGTGGACGTAGGCCTTCTCCGTCTGTAAGCTGTAGTGCAAATACCGTATACGCTCGCGCACCTGATCGAGCAACCGCTGGGACCGGGGAGGGGTCCAGTCGGGTTTGTCGGTTCTGTTATACCTGTTCATGCATACAGCATGACACGATAAGACGATGATTCAAAACAGATTTTTGGTATGTGCCGACCGTTGTTATCCGACTTCGGTTGTGGGTATCCGACTTTTTGTCGTGTAAATCAAAGTTAGGAGTTAACGGGAGAAGCAATGGAAAGCTTCATGAATCGGCTAACCGACATGGATTGGGGATGGTGGCCTTTTGTTTCGCTTCGCCCCGCCAAGAACGAAGAAATGACTAGCGCCCGGGTAGCCAAGATGGCCGTCTTTTTCGGAGGCTTCTATGGCGTGCTTCTTTATCTTGCGCTAGTTTTTCCAAGACATGGCTTTAGCTACTTCGACGCGGTTGCTTGTATCCTGTTCTTCGTGGTTTTCTTCTTTGTCTTTTATAAGTTTAGTTTTGCTAATTTCTGGAATAGACGTGCCAAGCGTATGCAAATCGATATGAGTGGAACGAATGACTCCTAACAATTCACTCCAGCCGACCGGCTACGCCGGCGGCTGAGTTCCAACGTTAGGCGTCACCAATGCCGAGCATCAGTAGGCCACGCTACTTGCGCGCTTCCACTCTGACAGCGTGCTTCGCCTTAGCCCTTCCGGTCACATTCTTCTTCCTGGCCTACCTCGACTTCGCCTCGCCCAGTTGGAACCCTCAGGAAGACTCAGGCGCGATCCAAGGCTACATGTTCATTGGCTTGGTCACTGCGCTCATCGCTGGGTTTGTCATCGCCGTCTTTCCAGCAGTTGGGGCGCACCTCCACCGGAAAGGCAAGCTCAACACCACTTCCCTAGTCAAGGTGCTCGCCATCGTCCTAGCCTGCGCCAGCTTTGCGCTCGCGTTGGCCGCGTCACTGGCCTCGGACGGCGTGGGCGATGTTCTGCTTCTCGCAGTGCTGGTCTTCTCCATGTCGGCTCCGTTTCTCCTGCCTCTTGCACCGCTATGGCTGTGGCTGGCGCAGTGACGCCTAACCCTTCGCTGGAGCGGGGACCTCCACCGGCAAGTCGCCTGTCCCGCGAGGCGCTCGCTGTCTATCATTCGCCTCGCGGGCCAGTCGCCTTCCCGGCGGCGGCCCCTCAGCTCAAACGTTAGACGTCACATTAAGTAATCGACAGACTCATGGCGACATCCAATAAATCGAAGGCGCCCACTGCACCGGCGGGAACCACACCTACACCTGCACCGAGCGACGAAAAGAAGACAGACGATCCTGAACGCCTCGAGGTGTTTAAGGCGTTCGTGATGGAGTTCGCAAAGGAGTCGGACAGGGCGTGCGTCATACTGGGTGCGGCCCGCCTTGACATCCTTTTAAAGCAGTTGATTACTGCTGTTCTTCTGCCATCCACATCCTCTTCAGACGAGCTGTTGGATGGCGATTCACCGCTTGGCACATTCAGCGCCAGAATTCAAATGAGCTACAGACTCGGGCTGCTGGATGCGGAATTCACGCGAGCGCTGAACCTGATTCGACGCATCCGCAACGAGTTCGCGCATGAGGCATCGTCTGTGTCCTTGGCGCATGCCTCCCATCGCGACCGCATAAAGCAGTTGATCGCACCACTGAAGGACATCAAGATCTTCGGCACGTTTCGAGAGATGGACCTCCTGAAACCGCACGAAGGCTCCGCCCGGGACTTCCGCGCGATCCTTGCGTTCCTCTGCGCCAGGCTCGAGGGCGCTGTCCATAGGGCTGCGCCCGTGAAATCTGAGCGTACGTGTGCACTCGTGGCCAAGAAGTGGCTGGAGAAACCGAGCAGTGACGGCTAACAGGGCGTTCCACCAGACCGCCTCCGGCGGCCGGTGAATTCAAACGTTAGGCCTTCTACATCCTTCCACCCGGCAACATCATGGTCGCACATTGCTATCTCTTTAAAAGAAGCTACGAATTCGTAGCACGTGAAAATATTAGCTCCATTCCTTCCCTCGTTAGAGGCATCTATGTTCTATACGAAGAAGTGTCTACGGCTCGAGGAAAAAGCCAGATGAACGTTGTATATGTTGGAATGGCTCGTGGAGACAAGACGGGTGTGAAGGGAAGACTAAAGAGTCACAATTCCAGCAAAGCAGACCTATGGACTCATTGCTCAGTGTTCGAAGTGTGGGACAACATTCCACCTAGTCAAGTTGTCGAACTAGAGGGGCTGTTCAGGCACATCTTCCGAAAAGATGCTGCTGCCAATAAACTGAACAAGCAAAAGGCGTACACCCCATTAAATAGACTTGCAAAAGAAACGAAGGCATGACTTAAATAATAATTGCAACGCCGTGTAGTACCCCACCCATCCAAGCATCTATTCCCCACGCGGATTGATATTTGAAGTGCAACACTCAAAATGCAGGCAGCCGCACCATAAAAACCTTCCACTTCGCGCCTCAGCCTAACTGTCAGGTCAACGCGGACGCAACCAAGGGCCATGCCTTCGGCATTCTCATGGCCCTTGGTTGTACCCTCCGCCCTGGCGGGCTCCGGCGCCGGTTACCTTGGTAGTTAGACCGCACTATGGGCAACTTTCCTGAACTCCAGACCCAGAACCTCGTTCTGCGGGAGATTGCTGATGCTGACGCTGAGGATTTGCTGAGAATCCATGGCGACGCCGAACATATGAAGTGGTTTGGCTCGGATCCCCTGACAGACATCGAAGCGGCGATAACGCTGGTCCATACGTTTGCGAAGTGGCGTCAGGAACCTGCGTCCGGCACACGGTGGGGCATCCAGCTGAAAAGGGCGCCTGGCCTCATCGGAACGTGCGGGCTGTTCCGCTGGAATCCGAGGTGGAGAACGTGCGTCATCGGCTATGAGATCTCTCGGTTGCACCAGGGGCGCGGGTACATGACGGAGGCGTTGGCGGCGGTTCTTGGTTGGGGATTTGCCGAGATGGCGTTGAACCGCGTGGAAGCGCAGGTGCATCCCGACAACCGACCGTCCCTGGCATTGCTCGGGAAGTTTGGTTTCGTCGAGGAAGGGCTCTTGCGAGAAGCTGGTTACTGGGCGGGCTTGCACCACGACTTGATGCTGCATTCCCTTCTGAAGCGAGACTGGGGGAGCGGCCGTGCGGTCTAACAGGTCGTTCGACGCGGACACGCAGCGGCATTGCGCCGCAAAGCGTGCAGGTGAGCATACGCCTCGCGGCGCAATGCCGCTGCGTGCGGGTCAACTCCGACGTTGGCTGCACTAAATGCTTGTCGCGCTCCGAGTCTTGACAAGCTGTACTGGCATTGGGGTACTCCTTCTCGCCAGCGGCACTGTCACTTTGACGTACGACGCTATCGTTGCGGTCACGCAAGGTAGCGCAACGGGAGTTGTTCGCTCGTGCACGCCTGGATCCGAACCTGGATTTTCCGCGCCCTCATTGCCTCCTGAAGCACCCCAACGCTTTCTGCGATGCACAGTCGACCTCGAGGTTGGGGGTGCACAGATTGGCCCTGCCGAGGTGTCGTACAAGCATTCCGATCCGTTCACCCATCAGATTCGCCCTGGAAAATCTGTCGATATCGTCGGCTCCACGATCGGTCCATGGAGACACTTTCGACCGATCGGGTACCCCAGGGATCCTGGAACCATGCAACTTGGCGTGGTTCTCATGGGGTTCGGGCTGGCAATCAAGCTGCTCTGCCGCGCGGCCTGACATGTCGTATGTGGACTCCACTTCCTTGTGTGCAGCTTGCTTGCGCTGTATTTCATTCCGCTCGTGGTCAAGGTGCCTATGTCTATCCCGGATCCAGCCAATCCCCCAACGGACTTCGACTTCATCATTGGTGACTGGCGCGTGCGTCACCGCCGGTTGAACTCTCGCCTCACCGGGTGTACCGAGTGGACCGAATTCCATGGCACGTCTTCCACGCGGAAGATCCTCGGAGGGTTTGGCAACGTTGAAGACAACCTCCTGTGCTTTCCCCGGGAGCAGGTCCGCGCTGCGGCATTCCGCTCCTTCGACACCAAGTCACGGTCGTGGTCCATCTGGTGGCTCGATGGACGTGCGCCTCACAACCTCGACGTCCCGGTCGTTGGCGCCTTTGCCAACAACGTCGGCCTCTTCTACGCCAACGACACCCTCGATGGGCGGCCCATCAAGGTGCGCTTCACCTGGCATGCCAACCCGCGTGGCAATCCGCAATGGGCGCAGGCGTTCTCGGCTGACGGCGGCAGTACGTGGGAAACGAACTGGACGATGGAGTTCCATCGCAGTGAGATCTAGCCCATCGCCCGTGGCGGAACTCCATCGCCGTGAGACCTGGGCTGCGAAGCGCTCATGGTCTATGCTGCGCATCAAGGCTTCCCCCTTGTTCTGCTTTTGCCCATGAAAATTCATCTGCTAACCGCTCTGTTGCTGGCGCCGCTGATGGTCAGTCCTGTTGCATTGGCAAGCGACACGACGTGCACCGCCAATCGTGAGGGGCGGCTCGTCTGCCCAGCGCCCGATTCCACTTGCCTGAAAGATCGATACGGCGATGTCATCTGTTCGACGCCGGGTGGCGGGATCGCAATCGATCGATACGGCAGTCCCGTTTGTGGCCCTGGCTACTGCACGAAGGACCTCAGAGGCGACTTGTTCTGCTCGAATGCGCCTCGTGGGGCGTCGTCGACAGACCGAGCAGGCAATGCTGTCTGCGCTGGTGAGTGCGTTCCCGCAAAGGCTCAAGCCTGCGTCAAACCCCAACCCGCCAGGTGAATCGCGTCGGCGAATGCGGCGGCTACCCCTTTCGCTGGAGCGCGCCAAGCGCCATGCCGGTTCCGACCCCTCAGTTCAGACCTTGGGCGTCAAGGTCGGTCATAGGAGACGTGAATGTCGTTCCAGTCAGAGCCAGGCACCATAAGATGGAAAGTCCACTTCAGGTCATCACCCGAAATGGTCTTTGACGCGCTGGCCACCGATGCCGGAAGAGCGCGCTTCTGGGCAGAGACCGCGCCGGAAGTTGACGGGGTCGTCACCTTCTGTATCCTCAACTATGAGCCATTCGCTGGTCGCATCTTGCTCAGGCGAGCGCCTGAAATCTTGAAGCTTGAGTATTTCGGAACAGTGGTCGAGTTCTCGCTAGCCGGTGATGGTCGCGGGGGCACCGATCTTTCTCTGCTGGCCACGGAGGTTGATGAGTCCATTCGTATGGAAATGGTCGCTGGTTGGGTATCGGTCCTCATGGCGATGAAGGCCGCGGTGGATCACCGCATCGACCTTCGAAATCACGACGAAACGCGGGCCTGGGGGACAGGCTTCGTCGACAACTGATGGTCAACTGAACTGCGACCCGCAAACTACTACCCGTGTCAGCACCTGTATCTTGAACCTTGCAATCCCCATGCCCATCGCTCTGACCGCCTACCAGGGACGCGCCGGCGACCGCAATGACCTGGCCTGGCCAGGTGCCCAGATGGTGATGGAAGCCATCGCTGCTCACCTGTGCTTGCCTTTCACCACCGTGGGGTGCCGGCCACAGACCCCGCTCAATCAGGGGTGGGCGGCGGAGCTGGCGGCGGCGCAGCCGGGTCTCACCCAGTTGGCGGATCACCTTCGGTCGGTGCTGTCCGGCGGTGGCACGCCGATCACCGCGCTCAACCGCTGTGCCGCAGCGCTGGCCACGCTGCCGGTGGTGGCCCAGGCGCATCCTGAGGCGACGATTGTCTGGTTCGATGCCCACGCCGATCTGAACACGCCCACTTCGACAGCCAGCGGCTACCTGGGGGGTATGGCCATCTCTGGTCCCGCAGGGCTGTGGCACACCGGCTTCGGGGATGCGGTGGATCTGGCCCGGGTGGTGCTGGTGGGGTCGCGCGATCTGGATCCGTTCGAAGCGCAGCTCATCGGATCCGGCCCGGTGACCCTCATCCGCGCCGATGAGCCCGATCTGTCTGGGGCCCTGCTCAGGCGCTTGCAGGGCCAGCCGGTGTATGTGCACCTGGACTGCGATGTGCTGGAGCCTGGGCTGGTGCCCACCGACTTCCAGGTCCCCGGTGGCCTGAGCCTTGAGCGCCTGGCAACAGCGATGGAGGCGCTGGCAACGCACCCCATCGTCGGACTGGAGGTGGCGGAGTTCCAGACAGGCTGGTCACCCGATGAGCAGGGGGCTGCGATGGCCGGGTTGCTGCAGGCCATGCTCCCCCTTTTGAACGCCGTGCGCGACGCCCGCCAGACAACGCCGCGCAATCCCTGAACCGACGACAGGCAAGGAGCGATATGTCCGCAGGAGATTGGAAAAGCCTCTACCAGGCCGCCGAGGAGGGTAACCTGTCCGTCGTCCGGTACCACCTGGCGGAAGGGGCCGATCCCAACCATCAGCACCCCGAGATTCTTCGAACGCCGCTCGTGGCCAGCGTGATCGAGGGTCACCTGGCGGTGGCGGACTGCTTGCTGGCACACGGTGCAGATCCCAACCTGGTGTCGGTGATGGACAACCTGTCGCCGCTGGAGGCCGCCATCAGGCATGGCCACCACGCCCTGGCCCAACGGCTGCGTCAGCTGGGTGCACGCGAGCAGGCTCGCGAGCCGTTCTGGTGGCGCTGGTTGCCTGTGTAGCCGCTGGTGCGCAGGTATCATCCCAAGCGCCATCAGGCGTCTCAAATTTGCACGGGAGGGGAACACATGAAAAAGCTCATGGTCAGCAGTCTGGCCGCATTGTCCATCGGCGTCGGCGCTCTGGCGCCGTTGGCTGCCAACGCCCAGAGTCTGGGTACCTGTCTGGTGGATTCGCTCTCGGGCAAGGAGCGCAAGGAACTGGCCAAATGGATCTACTTCGCCATGGCCGCCCATCCGGACATCACCGCCTACGCCAAGGTGACGGAGTCGGATCGACTGAACACGGACAAGTACATCGGGAGCTTGATCACCCGGTTGCTGGTGGAGAACTGCCCGGCCGAACTGAATGCGGCCCAGAAGGCCGACCCGCTGGCCATGAAGAAGGCGTTTGAACTGGTAGGTCAGGTGGCCATGCAGGAGCTGATGACCAACGGCAACGTCGTCTCGGCCATCAGCGGCTACGTCCGGCACGCCGACCAGAAAAAAATCAGTTCGGTGATGGCCGACCGGCAATGAGTCCGTCATCGATCGACACGCTCATGGCGGTGCTGGACCGCTATGCCGGGCTTCTCCAGACGTTGGACGATCCCGCTCGGCAGATGGGTCCTCAGATCGTCTGGACGGGGCCGGACGACCTCGCCACGGTCCAGGCCTTGGAGCGGGCATCGGGGTTCCCTTTGCCGGGTGATCTGACCGCGTTTTACCTGGCACACGGGGGGATCGATGTCGGGCAGGGCTGGGGCGCTTTGAGCCTGTTCAGTGCCGGGAGGCTGCTGGCCAACACCACGCAGGCGTCGCCGGAGCGCTACCCGCTTCGCCATGGTCTGCTGGACTTCATCCATGGCGTGTGGGAAGGCCGGCCCGAGTTCGATGAGGCCTTCTCTGCAGAGCAGACCGCGCAACTGAATCGGGCCTACCTCGTGATCGGCATGACCGCTCTGGATGATGATACCCACCGCTACCTCTTCCTTGACCGGGCTGGCCGCTGTGGGGCGCTGTGGTTCAACCAGGACTGCATTGATGACGAGCACCTGGAGACCTTGCACCAGATGTTGCAGACCAGCCCGGCTCGCAGTGATTTCTGCACCGCCTTGGCCGCCGAGGTCCAGGTCGCGATCGAGCGCTTGCACCCACGACATGTGACCGTGCGGGCGTGAGTATCCACGTCACCAGCATCCGATCCGCCATGCCCAAAACTGCTGTCGTTGCCGCTCTGGTCGGTGCCGCCGTCACCACCGCCGCCTTCGTGTTCAACCCGTCGCCCGAGCAACACCGGGCGGAGATCAGGGAAACCATTGCCGAGCGCAGCCCGATCGCCGGTGCGCTGGGCGTGGGGGCTTTGACGGCTTTCGTGTCCACCTATCACCCGCTGGGGGTCGCGTCCTACACCACGGTCAATGGGCGCACTGCTTCGGTCGGTGCCTTTGGTATGGTGTTTGTCCTGTCGTTTACCCAGACCAAGTAGCGCTTCTCTGCCCAGTGGTGAGTGACCGCGCGGGCTTGAGACACAGAGAGCACGACCGATCATGAAGATCCAGTACTACGTGGCTTCTTCGCTCGATGGCTTCATTGCCACCGAAGACGATTCTCTGGACTGGCTGTTTCCCTTGGGCAGTGTGCAGGATTCCAGCTACCCGGACTTCATCGGCCAGGTGGGTGCGCTGGCCATGGGGTCGGCCACCTACGACTGGATTCGCACACACTCGGATGAGGTGGCGGCCGAGACGGGCGCTGCCTGGCCGTACACACAACCCACCTGGGTGTTCACCCATCGGGATCTGCCGGTGGTGGCGGGAGCCGATGTCCGCTGGGCACGGGGGAATGTGGTCGATGTCGTCGAAGACATGCGCGCGGCGGCGAATGGCAAGAACATCTGGGTGGTGGGCGGGGGTGACCTGGCCGGGCAGTTCCACGACGCCGGCCTCCTTGATGAGCTCATCGTGCAGGTCGGATCGGCCACCCTGGGGCGCGGCAAACCGCTCTTGCCCCGCCAGATCCTCGGTCCGGTGCTGCGCCTGGTCTCCACCCGGCAGATGGGGACTGGCATGGTGGAGTTGCGATATGAGGTTGGCCAATGAACACCAGGCTGCCCTTGACCCTGCCCGCGAAGCTGTCGATTGCAGCCCTGTGCCTGCTGGGTTTGCTGGGTGGCTCTCTGGTCGTGGCTTATGCGGGGTTTGAGACCTCTCCGCGCCGCGGCGGCACACCGACGTTCGTCCCCGCGCCGCAGGCGTACGTCATGGCGGTCGTCATGTACCTGATGTCATGCCTGGCATTGCTGGCTTTGCTGCGTGACCGTGGTTCGTCGATCGGCGCCACCGTCGGGGCGTTTGGCGTGTACGGATTGTTGGCCTGGCTGCTGGTGGAGGTGCTGGTTTGATGTCGCTGCGCTGGCTGGAACACAAGGTGCCGCCGCCCCTGGTGGGTGCGCTGGTCGGTCTGGGCATGTGGTGGCTGGCATCGCCGGGACCGGCCATCGCACTGAATGACACGGTCCGGCTGGTGCTGGCGGGTGGACTTGTGCTGGTCGCGCTGACGTTTGATCTGGCCGGTCTGCTGGCCTTCCGGGCTTCCCGCACCACCATCAACCCCCTGGCGCCGCAGCGCGCATCGACACTGGTGACCGGCGGTGTCTACCGCATCACCCGAAATCCCATGTACGTGGGCATGGGCTTCATGTTGTCGGCCTGGGCCGTGTACCTGGCGGCCCTGTGGCCTTTTCTGGGCCCGCTGATGTTCGTGCTGTACATCACCCGTTTCCAGATCCTGCCCGAGGAGCGGGCCCTGCAGCAGCTGTTCGGCGATGCCTACACGCAGTACACCGCGAGGGTGCGGCGCTGGTTGTGAGGGCATTGGCCGCCAGATGCTGTATCGTGGGCGGTATTCAAACGATCACAAGGACGCCCATGGCCAAACCCAATTACCAGTTCGAGAAGCGTCAGCGGGAGCTGGAGAAGAAGCGCAAGAAGGAAGAAAAGGCCCAGCGCAAGGCGCAGGGCGGCCAGGACCGCTCCCCCGAAGACGAGAACGCCGATCCGCAGGCCCCGGCCTCGCCCGACGCCACAGACGAGCAGGCTCCTTCCGCCTGAGACCGTCCTTCCCACGGGGAGCCTGGGGTTTCCAGCTTGGCAGTCGGCTGCCTTGCCCCTATGATGATTTTCAGACCGGAAGCATCCGGCCAGTGACGATCATGTAGGCAAGCGTCAGGAGACAACACATGGCTCCCCTCGTGGACGAACTCCCCAGCATTCGGCGTGGCAGGTGGCTGTACGCCGGGGTCACGCCCTGCGATGTGCGCATCATCCGCCACGACACCCTGTACGGCTCGGGTGACACCGAAGATCCGCCGGAACTGGCCGGCAACCGTGCCGTCGAGTGTTACTACATCCGCTACCACACACCAGCCGTGACGCCGCCCTGGCACGACGGCGGCATCGCGCTGTCCCTGCGCGAAGCCATGTTCATGGCCGAGCGCAAGCTGGGGCCGGTGGTGCACTGGGTCGACTGATCCTGCCTGTCATCGTTTTCACCGCCAGCGCGAACGCCAGCACTGGTAGATGTGGTCGGCCAGCGCCTGGCTGCCCGCCTGGTGCTGCTGCGTGGACTGGCGCATGATCTCAGGGGATTCCACGGTGCTCAGGCCGGCGGCCACCGCGGCGGGATAGACCGTGCCAGGGTGCGCCAGCCAGGTGTCGATCTTGGCGGGCGTGATCTCGACATGGAACTGCATCGCCAGGTGCGGACCGATGGCAAAGGCCTGATGGGCACAGGCGGCCGAGCGGGCCAGCACCTGGGCACCGGGTGGCAGACCTGTGAAGCTGTCGTAGTGCCACTGGTAGACCAAGACATCCCGGATGTCACCCAGCCATTCGCGGGCCTGGGAAAGGTCCGACACCTGCATCGGCAGCCAGCCGATCTCGGGCTGGGGCAGACGCTCGACGCGCCCGCCAAAGGCCCGCGCCATCAGCTGGCCACCCAGGCAATGGCCGATCACCGGGATGCCCAGGGCATCGGCTTCGCGGATCAGCGCTTCGGCTTGCCGCAGCGAGGGCCGGTCATCGTTCGCCCCCCATTCACCGCCGAGCACCGCCAGCGCACGGTAACCGGCGACAGAGGAGGGGTAAGGATCACCGGCTTCGGCGCAGAACACGTCCCAGCGAACGCCCGCGCGGTCCAGCCAGTGGCCCAGATAGGCCGGGGTGTCTTCGATGGTGTGCTGGAGCACCAGCACCTCGGCAGCAGGGGTGCGCGGCGTGGGGACGGTGGGAGCGGACATGCTGTCGATGATAGGCAGCGCTGAGCGCCATCCGGAGCCATTCCCCGCGTCGCGGATGAGGCCGCTCGCCGCCCGGTGTCCGCGGTGTCAGAACTGGCCGTGGCGTCCGTGCCCGGCGGCAAAACGCTGTGCGCCGGCCAGCGCGTCCGGGATGCGGGCCTTGCCGCGCTGCCATTCCTGCTGCAGGGCCCGACCGAACGGCAGGTCCCACTGGGTGTAGGCGCTTTCGCGGTCCGCCAGCATGGTGGCCTGGGGAAAGCCCGCCAGCTGGCGGGCCAGGGTCACCGCGGCATCGCGCGCCATGCCCGGGGCGACCACCCGGTTGGCCAGGCCCATGGCCAGGGCTTCGCCAGCCTCCACCTTGCGGCCTGTCAGGATCAGGTCCATGGCATGACCCATGCCGATCAGGCGGGGCAGGCGCACCGTGCCACCGTCGATGAGCGGGACGCCGAAACGCCGGCAGTACACACCGAAGTAGGCGTCTTCCTCCATCACCCGCAAATCGCACCAGAGCGCCAGCTCCATGCCGCCTGCGACAGCGGCGCCGCTGACGGCGGCGATCACGGGTTTGGACAGGCGCAGACGCGACGGCCCCATGGGTCCGGGGGCGCGACGATCCTCGCTGTCGAAATCCAGCTGCGCCAGGCCACCGGCTTCGCCCGCGGCGGCCAGCCGTGCGCCGTGCTGCAGGTCCCAGCCCGCACAGAAATGGCCGTGTGCGCCATGGAACACGGCCACGCGGGCGCGGTCGTCGTCCTCGAAAGCCAGAAAGGCCGCATGCAGGGCACGCGCGGTGTCTCCATCGACGGCGTTGCGCACGTCGGGCCGGTCCAGCGTGATGACCATGATGTCGTCGAGGTGTTCGATGCGGACCGGGTGTGGGTGCGTCATGGCGGTGCGTGTCTTGCGGGTGTGAGGTGATCTTGGTGACACCCGCGCGACTTCGGATGGGGGACAACCCCTAGCGTCAGTCTCGTGCAAGACAGCTATAACCAGCGCAAACCAAACGGGCGACACCGATTGCCCATGCCAGGAGACAACGCGTGCAAGTGCTGCAACTGCTCATCAGCGGTGTGGCCCAGGGGTGCATCTACGGTCTGATTGCCCTGGGCTTCGTGCTGATCTACAAGGCCACCGAAACGGTGAGCTTCGCCCAGGGCGACCTGATGATGGTCGGCGCCTTCGGCGGGCTGCTCACCATGACCCTGCTGGGTTTTCCCTTCTGGCTGTCCATCCTCGCGGCCGTGATCGGTATGGCGCTGTTCGGCATCCTGCTCGAACGACTGGTCATCCGTCCCATCCTGGGGCAACCGGCCTTCTCGATCGTGATGCTGACCATCGGGGTGGGCTATGTGCTGCGCGGGCTGATCACCATGATCCCCAACATCGGCACCGAGACCCACACCCTGCCGGTGCCCTACGCCGGGCAGGTGATCAACCTGGGGTCGCTGGTCATCTCGGCCGATCAGCTGGTGGTGATCGGTGCGACAGCGTTGCTGTGCGCCCTGCTGTTTGCGATGTTCCGCTACAGCAAGCTGGGCATCGCCATGCAGGCCTCGTCGCAGAACCAGTTGGCGGCCTACTACATGGGCATTCCGGTCAAGCGGCTCAACGGCCTGGTCTGGGGGCTGGCCGCAGGCGTGGCGGCCATTGCCGGTCTGCTGTTGGCGCCCATCACCTTCGTGCACGCCAACATGGGCTTCATCGGTCTCAAGGCCTTCCCGGCGGCGGTGGTGGGTGGCTTCGGCAGCCTGCCCGGGGCCATCGTGGGCGGCCTGGTGATCGGCATCGTCGAGGCCTTGTCCGGCTTCTACCTGCCCGAGGGCTTCAAGGACATCGCTCCCTACATCGTGGTGCTGATCATGCTGGTGCTCAAGCCCAATGGCCTGTTCGGTGAAAAGCTTCGCAAGAAAGTCTGACCGGAGATCCCATGCGCTTCATCTTCAAAACCGATTACGACCAGGACATCCGGCTGGCCAAGCACGGCGGGCATGTGTTCTGGTACAGCCTGCTGTGCCTGGGCCTGCTGGTGGCCCCGTGGGCGATTCCCGAGTACTGGCTGGCCCAGCTGACCTTCGTGCTGATTTACGCCGTCGTGGGCCTGGGGCTGATGCTGCTGGCGGGTTTCACCGGCCTGTTCTCGCTGGGCCATGCGGCTTTCCTGGGGGTGGGTGCTTATACCCAGGCGGTCATGGTCAATGCCGGGCTGCCGTTCCCGCTGGCCATCTTGTCCGCCGCCCTGCTGTCGGCCGCCGTCGGCGTGGTGGTGGGACTGCCGGCGCTGCGCGTCAAGGGGATCTACCTGGGTATGGCCACGCTGGCCTTCGGCTTCATCGTCGAGGAAGGCCTGGCGCGCTGGGAGGGCATGACCGGTGGCAATTCGGGCCTGATGGTCAACTACCCGGCCATGTTCGGCTGGGAGCTGGATTCGACCAACGAGTTCTACTTCCTGTGTCTGGTGGTGACGGTGATCGCCACGCTGGCCATCGTGAACCTGCTGCGCTCGCCCACCGGTCGCGCGTTCGTGGCCATCCGCGATTCCGAGATCTCCGCACAGAGCATGGGCATCCATCTGGCCCGCTACAAGACGCTGTCCTTCGCGCTGTCGGCCGCGCTGGCCGGGGTGGGCGGGGCGTTGTATGCGCACAAGATCCAGTTCCTCTCGCCCGAGCAGTTCTCCATCATCCAGTCGATCGACCTGCTGCTGATGGTGGTGATCGGTGGCCTGGGGTCGGTGCACGGGGCGTTCCTGGGCGCCATCTTCCTGATCGTGATGCCGCAGTTGATTGCCATGGGCAAGGACTTCCTGCCGACGGCCATCGGTCAGTCCACCGGGCTGCAGGGCACGGTCTACGGTCTGGTGCTGATCGCCTTCGTGCTGTTCGAGCCCATGGGCCTGTACGGCCGCTGGCTCAAGGTGCGGGCCTGGTTCCAGCTTTTCCCCTTCTACCGGCGGGGCATGTTCAAGCGCCAGAAGTCCTTCCAGAAATCGGATCGCCTCAAATGAGCCATATCCAACCCGATTCCTCCGAGGTGCTGCTGTCCGCACGCAACCTGAGCGTGCGCTTCGGCGGCGTGCTGGCGGTCAATAACGTCAGTTTCGATGTCCGCAAAGGTGAGGTATTCACCCTGATCGGTCCCAACGGCGCCGGCAAGACCACGGTGTTCAACCTGATCAGCCGCATCTACACGCCGACCACTGGCACCATCGACTATCTGGGGCCCCAGGGCATGCTGCGCCTGACCGAGCAGCCCCCGCACCGCATCGCCGGCCTGGGCATTGCGCGCACCTTCCAGAACATCGAGCTGTTCGAGCACGCCACCGTGCTGCAGAACCTGCTGATCGGCCGCCACACCCACCGCAAGACCGGTCTGTGGAGCGAGATGTTCTTCACCAGTCGAACCCGAAGGGCCGAGATCGAGGCGCGTGAAAAGGTCGAGCAGGTCATCGATTTCCTGGACCTGCAGCACCACCGCGAAAGCATGGTGGCTGGCCTCCCGTATGGCGTGCGCAAGGTGGTGGAGCTGGCGCGCGCGCTGTGCACCGAGCCGCGCCTGCTGCTGCTGGACGAACCATCGTCGGGCCTGAACGTGGAGGAAACCGAAGACATGGCGTTCTGGATCAGTGACATCAAGAACGAGCTGGGCATCACCGTGCTGATGGTCGAGCACGACATGAGCCTGGTCTCCAAGGTGTCCGACCGCGTGCTGGCCATGAGCATGGGCGCCGAGCTGGCCACCGGCACACCCTCGGAGGTGCAAAGCCACCCCGGCGTGATCGAGGCCTACCTGGGCACGGTCGACGATGTCTCCAGTTTGCGACGCGAGCACGCGCAAGGAGTGTCCGCATGACCGCGCCCGTGACCGACAACGCGGTTCTCAAGCTGCTCAACGTCGAGAGCGCCTACGGACCCATCAAGGCGATCCGGGGCGTGAGCCTGCAGGTGCGCCGTGGCGAGATCGCCACCGTGTTGGGCTCCAATGGCGCCGGCAAGACCACCATCCTCAAGACCATCAGCGGCATCATCGATCCGCGCAAGGGATCGGTCGAGTTCAAGGGCGAGAACATCACCGCCCAAGACCCGGCCTACATCGTGCAGCAGGGTCTGATGCACGTGCCCGAGGGGCGGGAGGTGTTCCCGCTGCTGTCCGTGCGCGACAACCTGCTGATGGGTGCCTACACCCGCAAGGACCGCGACGGCGTGGCGCGCGACATGGAGGCGGTGTTCAACTATTTCCCGATCCTGCGCGAGCGCGCCGCCCAGGACGCGGGGCTGCTCTCGGGCGGCCAGCAGCAGATGCTGGCCATCAGTCGTGCGCTTATGGCCAACCCCGACCTGATCCTGCTGGACGAACCCAGCCTGGGCCTGAGCCCGAAGCTGACCAAGGAGATCTTCGAGATCGTCGTGCGCATCAACCGTGAGCGCGGCACCACGATCCTGCTGGTCGAGCAGAACGCCAACATGGCGCTCAATGCGTCGGACTACGGCTACGTGCTGGAGAACGGCCGCATCGTGATGGAAGACACCTGTGCCCGCCTGCGCGAGAAGGAGGACATCAAGGAGTTCTATCTGGGCATGAAGGAAGAGGGCGTGCGCGCCGACCGTCGCTGGAAGAAGAAGAAAACCTGGAGATGAGTGCATGAGCTACCTGTGGGACCTCTCCAACATCCAGCCGCGGACCGAAGTGGTGCTGCCCGGCGACACCATCCCCGCCATGTTCTGGCAGGCGGTGGAGCGGCGTGGCCCGAACGTGTGGCTTCGTCAGAAGGACCTGGGCATCTGGCGCAGCTGGACCTGGACTCAAGTGGGCCAGGCGGTGCGCGAGATCGGCCACGGCCTGCTGGCCATCGGATTCGGCAGCCGCGAGACAGCCTCCATCCTGTCCAACACCAACATCGAATGGGTTCTTAGCGACCTGGCGGTGCTCAGCGCCAACGGCGTGGCCAACGGCATCTACCCAACCGATGCGGCCGAGCAGGTGCACTACCTGTGCGAGGACTCGCGCACCACGGTGCTGTTCGTCGAGGACGACGAGCAACTGGACAAGGCGCTGGAGGTTCGCAAGGGTCTGCCGCAGTTGCGCAAGATCGTGGTCTTCGACATGGAAGGCCTGCGCGACTTCCGCGACGACCAGGTGATCAGTCTGGACGAGTTGCGCGCCCTGGGCCGCGAGCACGCCAAGACCCATCCCAAGGCACTGGACGAACGCGTGGCCGCGGTCAGTCCCGACGACCTGGCCATCCTGGTCTACACCTCGGGCACCACCGGCAAGCCCAAGGGTGCCATGCATGCGCACAAGGGGCTGGTCTACACCGTGCGGGGCTACAACACCCTGATTGCCCGCGACGACAACGACGAGTGCATGTGCTTCCTGCCGCTGTGCCACATAGCCGAGCGCATGGGCGGCGAGTACTTCTCGCTCTACACCGGGGCCAAACTGAACTTCGTCGAGAACCCCGAGACGGTGCCCGAGAACGTGCGCGAGATCGCGCCCACGGTGTTCACCGCGGTGCCGCGGGTGTGGGAGAAGTTCTATTCCGGCGTGATGATCGCGCTCAAGGAGGCCAGCCGCACCCAGCAGGCCGCCTACGCGTGGGCCATCGGTGTTGGGCAGCGTGTGGCCGACCTCGTGCTGAAGGGGCAGGAGGTGCCGGGGAGCCTGAAGCTGCAGTTCAGGCTGGCGCGGGTGCTGGTGCTCGACAACGTGCGCAAGCTCATCGGCATTCACCGCTCACGCTTTCTGGTCACGGGCGCGGCGCCCATCTCGCCCGATCTGGTGCGCTGGTACCTGGCCTTGGGGGTGCCCATGCTGGAAGTCTGGGGCATGACCGAGACCTGCGGGGCCTCGACCGGTGTGCCGGCCGAACGCATCAAGCCCGGGTCGATCGGTCCGGCGGCCCAGTACAACGAGGTCAAGCTGGACCCCACCACGGGCGAGATCATGGTGCGGGGTCCCAACGTGTTCATGGGCTACCTGAACCTGCCCGAGAAAACGGCCGAGACGATTGACCCCGACGGCTGGCTGCACACGGGGGATGTGGGCGTGGTTGATGAGGAAGGGTTTTTCCGCATCACCGACCGGATGAAAGACATCATCATCACCGCCGGGGGCAAGAACATCACCCCCAGCGAGATCGAGAACGAGCTGAAGTTCTCGCCCTACATCACCGATGCGGTGGTGATTGGCGACAAGCGGCCCTACCTCACCGTCATCATCATGATCGATCAGGAGAACGTGGAGAAGTTCGCGCAGGACAACGACGTGCCGTTCTCCAACTACGCCAGCCTCACCCGCACGGCCGAGGTGCAGCAACTGATCCAGGACGTGATCGATGCCGTCAACAAGAAATTTGCGCGGGTCGAACAGGTCAAGAAGTTCTGGCTGCTGGAGACCCAGCTGACGGCCGAGGACGAGGAACTGACGCCGACCATGAAGCTCAAACGCAAGCTGGTGCAGCAGAAGTACGCCGAGCAGATCGAAGCCATGTACCGCTGAGCATGGCCGACCCTTTCGTTTCAACCACAAGGAGACAAGACCCATGAAAGCCAGACTCACTGTGACCGCCGCCGCCACCCTGGCGCTGGCGGCCGGCGCCGCCATGGCCCAGACGCAGGGCGTGAGCAAGGACGAAATCACGCTGGGCTCGATTCAGGACCTGTCGGGGCCGCTGGCGGGCTTTGGCAAGCAGGTGCGTCTGGGCATGATGCTGCGCGTGGACGAGGCCAACGAACAGGGCGGCGTCAACGGCCGCAAGCTGACGATGACCGTGGAAGACTCGGGTTACGATCCGCGCCGCGCCGTGCTGGCCGCGCAGAAGCTGGTCAACCAGGACAAGATCTTCGCCATGATCGGCCACATCGGCACCGCCCAGAACATGGCCGCCATGCCGGTGCAGTTCCAGAAGAACGTGATCAACTTCTTCCCGGTGACGGCCGCGCGCCAGATGTACGAGCCTTTCCACAAGCTCAAGTACTCGTTCGCGGCCACCTACTACGACCAGATGAAGCTGGCCACGCCCAAGCTGGTCAAGGAAAAGGGCGCCAAGAAGGTCTGTGCCATGTACCAGGACGACGAGTTCGGCCTGGAGGTGTTCCGCGGTGCCGAGGATGGCCTGAAGTCCATGAACATGGCCTTTGCCGAGGTCACCACCTTCAAGCGGGGCGCCACCGACTTCTCGTCCCAGATGCAGAAGCTGGCATCGTCGCAGTGCGACTTCGTCGTGCTGGGCACCATCATCCGCGAGACCATCGGCGGCATCGGCACTGCGCGCAAGCTCGGCTTCAACCCGACCTTCCTGGGATCGAGCGCGGCCTATACCGACCTGATCCACAAGCTCGGTGGCGCGCCCATGAACGGGCTGTACGCGACCATGACCGTGCAGCACCCGTACCTGGACGAGGCCGCACAGCCCATCCGCTTCTGGGCCAACAAGTACAAGACCAAGTTCAACGAAGACCCGACGGTATTCTCGGTCTACGGTTACAGCGCGGTCGATGCCTTCATCCGCGCGGCCACCAAGGCCGACAGCAACCTGACGACCGACAGCTTCATCAAGGCCATGGACAGCATGACCATCCCGCCGGACATCTTCGGCAGCGCCGAGATGACCTTCGGTCCGCAAAAGCGCCTGGGCAGCAACGCCACCCGGCTGTCGCAGATCCAGGATGGCCGCTGGAAAGTGGTGTCCGACTACATGAAGTTCTGATCAGCCCTGCACAGGGTGCGTCTGCCTCAGATCGTCCGGCAGACGCCTTGGCCACCGCGCGCAAGCCGGTGGCTTTTTCATGGCCGGTGGGACGATCAGGACACGATGTACGCGCCGGAGCCGGCCGACAGCAGTTTGCCGTCCGGCCCCCGGAACTCCATGCGGGTGGAGGCCACCCGGGAGCCCAGGCGCAGCACCTCGGCGCTGAGTTCGAAGTGCGAGCCGATGCCGGGACGCAGGTAGTCGATGCGCAGGTCGATGGTGCCCAGCTTGGCAAACCGGTGCAGGCGTTGCTCGGGTGCCTCGTCCATGTGGCGCGCGCCGATGGCGGCCATCACGGCCAGGCCACCCATGGCGTCCAGACCGGCGCTGATGACGCCGCCATGGATTCGGTTGTAGGCATAGTGGCCGACCAGCTCGGGCCGCATGTCGATGCGGGCCAGCACCCGCTCGGGCAGCAGGCTGGTGATCTTCAGCCCCAGCACCTGGTTGAAGACGATTCTCTCCTCGAAGATCTGCTTCAGACCAGTCACGAACTCGGGTTCGAATTCGGCGGGTGCGGGTGGGTTCTTGTGACTCATGAGGTATCTTGATGTTGGCGAAGGGGTTCAGCGGGGTGGCCGTTTGGCGAGGCCCATGGTCTTGCTCAGAATGCCCAGCATGACCTCGTCGGCGCCGCCACCAATGGAAGCCAGGCGGCCATCCCGGAACATGCGCGAGACGCGGTTCTCCCAGGTAAAGCCCATGCCGCCCCAGAATTGCAGGCAGGTGTCCGGCACCACACGGTTCAGGCGCCCGGCCTTGAGCTTGGCCATCGTGGCCCATTCGGTGACATCCTCGCCGGCCACGTAGCGCTCGCAGGCCTGATAGGTAAGGGCGCGCAGGCTTTCAACCTCGGTCTTGAGTTCGGCCAGCTTGAACTGGACCCACTGCTGATCGGCCAGGGCCGCACCGAAGAGCTTGCGCTCCTGTGCCCACTCCACCGTCCAGGTGATGCAGTTGCTCAGGCTTTCCAGGCAGCTGGCGGCGCACCACAGGCGCTCCTCCTGGAACTGCTGCATCTGGTACACGAAGCCGTGGCCTTCCTCGCCGATGCGGTAGCGCTGGGGCACCCGCACCTCGTCGAAGTACAGCAGGCCGGTGTCGCTGCTGTTCATGCCGATTTTCCGGATCTTCTTGCCCACCTCGAAGCCCTTGACCGGCTTGCCGTTCTCGCGCAGGGGCACGATCACCAGGCTCTTGTTGCGGTGGGCCGGGCCATCGCCGGTGTTGACCAGCATGCACATCCAGTCGGCCTGCAGGCTGTTGGTGATCCACATTTTCTGGCCGCTGATGACGTAGTCGTCGCCGTCCTTGCGGGCATGGGTGCGGATGGCCGCCACATCGCTGCCGGCGCCGGGTTCGCTCACGCCGATGCAGGCCACCACCTCGCCGGCGATGGCCGGTGCCAGGAACTCGCGCTGAAGCTCCTCGCTGCCGAAGCGGGCCAGCGCGGGCGTGGCCATGTCGGTCTGCACGCCGATGCCCATGGGCACCCCCCCGCAGTGGATGTGACCGAGCGTCTCGGCCATGGCCATGCTGTACGAATATTCCAGACCGGCGCCGCCGTGGGCCTCGGGTTTGGTCAGCCCGAGCAGGCCCAGCCGGCCCAGATCACGGAAGACCTCGTGGGCCGGGAACATGCCCGCCTCTTCCCACTCATCCACCTGCGGGTTGATCTGCTCATCGATGTAGCGCCGCAGGGTGTGCTGGATCTCGCGATGCTCGTGGGTGTACTGCATGGGGAAATCTCCTCAGGGTGACGTCGGCTCGTGAAGGAACAGCAGCAGGGCGTTGTCGGCCAGATCGTCCAGGCTGGCGCCGCCACTGGCGGCCCGCGCCGGGTCGTACCACTGCACCGACCAGTTGAGCGCCCCGAAGATCATCAGCCGGCTGATGGGCAGCGAGCCGCGCAGGGCACCCTCCTGGTGCAGGGTGTGCAGCACAGGCACCCAGGCGGCCTCGTAGTCGGCCTTCAGGCTGCTGATTTCCCCGCGCTGCTCTTCCGACAGGTAGCGCCATTCATACAGCATCACCGGGATGAAGTCGCTGTCCGGCCCCAGCAGCACATCGAACTGGTTGCGTACCAGGGTGCGCAGCAACTGGCGCGCGGAGGGCGTGGTGTGGCTGGCCGCGGCGGCCGATGTGGTGGCCTCCAGGGCCGCTTTTTGCCGGACCACGGCGCGCTGCATGCCTTCGCGCATGACCGCTGCCAGCAGGGCTTCCTTGTTCTCGAAGTGATAGAAAGGTGAGCCGGCCTGCATGCCTGCCGCGGTCGCAATGTCGCGCGTACTGGTGCCGGCAAAGCCCTTGATGCGAAACAGGCGGGCGGCGGCCTTCAGCAGGTCTTGCCGGCGGTTGCCGTCGTCGCGCTCGTCGGCGGTCTTGCGGGGCCGGCCCCGCGATCGGCGCACCGGCACGGCAGCAGACAGCTCGGAAGCGGTAAGGGTCATGGTCTAGACCTTATCAGGGGCAGTTATTTTCAGCAAGCGACTGCTTGGCAAAAAAGTGGCTGAGCTGTCGCTCTGCCGACAACTCAGCCCTCAAAGGAATTCATTCAGATTTAATCGGAGTGTTGTTCAATTTTCATCTGGTTTTTGGTGATGAAAGAACCGGTTACCCTTCACAGGTCCCAATTTCCTTTCAGGAGACATCCATGAAAAAATTCCTTTCCCTGCTGGCCGTGGTGCTGACTCTGGGTCTGACCACGGTCGCCTTTGATGCCGAGGCCAAGCGCCTGGGTGGCAACAAGTCCCTGGGCATGAAGCGTGACGCGACGCCCGCCCAGTCGCCCAACACGCCTGCTGCCACGCCCAACGCCGCACCCGCGGCCGCAGGCGCTGCGGGTGCCGCCGCCGCGGCGGGTCGCAGCAAGTGGATGGGCCCTCTGGCCGGCATCGCTGCGGGTCTGGGTCTGGCTGCCCTGGCCTCCTACCTCGGTTTCGGCGAAGAGTTCGCCACCATGCTGCTGATCGGCCTGGCCGTGATGGTGGCGCTGGCGGTGATCGGCATGATCATGCGCAAGCGCGCCGCGCAGCAGGGCGGCGGCATGGCCTACGCCGGTGCGGGCGCTGGCGCGGGATCCGCCCAGCCGCAGACGGGCATGTTCCGCACGGGCGCTCAGGCGCAGTTTCCTGCCGCTGGTGGCGCATCGGGCGGTTCGATGATCGGTGCCAACCTGCAGGGCGGTGCTCCGCGCATCCCGGCCGATTTCGACGTGGGCAACTTCGTGCGCAACGCCAAGATCAACTTCATCCGCCTGCAGGCCGCCAACGACGCTGGCAACCTGGATGACCTGCGCGAGTTCACCACGCCCGAAATGTTCGCCGAGCTGCAGATGGACATCCGTGAGCGTGGCGCCGCTGCCCAGAAGACCGAGGTGCTGGACCTGGACGGCGACGTGCTGGAAGTGGTCGAGGAAGCCAACCGCTACATCGTCAGCGTGCGCTTCACCGGCTCGCTGCGCGAAGACGGCGAAGTGACCTCGGTCGACGAGATCTGGCACCTGACCAAGCCCCGTCAGGGCGCGGGCGGCTGGGTGCTGGCCGGCATTCAGCAGACCAGCTGATTAAAGGTTGTTGTCGGACGGACTGTCCGTGTGAGCGATCGCGCCGCACGGCGGAACGCCTCTTGAACCCCGGTGCCTCGCGGCCCGGGGTTTTTTTGCGTCTGGCGCCCGCGGCGACAATACCCGGATGGATATCTTTTTCATGGCCCTGGTGGTCGCCCTGGTCCTGACGGTCCTGAAGAACCACGAACAGCGCCAGCGCATCGCCCTGTTGGGCGCCCATCTCCAGCGCTTTCAGCTGGAGAAGCTGATCGAGGGACTGACCGAGGGCTACCTGCGGGCCTTTGGTGAAGCCGATGCGCAGCGGCGCGAGTCGGTGCTGGGCATGCTGGAGACCACCGAGCGCCTGCTGTCGGCCCAGCTGGACGATCTGTCGCGTGCCCTTCAGGGGCTGGATCCCGTTCAGGCGCGCATCAGCCACCTGCCCATCGCGCTGCCCTGGGCCACCCGCTGGCTGCCCTCGGCCACCTTTGACCTGCGCGAGATGGTGCGCCTGCATGCGACCGGGGTAGCGCAGGCGATCGCGAACGCCGATGGACTGTCACGCCGTGATCAGGCCTTCCGGGTGTCGGCCGAATTGCTGCTGTTCCAGCACACCTGCCACTGGTATTGCCGGTCCCGTGGAGTGGCGTCGGCACGGTTGCTGGCGCGTCACCGGACCAGCCACGAACAGGTGGTGGCGGCCGTGTCGCCCGCCACGCGGCAGGCCTACCTTCAACTGATCGGTGGCTGACGGGGCTAAGTCAGCGCGGGCTGAAGGTGCACGTACCAGCCCATGACCGGCCGGCCCTGATCCTTCCGCAGCGGGGCTTCCCACAGGCGGTCGATCCGCCAGCCGTGGGCTTGTGCCAGCTGTTCGATGTAGTGGCGCGAATGCGCGTAGCGCAGGTTCTCCTGCAGGCGCAGATCGTGACCCGGTGGGGCCTGTTCCACGGAGAACGCAAAGCAGCCCCCACGGGCGATGCAGGCCCGCGCGGCGGCCATCACCTCATCCAGGGCACCGACGTAGATGAACACATCGGCCGCCACGATCAGGTCTACCGGCATCGACGCCTGCTGTTGCAGGGCGCTCAGCAGATCGCCCTGGCTGACTCGCCGGTACAGGCCACTGGCCTGGGCCTGCGCCACCATCTGCGCCGACAGGTCCACCCCGTCGATGCGTGCGACGCGGCCCTGCAGGCGCCGGGCACACAGTCCGGTGCCGCAGCCCAGGTCCAGCATGTGCGAAAACTGGCGATCGCCCTCGCACAGCGGGTCCAGCAGAACCTCATGGGCCCGGTACTTCAGGGCGCGGACCAGGTGTGACTGGAACTCGGCGGCATAGTCGTCGAACAGGTTTTGCACGTAGCTGGCGGGCGGGTGGTCCAGCGTTTCACCCCGCACCGAGGCCAGGTAGAAGCGGTGCAGGGCCTCGTCGGCGCCATGGGCGAGGGCCTGTTCGAAGCTGTGGGCGGCCTCGGCCGGACGGCCCAGTTCGCGCAGCAGGCTGCCACGCTGGCTCCAGGCCTCGGCCAGCGTGGGATCCAGGTCCAGGGCCTGGTCCAGTGCGGCGACCGCGGCTTGCAGCTGCCCGGTGCGCCCGAGGCAATGGCCCAGGCTCAGCCACAGCGGCGCAGCCACCTGCGGGTGACGGCGTGTGCCTTCGCCCAGCGCCTGCGCGGCGAGCTCCCACTGACCCAGCGCCTCGGCGCTGAGGCCCAGCGCGAGCCAGGCCTCTGGCTGCTCAGGGTCCGCCTGGACGGTTTGCTGCAGTGGGCCGACGGCCTCGGCCTGCCGGTCCTGGCGCCAGAGCGTGATGCCCAGGTTCGCCAGGATCGAGGGGCGACCCGGTGCCAGCGCGAGGGCCTGCCGGTAGGCCTGTTCAGCCTGGGCCAGTCGCCCGGCCTGGGCATGCTCGTTGCCCTGGAGGAACAGGTCCCGGGCCTGGGCGAGCGCGTCGCTCATGCGATTGCTCAGACGGCCGAAAAGTCCGGCTTGCGGCGTTCCATGAAGGCGGTGAAGGCTTCGCGGGCAGCGGGCTCGCGCAGCATCCGGCCAAAGCTCTGGCCCTCTTCGGCGATGGTCTTCATCACCAGACCCGCCTGACCCTGCTTCATGAGGCGCTTGGTCTCCACCAGTGAGCTCAGGGGCTTGGCGGCCAGCTTGCGCGCCACGCCCTGGGCATAGGCAGCCGCTTCGCTGGGGGGCAGCACGCGGTTGACCAGGCCCACTTCCAGGGCGGCCTCGGCCATGAACGGGTCGCCCAGCAGCAGGGCCTCGGCCGCACGGTGATAGCCCATCATCTGCGGCACCAGCAGGCTGGACGCCGCCTCGGGGCACAGGCCCAGGTTCACGAAGGGCATGGAAAACGCCGCGTTGTCTCCGGCGTAGACCAGGTCGCAATGGAACAGCAGGGTCGTGCCGATGCCCACGGCCGGGCCGCAGACCGCCGCCAGCACGGGCTTGGGGAAGCTGGCAATGGCGCGCAGGAATCGGAACACCGGCGAGTCTTCGGTGGCGGGCGGGTTGTTCAGGAAGTCGGCGATGTCGTTGCCGGCGCTGAACACGGTCTCGTGGCCCTGGAACACGATGCAGCGCACCGAGCTGTCGTTCGCGGCGGCTTCCAGCGCGTCCGCCAGCGCGGCGTACATGGCGGCGGTGATGGAGTTCTTCTTGTCGGGGCGGTTGAAGGTCAGCGTGGTGACGCCGGCCTCGTGGTGGGTCAGGATGTCGCTCATGGTGTGGTCGTTGGATGTGGTCGTGCCGGAGGGCACGGTGACGGGCGAGCGCAAAGGTATCACGACCCGGGGGCGCCTGTCTGGAGAGTCCTGCCCAACCGGCGACAGTGCACGGGTCCGCCCCTACACTGCGTGTCATCCGATTCCGTCCACAGGCTGGTGCCATGCCCTTGAGCCGTCATCTCGTTGTTTTGTTTCTGCTGCTCGGTGTCTGTCTGTCCGTCTCCCGGGCGCAGCAGGCTGGCACGGCCAACGCCGCCGCCACGCCTGCCCGGCCCAAGGTGGCCCTGGTGCTCTCGGGTGGGGGCGCGCGGGGGCTGGCCCATGTGGGCGTGCTCAAGGTGCTGGAGCAGTCCCGGGTGCCGGTGGACATGGTGGTGGGCACCTCGATGGGGGCCATCATCGGCGGGCTGTATGCGGCGGGCATGAGCCCCGATGAGCTGGAGCGGCAGGTCGCGCAGCTGGACTGGGGAGGGCTCTTCGAGCGCCGCGAACCCCGGCAACTGCTGTCGCAGCGCAGCAAGGAGGAGGACTTCGAGCTGGCGCCCCTGATGCAGCTGGGCTTTCGGGATGGCGAGTTCCGCCTGCCAACAGGCGCGGTGTCCACCCGCTCCCTGGAGATGCTGCTGCGTCGCCACACCCTTCCGGTGCGGCATCTGGCCAGCTTTGATGGCCTGCCATTGCCGTTTCGCGCGGTCGCCACCGACATGGAGACCGGTGAGGCGGTCGTGCTCGACCACGGCGATCTGGCCGCGGCCTTGCGCGCCAGCATGTCGGTGCCAGGGGTCTTCTCGCCCCTGGAGATCAATGGCCGCATCCTCGGGGATGGCGGCCTGGTGGACAACCTGCCGGTGGAGGTGGCGCGCCGGATGGGGGCGGACGTCGTCATCGCGGTGAACATCGGCACCCCCCTGGCCGGCCGGGAGACACTCGGGACGCTGCTGGGCATCACGGCCCAGATGGTCAATATCCTGACCGAGCAGAACGTCCGACGCAGCATCGACCTGTTGACTACCCGCGACCTGCTGCTGCAGCCGCCGCTGGGCGAGTTGACTTCAGCGGACTTCGACAAGGCCTCTGACCTGGTGGCGCTGGGCGAGCGGTACGCCGAGTCGGTGCGAGTGGCCATCGAGCGCTTCTCGCAGGAGCCGATGGTCTACGCCCAATGGAAGTTGCAGCGCGATGCCCACCTGGCCCTCTTGACCGAGCGGGGTGGACGCCTGGGGCAGGTCCGGTTCGAGGGCGTGCAGGGCGAGCGGCTGCGTCAGCTGGAGCGGCTGGTCGAATCCCGGCCCGGTCAAGCGCTGGATGTCGATCGCATCGAACGCGACGTTCGCCAACTGGCGGCCACGGGCGACTACGAGCGGGTGGACTACCGCCTGGAGCGCCTGCCGGAGCAGGCCGACGAGGCCCTGGTGGTGCAGCTGCGCGAGAACGGGTGGGGGCCCAACTACCTGGGGTTGGGCCTGGATCTGCGCACCGACTTTGACGGTCAGTCGGCCTTCAACCTCCGGCTGCACCACACGCGCCGCTGGCTGAGCGAGGGTGGGTCGGAGTGGCGCTCCAGGGTCCAGCTGGGGAGCAACCTGCAGGCATCGTCCGAAATCTATCAGCCGATCGATGCGGCCGAGGGTCGCTTCGTGTCGGCCTACGGTGCAGCGGGCCTGCGCCGGGCCGACATCTTCGATGAGAACGGGGAGGCGGCGGCCATCATCAAGCGCCGCAGTGTGGACGTGGGGGTGGACTATGGCATGCCGTTCGGCGTGCTGGGCCGCATCGGCGAGTTGCGGGTGGGCTGGTTCGAGTCGTGGCGCCACACGCGGCCCGAACTGGTGGGGGGCTCGATTGCTGGCTATGACCATCTGCTGGTCCAGCGCTGGAGAGAGTCGGGACTGCGGCTGGCGCTGGTGGCCGACCAGCTGGACTACGCCAACTTTCCCTCGGAAGGCTATCGCCTCAAGACCGAGCTGATGACCGGCCGGCGGCGTGTGGAGGGCCTGCCGCGTGAACGCCTGCACCGGGTCGAGGCCTCGGCCGTCTACGCCCACAGCTGGGGACGTCACACCGTCAACCTGGGGACCCGACTGGCGCGGGTGAACCAGTTGCCGGTGGGGGCATTGGACGAGTACTCGCTGGGGGGCTTCCAGCAACTCTCGGGCTATCGCATCGGGCAGGTGATTGGCAGCCGCCTGGCCTTTGGCCGCCTGACCTACTACCACCGGCAGGACTGGGTCACGGGCGTGGCGCGGGCGGTGTTCCTGGGTGGCTCGATCGAGGCAGGGAATGCCTGGCAAAGCGGTGAGGACGTGAGCCTGCGCAAGCTGCGCTGGGGGAGCAGCCTGTTCGTCGGCGCGGACACCGCCCTGGGCCCCCTGTATCTGGGTCTGGTCAGTGCGCCCAAGGGCTACACGGGCCTGTATCTGTTCCTGGGCAGGCCGTAGCCCTCACTCCTTGTAGTACACGACCTGATGGCTGGTGGCCAGCAGGTGGCCGCTCTCGCTCCAGAGCTGCGCGGTCTGGTCGAAGAAGCCGTTGCGAAAAGCCTGGGCGCGTGCCTGGCCCAGCACCCAGCCGTGTCCGCATTCGGCCAGCTGCGCCGAACCCGCGTGGAAATACACCGTCATCGACACCGTGCCCGCCGGTACCCAGGTGGCCCGGCGCAGCCAGATGCGCGGGAAGAACACATCGGCCAGCGCGGCCAGGCTGCACAGGTCGATGGCGCGGGCAGGGGTATCCCGCATCCACAGGCGCGAGAGACTGTGGCTGCCGCTGCCGTCCCACTGCGACGGAATGGCGCCCTCAATGGGCCGCATCTCGTACCGCTTGATCCACTCCACCGGACTTGGCACGGCGTAGGGCGGCACATCGCCGGGCGAAGGCACGGCGGGCATGGGCTCGTCGTCCACGCTCCAGGTATCCCGCCGTGCGGCGGTCACTGCGGAGGCCGTGACCACGGTTTGCACCGCACCGGCTGCGTCGGGCTGGGTGATGCTCATGACCCAGTGCTGGGTCGACCGGTTGGTACGAACTGGCTCGACGCGCAGATCGAACGGACCATCGTTCAGCGCCGCGGCATAGTTCACCGTGAGCGACAGCGGCTCGCCCAGCAGCGCCGGGTGCTGCATGACCCCGTGAAGCACCGTGGCGGCGGTGATGCCACCGTAGGGCCCGATCATGTTGGCGTAGGCGGGTGAGGTGGCACCGCTGTAGGTGCCCTCACCCGTGGCGGTCAGCGCGATGGCCTGGTCGAAGACGTGTTTGCTCATGTCCCTAGTGTGCAGATAGCGTCTGTAAATCCCAGTCGTCTGGGTGACGATGTGTCTCGATCCAGGGCACCGCGGAACCGGCTTTGCCGGGCCGCCAGTGCCGCCCCCTTTCAGGGGGTGACGCGAAGCGGCGCGGGGGTGGGTCGTCAGACCCTTTCAAAAATACCGGCGGCGCCCTGGCCCATGCCCACGCACATGGTCACCATGCCGTACTTCTTGTTGTGGCGCTTGAGGGCATGCACCACGGTGGCCGAACGGATGGCGCCAGTGGCGCCCAGCGGATGACCCAGCGCGATGGCGCCGCCCATGGGGTTGACCTTGGCCGGGTCCAGGCCCAGGGTGTTCATGACCGCCAGCGACTGCGCCGCGAAGGCCTCGTTCAGTTCGAACCAGTCGATGTCGTCCTGCTTGAGGCCCGCGTACTTCAGTGCGGCCGGAATCGCCTCGACCGGGCCGATGCCCATGATGTGCGGCGGCACACCACGGCTGGCGTAGCTGACGAATCGGGCCAGTGGCGTGAGGTTGTAGCGCTTGAGCGCGGCCTCGCTCACCAGGATCAGCGCGCCGGCGCCATCGCTGGTCTGCGAGCTGTTGCCGGCCGTCACCGAGCCGCGAGCGGCGAACACGGTGCGCAGCTTGGCCAGGCCTTCGAGCGTGGTGTCGGGGCGCGCGCCTTCGTCCAGGCTGACGGTGCGGGTGCGGGTGCTGATCTCGGCCGAGGCCAGGTCGACGCTGCGCTCGATGACTTCGACGGGGGTGATTTCGTCGGTGAACTCACCGGCCTTCATGGCGGCCACCGCGCGGGCGTGCGACTGCACAGCGAATGCGTCCTGTGCGTCGCGGCTGACCTTCCATTGCTGGGCCACCTTCTCCGCCGTCAGGCCCATGCCGTAGGCGATGCCATAGCTCTCGATGTCGTCGGTGTTGCGGAAGATGGTGGGCGAGAGGCTGGGGCTGTTGCCCATCATGGGCACCATGCTCATGCTCTCGGTACCGGCGGCGATCATCACGTCGGCCTCACCGACGCGGATGCGGTCGGCCGCCATCGCCACCGCCGACAGGCCCGAGGCGCAGAAGCGGTTGACGGTGATGCCGCCCACGGTGTTGGGCAGACCGGCCAGGATGGCACCGATGCGCGCCACGTTCAGGCCCTGCTGGGCTTCGGGGATGGCGCAGCCGGCGATCACGTCTTCCACAGCCTTGGGGTCCAGGTTCGGTACCTGGGCCATGGCCGAGCGCAGCGCATGGGCCAGCAGGTCGTCCGGACGCAGGTGCTTGAACGAGCCCTTGTGCGAACGGCCGATGGGCGTGCGGGTGGCGGCGACGATGTAAGCGTCTTGAATCTGTTTCATGTTCGGTTCCTCAGTTGCGCACGGGCTTGCCGGTGTTGAGCATGCCCAGGATGCGCTCGTGGGTCTTCGGGTGTTCGATCAGGGCGCAGAAGGCCTGACGTTCCAGCGTCATCAGGTACTCCTCGCTCACCAGGGTGCCGGACTCGACATCGCCGCCAGTCACCACGTTGGCGATCAGGCTGGCAATGTGGAAGTCGTGCTGGCTGATGAATCCGCCGTCGCGCATGTTGACCAGCTGGCCCAGGATGGTGGCCTTGCCGTCACGTCCCGCCACCGGGAACAGGCGCTTGTGCGGTGCGCGGTAGCCACCCTTGAACAGGGACTTGGCTTCGTTGATGGCCACATGCAGCACCTCGTCCTTGTGCGGGACGATCAGGTCCGAATCGAGCAGGTAGCCGATGGCGCGCGACTCGATGGCGCTGGTGCCGACCTTGGCCATGGCCGCGGCGGTGAATCCCTCAGTCAGGAAAGGCAGCAGGTCCTTGCCGGTGGAGGTCTTCGCATTCTCGGCCGCACGGCGGGCAATGTAGGTCAGGCCGCCGGCACCCGGGATCAGGCCCACGCCCACTTCCACCAGACCGACATAGGTTTCCATGTGGGCCACGCGGCGGGCGCTGTGCACCGCCAGTTCGCAGCCACCACCCAGCGCCAGGCCACGCATGGCGCTGATGACGGGCACGTTGGCGTAGCGCAGGCGCAGCATCATCTGCTGCATGAAGCCTTCGGCGTCTTCCACCGCGGCCACGCCCACCGCCATGAAGGCGGGCAGCAGGGCCTGCAGGTCGGCGCCGGCGCTGAACGGCTCGTCGCCCGACCAGATCACCAGGCCCTGGTACTCGGCCTCGGCCAGATCGATGGCGGCCATCAGGCCTTCACAGACTTCTGGGCTGAGGGTATGCATCTTGGTCTTGATGCTGGCGATCAGCACCTCACCATCCAGCGTCCAGGTGCGCAGGTTGCGGTCTTCGCTGACTGTCGTGCCGGCGGTCTCGAACTTCGGACCGGCTTCGCCCAGCAGCAACTCGGGGAAGTGCTGGCGCTCGTAGACCGGCAGGCTGCGGCGCGCTTCGAACACGCCCTTGGACGGGTTCCACGAACCCTGGGCGGTGTGCACGCCACCGGCCTCGGCCACCGGGCCCTTGAACACCCAGTCAGGCAGCGGGGCCTTGCACAGCGCCTTGCCTGCGTCGATGTCCTCCTGGATCATCTTCGCCACTTCCAGCCAGCCGGCTTCCTGCCAGAGCTCGAAGGGGCCCTGCTTCATGCCGAAGCCCCAGCGCATGGCCTGGTCGACATCACGCGCGGTCTCGGCGATCGAGGCCAGGTGCACCGCGGCGTAGTGGAAGCCGTTGCGCAGGATGGCCCACAGGAACTGGCCCTGCGGTCCTTCGCTGTTGCGCAGCAGTTTCAGGCGTTCGGCAGCCGGCTTCTTCAGCATGCGGCCGTACACCTCGTCGGCCTTCTGGCCGCCCGGCACGTATTCGCCACTCTCCAGCTCAAAACGCAGCACGTCACGGCCGACCTTCTTGTAGAAGCCCGCCTTGGTCTTCTGGCCCAGGTGGCCTTTCTCGATCAGGGTCTTGAGCACCTCGGGCGTACCGAAGCTGCCGTAGAACGGATCGGTCTGCTCGTTCAGGTTGTCCTGCAGCGTCTTGATGACGTGGGCCATGGTGTCCAGGCCGACCACGTCCGCGGTGCGGAAGGTGCCGCTGGAGGCGCGTCCCAGGCGTTTGCCGGTCAGGTCGTCGACCACGTCGTAGGTCAGGCCGAAGTTCTCGACCTCTTTCATCGTCGCCAGCATGCCGGCGATGCCGATGCGGTTGGCGATGAAGTTGGGCGTGTCCTTGGCGCGCACCACACCCTTGCCCACACCGCTGGTCACAAAGGACTCCAGGTCGTCCAGGATCTGCGGCTGCGTGGTCGGCGTGGCAATCAGCTCCACCAGCGTCATGTAGCGCGGCGGGTTGAAGAAGTGGATGCCGCAGAAGCGCGGCTTGATCGACGCGGGCAGCGCCTCGGACAGCTTGGTGATCGACAGCCCCGAGGTGTTCGACGCGACGATGGCGTGTTCCGCGACGAAGGGCGCGATCTTCTGGTACAGGTCCAGCTTCCAGTCCATGCGCTCGGCAATCGCCTCGATGATGAGGTCGCACTCGCGCAGCTGCTCCATGTGCTCTTCGTAGTTGGCCTGGCCGATCAGATCGGCGTCGGCCGCCACGCCCAGGGGCGAGGGCTTGAGCTTCTTGAGGTTGTCGATGGCGCGCGTGACGATGCCGTTCTTCGGGCCTTCCTTGGCGGGCAGGTCGAACAGAACCACCGGCACCTTGACGTTGACCAGGTGCGCAGCAATCTGCGCGCCCATCACGCCAGCGCCGAGCACGGCGACTTTCTTCACTTGGAATCGTTTCATGGGTGTTCCGTATTGGCAGTGGGCAGCGGCGTCACTGGACGCGCTGCCAGATCTGGGTCCGGTAGAAAGGGCCGATGTAGCCGCGTACCTGCAGCTTGCGGCCCTCTTCCAGCGGTGTCATGCGCAAGGTGTATTCCTTGCCGTTCTCGGGGTCGAGGATCTTGCCGCTCTCCCACAGGTTGCCGTCACCGGATTTCTTCGCGCCGCGAATGATCTCCATGCCGACCTTGGGTTTGTCCTTGCGGTCGTCGGTGCAGGCGGTGCAGTTGGGTTCGCTGCTGGTGATCAGCGATCGCTCGATCTTTCCGGTCAACACCCCCTGGGGGCTGGACACGATGCGGATCTCGGCCTTGGCCTGTCCGGTGCTGTCGTCGATGTTGCGCCACAGGCCCTCGGGCGTCATCTGCGCCAGCGCCCAGGCGGGCATCAGGCTCAGTCCAATGATCGTCAGTGTTGTTTTCATCGTGTCTGTCTCCTCAGGGGTGCGCGATCAGGCCAGGGCTGCGTCGGTGTCCATCAGCGCCTTGCTGCCGGCGCGTGCGGTGCGCATCAGCGTCGCGGTCTCGGGGAACAGCTTGGCGAAGTAGAAGCGGGCCGTCTGCAGCTTGGCCACGTAGAACGGGTCGGTGTTGCCGGCCGCAATCTGGCGCAGCGCCACCTGGGCCATGCGGGCGAAGAAGTAGCCGAACACCAGGTGGCCGGCCACGCGCAGGTAGTCCACCGCAGCGGCACCGACCTCATCGGCGTTGCGCATGCCCTTGAAGCCGATCTCCATGGTGAACTTGGTGATCTGGTCGCCCAGCACCGCCAGCGGGTTGATGAACTCGGCCATCTTCTCGTTGACGCCTTCTTCTTCCACCAGTGCGCCCACCAGCTTGCCGAACTTCTTGAGCGTGGCGCCCTGGTTGCCCAGCACCTTGCGGCCCAGCAGGTCCAGCGATTGCACGGTGTTCGTGCCTTCGTAGATCATGTTGATGCGGGCATCGCGCACGAACTGCTCCATGCCCCACTCCTTGATGTAGCCATGGCCGCCGAAGACCTGCTGGCACATCACGGTCGCTTCAAAGCCGTTGTCGGTCAGGAAGGCCTTGATGATCGGGGTCAGCAGAGCCAGCATTTCGCCGGAGTCCTTGCGCACCTTCTCGTCCGGGTGGTTCAGTTCCTTGTCCAGCAGCAGCGCGCAGTAGATGGCCAGCGCGCGGCCACCTTCGGCGTAGGCCTTGGCGGTCAGCAGCATCTTGCGCACGTCGGGGTGCACGATGATGGGGTCGGCATCCTTGTCCTTGGCCTTGGTGCCCGAGAGGCTGCGCATCTGGATGCGGTCCTTGGCGTAGGCCAGGGCGTTCTGGTAGGCCACCTCGGTCAGGCCCAGCGACTGGTTGCCCACGCCCAGACGCGCGGCGTTCATCATCACGAACATGGCGGCCAGACCCTTGTTGGGCTCGCCGACCATGGTGCCGACGGCGCCGTCCAGGATCATCTGGCAGGTGGCGTTGCCATGGATGCCCATCTTGTGCTCCAGGCCGCCGCAGTAAATGGCGTTGCGCTCACCGACGCTGCCGTCGGCGTTGACCTTGAACTTGGGGACCAGGAACAGGCTGATGCCCTTGCTGCCCTTGGGGGCGTCAGGCAGTCGGGCCAGCACCAGGTGCACGATGTTCTCGGTGAAGTCGTGTTCGCCGGCGGAGATGAAGATCTTCTGGCCGGTGATCTTGTAGCTGCCATCGGCCTGGGGTTCGGCCTTGGTGCGCAGCATGCCCAGGTCGGTGCCGCAGTGCGGCTCGGTCAGGCACATGGTGCCGGTCCACTCGCCGCTGGTCAGTTTGGGCAGGTACAGGGCTTTCTGCTCGGGGGTGCCGTGGGCGTGCAGGCACTCGTAGGCGCCGTGGCTCAGGCCCGGGTACATCGTCCAGGCCTGGTTGGCCGAGTTCATCATCTCGTAGAAGCACTGGTTGACCACGAAAGGCAGACCCTGGCCGCCGTACTCGGGGTCGCAGGACAGCGCGGCCCAGCCACCTTCCAGGTATTTGGCATAGGCTTCCTTGAACCCGGTCGGCGTCTTGACCTCGTGGGTTGCCTTGTCGAGCTGGCAACCCTCGGCATCACCGCTGATGTTCAGCGGGAACACGATCTCGGCCGCGAACTTGCCGCCTTCCTCCAGCACGGCGTTGATGGTGTCGGCGTCGGTCTCGGCGTGCGAGGGCAGGGCCTTGAGCTCGGCCTCGACATTGAGCACCTCGTGCATCACAAACTGCATGTCGCGCAGGGGCGGGTTGTAGACGGGCATGGGTTGACTCCTGTGGTGGTCTGTGAAGAAACGAAAAGGAAAAGCGCGCGGCTCAGGCAGTTTTGCTGCTGCGGCGGCGCACGGAGGGGTGGTCAGCCTGCGAGGGCGGGCTGTAGCGGGAAACGATGCCGTCGAAAGCCACGACGGCCCGCTTGAGCGACTGCGGGCTGCGCAGGAAGCGGGCCTCGTAGTGGAGGGCGAGGATCAGCGCGTGGATCTCGAATCCCATTTGCGCCGCATCCGTGTCGGGACGCAAGTGACCTTCTTCGACGGCGATGTCGATGGCCCGGTGCATGGCCGAGAGCCAGGTGTTGACCGACCCGGCCAGTGCGTCCCGCACGGGGCCCGGCCGGTCGTCGAATTCAACCGCGCCGCTGATGTAGATACAGCCCGAGTCGATTTCCACCGAGGTGCGCTTCATCCAGTTGTCGAACAGCGCACGCAAACGGGGCAGGCCACGCGGAAACGACATGGCCGGGTAAAACACCTCTTCCTCGAAGCGTGTGTGGTACTCGCGGACCACGGAGATCTGGAGCTCCTCGCGCGAGCCGAAGTGGGCGAACACGCCCGACTTGCTCATCTGCATCACCTCGGCCAGCGCGCCGATGGACAGGCCCTCCAGGCCGATCTGCGTGGCCAGGCCCAGCGCGGCGTCAACGATGGCAGCCTTGGTCTGCTGGCCTTTCTGCAGCGGCTTGCTGTCCTGGCGTGCGAGGCGGCGCGGGCTGGGGGAGACGCTCATGGGTGTCGGATGGCAGGGTGAGAACAGGTGGACCGATGAAATCGAACGGTCGTGCTATTTTTACCCAAATTCCGTCACCTGTGTGACGCCACGCGCCAATGTAGGGAAATTGTCTAGAGCCGCCTCCCTAATCGGCGGCATTGGCCGTCACAGGCGGCCCTGGGGCATCAGCAGGTTCAGCGCGTGCTCCAGATGCTCTCCCGGCAGGCGCCGGAAGCCGCTGCGGGCATAGCGCAGCAGCCGACCGACACAAAAGGCGGTGATGGCCGACGCATCGGCCTGGACATCGACCGAGGGGGTGGACGAGGTGGTGAGTACCGAGGCTTCGCGCAGGTTCTGGCGCAGGCTGGCTTCGATCTTGTCGAAAAACAGGTTCATGCGCTGTTGCAGGCGTTCGTTCTCGTACACCAGCGCATCCCCCACCATCACGCGGGTCATGCCGGGGTTCTTTTCGCCGAACTGCAACAGCAGGGCCACCAGGCGCCGGCAGCGCTGCAAGGGATCGGCCTCGCGGTCATTGACCTGCTGAACCAGGCCGAAGACCGACTGCTCGATGAAGTCGATCAGGGCTTCGAACATCTGCGCCTTGCTGGCGAAGTGGCGGTACAGGGCTGCCTCGCTGACGTCCAGGCGGGCGGCCAGGGCCGCCGTCGTGATTCTTTCGGTGCCCGGTTGTTCGAGCATGCTGGCCAGGGTCTGCAGGATCTGCACACGGCGCTCTCCCGGACGAGGACGCTTGCGCGCCGGGGATTCCGAGCCTGGAGTCTCCGCACCTGTGGTCGAGAGTTCGGGTTCGGCAGTCGTCGAAGGCTCGGGTGCGCTGGAAGTCATGGTGAGCAATCCGTGGTCTGTGACGGGTGGCCGGCCCGCGGCCCGGGTATCGGTATCCCCTGAAACATTTTCGCACAGGCCTTCGGGCACCCGATCCGGTCCTCAGTGAGCGCCCTCCAGCCTGACCCGTATGCACAGCCCGCGCCCTTGCGCGCCAGGCCGCAGGTTCAGTTGCGTGTGGTGGGTGCGCGCGATCTCGTCGGCAATGGCCAGCCCCAACCCGTTGCCCTCGCCGGCCGTACCCGGCACCCGGTAGAAGCGCTGCAGTGCCTTGTCGATTTCGTGTGCGGGAATGCCGGGACCGTCGTCCTCCACCTCCAGCCAGGCCTCCCGGGCCCCGCTGGCGCTCAGGCTCTGCCCGCAGCGCAGGGTCACGCTGCCGCCACACGGGGTGTACTTGATGGCGTTGTCCACCAGGTTGATGAGCAGTTCCCGAAGCAGCCACGCATGACCGCGTGCCAGGGCGGGCAAAGCCTCCAGCCCCAGGTCGATCTGCTTGTCCGCCGCCTGGTCCAGATACAGCGCCAGAATGTTCTCGGACAGCTCGCGCAGGTCCACCTGCTGCAGCGGCTGCGTGTCCGCGCTGGCCGCATCGGCGCGGGACAGCGCCAGCAACTGGTTGGCCAGCTGGGAGGTGCGCCGGGTGGCATCCCTCAGGCGACGGACCTGCTCCACGGGCAAGGCAATCGAGTCCCCCGCCGTGGCGCTGCGCGAAGCCTGGGCCCAGGCCTCGACCTGGGACTGCAGGCCCGCCAGCGGGGTGCGCAACTGGTGTGCCGCGTCGGCCACGAAACGCCGCTGGGCTTCGCTCTGCGCATTGACCAGACCGAACAGCCGGTTCAGGGCCAGCACCAGCGGGCGCACTTCGGCCGGTGCGTGTTCACCATCGATCGGGCTGAGGTCACGCGGTGAGCGCCGCTCCACCGCCAGCTTCAGGTCCAGCAGCGGCCGCATCGCCCGTGACACGGCCCAGGTCACGCCGACACCCGCCACCAGCAGCAGGAGCAAATTGGGTAGAAGCACCCTGAGCAGGACCGAATGGAGCCATTGCTGCCGGGCATCCGAGCCGTCGGCCAGCATCAGGATCAGGTCTCCCGCCGCCGATCCGCTGCGCTGGGCCACCACCCGGTAGGTGATGCCTCCCTCGACCACGCTCAGGAACTCCGGTTCCGTCGTCGAAGGCAGGACGGTGGGCAACCAGGTGTCACCCAGCAGCGGCACCCCGTTGGCATCCAGAATGGCATAGGCCGCGTAGCCCTCCTGCTCCTTCAGGAACTCCTCCACCGGGGGCGCCAGCAGCAGGACCAGGCCGGGCCGCTGTGCCTCGATCGGCTCGCCATTTTCGCGACCCGCCAGTCGCTCGCCGGCGCGGGCGGTCACCACCACGGAGTCCGCCAGCAGCGGGATGAGCTTCTGCAGGCGCTGGTCCTGTTGCTGGGCGATGTTGCCGGCGCTCTGGTAGTGCAGCACGCCGCTGAGCAGTCCGAGCATGCCCAGGGGCAGCAACAGCAGGAGCAGCAGGCGTCGCTGCAGGCCCCACAGCACGCCGCGCTGGGCGTCGGCCTGGTCAGGTGCCTGCATGTCAGCTGCCGGCAGCCAGTTCCAGCCGGTAGCCGAAACCCCGGATCGAGCGCAGCGCCACGCCGGCGGGATCAAGCTTGGCGCGAAGCCGGGAGATGTACACCTCGATGGCGTTGGGCGTGATCTCCTTGTCCCATCCGGTGAGGGCCGCCAGCAGCTTGTCCTTGGCGGCCGGTTTGGGCGCCTGCAGCAGCAGGTACTCCAGCACGGACCATTCGCGCGGCCCCAGTTCCATGAGCTGTCCGGCCAGGGTGACCCGCCGGTGCGCGGTGTCCATCTCCAGCGGCCCGAAGCTGAGGACAGCCGACGTGGCGGCCTGTGACCGACGCAGCAGGGCCCTCAGGCGGGCCAGCAACTCGGGCAGCTCAAAGGGTTTGAGCATGTAGTCATCGGCCCCCAGGTCCAGCCCCTGCACGCGGTCCTGCAAGGCATCTCGCGCCGTGAGGATGAGGACCGGCATGGTGCAGCCGCTGGCACGGATGCGCTGTGTCAGCTGCAGGCCGTCCATACCGGGCAACCCGATGTCGACGATGGCCAGGTCGAAGCTCTCGGCCTCCAGGGCCTGCACGGCGCGCTCACCGCTGCCGACCCAGTCTACCGTGTAGCCGGCATCGCACAGCCCCAGCTTCATGCCGCTGGCCACCATCACATCGTCTTCAACCAGAAGGAGTCGCATGGCGTCAGCGCTGACGTTTTGGTGCCATCATCCCTTGATCATGGTGCCGAACGGCTGGTCGCCCAGCACCTCCAGCAGCAGCGCATGCGGCACCCGGCCGTCGATGATGTGCACAGCGTGCACGCCACTCTTGGCCGCGTCCAGCGCACCGGCAATCTTGGGAATCATGCCGCCACTGATGGTGCCGTCGGCACAGAGTTCGTCGATGCGGCGGGCCGTCAGCTCGGTCAGCAGCTCACCGGCCTTGTCCAGCACGCCGCGGATGTTGGTCAGCATCAGCAGCTTTTCGGCCTGCAGCACGGTCGCCAGCTTGGCCGCCACCACGTCGGCGTTGATGTTGTAGCTCTCGTTGTGCTCGCCGAAACCGATGGGGCTGACCACCGGAATGAATTGGTCGTCCTGCAGGGCCTTGACCACCGAGGGGTCGATCGACACGATGTCGCCCACCTGGCCGACATCGTGTTCGACGGACGGGTTCTGCTGATCCGACAGGCGCAGCTTGCGCGCGCGGATCATGGCGCCATCGCGGCCCGTCAGGCCCACCGCCTTGCCGCCGGCCGCGTTGATCAGGCCGACGATGTCCTGCTGCACCTCGCCGCCCAGCACCCATTCGACCACTTCCATGGTTTCGGCATCGGTCACCCGCATGCCCTGGATGAACTGCCCCTTCTTGCCCAGGCGCTGCAGCAACGTCTCGATCTGCGGGCCACCGCCATGCACCACCACCGGGTTGATGCCCACCAGCTTGAGCAGCACCACGTCCTCGGCAAAGGCCTGCTGCAGGGCGGGGTCGGTCATGGCGTTGCCGCCGTACTTGATGACCATCGTCTTGCCGTGGTACTTGCGGATGTACGGCAGAGCCTGGGCCAGGATCTCGGCCTTCTCCATGGGCTGGACATGGGACAGATCGACGGGCGTGTGGTTCGGGCTGGTCATGGTGGGTGGGCGTGTGTAGGTTGGATGCCCGAAATTGTAGGAGGACAAGCCCACCCCGCCGGGCTGGCGGCCTCAGAAGTGAATGCCGCGCATCATCTGCTGCATGGCAATCGCCTCGGGCGACAGCTGCGGCCGGGCGCCCTTCTCGCCTTTGGCGGCCGACGAGTCCGGGAACATGCGAAAGCTCGTGTTCATGATGATCTGCGCGATTCTCGGCACGAAGGCGTGCAGCACCTGGCCGGTCACGCCCAGGCGGGTGGCGATGCGCACCGGTTTGTAGATGCAGGCCTGCGCAATCATGTCTGCGGCCTCATCCGGGCTGAGGGTCGGGACGTTCTTGTAGATCTGTGTCGGTGCGATCATGGGCGTGCGCACCAGTGGCATGTTGATGGTCGTGAACGAGATGCCCTGGTCGGCAAACTCCGACGATGCGCAGCGTGTCCAGGCATCCAGCGCCGCCTTGCTGGCCACATAGGCCGAGAAGCGCGGCGCATTGGTAAGCACCCCGATCGAGCTGATGTTGACGATGTGCCCCTTGCGCTTGGTCACCATGCCCGGCAGCAGCCCCATGGTCACACGCAGGCAGCCGAAGTAGTTCAGCTGCATGGTGCGCTCGAAATCGTGGAAACGGTCGTAGCTGCTCTCGATGGCGCGGCGGATGGACCGTCCGGCGTTGTTGATGAGGAAGTCGACCCCGCCGTGGTTGGCGATCAGCAGCTGGATGAACCGGTCACAGTCGGCCATGTCGGCCAGATCGACCGGATAGGCGATGAACGCGTGCCCACGCCCCTTGGCATCGGCGCAGGCCTCGTCGAGCTTGTCCTGATCGCGCCCACAGATGATGGTGACGGCGCCGGCCTCGGCGAACTTGTGGGCCGCGGCCAGGCCGATGCCCGAACTGCCCCCGGTCACCAGCACCACCTTGCCGGCCACTGTGCCACGCAGGCTGCGGTCGATGTGCAGGTCCGGATCGAGGTGCCGTTCCCAGTAGTCCCACAGCCGCCAGGCGTAGTCCTTGAGGTTGGGGCAGGTGATGCCGCTGCCCTTGAGGGCGGCCGTGGTTTCCCGGCAGTCGAAGCGCGTCGGGTAGTTGACGAAGCTCATCATGTCCTCGGGCAGCCCGAGGTCCTGCATGATGGCCCGGTAGACGCGCCTGACCGGCGCCACGGCCATCAGCCCCTTCTTCACGCTCTTGGGAATGAAGCCGAGCAGGGCGGCGTTGACGAACAGGTTCATCCGCGGTGCGTGTGCGGCCTTGCTCAGGATGTCCAGCACGTCGCCCACCCGGTAGCCGACCGGATCGACCAGGTGAAAGCACTCGCCACCCTCGCGCCGGCCGTGGCTGATGTGATCGAGTGCCGCAACCACATAGTCCACCGGCACGATGTTGATGCGCCCGCCCTCCAGCCCCACGCTGGGCATCCACGGCGGCAGGATCTGCCGCAGGCGCTGGATCAGTTTGAAGAAGTAGTAGATGCCGTCGATCTTGTCCATCTCGCCGGTCTGGCTGTCGCCCACCACCACCGCCGGGCGGTAGACGGTCCAGGGCAGCTTGCATTCGGTGCGCACGATCTTCTCGCTCTCGTGCTTGGTGCTGAAGTAGGGGTGGTCGAGCCCCTCGGCCTCGCTGAACATGTCCTCGCGGAACACGCCCTCGTAGAGCCCCGCGGCGGCGATCGACGAGACATGGTGGAAGTGGCCCGCCCCCACCGCCTTGGCGAAATCCACGGCATGGCGGGTGCCTTCGATGTTGACCGCGACCTGGCTTTCTTCGTCGGCCTCCAGATCGTAGACCGCCGCCAGGTGGTACACATGATCGATCTGGCCCTTGAGTTGCCGCTGCACCTCGGCCGTGACGCCCAGTCGCTTGGCGGTGAGGTCCCCGAACACCGGCACGGCACGGTTGGCTGCGCTGCCCTTGAGTCCCCAGTACTCGCGCAGGCCCGCCACCTTGCCCTCGCTTTCCGGCCGGATCAGGAAATGGACCACCGACCCTTTCCGCTCCAGCAGTTTCCTGACGAGCCGCTTGCCAATGAAGCCGGTAGCACCGGTAACGAAGTACTGCATGGGAACTCTCCTGATGGCCTGGTTTGTAGGCAGCATTCTTGACGATGTCGCCGTCGATCGCCTTCCAGAGAAACCCGTGATCAAGCTTGCGAACGGTCGTACTCTTTAGTTGCGTGACCCTACAAACCCCGGGACGCTCGGCATACATTGATAAAAGCACGCAGCTGCTCAGTTGCTTTCCGCCCGTCTGTTCATGGAGCCCACGATGGTCAAGAAGATCCAGAAATCCACCGCCGCGAAGAAGTCCGCCAAATCCACCGCCACCGCTGCCGCAGGCAACGGTGCCCTCAGTGGCGCCATCCGCGAGTCGGCCCAGCAGATCTGGCTGGCGGGTCTGGGTGCTTTTTCCAAGGCGCAGGAGGAGGGCGGGAAAGTGTTCGAGACCCTGGTCAAGGAAGGCCTGACCATCCAGCGCAAGACGCAGTCGGTGGCCGAGGAACGCATCAATGAGGCCACCAGCCGCGTCAGCCACATGGCCAGCGACATCTCGTCCAAGGCCGCCGGTCAGTGGGACAAGCTGGAAACGCTGTTCGAGGAGCGGGTGGCCAAGGCGCTGGGCAAGCTCGGGGTTCCGTCAGCGCGTGACATCGAGGGCCTGCTCGAGCGCATCGACAGCCTCACCAGTCAGGTGCAGTCCCTGGGTGGTCAGCCGGCTCCTGTGCGCAAGACGGCCAAGCGCCCTGCCAGGGCAGCGGCCAAGACGCCCGTCAAGGCCGCTTCCAGTTCCGCCCCCAAGGCGGCTCCGCGCAAGGCGCCGGCCAGGAAGGTGGCCAAGCCTGCCTGAGGAAGGCCGGGTCCGCCGGGACCCGAGGAACCACCACGAAGGGGCGCCATGCGCCCCTTCGTGCATTCTGAAGCTCTGCTGCATCGCAGCATCTGCTGATCTGACAGCGCACTACACTTGACCTCATGCCCCGTACACGCCCAGGCCATCGTCCCTCTGCCGCTGCACGCCGCACGACGCCGGCGACACGGGTGGCGCTGGCTTTTGCCGGCGGCGGACCATTGGGTGCCATCTATGAGATCGGGGCGCTGTGCGCGCTCGACGACTGCCTGTCAGGTCTGCAGGTCAACCATTGCAGCCACTACGTGGGCGTGTCGGCTGGCGGATTCATCGCGGCGGGGCTGGCCAATGGGCTGACGCCCCGGCAGATGTGCCGTGCCTTCATCGACGCCAGCGATCCTGACGATCGTTTTGACCCTGCACGACTGATGACCCCGGCCTGGGGCGAGTTCTGCGCCAGAACGGCACGCCTGCCTTCGCTGCTGGGTGACGCTGCATGGGACTGGATGGTCCGCGGTCGCACGATGACGCAGGCGTTCGAGCGGCTGGGTGCTGCAATGCCCACCGGTGTGCTGGACAACGAAGACATCCACCGTCAGATCCAGGAGATGTTCAGCCGGGATGGGCGAACCAACGATTTTCGGGAGTTGCGCGCCCGCCTGACCCTGGTGGCGACCGAACTCGATACCGGAGAACCGGTGCCCTTCGGTCGGCCGGGCTGGGATCATGTGCCCATCTCCAGGGCCATTCAGGCCAGCGCGGCGCTGCCGGGCCTGTTCCCACCCGTCGAGATCAACGGCAGGCATTACGTGGATGGCGCGCTCAAGAAGACGGTTCATGCCACCGTGGCCCTGGATGAGGGGGTGGATCTGCTGATCTGCCTCAATCCCCTGGTTCCCTTCCATGCCGATCCCGCGGCCCGTGAAGAGCACCGCATTCCCTCACTGGTCGAAGGCGGCCTGCCAGCGGTCATGAGCCAGACCTTCCGCTCGATGATCCATTCGCGGCTGGCGCTGGGCTTCAAGCAGTACGAGCGCAGCTACCCGGGCACCGACTTCGTGCTGATTGAGCCGGACCACCGGGACGCCAAGCTGTTCCTGGCCAACACCTTCAGCTACCGCCAGCGGCGCGAGATGGCCGAGCATGCTTACCAGCAGACACGTCGCTGGCTTCGCCACCATCAGGCCGCGCTGCAGCCCCGGCTGGACCGGCACGGCATCGGGATGGACGAGGCGGCGCTGCGGGATCCCCACCGCTACCTGATCGACCTGGGCCCCCGGCGCACACCGGGGCCGGTCGAGCGTCTGCACGCCACCCTGGATGAACTGCAGCATCGCCTGCACGCCATGGGAGGGGCCGCCTGAGCATGCCCCGCAAAGCCCCCCGTCGCACCGCCGAACGCATTCTGGAAGTCACCCTGGAGCTGTTCAACCGCTTCGGTGAACCGAACGTGTCGACGACACTGATTTCGTCGGAATTGGGCATCAGCCCAGGCAATCTCTACTACCACTATCCCGCCAAGGATGAGCTCATCAACTCGCTGTTCGAGAAGTATGAGAAGTCCCTGGTGGACCTGCTCAACGCCAGCGATGGCGTCCGCAATGTCGAGGACGCCTGGTTCTTTCTCCATTCGCTGTTCGAGATCATCTGGGACTACCGCTTCCTGTACCGTGACCTGAACGATCTGCTGTCCAAGAACCGCTTGCTGGAGACGCGCTTTCAGGCCGTGCTGCGGCACAAGACGCGCGCCATCCGCACCATGCTGGCGGCCATGAGCCGCGCCGGGACGGTTGACATCGGTGCCAGCGAGCTGGAGCCCACCGCCAACGGCATGGTGGTGCTCCTGACCTACTGGCTCAGCTTCGAATACGTGCGCGACCCGCGCCACGCCCTGGAACCCGCCAACGCCCAGCAGGCGCTGATGCGCGGCGCGCACCACGTGCTCAACCTGCTGGCGCCCTATCTGGTGGGGGAGCAGCGCGCCCACATGCTCAAGCTGGCCGGTGCCTACCGGGCCGAGGGCTGAGGAGCGAAAGGTGAGTGCCCCCTGGACGCCCACACCCGAGGCGATTGTCGGTCGTCTGGACCCGGTCGATGTCGAACGTCGCTGGTCGCGCCTGCACGCCGGCGACGCCCTGGACAGGCCCACCGACGCAGCCTTGCTGGAGGGCTGGACCGATTACCACAATGGCCACTTCCAGCGCGCCCGTGATGCGGGGCTGCGTGCTGGCTCGGCCGGCTGGTCGCTGGCCCAGAAGGCCACCTGTGTGTATGCGGTGTATGTCGAGCCCCATGAGTCCACGCGTCTGATCCTGCTGTCCGATGTGGCCGAGCGTGCCCTGGAGCACCAGGCGCTGGATCGCCGCCAGGCGGCCGCCTGGTATTGGCAGGGTTATGCCCTGGGACGTTTCAGCCAGGGCATCAGCGTGGCCAAGGCGCTGGCGCAGGGCATCGGTGCCCGCGTGAAGGCGGCCCTGGAGCAGACAGTCACCCTGCAGCCCGCGCACGCCGACGGACATCTGGCACTGGCCTCCTTTCATGCCGAGGTCATCGACAAGGTGGGGGAGCTCATCGGGGGCATGACCTATGGCGCGCGCCGGACGGTCGGTCTGGATCACTATGAGCGTGCCGTCAGTCTGGTGCCCGACTCCCCGGTGTTTCTCTATGAACAGGCCAGCGGGCTGCTCAAGCTCGACGGCGATGGCGCCCAGGAACGGTCGATGCGGCTGCTGGAAGCCGCCGGCCAACGGGAGCCCGCCGATGCCATGGAGCGCCTGTACGTCTGCCTGGCACGGGCGGACCTGGATGCCTGACGGACAGCTTGTCACCGCATAATCGCGCGCCATGGACACCAAATGGCTGGAAGATTTCGTCAGTCTGGCTGAGACCCGCAGTTTCAGCCGCTCGGCACAATTGCGCCATGTGACGCAACCGGCGTTTTCACGGCGCATCCAGTCGCTGGAGGCCTGGGCCGGCACCGACCTGGTCGACCGTTCCTCGTACCCCACGCGCCTGACCCCCGCCGGGCAGACGCTGTACGAACAGTCCCTGGAAATGCTGCAGGCCCTGCAGAACACCCGGGCCATGCTGCGGGCCCACACGGCCGCCGCCCAGGACGTGATCGAGTTCGCCGTGCCGCACACGCTGGCCTTCACCTTCTTTCCCTCCTGGCTCTCCGAGCTGCGCGAGACCTGCGGTCCCGTCAAGACCCGGCTGATCGCGCTGAACGTGCACGACGCCGTGATGCGCCTGGTCGAAGGCAGCTGTGATCTGCTGATCGCCTATCACCATCCTGCGCAGCCCATTCAGCTGGACGCGCAGCGCTACGAGATGCTGCCGCTGGGCCAGGAAAGTCTGGCCCCGTACGTGCGTCCCGACGGCGATGGCGAGCCCCTGTTTCGCCTGCCGGGCACGCCCGCCCATCCCTTGCCTTACCTGGCCTATGCGCCAGGTGCCTACCTCGGCCGGGTGGTGGACGACATGCTGCGCCAGACCGGCACGCCCGCCCATCTGGACCGCCAGTACGAAACCGACATGGCCGAGGGGCTGAAAGCCATGGCCCTGGAAGGTCATGGCGTGGCCTTCCTGCCGTCGAGCGCCGTGCGCCGGGAATTGCGTTCGCGGCGCCTGGTGTCTGCCGGCGCGGACTTCTCCACCACCCTGGACATCCGCCTCTACCGCCAGATCAGCCCGACAGGGTCCTCGCGCCAGAAGCGGGCCGTCGACCAGTTCTGGCAGCAGCTGCAGAGGCGTCTGGCGCCGGCCGCGCCCACGCGATCCTGAGGGCCTTACCGCCCGGTATTTGCGACAATCAGGGCATGAACGCCCCTGCCGCCCAGACCCTGACCCTCGCCCGCCCCGACGACTGGCACCTGCACGTGCGCGACGGTGCCGCCCTGCACACCGTCGTGCCGCACACCGCCGCCCAGTTCGGTCGCGCCATCATCATGCCCAACCTCAAGCCGCCGGTGACCACCGCGGCCCAGGCCATGGCCTACGCCGAGCGCATCCGCGCCGCCGTGCCCGCGGGCATGAGCTTCGAGCCGCTGATGACGCTGTACCTGACCGACAACCTGCCGGCCGACGAAATCGCGCGGGCCAAGGACGCCGGCGTGGTGGCCTGCAAGCTCTACCCGGCCGGCGCCACCACCAACAGCGACGCGGGCGTGACCGACATCCGCAAGACCTACCGGACGCTGGAAGCCATGCAGAAGGCTGGTGTGCTGCTGCTGGTGCACGGCGAAGTGACCAGCCCGGATATCGACCTGTTCGACCGAGAGGCGGTGTTCATCGAACAGCAGCTGGCGCCGCTGCGCAAGGACTTTCCGGGCCTGAAGATCGTGATGGAGCACATCACGACCAAAGAAGCCGCGCAGTACTTGGCCGAGGCCGACGCCCACCTGGGGGCCACCATCACCGCCCACCACCTGCTCTACAACCGCAACGCCATCTTCACCGGCGGCATCCGCCCGCATTTCTACTGCCTGCCCGTACTCAAGCGCGAGACTCACCGGCAGGCGCTGGTCGCTGCAGCCACCAGCGGCAACCCCAAGTTCTTTCTGGGCACCGACAGCGCGCCGCATCCGGCCCACCTGAAAGAACACGCCACCGGCTGTGCCGGCTGCTACACCGCACACGCGGCGATCGAGATGTATGCCGAGGCCTTCGAGGCCGCCGGCGCGCTCGACAAGCTCGAGGGCTTTGCCAGCTTCTTTGGTGCCGACTTCTACGGCTTGCCGCGCAACACCGGCACCATCACCCTGCGCAAGGAAAGCTGGACCCCGCCCGAGAGCTTTGCTTTCGGCGATGCGGAGCTCAAGCCATTGCGGGCCGGCGAGGCATTGCCCTGGCGGCTGGTGGGCTGAGCGCGCATGTGCGCCGTCGACACTGCCGTCGCCGGCTGGCCAACGCCTGACTGGGCCCAACCCTGGAATGCGCCTTTTGCGCAGGAGGGTGCCGCGGTGCGCGCCGCCTGTGAGGCGGGAGCCGGGCTGCCGCAGGCGCTGACGCAGCTCGCCGGCGCGACCGGGCCCCGCTTCGTGCCGCAGGCCGACTTGCCCGCTGGCATGGCCTATGAGCAGTTCATTTTCGAGACCGGCAGCGTGCCCACCCGCGAAGGCCTTCACGACTTCTTCAACGGGCTGGTCTGGATGCGCTTTCCCGCCACCAAGCGCCTGCTCAACCGCTTGCAGGCCGCCGAGATTGCCCAGGCCGGCGTCGGGCAGGTGAGGGGGCCGGTGCGCGACGCCATCACCCTGTTCGATGAGAACGCCGTCCTCCTGCAGGCGCCCGACGAGATCTGGCAGGCCCTGCTGGCGCGCCAATGGCAACAGTTGTTCGTGACCTTGCGGCCGCTGTGGTCAGAGGCGCGGCTGGTGTTGTTTGGCCATGCCCTGCTGGAAAAGCTGGTTCTGCCCTACAAGTCCATCACCGGACACGTCTTCCGGGAGCCGGTGCCGCCCGGGCTGGGTGGCGATCCGGCCGCCTGGGACCCCTGGCTGGCGTCCCGTCTGACGGCGCCTGGCCTGGCGGCCAAACCGTTCACGCCGCTGCCCGTCTTGGGGGTGCCTGGCTGGTGGCCGGCCAACCAGGATCCTGACTTCTACGACGATGCTGATGTCTTTCGGCCTCAACGGATTCGGCCGGTAGGCCAGCGACACGCCAGCGCCTGAACCCTTCGCAGGAAAGGTCTTGTTTTTTCGAAATCTGCACACACCTGTTTCCCGTTAATATTGTCGGTCCCGGGGCGGCGACGGAACCTCCGTCCAGGCGAAGGGTCCGATCACCACCACACGGATCCACCCATCCGGGAACACTGGAGTCACCATGAAACGCATTTTTCTGTTTGTTCTGACCAACGTCGCCGTGATGGCGGTGCTGCTGGTCACCACCCGCCTGCTGGGGGTTGACCGGTTCCTGACGGCCAACGGCCTGAACATGGGCGCGCTGGCCGTGTTCTCCCTGGTCATGGGCTTTGGTGGCGCGACCATCTCGCTGCTGATGAGCAAGACCATGGCCAAGATGAGCACGGGTGCGCGCGTCATCAGCCAGCCGCAGACCGCCGACGAAGCCTGGATCGTCCAGACCGTCCAGAAGTTTGCCGAGAAGGCCGGCATCGGCATGCCCGAGGTCGCCATCTACGAGGGTGAGCCCAACGCCTTTGCGACCGGCGCCTTCAAGAACTCGGCGCTGGTGGCGGTGTCCACGGGCCTGCTGCAGAACATGACGCGTGAAGAGGTCGAGGCGGTGATCGGCCATGAGGTGGCCCACGTCGCCAACGGCGACATGGTCACCATGACCTTGATCCAGGGCGTGATGAACACCTTCGTCGTGTTCTTCAGCCGAATCATCGGCTACGCGGTGGACAGCTTCCTGCGCCGGGGCGACAGCGAGAACAGCGGCCCTGGCATCGGCTACATGGTCACCACCATCGTGATGGACATCATCCTGGGCTTCCTGGCTGCCATCATCGTGGCCTGGTTCAGCCGCCAGCGTGAGTTCCGAGCCGACGCCGGTGCCGCCCAGCTGATGGGTCGCAAGCAGCCGATGATCAACGCCCTGGCCCGCCTGGGCGGCCTGACCCCGGGCGAGTTGCCCAAGACCATGCAGGCCATGGGCATCGCCGGCGGTCTGGGCAAGCTGTTCTCGACCCACCCGCCGATGGAAGAGCGCATCGCCGCCTTGCAGAAGCTGTGATTGCCCACCCGCTCAGCGGGCAAGGTAAAGGGCGCCTGTTCAGGCGCCCTTTCTTTTTTGTGTGGGGGAGGCGGGTCTTCAGCGCCAGCCGTTTTCCCAGTGGCCGTGGCCACCTCCGATGCGCACGAAGCGGCCGGGGTCGTGGTCCATGCGGGTGGTGTGGTGGCGACCCCGGTACCGGTAGGTCACGTCGTAGCCGACGGTGCGCGTCTCGTAGCGGGTTTGGGTGTGGCAGCGGGTCACCGTCTCGGCGCCGTGGCGCTGATGACGCCCCTCGATGTGGTTGCCCAGCACGGCACCCCCCACCAGGCCCACCGCGGTGGCGATGGCGCGGCCGCTGCCATCACCGACGGTGTTGCCGATGGCGCCGCCCGCCAGTCCACCGATCAGGGCGCCGGCCCCGCTGGTGCGGGCCGGCCGGCTGACCACATGGTCCTGACACACCTGATGAGGCACCGCCACCTGCTGCACCACGGGCACGCTGCGGATCACGCGGGCGCGGTCATTCCCTGCGTGGGCCAGCCCGGCCGTGCCCAAGGCCAGAGAGCCCAGCAGGATCGTGGCAAGAGAGGTCTGGATGCGTCGTGACATGAAAGTCTCCTGGATGGAAAGGAGCCTCCAGCATGCCGACCGTCCGTCAACGCCGAACCCAGGCCGGGTAAAGCTGAGCGGCAGCTTGTAACCAGCCGTGTGGTGGGCCTTCAGGCCTGGGCCAGGATGCTGCGCGCCACGGCCTCGGCCACCTTGATGCCATCGACGCCGGCCGACAGGATGCCGCCGGCATAGCCGGCGCCTTCGCCCGCCGGATACAGGCCGGCGGTGTTCAGGCTCTGGTAGTCATCACCCCGGGTGATGCGCAGGGGTGACGAGGTCCGGGTTTCGACGCCGGTGAGTACGGCGCCGGGCATGTCGTAACCGCGGATCTTGCGACCGAACACCGGCAGGGCTTCCCGCATCGCCTCGATGGCGTAATCGGGCAGCGAAGGCGCGAGATCACCCAGGTGGACACCGGGACGGTAGGACGGCTGAACCTCGGCCAGGGCGGTGGAGGGACGGCCGGCCAGGAAGTCACCCACCAGTTGTCCGGGGGCTTCGTAGGTGCCACCGCCCAGCTGGTAGGCGCGAGACTCCAGCTCCCGTTGCAGCACGATGCCGGCCAGCGGATGGACCTGCCCCTGTGCCTTGAGCGCCTGGGCCTGCTCGGCGTAGCGAGGGCCGTCGGATTCACCGAAAGCCGCGACCCACAAGGGCAAGTCCTGCGGAAACCGGGTGGGGAAGTCGACCGGCTCGATGCCCACCACCATGCCGGCATTGGCATTGCGTTCGGCGCGCGAGTACTGGCTCATGCCGTTGGTCACGACACGGCCGGGTTCGGACGTGGCCGCGACCACGGTGCCGCCCGGGCACATGCAGAAGCTGTAGACGGCACGGCCGTTCTTCGCGTGATGCACCAGCTTGTAGTCGGCCGCGCCCAGCAGCGGGTGGCCGGCGTGCCGTCCCCAGCGCGCCCGGTCGATCACGCTCTGCGGGTGCTCGATGCGAAAGCCCACCGAAAAGGGTTTGGCCTCCAGGAAGACGCCGGCGTCGTGCAACAGGGCGAAGGTGTCGCGCGAACTGTGACCGAGCGCGAACACCGCGCGCTTGGCCGGAAGTTCGAGCGTCTCGCCCGTGTCCAGCCGCTGCACGCGCAGGCCGGTCAGGCGCTGCTGGCCGTCGGCTTCTGGCGCCAGCGACACGCCCACCACCTGCTGCTGGAATCGGATCTCACCACCGAGGGCGACGATTTTCTCGCGCATGGCTTCAACCACCTTCACCAGCTTGAAGGTGCCGATGTGCGGGTGGGCCTGGTACAGGATCTCGGGCGGTGCGCCGGCGTCGACGAACTCCTGCATCACCTTGCGGCCGAGAAAGCGCGGATCCTTGATCTGGCTGTAGAGCTTGCCGTCAGAGAACAGCCCGGCGCCGCCTTCGCCATATTGCACGTTGCTCTGCGGGTTGAGCACCTTCTTGCGCCACAGACCCCAGGTGTCCTTGGTGCGTTCACGCACCGGCTTGCCCCGCTCCAGCACGATGGGGCGCATACCCATCTGGGCCAGCGCCAGTGCAGTGAACAGCCCGCAGGGTCCCAGTCCCACGACCACTGGGCGGTCGGCTTCGTCGGCCGGCCAGCCCTCGGGGGCATGCCCGGGTGGTTGCCAGGTCATGTCGGGGGTGGGCTGGACGTGAGGGTGCTTCTCGTGTCGGGCCAGCAGTGCGGGCTCCTGCCCGGGGTCGGCCAGCGTGACATCGACGATGTAGACGGCCAGAAGATCGGCCTTGCGAGCGTCAAAGCTGCGTTTGAACACCTGCAGGTCGGCAATCGCCTCGGGCCCGATGCCCAGGGCCTGCGCGGCCAGACGGCGCAAGGCTTCGACCGGGTGCGGGGGCGGCAGCCGGTCCTCGTCGGTTTCGGTGGGGGCGTCGGCGGCGCGGCGGTGCTCGAAGGGCACCTCGCCCAGGGGAAGTTTGAGTTCTGCGATGCGGATCATGGTCGTGGGGCTTGTGGTGATCAAGCAAGGACGTCCGGTTCTGCGGCCGGATCGGCAAACACCGATAATACTGGTGTGAAGCGTGCCAGGCCGTCGCTGGTGCAACCTCGCAAGAGGACCCGAAAGGGAGCACTGGAGGAACGTCCGGACTGCACAGGACAGCGTAGGAGGTAACACCTCTCCACCGACAAGTCGCAAGACCCTAAGGTGAGGATCAGAGCAACAGAGACGAGTCCGGTGGGAGTGCCGCAAGGCAGACCAGCCGGGGTGAAACGGGCAATCTCTACGCGCAGCAATACCAAATAGGCCAGCGTTGACGTGGCTCCGCGGAGCTGGCGGGTAGGTAGCACCGAGCCGGGTGGGTGACCCCCGGCCCAGAGGAATGACGGTCACATCCGGGGCGACCCGGATGCACAGAATCCGGCGTATCGGCGCGCTTCACACTTTATTCATCGCAGCGCGTAACCGGTGGACAGGGGCACGGCCCAGTCATCCCGGCCATGGCGGTGCGCCAGTTCCGCCATGGATCGAAAGTCGTAGGACACGGCCAGGAGTTCGGCGGACCAGTCGCCTTCATCACCCCGCTCGGCGATCGCGTAGCGTGCGTCCGGACTGCCGTTGTCCACCCAGTGCGGGTAAGGGTGATCGTCGTCGTAGCCGGGCAGGCCCACACTGCCGGGGTTGATCAGCAGGCAGCCGTCCGGCGCGCGCAGGGCGCGTGGAACGTGGCTGTGCCCGCAGGCGATCAGGCGGGCAGGGGTGTCGCCTCGTCGTTCGGCAATCTCCTGAGCTGAGGCCAGCCGGATCCAGCAGTTGCCGCTCGTGGTTGCCGCCCAGGTGCAGCCAGTCCTGTTCCATGAGGAACCGCGCCGTCTCCTCAGGTTGCAGAGGGCCGCTGAGGCTGTCGCCCAGGTTGATGACCCGGTCCACGCGGCGCCGCGCGATGTCTGCCACTACCGCCTGCAGCGCGGGCAGATTGCCGTGGATGTCAGAGACGAAGGCGATGCGCATCACAGTCCTTACCGGCCGCCGTCGACGAGCCAGCGAACGAAGTGTTCGGCCTCCTCGGCGCTGAGTCGCTCGTGGGCGGGTACACCGCCGAAGAGATGGTGTTCTCGCAGATGGGCGGACAGGCGCAGGATCTCGGTTTCCTGGCCCCGGAATTTCGCGTACTCCCTGGCCAAATCGGGGATGGTTGGTGCTCGCCCACGTGGCGGGTTCCCATGGCAGGTCAGACACCCCTTGTCCAGCGCCAGGTTCATGCTGGCATGGGCAGGCAGCGATGGGCTTCCGATGAGCAGGACGCTGCACAAGGCGGCCAGCGCGTGTTTCATGGGATCAGCCGTTGAACGCACCCAGACTCTGGATGCGTTCGACATGCGCCAGCATCGAGCGCTTGGCCACCGGCCACAGCCGCTCAGGCACGTCGTCATAGGCCAGGGCCACCCAATCGTCCATGGTGCCGTCCGGGCGCGTGCGCATGGCGGCAGCGACCTTGGCTTCGCGCGCCAGCCGGTGTGCCTTCAGGTGCGCGATCGCGGCGCGGGCACCGCCGTGCAACGGCGCGCTCGGGTTGTCCGCACTTCGCGGCAGGTCACCGAGCACATACCCGTGGGCAGGCAGGATGAAGTTCACGTCGTGCTGCTCGCACAGGCGGTCGAGCTTGTCCAGGGACTCCAGGTAGTCGCCCATGTGTCCGTCGGGTGGGTCGATGACGGTGGTGCTGCCGTTGAGGATGTGGTCGCCCGAGAACAGCAGGCCGTCTTCCTCGAGGATCAGGCACAGGTGGTTGGCGGCATGGCCGGGGGTGTGGACCACCCGAAGCGTGTGACGGACTTCGCCCTCACCCGACGTGCCCACCAGTTCGATGCGCTCGCCGTCGGCCAGCACTCGCTCCGGCACGAAATGGCTGTGCACGCGCGCGGTGCTCGCGCTGGGCAGGCCCAGTATCGGCGGTGGCGGCGAGCCGGCGCGTGTGCACAGGGACTGCAGCCGTGGCGCCCCCGGGGAATGGTCCGGATGCGAGTGGGTGCAGACGATGGCGCGGATGTCACCACCGGTGGCCCGCCACAGCCGCTCGATGTGCTCGGGTTCATCCGGCCCGGGGTCGATCACGACATGGCCGCAGGCCGGATCGCCCACCACATAGCTGTTGGTGCCGGGGCCGGTCATCATGCCCGGGTTGGGGGCCGTCAGTCGCTGGACATGGCGCAGCAAGGGGACTGGCCGCTCGGTCTGCCAGGCCAGTTCGTGCACGATGCGGCCGTCCGGGCAGACCAGCGCGAGCTCGCCAAAGGGCTGCTCGTGCTCCATGTGGCGCGATTCCTTGCCGTGCATCAGACCCGCGCGCGGACAACTGGTGAACAGCGGTTCGTCGTTGACCGCACAGGCATCGAGCACCGATTGCACGCTGGGGTAAGCCTGAAGCCGTTCCAGGGTGCGGATCGTCGGGAAGATGATGAAGAAGTTGCCCGCCGCGTGCCTGGCCAGGGCCTCGGCCGGGCGGATCCAGACGGGTTCAAACTGCTCCGATTCGTCGGCCACCGGCTCTTGCCCTTCGGGCATCCGCGCCACCAGGAAGGGCACATCAAAGCGCCGGGGCAGGTCGCGGTCGGTGATCCAGTGGGCCAGCACGAACACCTCGTCGGCGGCCAGCTGCAGGCCCTGGGAGCTGCACTGGGCGGCGAACGGTGCCTGGCGGTCGAGCCGGGCCACATCGCTGACGTCGGCCATCCGGCCATCGCTTCGCCGGGCCAGCAGGACGCCCAGCTCCTCGAAGCTCTCGCGGATGGCGGCAATCGCCTGGGTGAGATGCAGGTCCGATTGCGACGGGCGTCGCCGGGCGAGGGCGTGCGACTGACTGTCTGCCGCGTCGATGCCCCCTCCGGGGAACACATAGGCGCCGGGTGCGAAGCTGGCGGTCATCGATCGGCGCGTCATCAGCACCTCGATGCCCGGATGGGCTGGGTCGGCGCTGTCGCGCAGCAGCAGGACGGTGGCGGCCGGGCGTACCGGGGCCACCGGACGGGTTTCGTGAAGGAGTTGGGCGGGGCGGACCATGCAGCCATTGTGCGACAGGCCTGGCAGGGGTGTGCAGCACCTGGGCGACGCTGGCCGATAATCCCGCCATGCGGATCCGATTTACCAAGATGCAAGGCGCGGGCAACGATTTTGTCGTGCTCGACGAAACCCGCGGCCGCCTGGGCCTGAGCGCGGCGCAGTACCGCTGGCTGGCCGATCGCCATTTCGGGGTGGGTGCCGACCAGATCCTGACCGTCCGCCCCTCGCCGGCCCCGGGGCTGGATTTCGAATACGTCATCCACAACGCCGATGGTGGCGAGGTCGAGCACTGCGGCAATGGCGCGCGCTGCTTCGTGCGCTATGTGACGGACAAGCGCCTGACCGACCGCAATCCGGTGCGGGTCAAGGTCCGCAATGGCCAGATCAGCCTGGCCCTGGATCCGGACGGCCGGGTGACCGTGGACATGGGGGCACCTGTGTTCGATCACGCACGCGTGCCGTTTGACGGCAGCGGGCTCACCCCGGATCGCAAGCTGGCCTGGGAACGCTGGCCATTGCCGCTGGCCGGTGCCGAGTCCGCGCCGGTCGCGGTGGTGTCCATGGGCAATCCCCATGCGGTGCTGCTGGTGGACGATGTGGACCTGGCGCCGGTGGCATCCTGGGGCCCCCAGATCGAGCGACACGTCCGTTTTCCGGCCCGCGTGAATGCGGGCTTCCTTCAGGTGGTCTCCCGTCGCGAGGTCAGGCTTCGCGTGTTCGAGCGCGGCGTGGGCGAAACCCTGGCCTGTGGCACCGGTGCCTGCGCGGCCGTGGTGGCCGGCATCCGCCTGGGTCTGCTGGATGCACGCGTGGATGTGCACACGCGGGGCGGCGTGCTGACCATCGCCTGGCAGGATACACCCGCTCACGATGCGCCGGTCATGATGACCGGCCCGGCCACCACCGTATTCGAGGGTGAGGTCGATGTGCCCGACGACCTGGCCTGAACCTTCACACCGGACTGATCCATGACCGCTGCTTCCATTCCTCCGATCACCGAAGACGACATCGCCAATTACCTGCTGAACACGCCGGATTTCTTCGAGCGCCATGCCACGGTGCTGGCGGCGGTTCAGCTGACCAGTCCGCATGGCAACCGGGCGGTTGGCCTGCAGGAACGCCAGGCCGAGCTGCTGCGCGAGAAGATCAAGGGGTTGGAACTCAAGGCGGCCGAGATGATCCGGCACGGACAGGAGAACTCGGCCATTGCGGACCGTCTGCAGCGCTGGACCCTTCAGCTGCTTTGGACCCGCGACACCCGTGAGTTGCCCGAGGTGGTGGTGCGGGAGATCTCGTCGCAGTTCGGCGTGCCCCAGGTGGCCATCCGTCTGTGGGGGGTATTGCCCGATTTCGCCGGCGAAGCCTATGCCCAGGGCGCGTCGGAGGACGCACAGACGTTCGCCGCCTCTTTGAGCAAACCTTACTGTGGCGCCAACCCGGGACTGGAAGCGGCCCAGTGGCTGGTCCAGCCTCAGGCGGCGCAGTCGCTTGCGCTCATCCCCCTGCGGGCAGAGGCGGGAGCGCCGGTGTTCGGTCTGCTGGTGCTGGCCTCCGATGATCCCGGGCGCTTCGTCGCCCACATGGGCACCGAGTTTCTGGAGCGCATTGGCGAACTGACCAGTGCCTCCCTGTCGCGTCTGCTGCCGGCCTGATGGCCGGAGGGCCCGCTGTCATGGCAACGGGACAGGCCCCTGATGACGATGACACGGCGCTGATCCAGGCTTACCTGTCGCATCTGCGCGTCCACAAGCGGCTGGCCGATCGCACGCTGGCCCTGTACACCGCCGACATGGAGCGTCTGCGCCAGCAGGTGCAGGCACAGGGCATCGGTCTGCGTGATGTCGGCAGCCACCATGTGCGCCAGTGGGTGGCCCGCATGCACGCTGGCGGGCGATCACCGCGGGGGATCGCGCTGATCCTGTCTGGCTGGCGTGGCTTCTATGCCTGGCTGGGCCGTGAAGGGCTGGTCAAGGTCAATCCGGTGGTCGATGTGCGGGCGCCCAAGGCCCCCAAGCCCTTGCCCAAGGCACTCGGCGTCGACGATGCCGTCCGGCTGGCGTCCCATGCCGACACCGACGAGGACCCGGTCCGCGAGGCCAGGGATGCCTGCATCACCGAACTGCTGTACGGGTGCGGCTTGCGCATCGGCGAACTGGTGGGGCTGGACATCAGCGCGGCGGGAGACGCCCGCGGGTGGATCGATCTGGATGACGCGGTGGCCCATGTGCTGGGCAAGGGGTCCAAGCGCCGCAGCGTCCCGGTGGGCACGGCGGCCCTGGCGGCGGTGCGGCAGTGGCTGCTCGCGCGAGAAGCATGGGCGGCGGGCGATCCGGCGATGTTCATTAACCCCCGCGGTGGCCGTCTGACGCCCCAGCACATCCGCTTGCGCCTGCGCCGCCGGTCTGCACAGGCCGGGTTGGCCACGCCGGTGCATCCCCACATGCTGCGTCACTCCTATGCCAGCCATGTGCTGCAATCCAGCGGGGACCTGCGGGCCGTGCAGGAGCTGCTGGGGCACGCCAGTATCAGCACCACGCAGGTCTATACCCGACTGGACTACCAGCACCTGGCCCGCGTGTACGATGCCGCCCACCCGCGCGCCGGTCGTCGGAACAAGGGATAACCCCGGTGCCGAAACGGCGCAGTCTGCAAAATCATTTCATAAGCAATTACTTTTCGGAGATGACCATGTCCCGTTTTCTGCTGGCCTGCAAGGCCGTAATCCTGTCCTTTTTTGTTGTCTCGGCGATGCCATCGGTGGCGGCCGATGACGTCATCAAGACCGTCTATCACATGAGCGAGGGCATTCCCCAGGCCTCGCGCGCGATGAACAACATCCGCAACCACCTGGCGGCCGACCCCAAGGCCAAGATCGTGGTCGTGACTCATGGCCTGGGCATCGACTTCCTGCTCGAAGGCGCGACCAACCAGATGGAGCAACCGTTTGCCGGCGCCATCGCCGATCTGGCCAGCAAGGGCGTGGAGTTCCGGGTCTGCAACAACACCCTGGTCTCGCGCAAGATCGACGCCAGCAAGGTGGCCATGGAAGCCAAGGTGGTGCCCTCGGGCGTGGCCGAGGTCGCCAAGCTGCAGGCCAGGGAAGGCTTCGTCTACCTGCGTCCCTGAACGCCGTGGGGGCACAATCCCCCCATGAAATCCATTCGACTCAAGCCCGGCAAGGAGAGATCGCTCCTGCGCCGGCACCCCTGGGTGTTCGACGGTGCGGTGGCGCGCGGCTCGGCCGATCCCGGTGAGACTGTCCGCATCGACAGCCACGAAGGCGAGTTTCTCGCCTGGGGTGCGTACTCGCCGGCCTCGAAGATCCGGGTGCGCGCCTGGAGCTTCGAGCAGGCCCAGCGCATCGACGCCGCCTTCTTTCGCGACACCTTGCGCCGGGCCATCGCCTTGCGGGAGCGCATGGGCATCGCCAGCAACGGCCTGCGTCTGGTTCATGGCGAGAGCGATGGCCTGCCCGGTCTGGTGGTCGATCGTTACGGCGATACCCTGGTCGCGCAGTTCGGTGCTGCCGGTGTCGAGCGCTGGAAGGACGTGATCGCCGATGCGCTGCTGGACATCACCGGCTGTCCGCGCCTTTACGAGCGATCCGACGCGAGCGCCCGGGCGCTGGAAGGTCTGCCCGAGGTCACCGGCTGGTTGCGCGGCGACGGTCCGACCGCCTTCGAGCTGCAGGAACACGGCTGGCGGCTGGGGCTGGACATTGCGCTGGGCCACAAGACCGGCTACTACCTCGACCAGCGGGACAGCCGCCTGGCCCTGCACGAGTACACCCGCCGCCTGGGCTTTGGTCAGGTGCTCAACTGTTTCAGCTACACCGGCGGCTTCTCGGTGGCCGCGCTGGCCGGCGGTGCTGGGCACGTCACCTCCATCGATTCCTCCGGCCCGGCGCTCGAGCAGGCCCGGGTCAACCTGACGCTCAACGGTCTGGACGAGTCCCGGGCCACCTTCCTGGACGCCGACGTCAATGCCAGTCTGCGCCGCTTTGTCGCCGAAGGCCGGCAGTTCGATGCCATCGTGCTGGACCCGCCCAAGCTGGCCCCCACCGCCGCCCACGCCGAGCGCGCCGCGCGGGCCTACAAGGACATCAACCGGCTGGCCTTCAAGCTGCTGCCACCGGGCGGGGTGCTGTTCACTTTCTCCTGTTCCGGGGGCATCGGGGTGGAGCTGTTCCACAAGATCGTGGCTTCCGCCGGCGTCGACGCGGGGGTGGATGCCGCCATTCTGGGGCGTCTGGGGGGCGCCTGCGATCACCCGATGACGGTCACGTTCCCCGAGGGTGAATACCTCAAGGGACTGATCCTGATGAGGAAGCTCTGACGCACCCGTCACGCGTTTGGTCTACACTCGCCGGCTTCTGTCCGGACCGCCGGGCACACTGACGAAAAGCTCCGACCATGGCCCTGATTCCCGCCACCATCCTCACCGGTTTTCTTGGCTCGGGCAAGACCACGCTGCTCAAGCGTGTGTTGTCCGAGGCGCACGGCCAGAAGATCGCCGTGGTCGAGAACGAGTTCGGTGAAGAGAACATCGATAACGAGATCCTCGTCGCCGACACGCAGGAAAACATCATCCAGATGAGCAATGGCTGCATCTGCTGCACCATTCGCGACGACCTGCGCGCCACCCTGGCCGATCTGGCCCAGAAGAAGCGCAAGGGCGAACTGGACTTCGAGCGCGTGGTGATCGAGACCACCGGCCTGGCCGACCCCGGCCCAGTCGCCCAGACCTTCTTCATGGACGACGAGGTGGCCGAGCAATACCTGCTCGATTCCATCCTGACCCTGGTGGACGCCAAGCATGCAGCCCAGCAGCTCAACGACCGCCAGGAAGCCCGGCGCCAGGTGGGTTTTGCTGACCAGTTGTTCATCAGCAAGGCCGATCTGGTGAGTCAGGAGGAGGTGGATGCCCTGATCCACCGGCTCAAGCACATGAACCCGCGGGCGCCGGTGCGCACGGTGCATTTCGGTGAAGTGCCCATCAAGGATGTCTTCGACCTGCGCGGCTTCAACCTCAATGCCAAGCTGGACATCGATCCGGACTTTCTCAAGGTGGACGATCACGGGCATGACCACGACCACCACCATGGCCATGACCACCACGATCACGACCATGAGCATGGCGAGCACTGCAACCACCCCTCGCACCGCCACGGGCATGACCACGGGCACCATCACCATCACGATGACGACGTCAAGAGCTTCGTCTACCGTGCCGATCGCCCCTTCGATCCCGCCAGGCTCGAGGACTTCCTGGGCGCCATCGTGCAGGTCTACGGTCCCCGCATGCTGCGCTACAAGGGTGTGCTGAACATGCAGGGCACCGACCGGAAGGTGATTTTCCAGGGTGTGCATCAGCTGATGGGCAGCGATCTGGGGCCCCAATGGGCCGATGGCGAGCCCCGGGTCAGCAAGATGGTGTTCATCGGCATCGACCTGCCGCGGGACATTCTGGAGCAGGGGCTGGCGCAGTCGCTGGTCTGAGCGGGCAGGGGGACCGGACGGCCATGAACGATCAAGGGGTCTGATGTGCTGTTTGTCTCACTTCTCCAACGCCTCGGGTTTCCCTCATCCCCGGCGAAAGCCCCGAATGAGCGGGCGTCGTTACAATCGCGCCCCGAACCGGCCGGCAAGGCCAGCCGGTCAGACAAAGCCGGTGCTCCGAAAACACCGGTCACCAAAGCGGGTATAACAACAACAGCGTCGGCTCGTCCGACGACAGGCGTCGGCAAGGATCCTGAGGGATCCGGCCAGGCGCGCCCCGACGTCCGATCATCTTCAGGATCAGAGAGGAGACCTGTTGTGAAAGCCACGGCCACCAAGCCAGCGACGACCCGGCAGCCTGCCACCAAGGCTGCCACCGCCAAGTCGTCTGCGACGCGGCCGGCGGCCAAGGACAAAACCGCGACAGCGGCGGCGCGCAAACCGGAGGTCGCCCGGCCTGCGGTCGTGAAGAAGACGGTCGCCAAGCCGTTGAAAGCGGCAGCCAAGGAGGTGCCAGCGAAAAAGGCAGCGCCGGTGGCCGCCGGATCCAGAAAGGCGACCAAGGCCTCCGAAACCGTGACCGCAGTGCCTGACAAGAAGGCGGTCAGTCCGGTCAAGTCTTCGTCCAAGCCGGCTTCTTCGCCCGCGAAAGCGTCCAAGCCTGCAGTTTCTTCCACACCGGCGCCCAAACCGGAGAGAATGGCAAAAAATGCGACGGTGACCCCGCCGGCCGCGCCAGTTTCGCCCGTTGTGCCGCGTGTGTCGGCCAAAGCGGCTGCGAAGGCGGCGGCCTTGGCGGTGGCGCCGGTGGCGGCTGTCCCGACGCACGCACCCGATGCCGCCAAGGCGACTTTTACCCCTATCAGTGAACGAGTGATGACCCCTTCCGTGACCATGCCCCTCCAGAAAGACCCCAAGCGGGCCAACAACTGGAAGTCCGTGCCTTTGGACCAGCTGACCGATGCGGACGTGCTGGCCATGCCGGACGGCGAATACATGAACGACGTGCAGCTGGCTTTCTTCCGCCGCAAGCTGCAGCTGCTCAAGGCCGACATGCTGGCCAACGCCGGTGAAACCACCGAGCACCTGCGTGAAGACACTGTGGTGGTGCCTGATCCGGCCGATCGCGCCACCATCGAGGAGGAGCACGCGCTGGAGCTGCGCACGCGTGACCGGGAACGCAAACTGCTCAAGAAGATTGAACAGGCCATTGCCCGCATCGATTCGGGTGACTACGGCTATTGCGAGGAAACGGGCGAGCCGATCGGTGTCGGTCGCCTGATGGCGCGCCCGACGGCCAGCCTGTCGCTGGAAGCCCAGCAGCGCCGCGAGCTCAAGCAGAAAATGTTCGGCGACTGAAGCGCCGCTGTATCGAACCCGATCCTGCGCATTCATGTCCAAGGACGACTCCAACGGCGGTTTTCTCTCCAAGGTGGTCAAGTTCGTGCGTCATCCGACCACGAGCTGGTCGGACCTGGACACGCGTACCTCTGACCGCGACAGCGAGTACAGCAAGGCAGCGCTCAAGGAGATGATCGAGCGCAAGCGGCGCAACGACTTCGTGCGCAAGCGCGAGTTCGACATGCTTCGCAAGATCCGCAGCCGCGAGAGCACCGGCAGCGATGGACCGGGCCTGCGTCCGTCCTTCTTCCAGAGCAGCATGCCTTCCAAGCCCGATGACCGGGCCGAGACGCTCAAGAAGATCGACGAGATCGAGGCCCAGATGTCCATGCAGTGGTGGAAGACCAAAGGGCCGGACTCGGGCGCCACAGGCAGCGGCCAGACCGTGCCGGCTGCCAGCGCCGCCCGCCGGGAGCGGGAAGCGGAGGTGGCTGCCAGGCATGCCGAAGCCCAGCAGCGCAAGGCCTACGGCGAAACCGAGGGCTCACCGCTGGACCCCGCCGTGACGGCGGACATGGCGACCTTGCCGATGTCGCCCACAGAACCGATGCCCTTGTCTGCATCGGCCGCACCCGCGGATGCCTCTGCAGGCCACAGTGCGCGCCGCCAGCCTCAGCCCCGGCAGGATGCGCAGATGTCTGCTCAGTCGCCCTTGCCTGAGGCTCACAGCGCCTCGTCCCACGGACGCACGGGCCTGATGGCGCCCCGGTCGGGCAGCGGGGCGCATTCGTTTTCGGCCTCTCATTTCTACGCGCTCGATGTGCAGGAGATTGCACAGGATCCCGAGGTCGAAGAGGCGGCCATCCGCTTCGCGAACGGAGACGATGCCGGTGCCGAGCAAGGGCTGCTGGAGGTCATCAGTGACGGCGGCCCCAAATGCGACGTCATTGAAGACTGGCTCGCCCTGTTCGATCTGTATCGGGCGTCCGGGCAGCTCGTGCCGTTCGAGAGCCGGGCGGTGGATTTCGTCAACCGCTTCGGTCGCTCGGCGCCGCAATGGGTCGACATGCCCGGGGAGGTCAGCAAGCTGGCTGGCAAGCCGGTGCCGGTCGCCACTGGCCCGTCCCGCGCCGCATGGGTCTGCGATGCCGAACTGGATGCCCATTCGGTGGGTACGCTGCAGAATGTGCTGCTTCGCGTGCCCCAGCCCTGGGTACTGGACTGGACCGCGGTGGAGACCATCGACGTCAAGGCAGCCAGGGCCTTGCTGGGGGTCTTCACCTTGTGGGGTGACCAGGATGTGTCCCTGCGCTTTGCGGGCGGTTCCCGGCTTCGGGAGGTGCTCAAGGAGCTGACCCCCTCGGGTCGCCGCGATGTCGAGCAACTCTGGTGGGAGTTGCGGATGGCATTGCTGCGGCTGATGAACCGCCCGGACGAGTTCGAGCTGACGGCACTGGATTTCTGCGTCACCTACGAGGTGTCGCCCCCGGGTTGGGAGCGTCCGCGCTGCCAGTATGCGTCGGTGGCCGAAGACGACGCCGAGAACGGATCGGTCTCGGTGCTGGGCGAATCGGTCATGGAGTCGGTGCCTTCCAGCTATCACGGGGAGTCGGCATTCGACTCGCAGGGGGCTGAGCTCAACCAGCTGGGTCTCGTCGAGCTCTCCGGCGAGATCAGGGGCGATCCACAAGCCATTCTTGATCAGATGGAAGTGCGCCTGAAAGGCGCCGACGTCATGATCATTTCCTGCCGCAACCTCATTCGCGTGGATTTTTCTGCCGCCGGAACCCTGCTCAACTGGGTGTCCGCGCACCACGCTGAGCGCCGTCTGGTGCAGTTTGTGGATGTCCACCGGCTGGTCTCGGCCTTCTTCCATGTGATCGGCATCACCGAGTACGCCAAGGTGGTCCTGCGCAACGACTGAGCCCGCGCGGCCTGCCCCCAGGCTTTTCGCGCGGTCCCTTGCCATCCGGGCTTGAGTCCGGTCCGGTCGCCCCCATCTCCTCCCACTATGGAATCTTTTCACGGAACCACCATTGTCTGTGTGCGCCGCCAGACACCCGATGGTGTGCAGGTCGCCATCGGCGGCGACGGGCAGGTCACCCTGGGCCACATCGTGGTCAAGGGCACAGCCCGCAAGGTGCGCAAGCTCTACCATGGCAAGGTGCTGGCCGGTTTTGCTGGCGCCACGGCCGATGCCTTCACCCTGTTCGAGCGCTTTGAAGCCAAGCTGGAAAAGCACCAGGGACACCTGACGCGGGCCGCCATCGAGCTGACGCGCGACTGGCGCACCGACCGCGTGTTGCGCCGCCTGGAAGCCATGCTGGCGGTGGCCGACCACACGGCCAGCCTGATCATCACCGGCAACGGGGATGTGCTGGAACCCGAGCATGGCATCGTGGCGATCGGTTCCGGCGGTGCCTACGCGCAGGCGGCCGCCAAGGCGCTGGTGGACCACACGCAGCTCAGCGCCGAGGAGGTGGTGCGCCAGTCGCTTGCAATTGCGGGTGAGCTGTGCATCTACACCAACATGAATCACACGGTCGAGGTGCTTTGAGCCATGTCTTCCATGACGCCCCAGGAAATCGTTTCCGAGCTGGATCGCTTCATCATCGGACAGGCCGGCGCCAAGCGCGCGGTGGCCATTGCCTTGCGCAACCGCTGGCGCCGTCAGCAGGTCGACGAGAAGTTGCGGCCCGAGATCACGCCCAAGAACATCCTGATGATCGGTCCCACCGGTGTGGGCAAGACCGAGATCGCCCGCCGCCTGGCCCGTCTGGCCGATGCCCCCTTCATCAAGGTCGAAGCCACCAAGTTCACCGAGGTGGGCTATGTTGGCAAGGATGTCGACAGCATCATTCGTGATCTGGTCGAGATGGCGGTCAAGCAGGTGCGAGAGGCCGACATGCGCAAGCAGCGCATGCGCGCCGAGGACGCGGCGGAAGACCGCATTCTGGATGTGCTGCTGCCTCCGCCGCGAGGGGTCTCCGGCGAGCCGCAGCCCAATCCGGACAGCACGGCCCGGCAGGCGTTTCGCAAGAAGCTGCGCGAAGGTCAGCTCGATGACCGGGAGATCGAGATCGATCTGGCCGAGCCCCGGCCGGCCATGGAGATCATGGGCCCGGCCGGCATGGAGGACATGGCCGAGCAGTTGCGAGGCATGTTCAGCCAGCTGGGTCAGGGTCGGCGCAGCAAGCGCAAGCTCAAGATCCGCGAGGCCATGCAGCTGCTGATCGACGAGGAGGCGGGCAAGCTGGTCAACGAGGAAGACATCAAGGCCCGCGCCCTGCAGGCGACCGAGCAGAACGGCATCGTCTTCATCGACGAGATCGACAAGGTGGCCTCGCGCAGTGAGGGCAGTGGCGCCGAGGTTTCTCGCCAGGGCGTGCAGCGCGACCTGCTGCCGCTGGTCGAGGGCACGACGGTGTCGACGAAGTACGGCATGGTCAAGACCGACCACATCCTCTTCATTGCCTCGGGCGCGTTCCACCTGTCCAAGCCGAGCGACCTGATTCCCGAGCTGCAGGGGCGCTTTCCCATCCGCGTCGAACTGCAGTCGCTGTCGGTGGACGATTTCGAGGCCATCCTCACCAGCACGCATGCCAGCCTGGTCAAGCAATACCAGGCGCTGCTGGCCACCGAGGGCGTGACGCTGGTGTTTACGCCCGAGGGCATTCGCCGTCTGGCGCAGATTGCCTGCGACGTGAACGAACGTACCGAGAACATCGGTGCCCGCCGCTTGGCGACCGTGATGGAGCACCTGCTGGACGAGGTCAGTTTCGGCGCTGCCCGTCTGCAGGATCAGACCATCACCATTGATGCCCCCTACGTGGACGAGCGCCTGGGGGAGCTCAGCCGCAACGAGGATCTCTCGCGCTACATCCTCTGAGCGACTCCCTGCCAGGCAGACCGGCCGCGCATCCGTCAGGGTGCGCGGCCGGTCTGCTTGTGCGGCCCGACGGTACCGGTCATCGGCCAGTTACAAAGACTTGCGGGTCGAAGGGTTTTGAAGCTTCACATTCAGTGCCCTTCCTAAGTGCTTGCTTTTGCTTCACTTTTTGCGCTCGCTTACTCTTGGTTTCGCTTCTAAGTGGTTGATTTCATTACAAAAAAAGCGAGTCCGCACCCTTGCGGTGCCTGCATTTCCTGATACAGTGGGAGAAAGTGCAATTAAGTGGTGAAAAGTGTCTTTTTAAGGCGGTTGCGTGTTCCAGGGTGCTACCTCTCTCAGTCTCGATGCCAAGGGTCGGCTGTCCGTGCCGACCCGGCTTCGTGACGCCCTGGGCGAGTCCAGCGGTCAGCTGACCATCACCAAACACCCCCACGGCTGCCTGATGATTTTCCCCCGCAGCGAATGGGAGCGCTTTCGGGAGCGGATTGCCGCGCTGCCCATGCAGGCGCAATGGTGGAAGCGCATCTTCCTGGGCAACGCCATGGATGTGGACATGGACGCCACCGGTCGTGTGCTGATTTCTCCCGAGTTGCGGGCCGCCGGTGGCCTGACCAAGGAAGCGGTGCTGCTGGGCATGGGCTCCTACCTGGAGCTGTGGGATGCCCAGGCCTACGCCGTCCAGGAGGCGGAAGCCATGAAGGGCGAGATGCCTGACGTCTTCAAGGACTTTTCCTTCTGAGGCGCATGGTGGACAGCACATGGACACACCAGACCGTCATGCTGGAGGAGGCCGTCGATGCACTGGCTGTCCGGGCGGATGGCTGCTACGTCGACGCCACCTTCGGGCGCGGGGGGCACTCGCGCCGCATCCTGTCGCAGCTGTCACCCCAAGGTCAGCTCACGGTGTTCGACAAGGATCCGCTGGCGGTGGCCGAGGCGCAGCGACTGGCGGCCGGGGATCCCCGGCTGGTGGTGCGGCACGAGGGCTTTCGGCACCTGGGGGAGCTTGGCGGCGGCTGTGCCGACGGGATCCTGATGGATCTTGGCGTCAGCTCTCCCCAGATCGACGACCCCGCCCGGGGTTTTTCTTTTCGCAACGATGGCCCGCTGGACATGCGCATGGACACCACCCGTGGGCAGAGCGTGGCGCAATGGCTCGAGACGGTCGAGGTTTCAACCCTGGCGGAGGTCATCCGTGACTATGGCGAAGAACGGTTTGCTCAACAGGTTGCAAAGGCGATTGATCGTCGCCGACAGGAACGGGGCCCTATTCGAACCACCGGCGAACTGGCCGAAGTCGTGGCTGGCGCGGTCAAAACCCGCGAGCCGGGCAAGGACCCTGCAACGCGCACATTTCAGGCTCTTCGGATTTTCATCAACGCCGAGCTTGAAGAGCTGCAGCAGGCGCTAGAGGCGAGTCTGCAGGTGTTGCGTCCCGGGGGGCGGCTGGTGGTGATCAGTTTCCATTCGCTGGAAGACCGCATGGTCAAGCATTTCATGGCGCTGCATTCGCGCGCCGTGGTGGACCGCCGTGCGCCGTTCGCAGAGCCTCGCCCCATGCCCCTGACCGACGTGGGCCGCGTGATGCCGTCCACGGCCGAGGTGGCGGCCAACCCGCGCGCCCGCAGTGCGGTGATGCGTGTGGCCACGCGCACGGAGGCGGCCGCATGATCCGGTTGAACCTGATGCTGCTGGCTGCCGTGCTGGCCAGCGCGTTCTACCTGGTGCATACCCAGTATGAGTCGCGCCGTCTGTATGCCGCGGTGGACAAGGCGCAGGCCCAGTCCAAGCGACTGGCGGCCGACCACGAGCAACTGGTGGTGCAAAAGCGCGCCCAGGCGGCTGCCGCCCGGGTGCAGCTGATTGCCACGCGTCGTCTGAAGATGCGGCCGGTCACGCCGGGCATCACGCAGTATGTGCAGACGGCCGAGGCCACCCCGACCGGCCAGGGGGCTCGCCCATGAGCCGCAGCATCAACTACAGCGCCAGCCCGCTGCTGGCCAGCAAGACGCCCGCCTGGCGCAGCAAGTTCGTGGTGGCTGCCCTGGCTGCCGCGTTTCTGGGGCTGGCCGGCCGTGCCGCCTACGTGCAGGTGTTTGGCAACGACTTCTTCCAGCGGCAGGGCGAGGTGCGTTATGCCCGCACACTGGAACTGCCGGCCAACCGGGGCAAGATCTTCGATCGCAATGGGTTGCTGCTGGCGTCCAGCGTGGTGGCGCAGAGCATCTGGGCCATCCCCGAGGATGTGGACAAGGCCGACCCCAAACTGCGCGAGCTGGCCAAGCTGCTGGAGATGCCGCTGGCCGAGCTCAGAAAACGCTTGTCGAACGAGGACAAGACCTTTGTCTGGATCAAGCGCCAGGTGGATGAGCCTGTGGCCCGCAAGATTGCCGAACTGGGCATCAAGGGTGTCTACCAGCGGCGCGAGTACAAGCGGCAGTATCCCGAGGGTGAGGCCGCGGCACATGTGGTCGGCTTCACCAACGTGGAGGACCGCGGGCAGGAGGGCGTCGAGCTGGCCTTCAACCAGCAGCTGGCTGGCAAGAACGGGTCGCGCCGCGTGATCAAGGACCGGCTTGGGCGTGTGGTCGAGGACGTGCGCGATGTGGTGCCGCCAGTCGACGGCCCGGATCTGCAGCTGTCCATCGATGCCAAGGTGCAGTACTTCGCGTACCAGAAACTGCGTGAGGCGGTGCAGACGCACAAGGCCAAGGCCGGCAGTGCCGTGGTGCTGGATGTGCAGACCGGCGAGGTGCTGGCCCTGGCGAACTACCCCAGCTACGACCCGAACCGCCGGCAGAACCTCAGCGGTGAACAGCTGCGCAACCGGGCGCTGACCGACAGTTTTGAGCCGGGTTCGACGATGAAGCCGTTCATTGCGGCGCTGGCGCTGGAAAAAGGGCTGGTCCGGCCCACCACCGTGATCCAGACCGCGCCCGGGCGCATCACGATCGGTGGATCGAGCATTTCCGACTCTCACCCCAACGGCGCGCTGACCGTCGAAGAGGTCATCCAGAAGTCGAGCAACGTAGGCACGGTCAAGATGGCCATGCAGATGCATCCGAGGGAAATGTGGGAGATCTTCGCCCAGGCCGGTTTCGGGCAGAAGCCTCAGCTGCCCTTCCCGGGGGCCGTGGGTGGTCGTTTGCGCCCCTACAAGACCTGGCGTCCGATCGAACAGGCCACCATGAGCTATGGCTATGGGCTGTCGACGTCGCTGTTTCAGCTCGCGCAGGCCTACACGATCTTTGCCCGCGATGGCGAGTACATCCCGGTGACGATGTTCAAGGCAGAGGGTCCCAGCGCCGGTATCCAGGTGTTCAGCCCGGAGCATGCCCGTGCCGTGCGCAAGATGTTGGGCATGGCCGCAGCGCCGGGGGGCACGGCCACCCGGGCCCAGACGGTCGGCTATTCGGTGGGGGGCAAGACCGGTACCGCGCGCAAGCAGGAGGGCAAGGGCTACGCCATCGGCAAGTACAGGTCGTTCTTTGTTGGCCTCGCACCGGTGGAGCAGCCTCGCGTGGTCGTGGCGGTCATGGTGGATGAGCCGTCGAATGGCCAGTTCTATGGTGGCCTGGTGGCGGCCCCGGTGTTCAGCGAGACGGTGCAACAGACGCTGCGCATCCTGGGTGTGCAGCCGGATGTGACGGTTCAGCCCCGCATCGTGACCGACTTTGTCGAGGAGTCCTTCTGATGAGCAGGATTCTTCGGGACCCCATCGAGATCGCCGCCTGGCTGCGTACCCGAGTCACTGGCGCCCTGCGGTGCGACAGCCGGCAGATCGCCCCCGGCGATGGTTTTGTCGCGTGGCCGGGTGCGGCCACGGACGGGCGGCGGTTTGTGAACGCGGCTCTTCAGGCCGGTGCAGCCGCGGTGCTGGTCGAGCTTGATGGCGCGGAAGCGTTCGGTTTTGACGACCAGCGGATTCTGTTGGTGCCCTCGCTCAAGGCAAATGCCGGCCCGGTGGCCAGCGCTTTTCACGCCCACCCCAGCGCGGCGCTCGATGTGGTGGCCTTTACCGGCACCAATGGCAAGACCTCGTCGGCCTGGTGGATGGGCCAGTTGCTGTCGGCCGCTGGCAAGCCCTGCGCCGTGGTCGGGACGCTGGGCATTGGTCGCCCGCCGTTGGCGGGCGATCGCGGCCATGCTCTGGTACCCACGGGTTTGACCACCCCCGATCCGGTCTTGCTTCAGTCGAGCCTGCGCGACATGGTCGATCAGGGCATGAAAGCCTGTGCGATGGAGGCCTCGTCCATCGGTCTGGTGGAGGGCCGTCTGAATGCCACACAGGTACACACCGCGGTCTTTACCAATTTCACCCAGGATCACCTCGACTTCCACGGCAGCATGGAGGCGTACTGGCGGGCCAAGCGCGAGCTGTTCGACTGGCCTTGCCTGTCGGCTGCCGTGGTCAACCTGGACGATACCGTCGGAGCGACACTGGCCGGTGAGCTCGCGGAGCGTGGCGGTCTGGATCTGTGGACCATCGCCATTGATGCGCCAGCCCGGCTGTCGGCCCATGCCCTGACCATGACGCACGACGGCTTGTCGATGCACGTGGTTGAACGTGACCGTGCCGGCGATCTGCGGGCGGATCTGCCGGTCAGTCTGCCCCTGGTGGGCCGTTACAACGTGTCGAATCTGCTGGGCGTGATCGCGGCGGCGCGTTCGCTGGGGGTCCCCCTGGTGGAGGCTGTCAAGGCACTCGATGGATTGACGCCGGTGCCCGGTCGGATGGAGCGCGCGAAAGCAGAAGCTGGCAAACCTCTGGCCCTGGTGGACTACGCTCACACGCCCGATGCGCTGGAAAAAGCACTGCAGGCGATCCAGCCCCTGGCGCGGCACCGTGGAGGACGCCTGTGGGTGGTGATGGGTTGCGGTGGCGATCGCGATCCGGTCAAACGCCCGCTGATGGCGGCGGTGGCCGAGCGCGAGGCCGACAGGGTGGTGCTGACGAGCGACAACCCGCGCAGTGAAGATCCTCTGGTCATTCTGGCGCAGATGCAGCGTGGGCTGCAGCACCCCGAACAGGCGGTGGTTGAGCCCGATCGCGCGCGGGCGATCGCCCGCGCCGTGGGTTCGGCCGGTGCGGACGATGTTGTGCTCGTGGCCGGCAAAGGACACGAGGACTATCAGGAGATCCAGGGCGTTCGCCGTCCGTTTTCGGATCTGGTGCAGGTGGGCGAGGCACTGGCTCGCTGGCCGGCACCGTCGGAGGTGATGGCATGAGCAGCCTGCACGAGCTGTTGCCCTTGCTCCAGGGTGCACGCCAGGTCGGCGAGTTGCCCCGGGAGATCCGCCGCGTCAACACGGACAGCCGCAGCATCCAGGCGGGTGATCTGTTCGTGGCCCTGCGCGGTGAACGCTTCGATGCCCACGATTTTCTGGCACAGGCCAGGCAGTCCGGCGCGGTCGCGGGCCTGGCCGAGCATGGTCTGGCCGACGCCGGCCTGCCGGGTGTGGAAGTGCCCGACAGCCGGTTGGCGTTGGGAAGGCTTGCCCGCCTGTGGCGCGAGTCGATGGACCTGCCGCTGGTAGCGGTGACCGGCAGCAACGGCAAGACCACGGTGACGCAGATGATCGCGGCGATCCTGCGTCAGGCGGCTGGAGATGCTGCGCACGCCACGCAGGGCAACCTCAACAACGACATCGGGGTGCCCCTGACCTTGTTGCGCTTGCAGCCGTCGCACCGGTTGTCGGTCATTGAACTGGGTATGAATCACCCTGGCGAGATCGCTTATCTGGCGGGCCTGGTGCAGCCGACGGTGGCGCTGGTGAACAACGCCCAGCGCGAGCATCAGGAGTTCATGGCAACGGTCGAGGCGGTGGCACGCGAGAACGCCGACGTCTTCCGCTTCCTGCGGTCCGGTGGCGTGGCCGTGTTTCCCAGTGACGACCCTTCGCACACGCCGATCTGGCGGGGGCTGGCAGGCAGCCACCGGACGATCACTTTCAGCGACGTTGACCCGCAGGCGGACGTGCACCTGATGTCGGCCCAATGGACGGACGGGGCCTGGACCATGCGCTGGCAATCGCCGGCCGGTGAGGGCGCTGCGCGCCTGCACATCGCTGGCAGGCACAACCTGCGCAATGCCATGGCCGCCGTGGCTTGCGCCCTGTCTGCGGGCGTGCCGATGGAGGCTATCGAGCGGGGGCTCTCGGCCTTTGAGCCGGTGGGGGGGCGCTCACGCGCCCTGGCCCTGCGGGTCGCCGGTCGGCAGGTCACCCTGGTGGATGACACCTACAACGCCAATCCCGATTCCATGATTGCTGCCGTGAATGTCCTGACCGAGTTGCCGGGCCCCCGTCTGCTGGTGCTCGGCGACATGGGCGAGGTCGGAGAGCAGGGGTTGGCCTTCCATCTGGAGGTGCTGCGGCATGCGCAGGCCAGCGGCATCAACGAGGTGCATTGCGCCGGTGACTGGATGCGGCAGGCGGTCGAGGCGCTGAGGCAGGCGGGTGAATCCTCGCCCCGCCACTGGGACGATGTGGATGCCCTGTCGCAGGCCATGGCCAGCAGCCTGTCCGATCCGGCAGGCCCGGCCAGCGTGCTGGTCAAGGGTTCCCGTTTCATGCGCATGGAGCGTGTGGCCAAGGCCTTGCAGGCCGTACAAGAAGAAGAGGGGAAGCGTCATGCTGCTTAGCCTGACCCAGTGGCTCCAGGGGCTGGGCCCCGAGTTCGGTTTTCTGCGGGTGTTCCAGTACCTGACCTTCCGCGCCGTCATGGCGGCGCTGACGGCGCTGCTGGTGGGCCTGGTGGCGGGGCCGTTCGTCATTCGCCGCCTGGCGGCACTCAAGATCGGTCAGCCGATCCGCGAGTACGCCATGCAGACCCACCTGAGCAAGGGTGGTACGCCGACCATGGGCGGTGTGCTGATCCTGTTTGCCATTGCGCTGTCGACCTTCCTGTGGTTTGACCTCACCAACCGGTTTGTCTGGATTGTTCTCCTGGTCACCCTGGGCTTCGGTGCGATCGGCTGGGTGGATGACTGGCGCAAGGTTGTGCGCAAGGATCCCGAGGGCATGCGTTCCCGCGAGAAGTATTTCTGGCAGTCGGTCATCGGCCTCATCGCCGCCTTCTACCTCGCGTTCAGCGTGTCGGAGTCGAGCAACCTGAAGGTGCTCGAACTCTTCTACGACTGGGTGGCGTCCGGCTTCACGCTCGAACTGCCGCCGCGTGCCGGCCTGATGGTGCCCTTCTTCAAGGAAGTGGCGTACCCGCTGGGGGTCTTCGGCTTTGTGGTCATGACTTACCTGGTGATTGTCGGAGCCAGCAACGCGGTGAACCTGACCGACGGCCTGGACGGACTGGCCATCATGCCGGTGGTGATGGTGGGCTCGGCGCTGGGCGTGTTCGCGTATGTGACCGGCAACGCCGTGTTTGCCCGCTATCTGCTGGTGCCCCACATTCCGGGCGCCGGTGAGTTGCTGATCTTCTGCGCTGCCATGGCCGGTGCCGGCCTGGCTTTTCTGTGGTTCAACACCCATCCGGCCCAGGTGTTCATGGGGGACGTGGGTGCGCTGGCCCTGGGCGGAGCCCTGGGCACCATCGCGGTCATCGTCCGGCAGGAAATCGTGCTGGCCATCATGGGCGGCATCTTCGTCGTCGAGGCCCTGTCGGTCATGCTGCAGGTGAGCTACTTCAAGTACACAAAGCGCCGTTTTGGCCAAGGGCGTCGCCTGTTCCAGATGGCGCCCCTGCACCACCATTTCGAGAAGAAGGGCTGGAAGGAGACCCAGGTGGTGGTGCGGTTCTGGATCATCACCATGTTGCTGTGTCTGGTGGGCCTGTCCACCTTGAAGCTGCGATGAACGACCTCAAGGATCAAGACGTTCTGATTCTGGGCCTGGGCATCTCGGGTCTGGCGATGGCACGCTGGTGCACGCGCCAGGGTGCGCGCGTGGTGGTGGCCGATACGCGCGAGCAGCCGCCCCACCTGCCGGCCTTGCGCAGCGAGTGCACGCAAGCGGCATTTGTGCATGGCGCCTTTGATGAGGCGCTGCTGGGGCAGCGCGAGTGGCACCTGATCGCTCGCAGCCCGGGCTTGCCGCCACAACAGCTGGAGCGGGTGCACCATCATGCCCAGTCAACGGGCACCCCTCTGGTCGGCGAGCTCGATCTGTTTGCCCGTGCGCTGGCCGATCTGTCCAAGCGGGAGGCTTGGCCCTATCGTCCCAAGGTCCTGGCCATCACCGGGACCAACGGGAAGACCACCGTCACGTCCCTGACCGGACTGCTGATGGAGCGCTGTGGATGGCGAACCGCCGTCGCCGGCAACATCGGTCCGGCCTTGCTCGACGTGTTGACCCAGGCCCTGGATCACGAGGCCTGCGCGACCGCCGAAGACGAGCGCCGGCAGGCTGCCGAGGCTGCAGAGGCACCAAAGACTGACGAGGCGCCTGCCAACGTCGATCAGGAGGGACCCCTCGCGCCATTGGAAGGCGAAGCCGCCGATACGCTGGCCGAGGTGGAAGCCCTGCTGGAAGATGAGGGGCCGACCCCCATCGCACCGCCTCCGCCGGAGCCGCCGCAGCCACCCCATTTGCCGCAGGTCTGGGTGCTGGAGCTGTCCAGCTTCCAGCTCGATGGCACGTCCGGTGGCCCCTGGGAAACGGTCCCCACCGCGGCGACCGTCCTGAACGTGACCGAGGACCATCTGGATTGGCACGGTTCGATGGAGGCGTACACGCAGGCCAAGCGCGCCATCTTCGGCAGCGCCGCCCTCATGGTGCTCAACCGGGACGACCCGAAGGTCATGGCCATGAAGCCCGGACTGGTCACCGTCAAGATCGGTGGCCGCAACCGGCAGGTCCCGGCCCGTGCCTGGACCAGTTTCGGGCTGGATACGCCTCGCAGGCCGGGAGAGTGGGGCGTCGAGTCGGTCAACGGGATGGAATGGCTGGTGCGGGCTGTGGCGCTGGACGAAACCCGAAAGCGGGGCCGCGCGGCCGACGACGAGGAAGAGATCTGGCTGCAACGGCTCATGCCCGCCGACGCCCTGCGCATCCGGGGACGCCACAACGCCGCCAATGCGCTGGCTGCCCTGGCACTGGCCACCTCCACCGGCGCCCAACTGGCGCCCATGCTGCACGGCCTGCGGGAGTACCGCGGTGAGCCGCACCGGGTCGAGCCGGTGGGCATCATCGACGAGGTCGAGTACTTCGACGACAGCAAGGGCACCAACGTGGGGGCGACGCTGGCAGCGGTCGAGGGGCTGGGGGCGGAGCGTCGGCTGGTGGTCATCCTGGGCGGAGACGGCAAGGGGCAGGATTTCGAGCCGCTGGCCCAGCCACTGGCGCGCCATGCCCGCGCCGTGGTCCTCATCGGACGGGACGCGCCCCGCATCCGCGCTCAGGTGGAGCAACCCGGTCTCACCTTGCTGGATGCCTCGACACTGCCCGAGGCGGTTCGCCTGTGTGCCAGCCAGGCCCGGCCGGGTGATGCCGTGCTGCTGTCGCCGGCCTGCGCCAGCCTGGACATGTTCGACAACTACGTGCACCGCGCCAAGGTGTTTGTGGACTCGGTGGCCGAGCTCGCCGCCGAGCGCGGACAGGACCTGGGAGGAGCCCTTTGATGGCACACGCCCTTGCGCCGCTGCAACGTCTGAAGGCCATGCTGGGCCTGGGCGGTGGTGCCGATGGTCTGCCGGTCCGCCTGTCCAGCCGCCGCTTTGACGGCCGTCAGCAGGCGCCGGTCAGCGAACTGGGTTTCGACCAGCCTTTGCTGTGGGTGGTGGTGGCGCTGATCAGCTGGGGCCTGGTGATGGTCTACTCGGCCTCGATTGCCTTGCCAGACAACCCGCGCTTTGCCAACTATGCGCAAACCCACTTCGTGTTGCGACATGGTCTGGCCATCGCGATGGGTTTCGTGGCGGCGCTGGTGGCTTTCCAGTTTCCCATGCGCACCTGGGAGCGCATGGCGCCCTGGCTGTTCACGCTGGCCCTGCTCCTGCTGATCCTCGTGCTGGTGCCCTTCATCGGCAAGGGGGTCAATGGGGCCCGACGCTGGTTCTCGTTGGGCATCATCAACTTCCAGCCCTCCGAGCTGGCCAAGCTGGCGGTGCTGCTGTATGCGGCCGACTACATGGTTCGCAAGATGGAGGTCAAGGAGCGCTTCTTCCGTGCCGTCATGCCGATGGCCATTGCCGTTGGCGTGGTGGGCATGCTCCTGCTGGCCGAACCCGACATGGGGGCTTTCATGGTGATCGTCGTGATCGCCATGGGCATCCTGTTCCTGGGTGGTGTGAACGCCCGCATGTTCTTCCTGATCGCCCTGGTCGTGATCGCGGCGTTTGCGCTCATGGTCATGATGAGCGAATGGCGACGCGAACGGATCTTTGCCTACCTTGACCCCTGGAGTGAAGAACATGCCCTGGGCAAGGGCTACCAGTTGTCGCATTCCCTGATTGCATTCGGGCGTGGCGAGATTTTCGGGGTCGGTCTGGGTGGCAGTGTCGAGAAGCTGCACTGGCTGCCTGAGGCGCACACCGATTTTCTGCTGGCCGTGCTGGGTGAGGAGTTCGGTCTGGTGGGCGTGCTGACCATCACCGTCCTGTTCTTCTGGCTCACCCGGCGCATCATGCATATCGGGCGCCAGGCCATTGCCCTCGACCAGGTGTTCTCGGGTCTCGTGGCACAGGGTGTGGGGCTGTGGATCGGTTTCCAGGCCTTCATCAACATCGGCGTGAACCTGGGCGCCCTGCCGACCAAGGGCCTGACCCTGCCGTTGATGAGTTACGGGGGGTCGGCCATCCTGATGAACCTGGTGGCCTTGGCGGTGGTGCTCCGGGTCGACTACGAGAACCGCCAGCTGATGCGGGGAGGTCGGGCATGAGCAATGTCAACAGCCGTGCTCCGTTCACGAGGACCCCTTGTGCGCTCGTGATGGCCGGCGGTACCGGCGGGCATATTTTCCCCGGCCTGGCCGTGGCCGAAGCCCTGCGTGAGCGGGGTTGGCGCGTTCACTGGCTCGGTGCTCCCGGCAGCATGGAAAGCCGGCTGGTACCGCCGCGCGGCATCCCGCTGGAAACCATTGACTTCGGGGGCGTTCGCGGCAAGGGGCCTCTCACGCTGGCGCTGCTGCCACTGAAGCTGCTGCGGGCCTTCTGGCAGGCGCTGCAGGTCGTTCGGCGCGTCAAGCCCGATGTGGTGGTGGGCCTGGGCGGCTACATCACCTTCCCGGGCGGGATGATGGGGACGCTGCTGGGCAAGCCGCTGGTGCTGCACGAACAGAACTCGGTGGCCGGCATGGCCAACAAGGTCCTGGCGGGGATCGCCGACCGCATCTTCACGGCCTTCCCGGGTGCCTTGTCCAAGGGTGACTGGGTCGGCAATCCGCTGCGCAGCGCCTTCCTGCGCCAGGGCGCGCCGGCCGAACGTTTCGCCGGTCGCACCGGGCCGCTGCGCCTGCTGGTGGTCGGTGGCAGCCTGGGCGCCAAGGCGTTGAACGATACCGTGCCCCAAGCGCTGGCCCTGATTCCCGAAGCCGAGCGCCCGCAGGTGATCCACCAGAGCGGAGAGAAGCAGATCGATGCCTTGCGTGCCAGCTACCTGGCCGCGGGGGTCCAGGCCGAGCTCACCCCGTTCATCGATGACACCGCCAAGGCCTTCGCACAGGCCGATCTGGTCATCGGCCGTGCGGGGGCCAGCACGGTGACCGAGATTGCCGCCGTGGGTGCGGCCGCGCTGTTCGTGCCCTTCCCGCACGCGGTCGACGATCACCAGACCGCCAACGCCCGCTTCCTGGTGGATGCCGGTGCCGCGTGGCTGGTGCCCCAGGCCGAGCTGACCCCGGCGACGCTGGCCCAGCGTCTGCGAGAGCTGCGGCGCGAACAACTCATGGAGATGGCCATCAAGGCCAAGCAGATGGAAAAGACGGAAGCGGTGCAGGCGGTCGTGACGGCCTGCGAACAACTGGCGGGAGTGAACGCACGATGAAACACGCGATCCGTCACATTCATTTTGTCGGCATCGGTGGTGCGGGCATGAGCGGCATTGCCGAGGTGCTGCTCAACCAGGGTTATGTGGTCTCCGGCAGCGATCTGGGCGAAAACGCGGCCACCCGCCGCCTGGCGGCGCTGGGAGCGAAGGTCTGCAAGGGACACGAGGCCGCCTTCATCGAAGGAGCCGATGCCATCGTCACCTCGACCGCCGTCAAGGACGACAACCCCGAGGTGGTCGCCGCCCACGCGCGGCTGATTCCCGTGGTGCCTCGCGCCGTGATGCTGGCCGAGCTGATGCGCATGCGCAAAGGCATCGCGATTGCCGGTACCCACGGCAAGACCACGACCACCAGCCTGGTCGCCAGCGTGCTGGCGGCCGCAGACCTGGACCCCACCTTTGTCATCGGCGGGCGCCTGAACAGCGCGGGGGCCAATGCCCAGCTGGGATCGGGCGAGTACATCGTGGTCGAGGCCGACGAATCCGATGCCTCCTTCCTGAACCTGTTGCCCGTGTTGTCGGTGGTCACGAACATCGATGCCGATCACATGGACACCTACGGCCACGACTTCGGCCGGCTCAAGGCCGCCTTCGTGGACTTCCTGCACAAGATGCCGTTCTACGGTGCCGCCGTGGTCTGCGTGGACGATCCGGCGATCCGCGAACTGCTGCCCCAGATCGCACGGCCGATCACCAGCTACGGACTGAGCGAGGATGCGCAGATCCGCGCGGTCAACGTGCGGGCGGTCGGCGGACAGATGCACTTCACGGTGCAACGCCGCAACGGCGAGGTCCTGCCCGATCTGGATGTGGTGCTCAACCTGCCAGGTCAGCACAACGTGCTCAACGCCCTGGCGGCGATCGGTATCGCGGTGGAGATTGGTGTCCCCGATGCCGCTGTGCTTCAGGCCCTGGCCGAGTTCAAGGGCGTCGGGCGTCGCTTCCAGCGGTACGGCGAGGCGGCGCTGCCCTCCGGCGGACACGCCACCATCGTCGACGACTACGGACACCATCCGGTCGAGATGGCGGCCACGCTGGCCGCCGCACGCGGCGCTTTCCCCGGACGGCGTCTGGTGCTGGCTTTCCAGCCGCACCGCTACAGCCGCACGCGTGACTGTTTTGAAGATTTCGTGAAGGTCATCGGTCAGGCGGATGCGGTGTTGCTGGCCGAGGTGTATGCCGCCGGCGAGGCGCCCATCGTGGCGGCCGATGGTCGGTCACTGGCGCGCGCCCTCCGGGTGGCCGGCAAGGTGGAGCCGGTGTTCGTCGACGACATCGCGGCCATGCCCCAGGCGGTGATGGAGAACGCGCGCGACGGTGACGTTGTCCTGTGCATGGGCGCCGGTTCGATCGGCTCCGTGCCCGGACAGGTGATGGAGCTGGCCCGGCAAGGTCAGGCAGGGAATTGAGGCCATGGTGGACCAAATGATCGATGTGAAGGCGCTGGGCAAGGTGGCTGTCCTGATGGGAGGCCGCTCGGCCGAGCGCGAGGTGTCGCTGATGTCGGGCAACGGCGTGCTGGCGGCCCTGCGTGCCCGGGGGGTGGATGCCCATGCTTTCGACCCTGCCGAGCGCAGATTGGACGAGCTGGCCCGGGAGGGGTTTGACCGCTGCTTCATCGCATTGCACGGACGCTTTGGCGAAGACGGCACGGTGCAGGGTGCGCTGGAGCTGCTCGGCATTCCGTACACCGGTCCTGGGGTCATGGCCTCCTCGGTGGCGATGGACAAGCTGATGACCAAGCGCATCTGGCTGGCCGAGGGTCTGCCGACCCCGGCCTGGCGCCAGGTGCACAGTGCCGAGGAAACCCTTGCGGCTTTCGAGGCGCTGGGAGCGCCGATGATCGTCAAGCCCGTGCGCGAGGGGTCCACCATTGGCCTGACCAAGGTGATGACGGCCGAGCAGTGCGAAGCGGCCTACGCCCTGGCATCGAGTCAGGACCCGATGGTGATGTGCGAGCAGTTCATCGATGGGGACGAGGTGACCTGTCCGGTGCTCGGAACCGATGCGCAGGCCAGGGCGTTGCCGGTGATCCGCATCGTGGCACCCGATGGCAACTACGACTACCAGAACAAGTACTTCACCGACGACACCAAGTATCTGGTGCCCTGTGGCCTGCCCGCCGGCGAGGAAGAGGCCATCCAGGCCATCGTGCTCAAGGCCTACCGGACGCTGGGCTGCCGGGGCTGGGCCCGTGCCGATGTGATGATCGATCGTCGAACCCGCAGGCCCTGGCTGCTGGAAATCAACACTTCGCCGGGCATGACCGGTCATTCGCTGGTGCCGATGTCGGCCCGAGCCACTGGCCTGTCCTACGAGGATCTGTGCGTGCAGGTGCTGGCCGGCGCTGCCCTGGACAACCCGTCCGCCATCCGTTCGGGAGCCTGACCTTGACCGATGCCGCCGACCTGCCCCTGGATATCCGCCTGATGAGCGCGGCTACGCATGCGCTGGCTGTGCTGGCGGCCGTCCTGTGCCTGGGCGCGGTCGGCACCTGGCTGTCGCGGCATCCGGTGTGGTCGGTGCAAGGCATCACGGTCGATGGCGACCTGTCGCACCAGAGTGCGGTGACCCTGCGCGCCCAGCTGGCCTCGCAGCTGCGAACGGCCCTGGCGCCCGGCTTCCTGGCGGTGGATCTCCAGCGCGTTCGTCAGCTGTTCGAGTCCGCACCCTGGGTGCGGCAGGCGGTGGTGCAGCGCGAGTTTCCCAACCGGCTGCGTGTGACCCTGACGGAGCACGAAGCGGTCGCGTGGTGGGGGGAGGCGGGCTCCGGCCACCTGCTCAGTCGCCTGGGCGAGGTCTTCGAAGCCACGCCGGACGATGGCGAAGGCCTGCCGGAGCTCGCGGGCCCCAAGGAGCAGGCGGTGTTGGTCTGGGAGGCCTATCAGCAGCTCAAGACCGAATTCGCCCGGCTGGAGATGGATGTGGCGCGCCTGGAGCTGGACGAGCGCGGCAGCTGGCGCACCGAGCTGGACAGTGGCGCCCGCCTCGAGCTTGGCCGCGGCACGGTGGACGAGATCATGACCCGGGTGCGCCGTTACACGACCACGCTGTCGCAGCTGACCCAGCGCTACCCGGGCGCCATCGAGTCGGTGGACCTGCGCTATCCCAACGGATATGCCTTGCGCATGCGCGGCGTGACCACGCTTGAAGACGGCGAGCAACCCAAGAAAACACCCAGCAAACGCTAGAGAAAACACGAACATGGCCAAGGAATACAAAGATCTGGTTGTCGGCCTGGACATCGGCACCGCCAAGATCATGGTGGTGGTGGCGGAAGTGCAAGGCAATGGCGAGCTCAAGCTCGCCGGCCTGGGCGTTTCTTCCAGCCATGGCCTCAAGCGCGGCGTGGTCGTCAACATCGATGCCACCGTCCAGAGCATCCAGCAGGCGCTCAAGGAGGCCGAACTGATGGCCGACTGCCGGATTGCCCGCGTCTACACGGGCATCACCGGCAGCCACATCCGCGGCATCAACAGCAGCGGCATGGTGGCCATCAAGGACCGCGAAGTGACCCCCGCCGACGTGGCGCGCGTGATCGAAACCGCCAAGGCCATCAACATCTCGACCGACCAGCGCCTGTTGCTGGTGGAGCCGCAGGAGTTCGTGATCGACGGACAGGAGGTCAAGGAGCCAATCGGCATGAGCGGTATCCGCCTCGAGGCCAAGGTACACATCGTCACTGGCGCGCAGAGCGCCGCCGAGAACATCATCAAGTGCGTGCGCCGCTGCGGTCTCGAGGTCGACCAGCTGATGCTCAATCCCCTGGCATCGAGTCAGGCCATCCTGACCGATGACGAGAAGGAACTGGGTGTGGCGCTGGTGGACATCGGTGCCGGCACCACGGATGTGGCCATCTTCTCCGGTGGCGCCATCCGGCACACGGCCGTGATCCCGATCGCCGGCGACCTGATCACCAGCGACATCGCGATGGCGCTGCGAACCCCCACCAAGGACGCCGAAGACATCAAGGTCGAGAGCGGTTGCGCCAAGCAGCTGCTGGCCGACCCGGATCAGCAGGTCGAGGTGCCGGGCCTGGGCGACCGTGGCCCCCGGATGCTCAGCCGCCAGGCGCTGTCGGGCGTGATTGAACCCCGCGTCGAGGAAATCTTCTCGCTGGTGCAGCAGGTGATCCGCGAATCGGGACACGAAGAGGTGCTGTCGTCGGGCATCGTGCTCACGGGCGGCAGCGCCATGATGCCGGGCATGGTCGAGCTGGGCGAGGACATCTTCCTCAAGCCGGTTCGCCGCGGCATCCCGCACTACACCAGCGCGCTGTCCGACATGGTGGCCCAGCCCAGGGCCTCCACCGTCATGGGCCTGCTGGAAGAGGCTCGGCTCGCCCGTGTCCGGGGTCACAAGGTGGCCCAGAAGGCTGGACCGATGCAGGGGGTGCTTGAGCGCATGAAGAACTGGTTCGTGGGGACTTTTTGATGAACACACGCCCCGAACCCGCCGCCTGCTGGCCACCCCCTCGGCCACCCTGCGTCCGATGTCGGACCTGGTTCGCTCACCCCGACTGAACCACGCCGAACCGGCAGTCAAAGAACACAAGCAACAACCGTTTTCAAATCAGCAGCGCCCACGAGCACGAGGCGGGCAAACCACAGGAGGTCAGCATGAGCATCGAAATGATCGAAGTCGAAGAATTCAACATGGGCACCCAGATCAAGGTGATCGGTGTCGGTGGCGGCGGCGGCAACGCTGTCGAGCACATGATCGCGCGCAGCGTGCAGGGCGTGGAGTTCATCTGCGCCAACACCGATGCCCAGGCGCTGCAGCGCAGTTCGGCCCATCGGACGATCCAGCTCGGCAACACCGGTCTGGGCGCCGGCAGCAAACCCGAAAAAGCCCGCGAAGCTGCCGAGGCCGCCGAGAACAACATCCGTGAAGCGATCCAGGGTGCCCACATGCTGTTCATCACCGCCGGCATGGGTGGCGGGACCGGCACCGGCGCGGCTCCCGTGATTGCCCGGGTGGCCAAGGAGATGGGCATTCTGACCGTCGGCGTGGTCACCAAACCCTTCGACTGGGAGGGCGGCCGTCGCATGCAGAACGCCGACAGCGGCCTGGCTGAGCTGGAAGCCAACGTCGACTCGCTGATCGTGGTGCTCAACGAAAAGCTGCTGGAGGTGCTGGGTGACGACATCACCCAGGACGAGGCCTTTGCGCACGCCAATGACGTGCTCAAGAACGCCGTTGGCGGTATCGCCGAGATCATCAACGAGTACGGCAACGTCAACGTCGACTTCGAGGACGTCCGCACCGTGATGGGAGAGCCTGGCAAGGCCATGATGGGCACGGCCACCGCCAGCGGCCCGGACCGCGCCCGCATCGCCGCCGAGCAGGCCGTGGCCTGCCCGCTGCTGGAAGGCGTGGACCTGTCCGGCGCCAAGGGTGTGCTGGTGCTGGTGACGGCGTCCAAGGGCAGCCTCAAGCTCAAGGAGTCGAAGGAGGCCATGAACGCGATCAAGGCCTACGCCGCACCCGACGCCCATGTCATCTACGGCGCTGCCTACGACGACAGCCTGGGCGACGAAATGCGCGTCACCGTCGTGGCCACCGGCCTCTCGCGCCAGGGGGCCGCACGCCGCACCGCGCCGCCGCTGCAGGTGCTGCGCACCGGCACCGACAACGTCCCCTTCAACGTCCCGACGGTCAACCAGGCCGTGGGTGGCCAGACTTCCGTGGGTTCGGCGCAGCCCAACTACGACAGCATGGCCGTGCCCAGTGTCTGGCGCACCAACCGCACCCAGGCGGCCGCCAAGGTCGACGCCCTGGCCTCGGGCGGGATGGACGACTTCGAGATCCCGGCCTTCCTGCGCAAGCAAGCCGATTGACGGGGTCCCCCCTCCCGCGCCGCCTGCGGCCCGGCATGGCCGGTCCCGCAGTGCGCCGTCCGGGGGCGCTGGCCTTGGCGAGCCACAATCGGCGGCATAGTTATTTATGCCAGCAAGAAATGGTCACAAAAAATAAAATACAGGGATGCTTGCCCAACGTACCCTCAAATCCCTGACCAAGGCGGTCGGGGTCGGTCTGCACAGCGGTCAGCGGGTGGAGTTGACGCTTCGCCCGGCTGCGCCGGACACCGGCATCGTGTTCCGCCGGGTGGACCTGCCAGAGCCGGTAGACATTCCCGTCAATGCCGACGCCGTGTCGGACACCCGTCTGGCCTCCACGATTTCCAACGGCGGAGTCAAGGTGCACACGATCGAGCACCTGATGAGCGCCTGTGCCGGTCTGGGCCTGGACAACCTCTACATCGACATCACCGCCGAAGAAGTACCCATTCTGGATGGGTCATCGGCCTCTTTCGTGTACCTGCTGCAGAGCGCTGGCATCGTGATGCAGAACGCGCCCAAGCGCTTCATCCGTGTGAAGAAGCCGGTGGAGGTGCGCGATGGCGAGGGCAAGAGCCTGAAGTGGGCACGGCTGGAACCTTTTCACGGTTACACCCTGAGTTTCGAAATCGAGTTCGATCATCCGGCCGTCAATTCGACGGGCCAGCGGGTATTTTTCGACATGGGCAGCGGCCGCTACGCGCGAGAGATCGCCCGCGCCCGGACCTTCGGTTTCACCCGGGATGTCGAGATGATGCGTTCACATGGGCTGGCGCTCGGCGGTGGCCTGGACAACGCGATCGTGATGGACGATGTGAAGGTGCTCAACGCCGAAGGGCTGCGCTATCAGGATGAATTCGTCAAGCACAAGATCCTGGACGCCATTGGCGATCTCTACATCGTGGGCAAACCCCTGCTGGCCGCGTACAGCGCTTTCCGCAGCGGCCACGCCATGAACAACCAGCTCCTGCGGGCCCTCATGGCCCAGCCTGATGCCTGGGAGATCGTCAGCTTCGATCGTGACCGGGATGCGCCCCAGGGGTTCGCCCAGCTTGCGCCTGCCTGGTAAGGTCACGCCGCCGTCATGCTCCTGTTTCGCTGGACCATCTTCTTCCTGCTGCTGGCGGCAGGTGCCTGCTTTGCCTTCTACATCGGCACCGGGCAGGCGCGCTACCGCCAGTGGGGCCTGGTCATCCTGAAATGGACCGTGCTGGCGGCACTGGGGTTCTTCGGGGTGCTGGTGCTCGAACGCATCGTCTGATCCCCCCGCCTTCGTTCAGTAGTGCCGCCCGCCCTTGTACGCGGCATGGGTGCGGGCCTGCAAGGAGGTCACGCGGTTGATGGCGGTCGTGGTGCGGCTGACCTGGGCGTGGGTGATCGCCAAGCCCAGCGCATCGGCGGCATCCTTGCCAGGCAGTCCGGGCAACTGCAGCAGCCGGCGCACCATCTCCTGGATCTGCGGTTTGGTCGCCCGGCCGTGTCCGGCCACGGCCTTCTTGAGCTGCAGCGCGGTGTACTCGGCCACGGGCAACCCCTGGGCCACCAGCGCGGTCAGGCAGCATCCACGCGCCTGACCCAGCAGCAGCGTGGCCTGCGGGTTGACGTTGACGAAGACGATTTCGCACACCGACACCTCAGGCTGGTACCGGCGTGCGACCTCGCCAATGCCGTCGAACAGCACCTTCAGTCGCTCGGGCAGCAGGGCCCCGTCCTTGGGGCTGGTCTGGATGGTGCCGCTGGCCACATAGTGCATGGACGCACCTTCGGTGTCGATGACGCCGAAGCCGGTGCACTGGAGTCCGGGATCGATGCCCAGGATGCGCATGCCTGTCTCCGCTCAGAGGTCGAAGGTCCATCGGACCGAATGGAAAAACACCGGGGCGGCGAAGCACAGGGCATCCACGCGGTCGAGTAGGCCACTGGCGCCGGTGACCGCCCGCCCGCCCAGTCCCCAGTGGGTCACCCCCCGGTCCCGTTTGATCCCCTTCATCACCAGATGCCCCAGCGACCCGGCCGCGCAGGCAATGAGCGCCATCCCCAGTCCTCGCCCCGGATTGAACGGCGTGATCCCCGTGAGGAGCACACCGGTGAGTCCCCCGGCCAGAAGCCCCGCCCCCAGTCCTTTCCAGTGAAAGGCCAGGCTGATCTGTGGCGCCACCGGCTTTGACAGCCGCCGGTTGACGAGGTGTTGCACCAGCATGCAGGTTTGCACCACCACCACCAGGTAGAACACCAGAAAGGCCGACTTGCCGACAAAGCCCGGAAATTCCAGCAGCATGAGCGCCGGCACATGACTCATGCCGTAGACGCAAACCATCACGCCCCATTGAAGCTTGGCGTTTCGCTCCAGGAAGCGCTCGGGATCGTTGCCCAGCGCACTGGCCACCGGCAGGGCCAGAAACGCATAGACCGGGATGAAGACCGTCAACAGGTCGAGTCGGTGCTGCCACACCAGGACGTACTGCAGGGGCAGCACGGCAAAGAAGACCAGCAAAAGGCTGCGGTGGTCGCCCCGGCGCGTGGGAGACAGACTGATGAACTCGCGCAGGATGAAGAAGGAGACCAGACCGAACAACAGGTTGGCGACACCAGGACCCGCGGCCCAGCCGATCCAGAACACCAGTGCCATGAGCCAGGAGTTGCGCAGCACCTGGTGATAGCCTTGCAAGCGCGAACTGGCGCCGGGGTCGGTCTCCCCCTGGCGCCGCTCACGCAGAGACATTAGCAGACCGCCTAGGGACGCCAGCGCCAGCAGGCCGAACAGCAGCACGAACAGCAGGCCCACCTGCTCGTAGGGGTTGAGATTGCGCAGGAACTGGCGCATCAGACGTCCCTCAATGCCATGACCGCCTGGCGTACCCGCACCAGGAATTCGCTGCGCTCCTCGCCGTCTTCCAGCCGGACAGGCTCGCCGAAGGTCACCGAACAGAGCACCGGGACGGGCACCACCTCCCCTTTGGGCATCACGCGCTGCACGTTGTGGATCCACGCTGGAACGAGGACCACGTCGGGAAAGCGGCGGGCCAGGTTGTACAAGCCCGACTTGAACGGTTGAGGGTCCTCGGCGAAGCCCCGTGTACCCTCGGGAAACAGGATCAGCGAGTCACCGCTGGCCAGGGCATCGATCAGCGGCTGCAGCGGGTCCTCGTCACCCTTGCGTTCACGATCCACATAGACGGCGTTGAACACCGCCGACGTGATCCAGCGCTTGAGTCGCGATGTCGTCCAGTAGTCACGCGCGGCGATCGGCCGGGTGATGCTGCGCAACTCCTGTGGCAGGGCGGCCCAGATCAGCACCAGGTCCGCATGGCTCTGGTGGTTGGCGAAATAGATGCGCTGCTCGGCTTTGGGAGGACAGCCGTGCCACCGGGCTTGGGCACCCGTGAGCAGGCGCACCAGACCCAGCAGGAGCCATCCGGTCAGACGTGCCCGCCAGTCCATGTCACGGCGCCTGCACCGCGCCCATCCGGGCCACGATGAGGTTGGTGCGCTGGGCCAGGTAGGAAGACCCCTGGCGCGCTTCAAAGTACTTCGGGGAGGGCAGCATCACGGCCAGGCGCGCCGCCTCGTGGGGCGCCAGCCGGGACGCCGACTTGCCGAAGTAACGCTGGGCGGCCGCCTCGGCGCCGAAAATGCCTTCGCCCCACTCCACACTGTTGAGATAGATCTCCAGAATGCGGCGCTTGTCCAGCAGCGCTTCCAGCATGAGGGTGAGCACCAGTTCCTGGCCCTTGCGCAGCAGGGTCCGCTCCCCCGACAGCAGCAGGTTCTTCGCCAGCTGCTGGGTGATGGTCGACCCTCCCAGGATCTTGGGTGGCTTGACGGCCGAAGGCCTTGCCTCGGCCTGGGTCCCCTGACGCTTGGCCAGGGCCTGGGCGCGTTTCTCGGCCTGGGCCTGGCGCCGCTCGTTCTTCTTCCAGGCCGATTCGATGGCGTCCCAGTCGACACCGCCGTGATCGGCAAACCCGGAATCCTCGGAGGCCATGACGGCGCGCTTGAGGGTCGGATTGATGCTGTCGTAGTCGATCCAGCGGGCTGACCAGCGCCAGTCCTTCCGATCGGTCACTGAGGCTTGCGCGATGCGCCAGGCCTCGGATCGCATGAAGGCCGTGCTTTGCGGGTCCACCACGGCCATCAATGCGATGCGGCCCAGAAAGAACAGCTGCAGGCAGACGCCGGCCAGAAGAACCCACAGCAGCCAGTGCCAGAGTGACCTGATCATGCCGTCTGTCGCTATTGGGCGCTCAGCTGTGTCTGCAGCGTGGCATCCCGTGTGAAGCGGAAGCGGGAGACCACGACGATCTGGTCGGCACGGCGGCGCATGGCTTCGTTGAAACGGGAGAAGGACAGGCTGCGCACGATCGCCTCGGCTCGGCGGTCCAGCACCGGGGTGCCGGATGACTGGACGACCTCGGTGTCGATGACCGCACCGGTGTGATTCACGGTGATGACCATGGTCAGGTCGCCGTAGAGCTTGCGACCACCCGCTTCGGGGAAATTGGTGGTGCCTCGGTCCTCGATTTTGCGCCGAAGCTCGTCGTAGTAGACCGCGTAGACCTCTTCCCGGGTGGCGGGGCTGATGTAGCGTTTGCGGGGCCGGGCGTTTTCTTCGTTGATCCGCTTCTCGATCTCGGCCAGGATCTTGATCCGCGCCTGGCGCTTGCGCTCGCGCTCCGCCGCCGACTGGGACTGGTCGTCGGCGGCCGGGTCGGGGGCCGACAGGTTGGCCAGCTGGCGCCGCACCTGGGCCAGCAGCAGGTTCTGCCGCTGTTTGAGGGTCTCGATGCGCTGTTCTTCGTCTTCCAGCGCCTCGCCCAGTCTCGCCAAGGTGGTCGGGGGCAGGGGGGAGGTCGCGCGCCGGTTGTCGCTGGCCTCTCCACCGCCGGCCAGGGAAGCCTGGGCGATGGCGGCCGCCTTGTCCGGCTTCTCGTCGCTGCGGGCGTTGACCAGAATCACCTCCAGCGGGGTGTCCTGGAACACGCGGTTGAAGCCCTCCGGGTTCACAAACCGGATCGTCAGCAGGGCGGCGTGGAAGACCAGCGAGACGCCCAGGGCGATCTGCAGGGTCGACAGCCGGCCAAGAAGGGCCATGAACGATTTCACGCGGCGATTATCCCTGCTTGGTGGCACCGCCTGTCGCCTCTGGAGAGTCGGCTGGCGTGCCATCCTCCTCCGCGATGTCGATGGCCAGGTGCAGCGGACTGCCCAGGTCCTCCTCGTCCTCGCCCTCTGCCGGGGCCTCGTCCTGCGGGGTCACGGGCAAGTCCAGCCGCTCGATCACCGTGCCGGATACTTCGAGCGTGATCTCGTCGATCGCACCCAGTCGCACCCGAACGTGGGCACCGCGCGGCAGACCGTCGGCCCCCATGACTGGCATGACCAGCGGCAGGGTGTCGGCGCGCACCAGGTTGTCCTTGATCAGCGTAGCCGTCAGTTCGGTGATGCCCGCCTGCTGCACATGGCGCAGCGTCCAGAACCGTTCCATGCCGTTCTGGAAGCTGTTGTAGGCGGTGTAGGCGGCATCGAAGGCGCTGATGACCGACAGGATGCCCGCGTCCTTGGGCTTGAAGGGGGCCGCCAGTGCGGCGGTCCGGCCGTGTCGTGCACAGGCGATGATCTGCCATTGGTTGACCAGATCCACATAGCGGCGCAAGGGCGAGGTGCTCCAGGCATAGGCCTTGACGCCGATGCCGGCGTGCGGCAGCGCCTTGCTGCCCATGCGCACCTTGATGCCGGGGGCCAGGCTGGCCTGGCTGCGGTAGATGCCCGGCACGCCCGTGTCGGCCAGCCACAGGCCCCAGGTGCTGTTGGCCAGAATCATGGCCTCGGCCACCATCAGGTCCAACGGTGCGCCACGAGAGCGGGTGCCGATGACCACCGTCTCGCTGCCGTCCGGCTCTCGGCCCGTCACGCCCTCGAGCTTGAAGGTGTAGTCCGGGCGGGTGAAGGTCTCGGGTTTGCCGCGCACGACTTCACGCTGCGCCTTCAGGTGCCTGGCCAGACGGAAGATGAAGGCCAGCTGCGGCTGCAGGGCCGCGACCTCGGCACTGGCTGTGTCCACCGGCGTTTCGCCGGTCAGCCAGCCTTCGGTGATGACGCTGTCGAGCTGGTCATGGCGCAGGTTGTGGGCAATCGGCACCCGCTCAAGGGCGGTGCGGCTGTCCTTGATCTGCAGCGACGCCTCGTCAATGTTCACGTACAGGGAAACGGCCGGACAGTCGCGCCCCGCTTCCAGCGTGTAGGCCTGGACCACTGCATCGGGCAGCATGGTGATCTTGTGACCCGGCATGTAGACCGTCGACAGGCGCGCGCGGGCCAGTTCATCGAGCGGGCTGTCGGGCGCAATGGCCAGACCCGGCGCGGCGATATGGATGCCCAGCGTCACCGTGCCACTGCCCAGACCCTGCAGCGACAGGGCGTCGTCGATTTCGGTCGTGTGCGAGTCGTCGATCGAAAAGGCCTGCACCGTGGCCAGCGGAAGCTCGTCGGCAACGGCCGGTGCCTCGACCGCCGGAAAGCCGGTGCCGCGCGGAAACTGGTCAAACAGGAAACGCTGCCAGTGAAACTGGTACGCACTCGTGATGGCACCCGCCTTCTGCAGCAGCGCCAGCGGCGCGGTGTGGCTCTGGCGTGCGGCCTCGACCACCGCCTTGTACTCGGGGGCATTCTTGTCGGGACGGAACAGGATGCGGTAGAGCTGCTGGCGCACAGCATCCGGGCACTGTCCTGCCTGGAGGTCGGCCGCCCAGGCATCGATCTGTGCCTGGATCTGCTTCTTCTTCTCGATGGCCGCCAGGGCTTGCGCGACGATCTCGGGTGGCGCCTTGCGGTAGCGGCCCTTGCCGCTGCGGCGGAAGTAATGCGGCGCGCCCTGCAGGCAGATCAGCGCGGCCACCTGCTGCTCGGTGCTGGCGTTGTCGCTGAAGTAGTCTCGGGCCAGATCGGCAAAGCCGAACTCCTCGTCGGGGGCGAATTCGTAGGCAAGCTCCAACTCCATCGACTCGGCCAGGGCGGTGGCGGCGGGCATGAGCGCGGCGGGGGCGGGCTTGTCAAAGCGCAGCAGGGTGTTGGCCAGCTTGACCTTCACCCGCTTGCCCGATTCGAGCTCCACCTGAAGGGAGCTCTCGGCTTCGGACATGAGGCGACCGGTCATCAGTTTGCCGGCTTCGTCGAACAGGATATGCATGGGCCGGATTGTCCCATGCGGGCGGTGTCACTCCGCCAGGTCGAGGAATCCGAACACCGCATCCATGTGCTCGGGAAAGTCGCTGATCGCATGGTCACTGCCCGGCAGCAGGCGGATATCGCCCGATGAGCAGAAAGCCTGCATCTCGCGCCAGTCCAGCACCTCATCCCCTTGCGCGATGACCGCCATTTGTCGGGGAGCGGGTCGATCCGACCGCTGGCGGATGTCCTCTTCCAGTGCCTGCAGTTCGTCCACGAAGGACGGTTCGAAGAAAAAGCGCTCGGCCGGATCGTGCCAGGCGGTCTGTTCACCGATGTACCTGGCCAGGTCGCGAGCCGGATACACGGCGGGGTTGAGCAGAACAGTCGCGCAGCCCAGGCGAAGCGACAGCCAGCGGGCATAGAAGCCGCCCAGCGAGGAGCCCATCACCACCATCCGATCGGTGGGCCAGTCGCTCAAGCCGTTGATCACCATGTCCATGGCCGCCGCGGGCGATCGCGGAAGTTGCGGGCACCACCAGGTCACGGCGGGGTGCCGGGTCTTCACCCGTTCGGCGACCAAACGTGCCTTGACCGACTGCGGGGACGACCGGAATCCGTGGAGGTAAAGCAGATGGGTGTTGCTCATGCACAGAGGATAATCTGCGGATGGCCGCCGTGATCGACAGACCCAACCTGCTGCAGCGCATCAAACCCGTGTTCCAGGGGTTCGACGTGCTGCTGGTGCTGGCCATTGTCCTGCTGGCAGCCATCGGTCTGATCACCATGTATTCGGTCGGGTTCGATCACGGCACCCGGTTTGCCAACCACGCCCGCAACATGCTGCTGGCGGCCGGGGTGCTGTTCATCGTCTCGCAGGTGCCTCCGCAGCGGCTGATGATGCTGGCCGTGCCCATTTACGTGGTGGGGGTGGTGCTCCTGCTGGGTGTGGAGTTCTTCGGTATCGCCAAAAAGGGCGCCCAGCGCTGGCTCAACGTGGGGGTGGTGATCCAGCCCAGTGAAATCATGAAGATCGCCATGCCGCTGATGCTGGCCTGGTGGTTCCAGCGCCGCGAGGGGCAGCTCACCGCCACCGACTTCCTGGTGGCCGGGCTCATCCTGGCCATTCCGGCGGCCCTCATCCTCAAGCAGCCAGATCTGGGGACCACCTTGCTGGTGGTGGCCTCCGGCCTCTTCGTCATTTTCTTTGCTGGCCTGAGCTGGAAGCTCATCATTCCCCCGGTCGTTCTGGGGGTGGTCGGCATCGCGGTGCTCATCGTCATGGAGCCCGAGTGGTGTGCGCCCGGGGTGGACTGGCAGGTGTTGCACGAGTACCAGCGCCAGCGCGTCTGCACGCTGCTGGACCCGTTCAAGGACCCGCTGGGCAAGGGCTTCCACATCATCCAGGGCATGATCGCCATCGGCTCCGGCGGCGTGTGGGGCAAGGGCTTCATGCAGGGCACCCAGACCCACCTGGAGTTCATTCCGGAGCGCACGACCGACTTCATCTATGCCGCGTTCTCCGAGGAGTTCGGCCTGGCCGGCGTGATCGGCCTGATCCTGGCCTTCCTGTTCCTGATCTTCCGGGGGCTGGCCATTGCGGTGGAGGCGCCCACCCTGTTCACCCGCCTGCTGGCCGGCGCGCTGACCCTCAACATCTTCGTCTACGCCTTTGTGAACATGGGCATGGTCAGCGGCATCCTGCCGGTGGTGGGGGTGCCACTGCCGTTTGTGAGCTACGGTGGTACGGCCATGGTGACCATGGGCATCGGGCTCGGCATGCTTCTGTCGATCGCCAAGGCCAAGCGGCTGATGCAGTCCTGAAGACCCTGATCCCATCCCCGGACGGGGGCGGCCGGCCAGCACAAAGCGGCCGCTGTCCCTACAATCCGGTCATGATTGCCCGCGAACCCACCCTGGCCCGTCTGGCCACTGCCGAGAGCGTCCTGCTCCAGCCCTTTGGCCTGACCACCGATCATCTCCAGCGCGCCCTGGGCGAGATCATGTCGCACGGCGCCGACGATGCCGACCTGTACTTCCAGACCACCCGCAGTGAAGGCTGGAGCCTGGAGGAGGGCATCGTCAAGACCGGCAGCTTCAGCATCGACCAGGGGGTCGGCGTGAGGGCGGTCAGCGGCGAAAAGACCGCCTTTGCCTATTCCGACGACCTGTCCTGGGACTCTCTGCTGGACGCTGCGCGCACCGTGCGGGCGATCTCCGGTCAGGGGCAGAGCCGTCGCGTGCGGGCGAGGGCTGCCAAGGTGGCGAAATCCCGTTCCCTGTACCCGGGGGTGGATCCGATCGGCACGCTGGACAGCACGGCCAAGGTCGCGCTCCTGGAAAAAGTCGAAAAGCTGGCCAAGGCCAAGGATCCGCGCGTTGTGCAGGTCATGGCCGGGCTGGCGGCCGAACACGACGTGGTGCTGGTGGCCCGTGCCGACGGCACCCTGGCGGCCGATGTCCGCCCGCTGATCCGCCTGTCGGTGACCGTGATCGCCGAGCAGAATGGCCGCCGCGAGATCGGCTCCTCGGGCGGCGGTGGCCGGTTCGGCCTGGCCTATTTCGATGAGGCCATGGTGCAGTCGTATGTGGATGAAGCGGTCGCCGCGGCGCTGACCAACCTGGAGGCGCGTCCGGCGCCGGCGGGCGAAATGACGGTGGTCCTGGGGCCGGGCTGGCCGGGTGTCCTGTTGCATGAGGCGGTGGGCCACGGGCTGGAGGGTGACTTCAACCGCAAGGGGTCGAGCGCTTTCTCGGGCCGCATCGGCCAGCGGGTGGCGGCCAAGGGCGTCACCGTGCTTGATGACGGCACCATTGCCGACCGCCGTGGTTCGCTCAATGTGGACGATGAAGGGCAGCCCAGCCAGAAGAATGTGCTCATTGAGGACGGCATCCTGCGCGGTTACATCCAGGACGCGATGAATGCGCGCCTGATGGGTGTCAAGCCGACTGGCAACGGTCGCCGCGAAAGTTACGCCCATGTGCCCATGCCGCGCATGACCAACACCTACATGCTCGGTGGCGACAAGTCGCCCGACGAGATCGTGGCCAGCATCAGGAAAGGCCTGTATGCCACCAACTTCGGCGGTGGACAGGTGGACATCACCAGCGGCAAGTTCGTGTTCTCGGCCAGCCAGGCCTTCTGGGTCGAGAACGGCCAGATCCAGTACCCGGTCAAGGGCGCCACCATCATCGGCAACGGCCCCGATGCGCTGACCCGGGTCAGCATGATCGGCAACGACATGCGGCTCGACAGCGGCGTGGGTACTTGCGGCAAGGAGGGCCAGAGCGTGCCGGTCGGGGTGGGGCAGCCCACCTTGCGCATCGATGGCCTGACCGTGGGCGGTACCGCCTGATCCTGATGCTGTAAGACACGCGTCATGTCTGCTGTGCTACATTCAAGTCTTATGCAAACGCGCCACGCCACCTTTTTTGGCTTTTACTTTTGGTTCTCAGTCCCCGGCGGACGAGAGGCAGCGGTGTAAGCGCGCAAAGCAGACCGAACCCTCAAGGAACCGCCGGGCCCCCAGCCCGGCGGTTTTTTTTTACCCGATCCCAACCCGAAGCGAGGAGCTCCCGATGACCGCGAAGACGACCAACGCCACCGATGCCTGGTATGCCCGGCCTGTTGACAAGACCAGCCAGACCGACGACCAGCGCATCAAGGACATCACCGTGCTTCCGCCGCCCGAACACCTCATCCGCTTCTTCCCCATCGCCGGCACACCGGTCGAGGCCCTGATCAAGCAGACCCGCAAGCGCATCCATGACATCCTGCACGGCCAGGATGACCGTCTGCTGGTCGTCATCGGCCCCTGCTCGATCCACGACCCGGCTGCGGCCCTGGACTACGCCCGGCGCCTGCAGCCGCTGCGCGAGAAGTACGCCGACACACTCGAGATCGTCATGCGGGTCTACTTCGAGAAGCCGCGCACCACGGTAGGCTGGAAGGGGCTGATCAACGACCCTTACCTGGACGAAAGCTACCGCATCGACGAAGGTCTGCGCATCGCGCGCCAGTTGCTCATCGAGATCAACCGGCTGGGACTGCCGGCCGGCAGCGAGTTCCTGGACGTGATCTCGCCGCAGTACATCGGTGACCTGATCAGCTGGGGCGCCATCGGTGCCCGCACGACCGAAAGTCAGGTCCACCGCGAGCTGGCTTCGGGTCTGTCGGCACCCATCGGTTTCAAGAACGGCACCGATGGCAACCTCAAGATCGCGATCGACGCCATCCAGGCGGCCGCGCGAGGTCACCATTTCCTGTCGGTTCACAAGAACGGGCAGGTGGCCATCGTGCAGACCAACGGCAACAAGGATTGCCATGTCATTCTGCGCGGCGGCAAGGCGCCCAACTACGATGCGGAAAGTGTCGCCGCCGCTGTCAAGGAACTGGAGGCGGCCAAGCTGCCGGCGCGCCTGATGGTCGACTGCAGCCACGCCAACAGCAGCAAGCAACATGAACGCCAGCTGGTGGTGGCCAAGGACATCGCCGCGCAGGTCGAGGGTGGCTCCCGCAGCATCTTCGGGGTCATGATCGAGAGCCACATCGAGGCCGGTGCCCAGAAGTTCACCCCGGGCAAGGACGATGTCCGCAAGCTGGAGTACGGCAAGAGCATCACCGACGCCTGCCTGGGCTGGGGGGACTCGCTGGAGTCGCTGGATGTGCTGTCGGCGGCGGTGGCCAGCGCCCGTGCGCGCCGCCGTTGAGTCGGTGGATTCGACCGGCTGGCACGGCCGGTCCCGGGTGTGACGAATGTCACTCGGGTGTGCGTTGTGGGTAACCGCTGCCCTTGATATGCTCCCGCTCCGGCTGCCATCCAGCGACGCGCTGACGGGTCCGGCTGCCGGGAGCAAATTTGGAACACCCCGTTCTTCGCCTGGGTTTGCTGGGCTTTTCAGACAGCGCCTTCGAGCGGCTGCGTGGATGGACAGAGCGCGATGCGGTCGGCTGGCCCAGCTGGCGGCTGGGCGACCCCCATCTGGCCGATGCTTGGTTGCTTGATGGTGAAGCGGTCGAGGTCGTCGATCGGGATGCGCTGCACGTCGAGCACCCTCGGGGCAGTCACGTGCGCCTGACGCTGCACCGTGCGGAGGTGGACCGGCCATTGGCGTTTGCCATGCCGCTGCCCAAGGGCTTTGCGTCGGCGGAATCCTTTGATGCCGGCGACGAGTCCAGCCTGCGACAACGGCTGCAGCGCTTCGAGGCCTGGCTCAGGCCCCTGCGTTCCCAGTTCGCGCTGGGTGAGCAACTGGTGGCCAAGTGGGCCGAGTACCAGGGCGACGTGGTGCACCTCATGCACGAAGGGCGACTGCTGGCCGTGATCGATTTTCCGCGCTGGCAGTGCGGCCTGCTGATCCCCGCTCGTCCCGTGGACCTGGGGGCGGCGCAATGGGTGAGAAGGCCGGCTTTGGCCAACGACATCCCGTCCGCCTTCCTCAAGCTCAAACTGCACCAGGTGATGTGGACCTACGCCGCCCGCACCGGGCGCGACATCCTGCCCGCGCGCTACCGGGCGAGCACCATCTACCTGCGTCGCGTGCCTCACCTGCCGCCGCGCTGGTTCGATCCGGCCCATTTGCTGATCATGCAGGAGCTGTCCACGCAGCCAGGGACTTTTGAGGACCTGCGGGCCCGAACGGGTCTGGAGGAGCCTGTGCTGGCCAGCCGGTTGGCGGCGCTGTATTACGGCGCCGGACTCACCACCGACGCGGACAGCGCACGCCGTGCCCAGCCCACCATGCGGCAGAGCGTGCTGTCCCTGTGCATGGGCGCCGCCGATCGCGATCGCGAGGCGATCGCCCGGGAGGCCAGTCAGTCCGACCTGATGGCGCCGTCGAGCATCCTGCGGGAGGCGTCGCATTCGCCACTGCGCGTCGCCGGCGGCGAGCCAAGGCACAATGGAGCAGGGCCTCATCGCCCGGATTCAGAATGAAAGAGAGAAGCCGATGCGCAGCCAAGTGACCGTGACCTGGGGTGGAGCGTCCACCTTCCGTTTTGATCTGGAGGAAGTCCAGCCCATGCCTCACGATCAGGCACGGGCCTGGCTGGATGACCAGTTCAATTTCTTCGGTTGTGACCCCATCCGCCTGACCGGCAAGGTGCTGACCGCCGACAAGGTGATCGCGGTGGCGCAGGCCGCTGGCCAGGAGCGGTTCAGCGATGAATCCCACCGTCCCTGGGCGATGGCCTTCGTTCGCGCGGCGAGTGCGGCACTGGGCAAGCCGTCGATCACGGTCGACGTGCCGACCATGACCATCGGTTACTGAGCCAGGGCCTGCAGCAGGCGGCCATGGATGCCGCCGAAGCCACCGTTGCTCATGCAGACCACGTGGTCGCCCGGGCGTGCGGCTGTGCGCACGCTGGCCACCAGGGTGTCGATGTCGCGAGCCACCACGGCCCGTGAACCCATGGGCGCCAACGCCTCGGTGGCATCCCAATCCAGTCCCCCGGCATGGCAGAAGGCCAGATCGGCCTGCTCCAGGCTCCAGGGCAACTGGGACTTCATGGTCCCCAGTTTCATCGTGTTGCTGCGTGGCTCGAAGACCGCCAGGATGCGGCCGTCGTCGCCAGCCGCCGCCAGGCGTCGGCGCAGGCCGTCCAGCGTGGTGCGAATGGCCGTGGGATGGTGGGCAAAGTCGTCGTAGACCGTGACGGGTGAGCCCTGACCAGCCAGCCGGACCTGTCCCCGCGTTTCGAGGCGGCGACGCACATTCTCGAATCGACCCAGGGCATGGGCGGCGTCGGCAGGGGCAATGCCGACGTGTTCTGCGGCAGCGATGGCGGCCAGCCCGTTGAGCTGGTTGTGGGTGCCCGACAGCGTCCAGCTCACACGGCCCACCGGGGTGCCTCGCAGCAGCACCTCGAAATCGTGTGGCTCGCCCCTGGCGGTAAAGTCGCTCACGGCCGAGCCAAAGCTGCGCAATTCGCTCCACAGGCCCTGATGGATCACGCGGTCCAGGCTCTCCTCCAGACCGTTGGTCACCACGCGCCCGCTGGCGGGCACGGTGCGCAGCAGGTGGTGGAACTGGCGTTCGATCGCCGCCAGGTCGTCGAAGATGTCGGCGTGATCGAACTCCAGGTTGTTCAGGATGGCCGTTCGGGGACGGTAGTGGACAAACTTGCTGCGCTTGTCGAAAAAGGCGGTGTCGTACTCGTCCGCCTCGATCACAAAGGTCTTGCCCTGTCCCAGCCGGGCGGAAACCCCGAAGTTCATGGGGACGCCGCCGACCAGGAAGCCCGGCTGCAATCCACCGGCCTCCAGGATCCACGCCAGCATCGAGGTGGTGGTGGTCTTGCCGTGCGTTCCCGCCACGGCGAGCACGTGACGTCCTTGCAGCACGTTTTCCGACAGCCACTGGGGTCCGCTGGTGTAGGGGGCGCCCGCATCCAGGATCGCCTCCATCAAGGGAAACTTGGGGCTGCCGTCGGGCAGCCGGGCGCGACTGACCACGTTGCCAACCACGAACATGTCCGGGCGCAGGGCCATCTGGTCGGCGCCGTAACCTTCGATCAGGTCGATGCCCAGTGCCCGCAACTGGTCGCTCATGGGGGGGTAGACACCGGCATCGCAGCCGGTGACCTTGTGGCCGGCCTCCCGGGCCAAGGCCGCCAGTCCGCCCATGAACGTGCCGCAGATTCCCAGAATATGTATGTGCATGCCGGGATTCTAGGTGCGTCAGGCGGTCTGTCCGGGAATGGGGATGACGGGTGCAGGTTCCCGCGCCCGAAGGCACAATGCGGACATGAAAGCCCTCAGAGATGATGCCGCCGCCGACCTGCTGGCCGTGGCCGCAAGGTTGGTGGTGGAAGATGGTCTGGAGTACGGTCCGGCCAAACAGCGGGCCGCCCGCCAACTGGGGCTGGGGGCTCGCGTGGCGCTGCCCGACAACCTGGCGCTGGAAGAGGCGGTGCGCGAGCACATTGCCATTTTCTGTCCCGAAGAGCAGGCGCGTGCCTTGCAGGCCTTGCGGGAAGTCGCCCTGAAATGGATGGAGCGCGTGGCCGATTTCCGGCCCATGGTGGGGGGCGCCGTGTGGCACGGCACCGCCACCGAACACAGCGACATCTATCTTCAGCTCTTCTGTGACGATCCCAAGGCCGCCGAGTGGCGCTTGCTGGACCGTCGGGTCGACTACCATCCCGGCACGGTCACCGGTTGGCGGGGCGAACCCGTGGATGCCCTGACGGTGCGTGACCGCCACCCTGACCTGGTCCATCCTGTTCTGTTGCACCTCATGATCCACGATCGAGACGATGACCGGGGCGCCTTGCGCCCCGATGCCCTGGGGCGGGCACCCCGGGGTGATGCGGCCGCCCTTCGGGCCCGGATGGCCGCGCCAGCAGGGGCATCCTCATGAATCGCCGGGCGCTGATGGCGCTGGTCGGGGCCGGCGCCGGCCTGGGTGGCGCCGCGCTGGCCTGGTGGCGCTTTCGTCCGGGGCCCGTGCTGTCCGGGGCGGAAGCGGCTTTCTGGGCGGGCCGTTTTGAGCAGCCGCAAGGTGGAGAGCTGCTCATGGCGGGCCTCAAGGGCCAGCCGGTGCTGGTCAATTTCTGGGCCACGTGGTGTCCGCCCTGTGTCGAAGAACTGCCCCTGCTCAACGCTTTCTCCCGCGAGCAGGCGGGCCGGGGTTGGCGGGTGGTCGGCCTTGCGGTGGACCGGGTGGAGCCGGTGCGCAGTTTCCTGCAGCGGCTGCCGCTGGACTTCCCGGTGGGCATGGCCGGTTTGGCCGGCACCGAGATCAGCCGGTCCCTGGGCAACACGGCGGGCGGTCTCCCTTTCACGGTGGTCTTCGGGTCTTCGGGGCAGATTCTTCACCGCAAGATCGGCAAAGTCAGTCCTTCGGATCTGGCGCAGTGGGCGCAACTCGCCTGACATGGTCAATCTGCGCATCGCAGCGATAAATGCGCCCATTTGCGGGTAAAGTGCTGAATCGGCACGTGCACTAGGCCTGCTGATGGCGGGCAGCGCCCGCCGATGACCGGTCATCCCGCGGAGGCCGCTTCGTGTACACTGCGACACCCCAAACTGGCGGGGTGTGTGGTTTTCGCGGAAAAAGCGCTCAGATCCCGCCAGTTGCCCGAAATTCGTTGGAGAAATCATGGATCTGAGAAAACTCAAGACACTGATCGACCTGGTGTCTGAATCGAACGTGTCCGAACTCGAAATCACCGAAGCAGAGGGCAAGGTCCGGATCGTCAAGAGCGCGCCGGCCGGTGCGGCGGCAGCACCAGTGGCCTACGTGGCGGCGCCCGCTCCGGCGGCAGCGCCGGCGGTCGTGGCGGCACCGGCGGCCGAAGCCGCGGTGCCTGCGGCGGCGCCCGCAGCGGTTACCGGCCACACGGTGAAATCGCCCATGGTCGGCACTTTCTACCGTGCGTCTTCGCCGGGAGCCAAGCCTTTCGCCGAAGTCGGGCAGGTGGTCAAGGAAGGCGAGACCATCTGCATCGTCGAGGCCATGAAGATCCTCAACGAGATCGAGGCCGACAAGTCCGGCACCATCACCCAGGTCCTGGCCGAAAACGGTCAGGCGGTCGAATACGGCCAACCCCTGTTCGTCATCGAATAAGGCGTCGCGCCCCATGTTCAAGAAAATCCTGATCGCCAACCGCGGCGAGATTGCGCTGCGCATTCAGCGTGCGTGTCGCGAGATGGGCATCAAGGCGGTGATGGTCTATTCCGAGGCCGACCGCGATGCCAAGTACGTGCGCCTGGCCGATGAGGCGGTCTGCATCGGCCCCGCTGCATCGGGCCAGAGCTACCTCAACATGCCGGCCATCATTTCCGCCGCCGAGGTGACCGATGCCGAGGCCATTCACCCCGGGTACGGCTTCCTCTCGGAAAACGCCGACTTTGCCGAGCGCGTCGAGCGCAGCGGCTTCACCTTCATCGGCCCGACCCCCGAGTCCATCCGCCTGATGGGCGACAAGGTGTCGGCCAAGCAGGCCATGATCCGTGCCGGCGTGCCTTGCGTGCCCGGTTCGGAGGGGGCACTGCCCGACGATCCCGTCCAGATCAAGCGGATTGCCAAGAGCATTGGTTATCCGGTGATCATCAAGGCCGCTGGCGGCGGTGGCGGGCGCGGCATGCGGGTGGTGCATACCGAGGCGGCCCTGCTGCACGCTGTGCAGACGACCAAGGCAGAAGCCGGTGCCGCTTTCGGCAATCCCGAGGTGTACATGGAGAAATTTCTCCAGAACCCGCGGCACATCGAGATCCAGGTGCTGGCCGACACCCACCGCAACGCGGTGTACCTGGGCGAGCGTGACTGCTCGATGCAGCGTCGCCACCAGAAGGTGATCGAGGAAGCGCCTGCGCCGGGCATTGCGCGTCGGCTGATCGAGAAAATCGGGGACCGCTGTGCCGCCGCCTGCAAGAAGATCGGCTACCGCGGCGCGGGCACCTTCGAGTTCCTGTACGAGAACGGCGAGTTCTACTTCATCGAGATGAACACGCGCGTGCAGGTCGAGCACCCGGTGACCGAACTGATCACCGGCATCGACATCGTGCGCACGCAGATCGCGGTGGCCGCTGGCGAAAAGCTGCCGTTCACCCAGCGCCAGATCCAGCTGCGCGGTCATGCCATCGAGTGCCGCGTCAACGCCGAGGATCCCTACAAGTTCACGCCGTCACCGGGGCGCATCACCACCTGGCACGCGCCTGGGGGCCCGGGCGTGCGGGTCGATTCGCATGTCTACACCAACTACTTCGTGCCGCCCAACTACGACAGCATGATCGGCAAGATCATCGTGCACGGCGACACCCGCGAGCAGGCCCTGGCCCGCATGCGCACCGCGCTGGCAGAAACGGTGGTCGAAGGCATCAAGACCAACATCCCGCTGCACCGCGAACTGATGGTCGATGCGAGCTTCATGACCGGCGGCACCAACATCCACTACCTGGAAGAGTGGCTCTCCCAGCACCAGCGCTGATCATGGCCATGCACGAACTGGTGCTGCTGGCACCTGAAACAGCGATCGAAGACCTGAGCGATGCGCTCGATGCGCTGGATGCGCTGAGCGTCTCGGTGGAGGACGCGGACGCCCTGACGCCTGCCGAGCAGGCGCTGTTTGGCGAGCCTGGCATGCCGCCGCCCAAAGAAGGTTGGCAGCGTTCGCGTGTCGTTGCACTGTTTCAGGAGGAGTCCGCTGCCCGCGAAGCGGCGGTTCTGTTGCAGGCGCAGGATTTCTTCAGCGGCTGTCAGGTGATCGGTGTGCAGCCGGTGGCCGATCAGGACTGGGTCCGGTTGACGCAGTCCCAGTTCGACCCGGTCGAGATCACGCCCACGTTCTGGATCGTGCCGAGCTGGCACGAGCCGCCTTCGGTGGCGCGCCAGGTGATCCGGCTCGATCCCGGGCTGGCGTTTGGCACCGGTACCCATCCGACCACCCGCATGTGCCTGCGCTGGACGGCCAATCGCGGGGCGCAGGGGCTGCGCGTGCTCGACTATGGCTGTGGTTCCGGCATTCTGGCCATCGGTGCGGCCAAGTTTGGTGCGACCTCGATTGACGCGGTCGACATTGATCCGGCGGCGGTGGAAGCCGCGCGACTGAATGCGGTGGCCAATCATGTGGAACTCAACACCGGGCTGCCCGAGGCGGCGCAGGGCGAATACGACCTGGTGCTGGCCAACATCCTGGCCACCCCGCTGAAGGTGCTGGCACCGCTGTTGTGTGCCCATGTGCGGTCGGGTGGACATCTGGTGCTGGCCGGCATCCTCGAGCGCCAGGCCGACGAGCTGCGTGAAGCCTATGCCCCATGGCTCTCGTTGTCGGTCAGCGACCGGGAGGATGGCTGGATCCTGATGACCGCCTCGCGTTGAGGTGATGCCGATCGGCCCTTCGCGGCCGCTGACCGGTACGAGCGTCCTGCAATAATTCGCGCATGACCTACACCACCCGATGTCCCGCGTGTGGCACGACCTTTCGGGTTGTGCCAGACCAGCTCAAGATTTCGGACGGGTGGGTGCGCTGCGGGTATTGTTCCGACGTCTTTGACGCCACCCTGAACCTGCAGCCTTGGTCGGGCGACTCGGCAGAGGTGGCTAGCCAGGCCCCCAGGCCTCCGGTCAACCCGCCGGCACCGGCCGGTGATCCCACCATGCCGGGAGAAACACGCCCTGTTGAAAGGACCAAGACCGACGAGCTGCCCGCGACGGTGACCGCGGCGCCGCCGGCTGCACCGGTGGCGGTCGCCGCGCCTGCGGTGGCCGCTTCTCCGGACATCAGGGTCCCCGACCCCGGGCTGGACAGTCCGACCGACGACGAGCCGATGGCGTCCGGATGGGAAGACTCGGATTTCATGGCCGAGCTCCAGCGCTATGCCCGGCAAGTGCGCGCTGGTGACCCATCGGAATCCCCGGAGCCTTCAGACAGGACGCCGTCGCCCGCCGAGTCGCTGGCATCGGCGTCGGCGAATTTGCTGGCCAAGGCCGCCATGCCCCCCGGTGCCGATGCGGTGGCCGAGCATCAGGCGCAGACGGGAGACCGGTCGGGTCCACCGCCGTTGCAAAGAGCGACTGAGCCCGCGCCGATGCCCGAGGCCGAGCCCGTGGCGGACCCTGAGGTGGAACCCGGTTTCGTGGTGCAGGCCCGTCGCCGCGCCTTCTGGTCATCGGCGGGGGTGCGCGCCGTGATGCTGGTTCTGGTGCTCCTGCTCGGTACCACGCTGGTGGGGCAGTGGGCCCTGCACGAGCGAGATGCCGTGGCGGCGCGTTGGCCCGCTGCGCGCCCGGCGCTTGAGCAGGCCTGTGAGCACTTGGGTTGCACGGTGGCTGCCCTGCAGCGCATCGATGATGTCGTGATCGACAGCTCCAGCCTGCAGCGCAAGCTGGGCAATTTCTACGCGTTCGACCTGGTTCTGAAGAACCGTGCCGATGTCCCTCTGGCAGCGCCCGCGCTGGAGCTGACCCTCACTGACCTGCGCGATCAGGTGATCGCCCGCCGGGTGTTCCTGCCTCAGGAAATGCCTGGCATGCCGGACGAACTGCCGGCCAGGGAATCGGTGAGCACCAGTCTGCGGCTGTCGATTGCCCTGGGCAACGACGCCACCATGTCGGGGTTCCGTGCCCTGGTTTTCTATCCCTGAAGTCATTCCTCACCATGTCCATCCTCATCTGCGGCTCTCTGGCCTTCGACACCATCATGACCTTCGAGGGGCGGTTCGCCGAGCAGATCCTGCCCAGCCAGCTGCACATCCTGAACGTGTCCTTTTTGGTGCCGGGCATGAGGCGCGAATACGGCGGCTGCGCCGGCAACATTGCCTACGGACTGCGTCAGCTGGGTTCGCCGGCCGTGCCCCTGGCCATGATCGGCAACGACGCGAGCGACTACCTTGCGCGTTTGCAGGCGCTGGGCGTGGACACGCGTTTCATCGGTACCACGGCAGACAACTACACGGCGCAGGCCATGATCATGACCGATCGGGACAACAACCAGATCACGGCCTTCCATCCGGGCGCGATGGCTCAGGCCCATGAGAACCGCGTACCCACCGCGGCGGGCATTCAGCTGGCGATCGTGGCGCCCGACGGACGCGATGCCATGATCGAGCACGCGCAGCAGCTGGCCGAGGCCGGCATTCCCTTCGTTTTCGATCCGGGACAAGGGCTGCCGATGTTCAACGGCGAGGAACTGCGTCGCTTCATTGACCAGGCCAGCTGGGTGGCGGTCAATGACTATGAAGGCAAGATGCTCAGCGACCGGACCGGCCTGTCGCTGGAGCAGATTGCCGCCAAGGTCAAGGGACTGGTGGTGACGCTGGCGGAGCACGGTTGCGATGTCTATGAGGGAGGGGCGGTCAAGCGCGTGCCCGGGGTCAAGGCGACCGAAGTGGTCGACCCCACCGGTTGCGGTGACGCGTTCCGTGCGGCGCTGCTGCATGGTCTGTCCCAGGCGTGGACCCTGGAGCGTTGCGCGGAGCTGGGCAACCGCATGGGTGCCCTGAAGATCGCTCGGCGAGGCGGTCAGAACTACCAGCTGACCTGATCGGCCGCCCCAGAAAAAAAGCCCGGGGCTTGCGCACCGGGCTTGGGGCTCAGTCGGACTGAACTCAGGGCTTGCTGGACGTCGGGAACGGCCAGGCTGCCTGCGGATTCAGTTTGGTCTGTGCTGCAGGGGCCGCAGGGGCTGCCGGCTTTTTAGCCGGCGCGGCTTTTTTTGCGGGGGCTGCCTTCTTGGGGGCAGCAGCCTTCTTGGCAGGTGCAGCGGCCTTCTTAGCCGGAGCCGCCTTCTTGGCAGGTGCAGCGGCCTTCTTAGCCGGAGCCGCCTTTTTGGCGGGTGCAGCGGCCTTCTTGGCCGGAGCCGCCTTCTTGGCGGGTGCAGCGGCCTTCTTGGCCGGAGCCGCCTTCTTGGCGGGTGCAGCGGCCTTCTTCGCCGGAGCAGCCTTCTTGGCGGGTGCAGCGGCCTTCTTCGCCGGAGCAGCCTTCTTGGCGGGTGCAGCGGCCTTCTTCGCCGGAGCAGCCTTCTTGGCGGGCGCAGCGGCCTTCTTCGCCGGAGCAGCCTTCTTGGCGGGTGCAGCGGCCTTCTTGGCCGGAGCGGCCTTCTTCGCCACGGCGGCCTTCTTGGCCGGGGCTTTTTTCGCAGTTGCCATTGTTTTCTCCTTGATCAAGTTGCAAAGAGCACTTCAGGCGACAGGGGCTCGCCGAAGTGATTCAAGTCCCTGCCGGTGGTCGGCTGCAGCCGCTTCCATCCGCAAGGCTTTGAATCCATGGACAAAACCCTGCCCCGGACGCCAGGGCGCCGGAGGCAGGGTTTTGGGTGAGAGATGTTCATGAAGGGCAGGACTCAGTCCCAGGACAGCGCTCCCCCCGACTGGTACTCGATGACGCGCGTCTCGAAGAAGTTGCGCTCCTTCTTCAGGTCGATCATCTCGCTCATCCAGGGGAAAGGATTCTCTTCGTTGGGGAACAGGGGTTCCAGACCGATCTGCGTGGCACGCCGGTTGGCGATGTAGCGCAGATAGCCCTTGAACATGGACGCGTTGAGGCCAAGCACGCCACGCGGCATCGTGTCCTCGGCGTAGCGGTACTCCAGATCGACGGCCTTGAGGAACAGCTCCTTGATCTCGGCCTTGAACTGCGAGGTCCACAGGTGCGGGTTTTCGAGCTTGATCGCATTGATCAGGTCGATGCCGAAGTTGCAGTGCATCGACTCGTCGCGCAGGATGTACTGGTACTGCTCGGCGGCACCGGTCATCTTGTTCTGGCGGCCCAGCGCCAGGATCTGCGTGAAGCCGACGTAGAAGAACAAGCCTTCCATCAGGCAGGCAAAGACGATGATCGACTTGAGCAGCGTCTGGTCGGCCTCCGGCGTGCCGGTCTTGAAGTTCGGGTCCATGATCGCGTCGATGAACGGGATCAGGAACTCGTCCTTGTCCCGGATCGACGACACCTCATGGTAGGCGTTGAAGATCTCGCCCTCATCCAGACCCAGCGATTCGACGATGTACTGGTAGGCGTGGGTGTGGATGGCTTCCTCGAACGCCTGGCGCAGCAGGAACTGGCGGCACTCGGGCGCCGTGATGTGGCGGTAGGTGCCCAGGGTGATGTTGTTGGCGGCCAGCGAGTCGGCGGTCACGAAGAAGCCGAGGTTGCGCTTGACGATGCGGCGCTCGTCTTCGGTCAGGCCGTTGGGATCTTTCCAGAGCGCGATGTCGCGGCTCATGTTCACCTCTTGCGGCATCCAGTGGTTGGCGCAGGTGGCGAGGTATTTTTCCCAGGCCCACTTGTACTTGAACGGCACCAGCTGGTTGACGTCGGTCTGGCCGTTGATGATGCGCTTGTCGGCCACGTTGACCCGGCGGTCCTGAGCCGCAGCGGAACTCGGAGGCGTGATGGGTGATGCGGTGGAAGACAGTGAAGCTGACACACCCGGCGCAACATTGGCGGTGGGCATCGGAGCGGGTTTGGCGGCGGGCGTGACGTGATCGTCCCAGGTCAGCATAGGTGAATCCAGTTCAATGAATTATCGAAGTGTCGACGTGAAAAGCAAAGGACCATGAGCACTGCGGTGCGCTTTGTGTTGCTGTGTCGCATCGTGAAGGTGCATTCACAGTCACACATGGCACATCCGCAGTGCCTGTGGTCTTATTGGCAGGCTTCGCAGCCGGGATCGTCAATGGCGCAGAACTTGATGTCCGTGGCGGGCTCGGTGACCGACACCGCGGCCATCGAGACCTCGGGCGCATTGACCGCAACGGCATTGAGTTGTCCCGCACGCCCTGTCGATTTCTCGGCCTGCGTGGCCGACGTGGTGCGCAGGTAGTAGGTGGTCTTGAGGCCGCGCAGCCAGGCGAGCTTGTAGGTTTCGTCCAGCTTTTTGCCCGAGGCACCGGCCATGTAGATGTTCAGGCTCTGCGCCTGATCGATCCACTTCTGACGGCGTGCGGCGGCTTCGACCAGCCACACCGGCTCCACTTCGAAAGCGGTGGCGTACAGGGCCTTGATGTCCTGCGGCACACGGTCGATGGGACGCAGCGAACCGTCGAAGTGCTTGAGGTCCATGACCATGACGTCATCCCACAAGCCCAGGCGCTTGAGGTCCTTGACCAGATAGCTGTTGATGACGGTGAACTCACCCGACAGGTTGGACTTGACCGACAGGTTGCCGAAGCAGGGCTCGATGGAGGCGTCCACGCCGATGATGTTGGAGATGGTCGCCGTGGGTGCGATGGCCACGCAGTTGGAGTTGCGCATGCCGTCCTGCGCGATCTTGCGGCGCAGCGCGTCCCAGTCGAGGCTCATCGAGCGGTCGACGTCCACATAACCGCCGCGTTCACGGCCCAGCAGGTCCACGGTGTCCGGGGGCAGGATGCCCTGATCCCACAGCGAGCCGCGGAAGCTGCTGTAGCGGCCGCGCTCGCGAGCCAACTCTGTCGAGGCCCAGTAGGCGTAGTAGCAGACGGCTTCCATGGAGCGGTCGGCGAAGTCCACGGCGGCGTCCGAGGCGTAGGGCACACGCAGTTCGTACAGGGCGTCCTGGAAGCCCATGATGCCCAGGCCCACCGGTCGGTGACGCAGGTTCGAGTCACGGGCCTTCTTGACGGCGTAGTAGTTGATGTCGATCACGTTGTCGAGCATGCGCATCGCCGTGTTGATCGTCTTCTGCAGCTTGGCATGGTCCAGCTGGCCGTCCTTGAGGTGGCGGTGCAGGTTGACCGAACCCAGGTTGCAGACCGCGGTTTCGGTATCGCTGGTGTTGAGCGTGATCTCGGTGCACAGGTTGGAGCTGTGGACCACGCCGGCGTGCTGCTGCGGTGAGCGGACATTGCAGGCGTCCTTGAAGGTGATCCAGGGATGGCCGGTCTCGAACAGCATCGACAGCATCTTGCGCCACAGATCCACCGCCGGCACTTTCTTGTAGGGCTTGATCTCGCCACGGGCCGCCTTCTCTTCGTAGGCGACATAAGCGCGTTCGAAGTCGGCACCGAAGCGGTCGTGCAGGTCGGGCACGTCGTTGGGCGAGAACAGGCTCCAGTCGCCTTTTTCCATCACGCGCTTCATGAACAGGTCGGGAATCCAGTTGGCCGTGTTCATGTCGTGGGTCCGACGGCGATCATCACCGGTGTTCTTGCGCAGCTCCAAGAACTCTTCGATGTCCAGGTGCCAGGTCTCCAGGTAGGTGCAGACCGCGCCCTTGCGCTTGCCGCCCTGGTTGACCGCGACGGCGGTGTCGTTCACCACTTTGAGGAACGGCACGACGCCCTGCGACTCGCCGTTGGTGCCCTTGATGTGGGCGCCCAGGGCGCGCACGCGGGTCCAGTCGTTGCCCAGCCCACCGGCGAACTTGGACAGCAGTGCGTTCTCCTTGATGGACTCGTAGATGCCGTCCAGGTCGTCGGGCACGGTGGTCAGGTAGCAGCTGGAGAGCTGCGAGCGGCGGGTGCCGCTGTTGAACAGCGTGGGCGTGGACGACATGAAGTCGAACGAGGACAGCACCTCGTAGAACTCGATGGCGCGTGCTTCGCGGTCGATCTCATTGAGGGACAGGCCCATGGCCACGCGCATGAAGAAGATCTGCGGCAGTTCGATGCGGGTCTTGCGCACGTGCAGGAAGTAGCGGTCGTACAGGGTTTGCAGACCCAGATAGTCGAACTGCAGGTCGCGCTCGGGCTTGAGGGCGGCAGCCAGTCGTGGCAGGTCGAACTGCAGCAGCTTGTCGTCCAGCAGCTCGGCCTCCACGCCCTTCTTGATGGCCTGGGGGAAGAAGTCGGCGTAACGCTGGGCCAGTTCGCTGGCAGGGACTTCGCCACCGAGCACTTCCTTGGTGATGGTGTGCAGCAGCAGGCGGGCGGTGGCGTAGGTGTAGTCCGGGTCTTTCTCGATCAGGGTACGAGCGGCCAGGATGGCGGCCTTGTAGACCTCTTCGATCGGCACACCGTCGTACAGGTTGCGCTTGGTTTCGGCCACGATGGGGTCGGCCTTGACGTCATGGCCGAGGCCGGCGCAGGCGGCGGTGATCAGGGCCGTCAGCTGGTTGACGTCCAGCGGGACACGTTGTCCACCGTCGGTGACGTGCAGTGTCGCTTCGGCCGGTTGTGCCGCGACCGCCTGGGCGGCGCGTTCCTGGGCGCGACGCTCCCGGTAGAGCACATAGGCCCGGGCCACTTCGTGATGACCGCTGCGCATCAGGCCCAGTTCGACCTGATCCTGCACGTCTTCAATGTGGAAGGTGCCGCCGCCCGGGCGCGAGCGCATCAGCGCCCGCACCACGTTCTGCGTCAGCGCGTCCACCGTTTCGCGCACGCTGGCCGACGCCGCACCCTGGGTGCCGTGGACCGCCAGAAAGGCTTTCATCAGGGCCACCGCGATCTTGCTGGGCTCGAAGTGCACCACCGCGCCATTGCGGCGGATGATCTGGTAGTGATTGAAGGCGGCGCTGGCGCCATCGGTGCCCGAGGGGGCGCCGAATGGCGTCGACAGGGGGGACGCGACGGTCGAAGGCTGGGTGGACTGGGCGGTCAGCATGGTTCCTCTTTCGTTTGTTCTGGGGTGTCGGGCACGACCGGGTTCCCTGCAGGCGACCACAGAGTCACTGCAGGCAGTGCCGGTGGGTGTCGGGATCGGATTTGTCGCGCAGGGCACACTATATCTGGTGTGCCAGGGGGGTTCAAGCCACTAGGGGTAGTGTCCTGAGGTTTTTTTGCTGATGGCCCCGGGCGACGTTTCGTGTCGCAAAAAATGCACGCCGGCCAACAGATCCGGGAGTTTCGGACGCTCCCGCACAGAGACTGAATCGGTGCAGGCGAGTCCGCATGAAGACAGGGTGTCCAGCCGGTTTTGCCTCGCCAGGCCGCATGGCTTCTGACGACCGGGTGGCGATGAAGTCAGCCAGCCAAGCCGCCTGAGCCGGTCACGTCGCCCTGTTGGGGAAAACACGCATGGGCCCATCCAAGGGACTGTTGCAGGCGCGACCAGTCGAAACCGGGGCCTGGGTCCCGCTTTCGTCCCGGGGCAATGTGCTCATGCCCCGCCACCCAGGCAATTGGGTAACGCTCGGCAATCTCGGTACACAGCCTGGTCAGACTGTCGTACTGGGCTTTTTCGAACAGTCCACCCTCCAGTCCTTCGAGTTCGATACCAACAGAGTGGTCGTTGCAGTTCTCGCGTCCTTGCCAGCAGGAGGCGCCGGCGTGCCAGGCGCGGTCGTCCATGTTCACGAACTGGACCACGCCGCCGTCGCGGCGGATCAGGAAGTGGGCGGAGACCTCGGCCCCACGGATCTGCTGGAAGTAGGGGTGGGCATCCCAGTCAAGGCGGTTGGTGAACAGCCGCTCGATCTCATCCCCTCCGAACACCCCGGGCGGCAGGCTGATCGAGTGGATCACGATCAGGTCGATGGCGGTGCCGGCCGGGCGCACACCGAAGTTGGGCGATGCGCACTGTCGCGCCCAGCCCAGGGTCCCTCGGCTCAGGCCTGACTCAGATGGCATCGTCGTCGCCAGGCATCATGATGCCCAGTCGCTGGATCCGGTATCGCATCTGGCGCAGGTTCAGGCCCAGGCGCTGTGCCGCTGCCGTCCGGTTGAAGTCGCATTCGCGCAAGGCCTTGAGCAGGACCTGGCGCTCCTGTTCGTCCAGAAACTGCTGGAGGTCATTCGGAATGTCGGGTGCAGGTGCTGCCACCGCAGGCGCGGTGGCTGGCCCCGCGGGTGCCTGGTCAGGTGCCGTCTCCACGCCCGACAGCTTCAGGGGTTCGCCGAAATCCTCGGGCATGAGCTGATCGCCGGAACTCAGTGCCAACGCGCGTTGCAGCAGGTTCTCCAGCTCGCGCACGTTGCCGGGCAGGTCATGCTGCGCCAGCCATTGAAGGGATTCTGGACTGACCTCCGGCATCACCTGTCCCGACTCGGCGCACAGTCGCTGCAGGAGCGACTGCACCAGCGGCCCGAGATCTTCACGCCGCTCCCTCAGGGCCGGTATGCGAAGTTCGATCACATTGAGGCGGTAGTACAGGTCCTGACGAAACTCGCCGTTGCGCACCATGGCGGCGAGGTCCCGGTGCGTGGCACTGACGATGCGCACATCGACCGATTCCTCCTGCACACCACCCAGTGGTCGAACCCGTCGCTCCTGGATGACACGCAGCAGCTTGGCCTGCATGGCCAGCGGAAGGTCACCGATCTCATCCAGGAACAGCGTGCCGCCGCTGGCGGCCTGGAAGTAACCTTCGCGGTCATGGCTGGCCCCCGTGTAGGCGCCTTTTCGGGCCCCGAAGAACTCGGCTTCGATCAGGTTCTCCGGGATGGCGCCGCAGTTGACCGCCACGAAGGGGCCGGCGGCGCGGTGGCTGCACTCATGCACGGCGCGTGCCACCAGTTCCTTGCCGGTGCCGGACTCGCCCTGGATGAGTACCGGGGCCATGCTGGTGGCCACCTTCTCGATCCGGGCCTTGATCTGGCCCATGACGGTCGAGGATCCGACAATGCGCGCGAGGGCCTGGATCCCGCCAGGGGGCGGCGGAGCGGCCTGCAGCGACGTCCCCTGGCGACCGTTCGCGCCCTCCGGCCCGCTGCCAGGCAACTGGCGCTGGCTCTGCAGCGCCTCGACCACGGCCGCTCGGAGCTGACGCAGGTCCACTGGTTTCGTCAGGTAATCGAAGGCACCGGACTTCAGGGCTTCCACCGCGTTCTCGGCCGACCCGTAGGCGGTGATCACGATGCATTTCTCGGCCCGCTGTGCCTGCGCGAGTTCCCGCAGCAGTTCCAGGCCAAGCCCGTCGGGCAGGCGCATGTCGGAGATGAGCACATCAAAGCGTTGGCGCGAGAGCAGGTCGCGGGCCTCGGACAGGCTCCCTGCCGCCGACACACTGTGCCCCTCGCGCAGCAGGGTCAACTCATACAGGGTTCGCAGATCCGGTTCGTCATCGACGACGAGGATGTTGGCGGGTCGAGCGGGAGCGGTGACGGCCATCGCAGGTCGGATCAGGCGTTGAACTGGCTGGGGCGCCCCAGGCGAGGCACCGGCGGCACCGACTCCTGGGGAGGATAGGACAGGCTTTGCTGGACCGGCTGCCTGGACAAGGCGGTCACCGTCGGCAGGAGCACATAGAACTCGTTGCCGTCCTTGAGATCCAGGGAGCTTCGCTGGTAGGCGATCTGGGCACCGTAGCGCTCGCAAAGCTCGCGGCAGAGATACAGGCCCAGTCCGCTGGACCGGCTTTCGGACGAGAAGAAGGGTTCGAAGAGGTGGCGCATCACGCCGGCCTCCAGAGGGGGGCCATCGCTCCAGACCGACAGGCGGATGCGATCCGCGCCGGAGGGCTGCGTGATCACGCGGATGGACGAGGGTTGGCCACTGGCGTGCCGGCGGGCGTTGTCCAGCAGGTTCACCATGAGTCGTCGCAGGTGCTCGGGATCGAAGCGCACATGGGCGTTGTCGGCGTGCGTGTGCACGCCCAGAATCTGCCCGGCCTGGTGCTGGCGGCTCCATTCGGTCGTGATGACCCGCAGGCTGGGATCCAGCGGGAGTGGCGGGATCCTGTCTGCCTCCTGGGCCGGCTGGACCCGGGCCACATTGAGGATGTCATCGACGGTGCGGGCCAGCCGCTGGGCGTTCTCGTCGATCATCCGGGTCAGCCGCTTCTGTCCGGCCTCGGTGACCTCTTCGTCCAGCAGGGCATTGGCCTGTGTGATCGCCGACAAGGGGTTGCGGATCTCGTGAGCGACCGCAGCCGACATGCGGCCCATCGAGGCGAGTTTCTCGGTACGTACCCGGGCTTCGATCTCCCGCAGGTCTTCCAGGAACAGCACGCACAGGCCGCCACGCTCGCCGCGAGCGCGTGTCAGACGGCTGCGGGCCTGGACCCGGTGGGTGGTCAGTTCGTCGACATGGACGTCCAGTTCGGCCTGGACCGGCTGGCCCTGGGCAAAAGACTGCTGCACCAGGTGGGCCAGTGCCTCCCAGCCCGGGCGTCCGGACAGCAGCAGGCGGGCTCCCTGGGGATAGGCGTCTCCCATGAGCATGCGTTGTGCGGCGGGGTTGGCGCTGCGCACCACGCCGTGTTCATCGGTGACCAGAACCCCTTCGCTCATGCCCTCGACGACCACTTCGTTGACCTGGGCCTGGGCGCGGGCGGCCGCCTGACTCGACTCGGCCAGTTCCTGCTCGCGGGCCAGCCGGCGGGACAGGTGGTCGGCGAGCACCGCCAGCATGAAGAATCCGACACCCGAGAGACCGGCCTGAAGGATGCCGGTGGTCGGGCCGCCAGCCAGCAGGGCGGGTACCAGCGCCGACTCGATCAGCAGGTAGATGGTGACGGCTGCCGCGGTGGCCAGGCCCGCCAGCAGGGGCCCCAGGATGGCGGCCAGCAGCACGGGCAGTGCCAACAGGGGCTCGTAGTTCAGGCTGCCTTCCTGGTAGTGCTGCAGCAGGCCGACCATGAGCAGATCCACGCCAATGGTCATCAACCATTGGCCCTGGGTGAGCTGGCTGCGGTCGGTGGGCTGGATCCACCACAGGGCAACGAGCACCAGGCACAGGTGGATGCTGTTGATGGCGATCAGCCAGGAGGGGCCGCCCGAGCGGGTCAGCAGCACGAACATCTGCAGGGCCAGCAAGACGCTGGCCACCAGCACGCGCGCCATCATGAAGGCGTGCCACATGCGCGCAAATGACCGGTGGACGTAGCGTCGGTGCGGACTGACGTCGATACCGCCTCCCTCAAAGCCGGAATACCAGGAGGCCGCGAAACTGGAGCCCTGCGACTGTCTCATGATGACCTGGGCCGTGCGGGTGTCATGAGGATGGCTCCTCCCGGCGCAGGTGGTCACGGTTGCAGTAGACCCCCCGAGCTCCGGCGACCGCATCGGTTTCCGGCAGGTGTGTGCCGCAGTGAAGGCAAGCCACCATCCGCACGGGAGAGGTCGGTGCGGTGGGTGGGCGGGAGGTCTGACGCTGGACCTGCCCGCGCTCCTGTTGCCGGTTGTTGCGCCAGACCCAGAAGGCCACGAGGACCACGGCAATGACAAGCAGGTATTTCATGCAGGGGGTCAGGCCCGGTGGAGGATGACTTCCAGAACGAAGCGCGACCCCGCATAACCCAGCAGCAGGAAACCGGCACCGAGGTACAGCGTGCGGATGGCGGTGCGTCCCCGCCAGCCCAGGCGCCAGCGCCCCAGCAGCAGGATGCCCACGGTCAGCCAGGCGAGCACGGAGAACGCTGTCTTGTGATTCCAGACCCAACGTTCGTTGAGCACCTCGGAGAACCAGCCGCCAGCCACGAGGGTGGCGGTCAGCAGCACGAAACCGGCTCCCACGAAGCGGAAGGTCAGTCGCTCCAGAGTGAGCAACGGCATCGCGGTCTCGGGCATGTGGCCCTGGCGCATGGCCTTCTCGGCCCGCTGCATCAGCCAGGCGTGGATGACCGCGGCACCGATGAGTCCGTAGGAGGCAATGCCCAGTGCCCAGTGCAGGGGCAGCCAGGCTGAGCGCAATTCAGGGTAGTGCTGACCGGGGAAGGACATCGCCAGCAGCACGGCCACCGTGCCCAGACCGGCCAGGGTCCAGCGCGCGCGCATCTGGGGAAAGAGGCGGCTTTCGATGGCGTAGACGGTCAGGACCAGCCAGACCGTGACTGACAGGGCCGGTGCGAAGCCGAAGCGGGCGGGTTCGGCAAACAGCATGAGCACCAGGGTGAGCAGGTGCAGCAGCCAGACGCAACCGAGCGCCCAGCGCGTGGCGACGGGCGACAGGCTCCGGTGGGCGTAGGCCAGCAGGGCGTAGGCCAGGGCAGAGGCCAGCGACAGAACGGTCAGAGGAGGTACAGGCATGATGGACGGGTGCCGACAGGTGCTCCGTTGGGGCACCCCGGCTAAAATCCGATCCACAGTTTAACGGCCCGGCCGGCCGTTCATGCCGACAGGCGAGCGCTCCGTCGGCGCGCCACGCGACTCCCATCACCATCCCGCACCGATCCGCCATGGCCTCAGCCCTTTCCGACCGCCTGTCACGCATCGTCAAGACCATGCGCGGCCAGGCCCGCATCACCGAAGACAACGTCACCGAGATGTTGCGCGAGGTGCGCATGGCCCTGCTGGAGGCCGACGTGGCCCTGCCGGTGGTGCGCGACTTCATCGCCCGCGTCAAGGACAAGGCGCTGGGCCAGGAGGTGGTCGGTTCACTCACGCCCGGCCAGGTGCTGGTGAGCATCGTCAACAGGGAACTCGCGGCCACCATGGGCGAAGGGGTGGCCGACATCAACCTGGCCGCCCAACCGCCTGCCGTGATCCTGATGGCCGGCCTGCAGGGCGCCGGCAAGACCACGACCACGGCCAAGCTGGCCAAGCACCTGATCGAGAAACGCAAGAAAAAGGTGCTGACCGTCTCGGGGGACGTGTACCGCCCGGCCGCCATCGAGCAGCTCAAGACAGTGACGGCGCAGGCCGGGGCCGAGTGGTTCCCCAGCACCCCTGATCAGAAGCCGCTGGACATTGCCCGTGGGGCCCTGGACTACGCGAAGAAGCACTACTTCGATGTGCTGCTGGTGGACACCGCAGGCCGTCTGGCCATCGATGAAGTCCTGATGCGCGAGATCCAGGAACTGCACGCCGCGATCCATCCGGTGGAGACGCTGTTCGTGGTCGATGCGATGCAGGGCCAGGACGCCATCAACACGGCCAAGGCCTTCAAGGAGGCTTTGCCGCTGACCGGCATCATCCTGACCAAGACCGACGGCGACTCGCGCGGGGGTGCAGCGCTGTCGGTGCGACAGATCACGGGTGCGCCCATCAAGTTCGCCGGCGTGTCCGAGAAGATCGACGGCCTGGAGGTATTCGACGCCGAACGGCACGCCGGCCGCATCCTGGGCATGGGCGACATCGTGGCGCTGGTCGAACAGGTCACCGCCGGCGTGGACCTGGAGGCTGCGCAGAAGCTGGCCGCCAAGGTCAAGAGCGGCGAGGGTTTCGATCTCAACGACTTCCTGGATCAGTTGCGCCAGATGAAGCAGATGGGCGGGCTGTCCAGCCTGATGGACAAGCTGCCGGGCAACCTGGCGGCCAAGGCCACCGAGGCCGACCTGTCCCGCGCCGAGAAGGACATCCGTCGCAAGGAAGGCATCATCTGCAGCATGACCCCGGCCGAGCGCCGCAAGCCCGAACTCATCAAGGCCACGCGCAAGCGCCGCATTGCTGCCGGTGCGGGCGTGCATGTGCAGGAGGTCAACCGCCTGCTCAAGGAGTTCGAGCAGATGCAGGGCATGATGAAGAAGATGAAGGGCGGCGGCCTGATGAAGATGATGAAACGCATGGGCGGCATGAAGGGCATGCCCAAGCTGCCCGGCATGGGTTGACCGAAGTCAAACAGGCCGGTGACGGGTGGCGCGATACTCGCTGCCCATGTGGACGACCCTGAACCTGCTGATGGCGTTGGCCTGTGTGCTGGTGGCCGCGTGGCTGCGGCCATGGCGCATGTTGCGCGGTCCCTTGCTGACGCCGGCGCTGGCAGCGGTGGCGCTGCTGCCCTGGGTGTGGTTGCTGCCCCAGAAGATGCCGCAGGGTCTGCAGGTGCAGCTCTCCGGTGCCTGCCTGCTGGTGCTGATGCTGGGCTGGCCCCTGGCGGTGCTGGTGCTGGCGGCGGTGGCGACGGTGGTCTGGCAGGTGGGGCAATCCCCGGCTGACCAGGTGCTGGTGCAGTGGGTGTGGATCGGGCTGGTGCCCGCCACGTTGGCGCTGGGGGTTGGGGCTGCCTTGCGGCGGTGGCTGCCAGCCAACCTGTTCATCTACACCCTGGGCCGCGCGTTCATGGGGACCGCGCTGTCCATGTTCCTGGCCGGTGTGATGCTGGAGTGGCTGTCGGAACTCGCCGGTCAGCCACCCCGGGAGCAGGCCATGGTGGCGCGCTGGCTCATGGCCTGGGGCGATGCTTTCCTGACCGGTATGGCCGGGGCCATCTTCGTGGCCTTTGTGCCGCAATGGCTGGCCACCTGGTCCGACGAGCGCTACCTCAGGCCCCCGTCCGACTGAACCCCTGTCAGGCGGGTCTCGCCAGCCGGGGTTGTGCCGCGAAGCGCCAGGCGCGGCGCAGTACCGCGGGTGACCAGGCCTCTTCGGGGATCAGCAGCCAGCCGCCCGACCGCAGTCGCCTGCCCAGGGCGACATGGGCGGTCAGCACGGTCAGCGGAGCCGCGACCAGCAACGGTAGCAGCACCGGATAGACCCAGGGAAGGGCGGCGGCTTGCCAGGTGGCCAGTCCGGTGGCCACGCCTGCAGCCACCAGCTTGACCGGTGCAAAACGGGCGATGGCATCGCGCCAGGGTACGCCGGCGGCTTCTCGCGGGGGCGACTTCCATTCCAGTTTCAAGCCTGTGAGGGCCACCACGACGAACAGGGTGTGGGCGACCATGCGGATGGGTGCCTGCAGCAGGGCCAGGACGCTTTCGGCGGTGGCACTGCGCAGCAGGTTGGCACTGCCGCCAAAGGCATGGTGTTCACGGCGCAAGAAGACCGCCACCACGCCCAGCAGGCGCGGCAGGAACAGCAGGGACAGTGTCCAAGCCCAGAGGCCGTAGCGGGCCTGCACGGTGGCGGCCCAGTCGTCGCCGACCTGACCCTGCAGCAGCATCAATGTGGTTCCCAGTGCCAGGAAAAGCAGCCACAGCGGGGCCGACAGGTAGGACATGGCGCCCACGCCCAGCATGAAGCGGTGCACCCGGTGCAGGCCCGGCTCGGCCATCAGGCGGGCATTCTGAAGGTTGCCCTGGCACCAGCGGCGATCGCGCTGCAGTTCGCTCAGCAGATCTGGTGGTTGCTGCTCGTAGCTGCCCTGCAGGTCCGACACCAGCCAGACGTGGTACCCGGCGCGCCGCATCAGTGCGGCCTCGACGAAATCGTGCGACAGGATGCCGCCCGCCAGGCCGCCGGTGCCGCGGATGGGCGCCAGCGCGCAGTGGCGCATGAAGGGTTCCACACGGATGATGGCGTTGTGGCCCCAGTAGTGCGACTCGCCCAGTTGCCAGTACTGCATGCCCAGGGTGAACAGACGGCCGGTGACACGGGCGGCGAACTGCTGCGCGCGGGCATGCAGGGTGGCGTGGCCGATCGACTGTGTGGCGGTCTGGATGATGCCGGCGTCGGGGTGCTTCTCCATCAGTTGCACCAGCGAGATCAGGCAGGCGCCGCTCATCACGCTGTCGGCGTCCAGCACGACCATGTAGCGGTAGTTGCGGCCCCAGCGGCGGCAGAAGTCGGCCACATTGCCGGCCTTGCGGTGGGTGCGGCGCGTGCGGCGCCGGTAGTAGACCTCGACCGGTAGACCCTGCTCGGCCAGGGTCAGGCGCAGTGCTTCCCAGGCCTGCAGCTCGGCCCTGGCGATGTCGGGGTCGTTGCTGTCGGAGAGCACGAACACGTCGAAGTGCCGGCCCTTCCCGGTGGCCATCAGCGACTCGCAGGTGGCTCGCAAGCCGGCGAACACGGTGTCGACATCCTCGTGGCAGATGGGCATCACGATGGCGGTGCGTGCATCGGAGGGCAGGGGCTGCCCTTTGGCGTCGTCGGCGCGGATGCTGTGACGGTCACCGAACAGATGCACCCAGAAGCCCATGAGTGCTGTGGCAAAGCCGGTGACCACCCAGGTGGAGAGCACGACGAACAGCGCCATGTGCAAGCCTTCAATCCAGCCGTGGCTGCCTTCGGGCTGGGTGTGAAGGAAGAGCACGGTGGACAGCGCCACGCTGGCTGCGGTCAGGACCGCCAGCGCCAGGCGACGCCGGCGCGCGGCCTGGTGCCAGGGTGCCTGGGGCCGCTGCGTCACGGGGTCGCGCGGGGGCAGCCACGCGGTGGCGGCCGAGACCAGGGCAGTGCCCAGGCTGTTCCAGAAACCCCGCCAGGGTCGGGGTGCCATGGATCCGCGCCGGACCTGGGGTGCCGTGAGGGCGTTGGGATGGCGCTGGGTGTGCGGTTTCATGCCAGGGGTTTCCTTGTTCAGGTGGGGCGGGGGCATCACTGCGGCAGCAGCAGGTGGGTCCAGGTTTCGCTGACGGTGTCGTCGCGGTGGCGCAGAAAGGCGCGCAGCTCCAGAGGCTGATTCAGGCTGTCGCGTTCGACCCGCAGGCTCAGGCGCCAGCCACGCAGCTCAGGGTTCGGGTAGGCCACGGCCTCGATCACGCGCCCGCCGGGTCCCGTGCTGACCACGGCTTGCACCGGTGCGTCGGGTGGCAGCTGCTGCAGCGCCGGGCCAGTGAAATCCAGGACGAACTTGGGCTGGCGCGCCTGCGACTGGGCGTCCAGGCGCGTGTACCCGTACCCCGCGCGGGTCTGCGCCACCCAGGCCGACGGTGGCCGTTGGGCGTCCTCGCCTTGCCAGAGCAATTCGTAGCTGAAGTCCAACGGCTGTCCTGGTGAAGGCAGTCGTTGCGGCACCCAGTAGGCGACGATGTTGTCGTGCGTTTCGTCGGGCGTGGGCAGTTGCACCAGTTCCACGCGACCCGGCCCCCAGTCACCGATCGGCCGTACCCAGGCACTGGGTCGGCGTTCGTAGCGGGCCTCGATGTCCTCGTAGCTGGCAAAGCGCCGGTCGCGCTGCATCAGTCCGAAGCCACGCGGCTGCTGCATCGAGAACGAACTGACGCTGATGGCGCGCGGGTTCTGCAGGGGGCGCCAGAGCCACTCGCCCTCGCCGGTGAGCATCATGAGGCCGTCCGAGTCGTGCACCTCGGGACGGAAGTCGTTGGCCCTGGGCTGGTTTTCGCCGAACAGGTACATGCTGGTCAGCGGGGCCAGTCCCAGGGTGCGGATCGGCGAGGCGGACTCGCGCAGGTAGACCCGGGCCTGGACCGTCATCGAGGTGGTGGTGCCCGGACGGATCTCGAAGCGGTAGGCGCCCGTGGCCCGGGGAGAGTCCAGGAGCGCCAGGATGGTGATGGCCTGCGCGTCCGGTGCCGGGCGGACCAGCCAGAAATCGGTGAAGCGGGGGAACTCCTCGCCTTCGGGGCTGCCCACGGTGTCGATGGCCAGTGCGCGAGCAGACAGCCCGTATTGCTGGCCAGCGCCCAGCGCCCGGAAGTAACTCGCTCCCAGGAACACCACCAGCTCGTCCTTGTAGGCTGGGTTGTTCAGGGGGAAATGCACCCGGAAGCCCGCATGCCCCAGATCGCCCCAGCGCTGCGGCTGCAGCCGGTTGCGGCCGAAGTCGTAGTCCTCGCTGCGGTAGGGCAGTGCCCGGGTGCCTTCGGGGGTGATTTCGTGGATGCGGACGGGCCGCGTCTGGTACAGGCCCAGATGGAAGTACTGCACCTCGAAGGGGAGTTTGCGGTCCTGCCAGGTGGCTCGGGCAGGACGGAAACGGATGTCCCGGACGCCGTCGTAGTCCAGCGCGGCGAGGTCGGGCGGCAGGCGTCCGTCGACGTCCCGGTGAGGGCGGCTGGCCTTGTCGCGGGCCAGTTCGCCCAGACGTTCCCAGTCCATCACCATGGGCGGGCGAGATGGGGTCTGAGCCTGCACGGCAGGACCGGCCAGGCTCAGCCAGATGGTCGACAGCAGTATCAGACGGCGGGTCAGGGCAAGAGACATGCCCTCTTAGTGCAAACCCTGTGCCAGCCTGTGAAAAATCAATGAAATCAACGCGTTGCGAAAGGCGTTGCCGGCTTCTGGTGGTGATGTCTCCAGAACAGGCCGTCAAGGACCTGTGATTTGTCGCCAATCAGCGACAACTTTGCGGGGGTGCTGAAAAAATCTTTTCAGATCAACGACTTGCCTTGTCACTCAGCAGCGACAGCAGGGTCGATGTCCGCGTCGGGTGCACCATCGCTCTTGAACAGGCCCGGGGTCAGGTCGTGCTTTTGCAGCAGGCGGTAGAACTCGGTGCGGTTGCGCTGCGCCAGCCGGGCGGCATCGGCCACATGGCCGTCGGTCATTTTCAGCAGGCCGACCAGATACTCGCGTTCGAAGCGCTGACGGGCCTCGGCCAGACTCAGCACCTGCACCGATGGTGTGCGCAGGGCGCGCTGCACCAGGGCCAGGGACACCAGGGGGGTGGTGGAGAGGGCACAGACCTGCTCCACCACGTTGAAGAGCTGCCGCACGTTGCCGGGCCACTGGGCCAGGGTCAGCGCCTTGAGCGCCTCGGGCGAGAAACCCGAGACACGCTTGCCGTATTTGGGGGCCAGCAGCGACAGGAAATGCGTGGACAGCAGCGGGATATCCTCGCGCCGCTCGGCCAGTGTCGGCAACTGCAGCGTCACCACATTGAGGCGGTAGTAGAGGTCTTCGCGGAACTGGCCCTGGGCCATGGCCGCCTCCAGGTCACGGTGCGTGGCCGAGATGATGCGCACGTCCACCGGGATCGACTGGCTGGAGCCCAGCGGGCGCACGGCGCGCTCCTGCAACACGCGCAACAGCTTGACCTGCAGGGCCGGCGGCATGTCGCCGATCTCGTCGAGCAGCAGCGTGCCGCCATCGGCCGCCTGGAACAGACCCTTGTGGTTGCTCACGGCGTCGGTGAACGCCCCCTTGACGTGTCCGAACAGTTCCGATTCCAGCAGCGCTTCGGGGATGGCCCCGCAGTTCACCGCCACAAACGGCTTGCGTGCCCGCTGGCTGGCCTTGTGGATGGCGCGGGCGAGGACTTCCTTGCCCGTGCCGCTGTCGCCACGCAGCAGCACACTGGCATCGCCCTGGGCCACCAGCCGGGCTTCGGCCAGCAGATCGGCCATCCGGCTGGAGCGGCTGACCAGCTCGCTGCGCCAGCCCTCATCGGTGCGCTGGTCGTCGTTGGCCAGGGGGTTGAGGGCGATCGCCTGTGCGATCTTGTCCAGCAGCTCGCGAGCCTCGTAGGGTTTGGTCAGGTACGAGAACACGCCGCGCGAGGTCGCTTCCACCGCATCGGGAATGGTGCCGTGGGCGGTCAGCAGGATGACTGGCAGTGAGGGGTGGCGCCGGCGGATCTCGTCGAACAGGCTCAGCCCGTCCTTGCCGGGCAGACGCACGTCCGATAGCACCACCTGGGGACGCTCGATATCCAGATGGGCCAGGGCTGCCTCGGCGGACGCCACGGCGCTGACCTGGTAGCCGGCCGCGCCCAGCCGCATCGACAGCAGGCGCAGCATGTCGGCATCGTCATCGACCACGAGCAGGCGCGGCCGGTGGTGGCGGGAGGAGGTGCGGCCCTGGGCGTCTGAGGCGTGGTTCATCGACGGTGTGGTGTGTGGCCGGCGTTCAGCGGCCGCCGGGTGCCGCGGGTCTGGGCGAGAGGCTGCGTTCAATGGCACGCATGGCGTCCAGCTGGTCGCCCAGCAGTTCGATGCGGCGCTGCGCTTCACGCCATTGCTGGTTCAGCCGCTCATTGCTGTCCTCCAGCCGCCGCTGTGCCTGCAGCCGGCCGGCCAGCAGGCGGGCCAGCGGCTTGAGCGGGGTGGCTTCGGGGGCCGGGTGGCTGATGAGGCGTTGCAGGAGACCGAGCACGCGCGCGGTGTCGGTCGGCGGGGGCGCATGAAGCAGGGCCAGGGCCAACTGCATCTGCCGTTGCGCACTGCCACCGGGCTCCCCGATCGCGGTCACCTCCGCGCCGACGTCAGCGGCGGGTAGCAGGCGCAGGCGCTCGGCGTAGGCGAAGGACCACTCCAGCAGGTCCTGGTCGCCGGCGGGCAGATCGGCTTTGGGCGGCTGTGCGCTGGCGACGGGTTCTGCCGGCGGTGAGACTGGCGCCGGGGCAACGGCGGGCTTGCTGGCTGGTTTGACCGGTTGGGTGGAATCACGTGGTGGCTCGGGCACTGAAGGCACGCTGGTGCAGGCGACCAGCGCCAAGGCACAAGCGGGCAGCAAAGGCACGGCAAACAGGCGGATCGCAGGCAAACGCCTGCGCAGGTCATGCGGCATGGGGAAGTTCGATCCGGAAATGGGCGCCCCGTTCGGAGGGCTGCAGGGTCATGCGACCCCCATGGGCCTGAATGTACTCCTGGACGATGGACAGGCCGATGCCCGAGCCCTTGGGGGCATCGATCGGCTGCCTGGAACCCCGGTAGAAAGGTTCGAACACACGGTCCCGGTCTTCTGGCGCAATGCCGGCACCTTCGTCGCGGATGTCCAGTACCACCCGGCCGTCAGCGTGGGAGAGGGCGATGTCGATCCGCCCTCCCACGGGTGAGAACCGGATGGCATTGGACAGCAGGTTGCCCAGGGCGGAGGCGATCTTCGGGCCATCCAGCGGCAGGGCCGGGCACCGGCCATGGACCGAGACGGTGAGCTGTCGGGCCTGCCAGCGCAGGCGCTGGTCCTCCACCTGTTCATCCACGAGCTGTCGCAGGTCGGTGGGCTGCCGGCGCAGTTCGCGCGCCTCGAAAGCGGCGGCGTTGAAGCGCAAGAGGGCTTCGATCTGTTGCTGCAGTTGCGTGGTGTTGTGGCGCAGGATGGAGACCACCTCGGCCTGGCTGTCGTTGAGCGGGCCGGCCACGCCGTCGCCCAGCACCGCCACGCCTTCGTGCATGGAGGCCAGCGGGGTCTTGAGTTCGTGTGAGATGTGCCGCAGGAAGCGTGCCTTGTCGGCGTCCAGTTCGGTCAGGCGCTGGCGCAGCCATTCGAGTTGCTGACCCACGCGCTGCACGTCGGGCGGGCCCGGAATGTCGATCGGCTGAACCAGACGGTTCTCACCCAGGTCGACGATGGCGCGCTCCAGGCGCCGGAAGGGGCGAGCCAGCCAGATGCCGAAGCCCACCGCCATGATGGCGGCCAGGACGATCGCGCCGACCACCTGCTGGGTGAGCATCTGCCGGCTCTTCTCGAACCGAGCCTGCAGCGCCTCGTTGCGTCGCGCGATGATGCTTTGTACCTGCTGCGCAATCAGGGCACTGCGGCGGTCCAGCTCGCGAAACGCGCGAGCCACGTCGCGCTCGCGGTCCAGGGCGGTTTCCACCGGGCCGTCCAGCTGCTGCTCGATGAACCGCAGCTGGTCGCGCCAGCGGTTGGCCATCTCGGTGGGCAGCTCGTTGTCCTGCAGGCGCTGCAGGATGTCGCGGGCCTGTCGCGTGCCGTCCCGGAAGACCTGGCGAAGCTGGGGGTCGCCCAGCACCAGCGATTGCCGGGCGGCGCGCTCCATGGCCTGGCTTCGCTCGCTCAGCGACTGTGCGGCGGTGCTCAGTTCAATGGCCTGTGCCGTGCTGTCGCGGCTCTGGGCCATGAGCGCTTCCAGCGAGAACAGACCCCGCAGTGCCGTGGTGCCCAGCAGGGCGCCGATACCCAGAAAGGCTGCCAGCAGCAGCTGGGGAAATGAAAACCTCAGCTTCACTTCACCAGCACTTCACCGCGCAGCGAGTGCGGCAGCGCCTGGGTGATCTTCACGTCGATCATCTGACCGACCAGGCGGGCACTGTTCGGACCGCCGTCGAAATTGACGATGCGGTTGCACTCGGTGCGGCCCATCAGCTCGGCGGCGTTCTTGCGCGACGGGCCTTCGACCAGGATGCGCTGCAACGTGCCTTCGCGGCTGGCGCTAATGCGGCGCACGTTCTCCTCGATGGTGGCCTGCAGGTGCTGCAGGCGCTGCAGCTTGACCTCGTGCGGCGTGTCGTCGGGCAGGTTGGCCGCCGGCGTGCCGGGGCGCGGGCTGAAGATGAACGAGAAGCTGCTGTCGTAGCCGACGTCGGTGATGAGCTTCATCATCTTCTGGAAGTCTTCCTCGGTCTCGCCGGGGAAGCCGACGATGAAGTCGCTGCTCATGGACAGGTCGGGCCGGATCGCGCGCAGCTTGCGGATGGTGCTCTTGTACTCCATGGCGGTGTAGCCGCGCTTCATGGCCATCAGGATGCGGTCCGATCCATGCTGCACCGGCAGGTGCAGGTGGCTCACTAGCTTGGGCACCTTGGCATAGGTGTCGATCAGGCGCTGGGTGAACTCGTTGGGGTGGCTGGTGGTGTAGCGGATGCGCTCGATGCCCGGGATCTCGGCCACGTATTCGATCAGCATGGCGAAGTCGGCGATCTCTTCCGTATCGCCCATCTTGCCGCGGTAGGCGTTGACGTTCTGGCCCAGCAGCGTCACTTCCTTGACGCCCTGGTCGGCCAGGCCGGCGACCTCGACCAGCACGTCCTCGAAGGGGCGGCTGACCTCTTCACCGCGGGTGTAGGGCACCACGCAGTAGCTGCAGTACTTGCTGCAGCCTTCCATGATCGACACGAAGGCCGAGGCGCCTTCCACCCGCGCGGGCGGCAGGTGGTCGAACTTCTCGATCTCGGGGAAGCTGATGTCCACCTGCGGCTGGTTCAGCCGGTCGCGGGCCTTGAGCATCTCGGGCAGGCGGTGCAGGGTCTGCGGGCCGAACACCACGTCCACGAAGGGCGCGCGCTTGATGATCTCGGCGCCTTCCTGGCTCGCCACGCAGCCGCCCACGCCGATCAGCACGCCCTTTTTCTTGAGGTGCTTGACGCGGCCGAGGTCGGAAAACACCTTCTCCTGCGCCTTCTCGCGCACCGAGCAGGTGTTGAACAGGATCAGGTCCGCCTCTTCGGGGTCCTGGGTTTTCTCGAAACCCTCGGCGGCGCCGAGCACATCGGCCATCTTGTCCGAGTCGTACTCGTTCATCTGGCAGCCGAACGTCTTGATGTAGACCTTGCGTGTCATGGGAATGCTCCAGTGGCCGGAGACCCGCAGGGCGTCCGGCTTTGTCAGGTGATCGTGATGGGTGCCCGTGACGGGCGTGGCTCAGTTGGCGCCGTCGGCGGCCGTGCGGTAGTTGCGCTGGTCACCCAGGCGGGCGCGCTTTTCGGCGGCCTCGGCCTCGTTGAGGATCCAGACTTCGTGCACCAGGCCCTGCACGTCGGGCAGGTAGTTGACGGTGACTTCCTGACCGGAGAGGCTGGCCGACATCACCAGCGTGTTGGTCACGCCCCGGATGCGGGCGCCGGGCGACAGGCGCATCGCCTTGCCGTCCATGAGGACCTCGGGCGGCTGTTTGACCACCATGGTGGCCCGGATGGCCTGGGGTGGGAACTGGCGGATGGTGGCCTGGGCCAGGGCCTGGCCGGCGGTGGCCAGCAGGGTGGTGCCCAGGGCCAGGGCGGCAAGCGCACGTCGGGTGCGTGTGATGGTGACGATGTCGCAGCGGTTCATGGTGTAGATCCAGAGGCTGATGAAACAGGCCCGGATTGTCTCATGGCTCGCGCGGGCTCGTTCCTCCGGGTGGTGGTGCCGGCAGGGGGTAGGCGTCGGCCACGTAGGCGGGGCCTTTCATGACCATCACGATGAAGGCGCCGATGGCCACGGTGAGGGCCACGGTCCAGTACAGGACCACGAGGCTGATCACCCCGATGTCAATCGCCGTGATCCGGCTGTGGACATCGCTGGCCAGACCGTCCCAGGGCCACAGGCGGGCCAGCAGGCTGGGTGCTGCCAGCACCAGCGTGCCCTGCCCGAGCCAGCGGGGCAGGCGGCGCAGGATGACCCGCTCCAGACCGGCCGGGGTGCGGGTGAAACCAGGCAGGGTGCCGAACCAGTTCATGGGGATCTCCTTGCAGCAACGGGCATCAAGAATACCGGGCATACTTCAATTTGTCCAAGACAAATGTCATGAGTTACCGCGTCGTCTGGTTCAAGCGCGACCTGCGCCTGCACGATCACACCCCGCTGGCCGAGGCCGCGCGGGCGGGTCCGGTGCTGTGCCTGTATGTGGTGGAGCCGGGCCTGTGGGCGCAGCCCGATGCCTCGGCGCGGCAGTGGGGCTTTGTGCGGGAGAGCCTGCGGGATCTGGACCGGGCCTTGAAGGCATTGGGCGCTCGTCTGCATGTCCGGGTGGGCGACGCGGTCGACGTCCTGGCCCGCCTGCATGCGCAGCAACCCTTCTCGGCCTTACATGCGCACGAAGAAACCGGCAACACCTGGACCTTCGATCGCGACCGGTCGGTGGCGCGCTGGTGCCGGGCGCAAGGTGTCCGCTACCGGGAATGGCCGCAGACCGGTGTGGTGCGGGGTCTGAGGGAACGTGATGGCTGGCAAGGCCGGCGCGACGCGTTCATGGCCTTGCCCCAGGTGGTGTGTCCCTCGGGGCTGGTGGATGCCGGTTCCGTGGATCAGCCCTTGGTCTTGCCCGATGCGTCCTCCCTGGGGTTGCGGGAGGCGGACGCGGCGCGACGTCAGCGCGGTGGTCGCCAGGAAGGGCTGGCCGTGCTGCGAAGCTTTCTGGAGAGCCGCAGCCACCGGTACCGGGGCGGCATTTCGTCGCCCCTGTCGGCCACGACCGCTTGCTCCCGCCTGTCGCCGTATCTGTCGCACGGCTGCCTGGGCGTGCGGGAAGTGGAACAGGCTACCCGCGATCAGCTGGCGAGCCTGCCGCCAGACGCGCACCAGCAGCGACTCGGCCTGGTGGGCTTTCGCAGCCGCCTGGCCTGGCATGACCACTTCATCCAGAAGCTGGAGTCGGAGCCCGAGCTGGAGTGGCGCAACCTGCACCGCGCCTATGACGGCTTGCGCGAAGACGACTGGTCGGATGAGCGGTTTGCGGCCCTGGTGCAGGGACGCACGGGCTGGCCCATGGTCGATGCTTGCGTGGCGATGCTGCGCGAGACGGGGTGGCTGAACTTCCGCATGCGCGCCATGCTGGTGTCGGTCGCCGCCTACCCGTTGTGGCTGCACTGGCGCGAGGTCGGCCTGTGGCTGGCGCGCCAGTTTGTCGACTACGAGCCCGGCATTCACTGGAGCCAGCTGCAGATGCAGAGCGGCACCACCGGCATCAACACCACCCGGGTCTACAACCCGATCAAACAGGCACGCGACCAGGATCCCCAGGGGCGTTTCGTGCGCCGCTGGCTGGCCGCTCTGCGCCGAGTGCCCGATACCTGGCTGTTCGAGCCCTGGCGCATGCCGCCCGACACCCAGGCCCGCTGTGGCGTGCGTGTCGGTGTCGATATTCCGGTGCCCGTGGTGGATCTGGACGCGGCCCTGCGGGAGGCCAAGGCCCGCGTGCATGCCTTGCGTGCCCGGCCGGACGTGCAGGCGGCCGAGGCCGAGATCGTGCGCCGTCATGCCTCACGTTCAGGCCGGCGTGAACAACCATCGCGCCGGCGCAGCGCAGCGGAGATGGCGCAGCAGGAGCTGTTCTGATGGCGGGGACCTTGATCTACTGGTTCCGCAACGATCTGCGCCTGCACGACAACCCGGCCCTGACCGGCGCCATCGAACGCAGTCGTCGGGAGGGGCTGGCGCTGCTGCCGGTGGCCTGGCACAGCCCCTCAGCGCCGGTTCAGACAGACTGGGGTTTCGAGCGTGTGGGGTCGCATCGCCAGGCCTTTCGTCAACAGGCGCAGTCTGGTCTGGCAGAACGCTTGCGTATGTTGGGCAGCGATCTGTACGTGCTTCACGACCCCACGGCCGAGTCTTTCATCGCCCTGGCCCGTCGGGCGGGGGCTGTCGCAGTGGTGGGCGAAGCCATCGAGGCGCCCGAAGAGCAGGGCGAGGTGCGTGCGCTGCAGGCCACCGGTCTTCGAGTCGACACGTGCTGGCAGTCCAGTCTCCTGTCCCCGGAAGATTTGCCCTGGCCTTCCGGGCGCGTGCCGGATGTTTTCACTGCGTTCCGCCAGGGGGTGGAGCGCGCGAACCTCCAAGCGCCCCACCCGGTGCTGGCCCCGATCCAGCTGCCGCCGTGGCCGGCATCCGTGCAGCGACCGATGGCCCCTGTCCCAGTCGTTGTCCCTGCCGGGGCCACCGATGAGCGCTCTTCGTTTCCCTACGGTCTGCCCGCCTGGCAGGGCAGCGAGTCGGCTGCGCTTGATCACCTGGCCCGCTACCTGGCGGCCGGGCGGCCTCACACCTACAAGGTCACCCGCAATGCCCTGACCGGGCGCGACTTTGCCAGCCATTGGTCACCATGGCTGGCGGTGGGCACCCTCTCGGCGCGTCAGGCCATGGCCGCCTTGCGGACCTTCGAGGCCGCACGCGGTGCGAACGACGGCACCTACTGGCTCTGGTTCGAGCTGCTATGGCGCGACCACTTCCGCTTGGTCATGCGTCAGCACGGCGTTCGCCTGTTCGGTGCCCGTGGCCTGTCCCGCGACGCGGCACGATCGGCCCCCAGGCACAACCCGACGGTGTTTGACCGGTGGTGCGAAGGACGTACCGGTCTGCCGCTGGTCGATGCGGCCATGCGCGAGCTGCGCCACACCGGCTACCTGTCCAATCGCCTGAGGCAGATCGTCGCCAGCGCCCTCATCCACGATCTGGGCGGTGACTGGCGCGCTGGGGCCGCCTGGTTCGAGGCGCAGCTGATCGACTTTGACGTACACAGCAACCAGGGCAACTGGGCCTACATTGCCGGGGTGGGCACCGACCCCAGGGGCGGGCGCCAGTTCAATCTGGACAAGCAGACGCGGGATCACGACGCCGATGGCCGCTACCGGCGGCGATGGCTGGGTTAAGGTCGACGCCAGCCTTTACAGTCGGGCATCGCCAATGCCATCGCCGAGGAGAACCCATGGCACGACTGCAACCTCTCCCACCCGACACCACGCCGGAGTTGAAGGAGCACTTCGACTTTTTCCTGGGCACGCTGGGTTTCACACCCAACAGCGTGCTGACCATGCAGCGCAAACCCAAGCTAGCCCGTGCGTTGGCGGTGCTCAATGCGGCGGTGATGGACCCCGAGGGTGATGTGGATCTGGGCTTTCGGCGCCTCATTGGCCATGTGGTCAGCAAGGTGTCGGGTTGCCTTTACTGCCAGGCGCACACCTTGCTGGGGGCGAAGAACTTCGGCATCAGCGAGGCCAAGCTGGCAGACGTCTGGACCTATGCCAGCAGCCCGCACTACAGCGAACGTGAGCGCCTGGCCCTGGACTTTGCGCTGGCTGCTGCCTCACAGCCCAATGCGGTGACCGATGAGCAGTTCGCGCAGCTGCAGCAGCACTGGAGCGAGGGCGAGATCGTCGAGATCCTCGGGGTGGTGGCGATGTTCGCCTTCCTCAACCGATGGAACGACACCATGGCCACGCCGCTGGAGGCGGTGCCCGATGCGCTGGCAAGCCAAGTGCTCGGTGCTCAGGATTGGGACGCTGGCAAGCACCGGTCGTGATCGCCCGCGGCTTTCCCTCGGTCACTTCCAGCGCACCGGCTCCAGGTGCACGCTGCCCAGGTTGCTGGACAGGGTGATGGCGCCATCCTGAATGAGCGCCTGCAGCTGCATGCTGCGCTCGGCCAGCTGGGTCAGGGCCTGTGCCTGCTCGTGCGGCAGGCGCCAGACCTGCAGCTTGTCCAGTCGGCTGAGCTTGCTTTCGATGCCCTTCCACCAGACCTCGGCGGCCGACCCGAAGGGATAGACCACCACCGCGTCGGCCTGGCTGCAGGCCTTGGACAGGGGTTTGTCCTCGGGCTGGCCGACCTCGATCCACAGGCGCTTGCGGCCGGTGAAATCGGTCAGCGAGGCGTCCGGGTCGTCCGGGTCGGACAGGCCGGCGCCAAACGCCAGCGTACCGTCGCCGCCGCAGGTGTCATTGAGCTCATGCGCCTGCAGCGCCAGCGCCACCAGACGCACCATCATGCGCTCGTCGGTCTCGCTGGGGTGGCGGGCCAGCGTCAGCGCATGGTCGGCGTAGTAGCCGTGATCGATGTCGGCGATGGAGACGTTCGCCTTGAAGATGGTGGACTTGAGGGCCATGAGATGACGCCAGGGGAACCCGGCTGGACAGGAAGCCCTGCAGTGTAGCGGCGGCGGAGGCGGGATGACCCGCTGGGTCAGTGGGTCAGAAGCCGGTTTCGCGGACCAGCACGGTCATCAGCTGCCGCAGATACCGATCGGCCACGGCCTGACTGCGGGCATCGATGCTGACCTGGCCCCGCCAGCTGTGGGCCAGGGACTCGGGATCAAGCTGGCCTTCGGCAACCCGCATCTGCACCCGATAGACCGCCTGTTCGGGCACGAGCTGGTCCTTCTGGTGACGAACCAGCAGGTGGCCTCCATGTTGTGCCGCGAGCTCGTGGCGGGTGAGCACACGGCTGGCGTCCCGGTCGATGGACTCCACGGTCAAATGGATCATGCGTGAAGTTCCCGCGTCGTTGTGGAAGCGGGCCTGTGCACCCACCTGAATGCGTGCCACGCTGTCTTCGTCCAGCCAGGTTTCCACCATCCAGGCGCTGCCTTCTTTGACGACGAATGCCAGCCGATCGCCCTTGCCGATCCATTGGCCGGTCGCCAGCTCGGGATCCATGTCCATTACGGTGCCGGCCCACGGCGCCAGGGGTGTCAGTTGCAAGGCTTCGGTCCGCAGTGCTTCCAGTTCGGACTCGGCCGTGACCAGGCTCTCGTGCGTCGACAGCCAGTGCTGCCGCGACTCTTCGCCGAAGGCGGCTGTCCCGGCCTGCCGTCGCAGGCGTTCGACCCGCGACTCGGCGGCCCGGATCCGGGACAGGAGCTCGGGCGATCGCAGCACGGCCAGTGGCTGCCCCTGGGTGACACGACTGCCGTGGCCTACCGGCAGCTGGTCCAATACCGCCCCCGCCGGTGTGTGCACAGGCCAGACATCCACGGGGCGAAGCAGGGCGCTGGCGGTCACCGCCGATGGCCACGGTACGGCCGTCAGGCCCAAAAGAAGGGTCAGAATCGCCAGGGTCCACCAGGTGCGGCGGCTGGCGCGGATGGCGCCGGCGCGTTCGCGCCAGGCCTTCCACTCGGCATGAACAGGTTTGAGAATGAACCACACGATTTCGACTACGAAAAGGACAATGCCCAGCAGCTTGAAAAAGAGGTGATAGACCATCAACGCAATGCCGATGAACAGCACCAGCCGGTAGATCCAGGTCAACCAGGCGAAGGTGATCATGGCCCGGCGGGCGGCGGGCCTGAAGTGCTCCGGTGGCGCCTCGTTCAGGGCAAACAGCCATTCACGCAGACGCCAGCGGGCCAGGGCGAAGCTGCGCTCGTGCAGGTTGGGCATGTCCAGGGCATCCGAGAGGATGAAGTACCCGTCGAAACGCATGAACGGGCTGGCATTGATCGCCAGGGTGGCCACCCATGAGGTGGTCGCCAGCACGAAGGCGGCCGATCGCAGGGCGCCATCGGGCAGCAGGGCCCAGGCCAGAGTGGCCCAGGCGGCGATCACCAGCTCGGTGGCAATGCCCGCCACGGCGACCTGAAGACGGTGTCGGGCGTTGGTCAGCTTCCAGGCTTCGTTCGTGTCGGTGTAGGCCACAGGCCACATGACCAGGAAGGCCAGACCCATGGTAGGTACCCGGCACCCATGTCGCTTGGCCGTGAAGGCATGGCCGAGTTCGTGCAGGGTCTTGACCACGAAGAGGGCCACCGCGTAGGCGGCCAGACCCTCGAGGTTGAAGGTGTCCACCAGACTGGTGGTGAAGGCGTCCCAGTGGCGCACCACCTGGATGAGGCCCGTCATCAGCGCCGCTGCCGTGAGCCAAAGGAATCCTGCCGAGGCAAATCGCCGGGCCACGGGCAGCCAGCGGGTGAGCCACGCGTCCGGCCGCACCAGGGGCACCCGGAAGAACAGGTAGTGGTGGACCAGCCACTTGAGCCAGCTGCTGCGCATGGCGCTCCAGCGTTCGGCCATGCGCGCCGCACTGCCGCCCGCGGCCGGCTGCACCAGCTGGTTCTGTTCCAGGAATCGGCCCAGCCCGGCGACGTCGTCTGCCTCCAGGTTCAGGGTCGTGCTCCGGGCGATGTCGCTGGCGATCTGCTGGCCATCACCCATGCCCCATCGGCTGAGCATCTCGAAGCTGGGCCAGTCGATGCGGAAGAACAGGTTGCGCGCGGGGTCATGCAACGTCCAGCTCGGCTGTCCATCGGGCAGGCTCGGCCCTGGCAGCAGGGCCAGGTCTTCACGCAAGCGGGGCCAGGCAACGGTGCTCATAGGCCGAGGCTCTTGCGCAGGCTGGCCAGCGGCCGCCGCATCATCCAGTAGGCCAGCACGGTCCACTCGCCCTGAAGGCGTGCAGTGCCCTTCAGGCCGACGCGGTGGTCGGTGGGGCCCGTCAGCGCGGCGCGGACCCGGTAGGCGTGGCTGCCGTCCGGGCGCGCAACGGCCTCGTGGGCGACGTAGCGGACCTGCCCTTCGACCGGCGACAGCGGACTCGCGTTGAGGTAGAGCTTGACCCCCGCCTGTGATGGCAGGGGGATCGCGTCGGCCAAGGGCACCCAGGCTTCGATCTCACGGTCATCCGGCGCGGCGATGCGAAGAATGCGCTCGCCCGTGCCGACCGGCTTGCCGATCCACTCTGACGGGTCGTCAAAGATCACCACACCGCTGCGGGGCGCCAGCACCCGGGCGCGCGTGGCCTGGTCCAGCAGGTAGTCCACCTCGGCCTGTTTCTCCTCGATCTTGCCGGCCAACAGCGCCAGCTGAGCCTTGGACTTGGGGTCCGACAGCGCCTGCTGCATGACCTGCCGGTACTCGGTTTCGGCGGTCAGCATGGCTTGCCGCGCGACGGCAATGCGGCTCTGGATCAGCGCCTCATCAAAGTCGAACAGGGGTTGGCCTTCCGTCACGTTGGCGTTGGGTTGCACGTGAAAGCCTGCAATGACCCCGTCCAGTGGAGCACGCACGACCGCCGGCTGGGCAGGCACCAGTTCAGCCGGTGCCATGACGGTCATGCGCACGGGAAGGCACAGCACGGCCACCAGCGCTGCGGCCCATGCCAGCCGGTTCTGGCGCCACCAGGGGCGGTCGGCCCGCACGGACAGATGTTGACGCAGGCGCTGCCACCCCGAGCGCAGGCCCTTGGGGCGGGCAGGTTGCAGAGACACCCATGCATGGCTCCATGCGCTGCGCCACTCACGAATCAGGCGCAGTTCGTCCTCGGTCCAGGGGTGCTCGCGTGCGAAAAGCCACGCTGGTGGACGGTGGTCGAGGCTGGAGGATTCGCTGGCAGGATCCATGACCCAAAGCGCATTGGCGGGCCACCACGACAGCCAGTCCTCGGCCAGGTCGGCCGGTAGGACATGGCTGTCGAAGGCCCGGATGTCCGAGTCCGCTGCCTGCTCGGCAGAAAGGTGACGCGCCAGCCGGTCCAGCCACTGCACGTAGGGCGCATTGGCCTCGGGCTGCAGGATGCCGGAGAGGGCATCCACCCCCATGTCCATGCGCCAGGTAGCGCCCTGGCGCAATGGAGACAGTTGGGCGGTGTCGTTGACCGCCAGGAAAGCCAATTCGCGCACCGACCCGGCCGACCTTGCCCGACGGGTCAGGTCCAGCAGCACCGCCAGGGACTGCACGGTGCGGATGGCTGGGTGCGGTGCGGCAGACATCAGGCCTCCACCCGCTGTGCGCGTTGTACGCTGGCTTGCTCACGCGCCGGAGCCGGGGCTGGCTCTCCACCACGCACGGCATCCCGCCACATGAACTGCCGTTGGGCGGCTGTGCGCAGCTGCTCGGTCAGACCCGAGCGGCCGTCCAGCGCCACCTTCTTGCCGACGTTGAGCTTGAACTGCGTCTTGACCTCGTTGCCCTTCTCGTCACGGGCGGTCACCTCGATCTCCAGCTCTCCTTCAAAACCTGGGGGCGGGGTGATCCTGAAGGTGCCGGTTCGCGGATCGAAGCTCACCCAGCTGGGCAGATCGCGACCGTCCGGCCGTTTGGCCGACAGGGTGATCGTGGCGTTCGGGTCGCTGTGGGTGAAGGTGTCAGCCGGCAGCGAGATGCTGCCGTTGGACCCGGTCTCCACAAACTGCCGGTCAATGGCCCGGGTGAGCTCCAGCGCGCTGGTCTGACGTTCGTTGACCGCGATCTGGAAGCCCGTTGCTTGCGTCAGGGTGCGCGGTGCCTCGGTCTCGGTGAAGCTGCGCTGGATCAGCGCCACCACTTCGGCGGACAGCTGCGGCTGCTGGTTGCTGGGCTGAGCCACAAAGGTGGTCGAGTCAAAGCGCAGCGTCTCTTGCGGCGGTGAAGGCTCCACGTTGATGACCAGCGGTGCCGGCGCGGGGGCTGGCGCCGGTGCCGGTGCCGGCGAAGGCGGCGGGATTTCAGGAGCCGGAACCGGTGCCAGGGCGGGCGCTGGTTCGGGGTTAGGTGCCTTTGCCGGATCGGCGACCGGGGTGACGGTGACCAGCACGGTGACATCGACGGTGCCGCCGTTGCCGTCGGAGACGGTGACGACAAAGCTGTCGTTGCCGACGTAGTCGGGATCGGGCGTGTAGGTCCAGTCGCCGGTGACCGGATCTAGGGTGAGCGAGCCGTTGGCCGGGCCGCTCTTCTCGGTGAAAGTCAGGGTGTCGCTGTCGGCATCGCCGGCGGCGATGGTGCCGGACTTGGGTGTGCCCTCGGGCGTGGAGACTTCGTAGCGGCCGTCGGCGGCGTCCCAGTTCGGGGCGGTGGGATTGGGCACCGGCGCGTCGTTGACGCCGGTGATGGTGACCACCACGTCGTGGGTGGTGCCGTCCACCGTCTTGACGGTGAAAGTCTCGGTCTTGGTCTGGCCGGCGGCCAGGTACTGCACGTCGGCGTTGGGGACGGTGTAGGTCCAGACGCCGGCGGTGGTGATGGACAGGCTGCCCAGGGCGCCAGAGCTGGCGGTGATGTCGGCGGCGCCGGTGAGGAAGCTGGCCTCGCCCGCGTCGGGGTCGGTCACGGACAGCGAGCCGGTGTCGGTGAGGTTGCCGGCGCTGACGTTGAGGTCTTCTGTGACGGCGCCGACAGCATCGCCGCCGATGACGGCCGGATCGGCGACCGGGGTGACGGTGACCAGCACGGTGACATCGACGGTGCCGCCGTTGCCGTCGGAGACGGTGACGACAAAGCTGTCGTTGCCGACGTAGTCGGGATCGGGCGTGTAGGTCCAGTCG
>NZ_JBHTBX010000002.1:135316-139012 GCF_042665135.1 Hydrogenophaga bisanensis
GTCGGCGGCGCCGGTGAGGAAGCTGGCCTCGCCCGCGTCGGGGTCGGTCACGGACAGCGAGCCGGTGTCGGTGAGGTTGCCGGCGCTGACGTTGAGGTCTTCTGTGACGGCGCCGACAGCATCGCCGCTGATAACGGCGGGCGTGTTGCTCGGGTCGGTAACGGTGAAGGTGACCAGCGCCGCCGCCGACTCGTCCTGCCCGTCGGTGGCCACGTAACTGAAATTGTCGCCCGCGATGACGTCGTTGGCGGGCTGGTAGACCGTGTTGCCATCTGCCTGGATGTACAGCGTGCCATGGTTGAGGGCAACTTCCATCCAGCCCAGCGCGGCGGTGTAGGTGCCGTGGGTGCTATTTGCCGTGAACAGCTGGCCATTGACCTTGGAAATCGACAGGGTGTTGTCTTCGGGGTCGCTGTCTAGTCCGTGTGTGGCGTCGTTGTCCGTCAGGACGTTGACGCCGCTCAGCTCCGTGTTCTTGAGCGTGCCGTAATGGTTGTCTTTCGCCAGTGGTGCGTCGTTGACCGCCGCCACGTTGATCGTGACGTTGGCGGTCGATGTACCGGAAGTAGGACTAGTCCCGTCGTTCATGACGTAGCTGAAGGTAGCTGTGCCGGTGAAATTGGCGGTAGGTGTAAACGTTACCGTGCCATCGCCGTTGAGTACCACGGTGCCACCGGTACCGCTGGTGACGCTCTGGATAGTCAGACCGGTGCTGTCCACATCCGTGTCGTTGCTCAGCAAATCCGAGGCAGAGAACGTGACGGGCGTGTCTTCAGTGGCGCCCAAGGTGTCCTCGTTGGCCAGAGGGTGGTCGTTGGCGCCGTTGACGGTGATGGTCAGTGTGGCCACATCTTCGCCACCAGCTGTGTTGCGGATCCGGTAACTGAACACGTCGTCCAGCGTGTCGCCCGCGTTCAGCGCCTGGACGTTGGCATCGGTGTCTCGCACCGTGTAGACATAGTTGCCGTTAGCATAGAGTCGCAGCGTGCCGTGCGCGCCTTCGATGTCCTCGTAGCTCGCGCTGGCAATGACCTGTTCGGTGGTTCCGGCTGCTGCGCGACCACCGACCACCGCGTTAGTGCCGCTGGGGGTGGTGTCGTTGGTCAGCACGCTGCCGCTGGCGGTAGCGCCCCCCGTATTGGCAGCTCCACCGGCTTCGATGGCGCCGCTGAGGTTGGTGTCGTCGCGTGCGTTGGGGTCGGTGGCCGCCGAACCGGTGACCGCAATGGTGAGCGTGGCGACGCTGGTGGCGCCGTCGCTGTCCACCATGGTGTATTCGAATATGTCGTTTTCTACCTGACCAGCGGCCAGCGACGCGTTGTTGGCGAAGGGGGTGTAGATGTAGCCGCCGTCAGCGTCGAGTTGTAACGTGCCGTACTGGCCGGTGATCAGCGAGCCCGCTGCGCCCGAGAACTCGATCAGTCCGCTGGGTGCCGTGGTAATCTGCACATCCACCGTCAGCGTGTAGCTGCCATCCAGGTTGTCGTTGACCGCCGTGATGGTGGCGCCTTCCGGGATGTTCGTTCCGGTGAGGCTCATGCCGACGGCTGGTGTTCCGGTTAAGTTGTTGATGGTGACGTCCGACGTGGTCAGGCTAGTCGACGTGCTCACTGTCGCCAGCTTTTTGCCGCCGATCGACGTAAATGAGTCGTCAGGTGTTCCGGACTGTTGCCAGAATGCGACCTGAGAGCCGTCAGATACCGTGTAGTTGTCGCTGTCACCTGTCAAAGCGATGTTGTAAGTGCCGTCCGCATTCGTGGTGTTGGTATCAACCGAAATGGCGGTCGTTCCCTCCTTGAGCAGGTAGTACGTTGTGCCGATCTTCAGGTAGACATACTCGCCGCCAGCCACACTGGAGAGGTTCTGGGAGGCGGCAAAGGTCATGGAGGTGATGGCCGCACCGGGGGTGTAGGACACATAGTCACCCTCGCCGAAGAAGCCGAGCACGCCCTCTGTTTCACCGTACGACGTGCTGTCCACGTCGCTGTCGTTGCTTAGTACGTTGCCAGTGGCGCGAGTGCCCAGCGGATCTGTGCTGTCATAGGCAGTCGCATCGGTGCGCAGCGATTCCTTTGCGGAGTTGAAGTCGTTCGTTGCCACTGGTGCATCGTTGGCACCCTGGATGGTGACGGTCAGCGTGGCAGTGTCGGTATTGAGCCCTGCGTCGGTGATTTCGTAGGTGAAGCGCTCGGTCAGGGTGCTGTTGACATCCAGCAGTGCATCAACGGCGGGGTCGCCGTTGTCCACCTCATACCGGTAGGTGCCGTCGGCAGCGATGTAGAGCTTTCCGTAGACACCGGTTATCTCGGTGCCGCCGGCGAGGTCGGCACCGGTGGTTCCGGCGGTAACGGGCGTACCGGCGGAACTGGTGCCAGCGCCGGTGACGGTCCGTGCTGCACTGCCGGTGTCGTTGGTGAGTACATTGCCGGTGGCGTTCTGGCCGGCGGTGGTCACGCCCTGTTCGATGGCCGGTTGGGCGCCCGGTGATGTGCTGCTGTCCTCGTACGCCGTCGGAGCCTGGTAAGCCACCAGCAGATTGTTCAGGGCGGTGTCCACCGGGTCACTGCTGGTGCCGTAGGTGGCGCCGGTCGTGAAGACCGGATTGATCATCATCAGGTAGGCGGCCTCACCTGTGTCGCCTGTCCCGATGGCGCCATCCGTACCGGGTGCGTAAAAGTAAATGCCATCGACCGTGTTTCCAGTCTTGAACAGCCGGCTGGCCACGCCGTAGAGGGTCTGTTGACCGTTGCCGTCGTTGTACGAAATCGTGCCAGTGACGTTGTTGCCCGAAAAGTAGGTGTCCGATGGGTTGGAGGATGTGAATGTGAAATTAGAGCCCACCAGCAGCTGGATGTTTTGCAGCGACTGTGCCTCTTCACTCAGTGATGATGGTGTGCCTTGATAAACCGCAGAGAACGTAATCTGGGATTTTTCAACATTGACCAACATTCCGTCAATCAGAATGTGGGTCTGATCTTGCTCATTGGCTATTTGTTCAAGCTTCGTACTGGTTAGATCACGATTGAGCAACTTTGCAGCAAAGGCTTCCCCCTCGTCGCCGGCGGTGTCCTGGCCTTCGTTCAGCACGTTGTCCAGGTAGTGGCCGTATTCTTCTAACAGCACTGTTTGGATTGCCTCGCTGGAAACGCCATGGCTTTGCACCCAGTCGCGATTCAGGAAAATGATTGCCGTGCCCGCTGGACCAGATGCGGCAAAGGCACCCAGGGCGCCCAGCAGGTTCTCGTGGTCGCGCAGTTCAACCGCGACAGCCGCTTCGCCGGTGCCAATGTCCTGGAGCGCCTGCAAGGTTCGGCTCTCTGCGCTGCCGGTGCTGCTGTCCTTCGGGGCGAACAGACTCGTCACATCAGAGGCGGCGCTGGTCGAGGCAGCCCATGACTGGAGGGTTTGTTGCGCGGCTGAGAGACCCTGCTCCAGCGCGCTTCCAGCGGTCGGACCACTGTCGTTCCCGGTCAATATGAACAGGGCGCTTCCTTCCGTCGAATTGGCTTGGTCTGCCGATGAATCGGCCTCGGCGACCGCCGCTTCGGCGCCTTCGCCGGACTCTTCAGGTGTGCCGGACTCGACGTCGTCAGCGGTGACCGACACATCCGTGGAGGCATTGTCCAGCGCGGGAAGCTCGGTCGTGAGAGGTTCTTGAATCACAGGCTCCTGCACGACAGGCTCCAGCACGGCCAC
>NZ_JBHTBX010000002.1:139109-560174 GCF_042665135.1 Hydrogenophaga bisanensis
CAGGTGTGCCGGACTCGACGTCGTCAGCGGTGACCGACACATCCGTGGAGGCATTGTCCAGCGCGGGAAGCTCGGTCGTGAGAGGTTCTTGAATCACAGGCTCCTGCACGACAGGCTCCAGCACGGCCACCGCCTCCACCACCCCCGCCCCGTCGATAGGTGTGCCGGACTCGACGTCGTCAGCGGTGACCGACACATCCGTGGAGGCATTGTCCAGCGCGGGAAGCTCGGTCGTGAGAGGTTCTTGAATCACAGGCTCCTGCACGACAGGCTCCAGCACGGCCGCTGCTTCCACGACAGCCGCACCGTCGAACATGAAGCGCTGTTCCAGCGCCATGGGTGAAGCCTTGCGCCGGACCAGGCGGCTGGCCTGTGCCACCGCAGACAGGGGCGAAGGGGCGTTGTCGTGGAGGTTCTTTTTCATGGCTGTCTCAGTTGTTCGTTGCGTTGGGGACGATCACGCGTCCGCTCATGCCGGCAATCAGTTCGGGGAATCGTCCGTCGATGGCGGCCGCCACCTTCACGGATTGGCTGACCGGATCCACGCGCGCGCCAATGCGGGTGAAGCGCGCGGGGTAGGTCTTCTGTGTCTCGTCGATCTGGACCTGCAGCGGTCCGCCCGCCTTGAGCCAGACCAGCCAGCGCGAAGGCACCAGGAACTCCAGCTCCAGCACGCTGTCGTCGATGATGTCCAGCAGGGCTTGGCCGGGCTGCACGTACTGCTGCTCTCGCACTTTCTGCTCGGTCACGCGGCCGGCAAAGGGTGCGCTCACGTTGCACTTGCTCAGCACCGCCTGGTTGGCGCCCACCTCGGCCCGGGCCTTGCCGCGTGCGGATCGGGCCAGCTCCACCTCCAGCTGTCCACCGGCATTGAGCTCCACCAGTCGCTCGTTGGTCTTGAGGGACTGCTCGGCCCCTTCAAGCTCGGCCTTGGCCTTGGCCAGCTGCGCCTGCTGCAGGGTGCAGTCAAAGCTCACCAGCAGCTGCCCCGCCTTGAAGGCGCTGCCTTCGGTCACCGGCAGGCGGCTGATCTTGGCGCCGATTTCCGCCGCCACCGTGGTGTAGCGGCGTGGCGTCAGCTGGGCGCGGATCTCGCGTTCGGCGCTGCCGCCACGGGCGGCGGCGTCGGCCGGGGCCACCACGGGCGCAGGGCCTTTGGGGGCCGCCGTGCTCTGGGCTTGCGCCGCACCGGCACCCAGCAGTGACAGCAGCAATGGCAGCAGGCTCAAGCGAACAGGAAGCTGGGTGTTCATTTATTTGCCCGCTTTCAGACTTTGCCAGGGGTTGCTCTGGCCTTTGACCTGGGTCGTCAGGTCTTTCAGGCTCAGCTCGTCGGTGCTGCCGATGCGAGGCTCAATGCCCAGTTGGGCCAGCAGGCGGTGCTCGGCCACCTGCACCTGGGCCATGGCCTGGTAGCGGCGCAGCAGGCTGAGAATGGCGGCGGTGTCGTTGCTCACGCGCTCGAGCTTGCTGCCGGCCTGCACGCTTTCGCGCACCCGCATCAGTTCGCTGATGCGTTTGTCGGTGGCATATACCTCTTCGGCGCGGTTGAACTGGCTGCGGGCATTGATCAGCTGCAGGCGCGCCAGGTGCAGCTGGGTCAGCACGGCCATCTGGGTGGCCATGCGGCGCTGATCGGCCAGCGCCACACCAGCCTCGGCCAGCTTGACCTGCATTGGCCCGGTCAGCAGGTTCATGAAGTTGAACGACAGCTGCAGGCCGGTTTCACGCCAGTTGTTGTTGACCAGGTACTTGTCCGAGTCGTAGTTGAAGCTGTAGTTGAAGCTCAGGTTGGGAAACATGCGCAGCATGGCTTTGCGCGTTTCTTCCTGGGCCACGCGGGCGTTGTAGTGCTGCTCGCGCAGCTCGGCGTTGTTGCGCAGCGCCACTTCTTCCAGCTTCTCGATGGGGGCACTGGTGGCGGTGCTGGAGTCGTTGCCGACGGGCGACTCGGCAATCGGGATCGGCTGGCCCAGTGGAGCGTTGATCAGCGAGGCCAGGTCCACCTGGGCCGACAGCAGCTCCTGGTTGATGGCTTCCAGCAGGCGCAGGTTTTCCAGCAGCTGGCGCTGATAGCGCAGGGCGTCCACGGGGTTGCGGGTGCGCTCCTGCTCCAGCTTGCGCGAGTCAGCCAGGGCTTCCTCGGCCATCTTGATGGTGTTGGCGACATCGTCCCGCAGCTTCTGGGCGCTGGCGGCACGCCAGTAGGCGGTGCGCACATCCTGCATCAGCAGGTGCATGGCGCGGCGACGCTTTTCCGCAGCGATGTAGACGCGGTTGGTCTGCTGGCGGGTGTTGTAGTAGCCCACCCCGAAGTCCAGCAGGTTGAAGGTCACACCCAGGTCGGACAGCTGGTGCGAACGCTCCTGGGAGATGAACCCCACCTCGGAAATCTCGCCGGTTTCCGGGTTCAGGCTCTGGCTGATCCGGTCATTGCTGCGCGATTGCGATTGCAGACGGGCCGCCAGCTGGGGCAACATGTCGTAGCGGGTGACGTCCAGCTGTTTGAGGGCCAGGGTCTCTTCCATCAGCCGGGCGCGACGGTCCAGGTTGTATTTCAGTGCCCGGGCCATGGCTTCGTCCAGGGTCAACGGTCCCTTGATGGGCTCGACGTCCTTGCGCATGGCGGCCTTGTCGGCCTGGTTGACCTGGTCGATGTCTGCCTCGGACATGGCTGGCGGCGTCATGGTGGAGCAGGCCGACAGGCTCAGGACCGCCGCAGCCAGCAGCGAAGAGGTCAGAAGCGTCAGGCGGGGGGTGCGTGCGGTGGTCATGGAAAGGTCCTTATGGATGCAGTGGCTGGATCGCCTCGGTGCGAGACTCAAGACAGGCGGATGGCGGTCGATGCTCAGGAGACTGCTTTTCAATACACGCAAGCAGCTGTTGTCGAACAACCATTGGTTTGGATATTAAAGTGACAGAACTAACAAAGATAATCAAAGCTAAAGAAATTCTATGAGATATGTGATTCGAATCACACTCCAGAAGAATTTGTTGCTTTGGCTGTGGCTGCTGCTCTGTCTGGTATCACCGACCGGGACATTGGCTGGCACGGTGGACCATGTGGTCGCCAGGCACCGTGTGCTGACCACAGAGCCCAGCTTCGATACCCGGGCGCTCGCTGATGCACCGGTCGTTCCCATGAACAAGGTGTTGTCGGCAGGCTACGGCGCAGAGCCCGTCTGGGTGCGGTTGAGCATCGACCCCGGACTGACGCCGGGCTTGATGAACGAGCGGTTGCTGTTGCGCGTGCGGCCTGGCTACCTCGATGAGATCCTGCTGTTTGATCCCGCCTCAGCCTCGCAGCCGACGGGCGTCACCGGCGACCGCCACCCGCTCGGCTGGCAGGCGGTGCCATCGGCGGTTTTCAATGTGGCCCTGGATGCCAGTCGGCAGCCGCGGGACGTGTGGGTGCGAGTGACCACCAAGACCGCGCGCACCGCGCATTTCGAGGTGGTGCGTGAAAGCGATCTGCACAAGCTCGATGCCCAGGCCATGCTCTGGTCGGGCCTGTACCTTGGCTGCCTGGTGATCTTTGCGATCTGGGGCGCCGCACAGCTGCTGGTGCGCCGCGATGCCCTGACCCTGAGCTTTGTGGGTTTCCAGCTGGCCTCTGCCGCTTATGGCGCGTGCATTCTGGGTTATGTGCGCCTGCTGGTGGACCTGGACGACGCGGCCGCGGTGGTGGATGTGGTGACGGTGATCATGGTGCTGGTGGCGGTTTTCATGTCGATTTTGTTCAACACGGTGCTGCTCAGGGAGATGCATGCCCCCCGAAGCGGCCTGCGGATCATGGAGGGCATCCTCGCGCTGTTCCCCGTGTTGCTCCTGATGCTGCTGGGAGGGCTGGGCATGCAGGCGCTGCAGGTCAACATGATGATTGTGCTGCTGGCGCCCGTGGTGGCGTGGGTGATTGCGCTCAAATCCCGGCGGGGCATCAGCGGTGTGTCGCGTGCGCAGGCGCCGGGCGAACGGTGGATCGCGGTCGGCTACTTCTCGGTCTCCATGGTGCTGACCAGCCTCGCGGCCTTGCCCGGGCTAGGGGTGATCGAAGGGCCGCTGATCTCCCTTCACGTGATCATGCTCCATGGGCTGGTGACGGGTTTTCTCATGCTGGCCATGCTCCTTTACCGTATCTACCGCTTGCTGCAGCAACGTGAGCTGCTGGCCGTGGAGGCGGCCTTCAACCGCCAGCGGGCCCAGCGCGAGCGGGCCCACCGGGAAGACCAGCAGAAGTTGCTGTCGATGCTGGCCCACGAACTCAAGACGCCTCTGGCCACCCTGCGGATGCTGATGGGCTCCATCGGTCTGCCGGCGCGTGGTCATCGCGCAGCCGAGCGGGCTGTACAGGACATGAACCAGGTGATCGAGCGTTGTCTGCAGGCGGGGCAGCTCGATGATGATGCGCTGCGGCCGCAGCGCCAGCCGGTCCAGGTGGATGCCCTCATCCGCGAGGTGGTGTCCAGCTTGCCGGAACGAGGGCTGGTTCGTGTCTCAGGCGAAGGCTCGGCGCCGGTGGTCAGCACCGACCCGCAGCTGCTGGCCGTGGTGATCCGAAACCTGCTGGACAACGCGCTGAAGTATGGCCCCTCTGATGCCCCTGTCGAAGTGTTCTGGCAGGCCAGCGCCGGGGACGAAGGACCGGCGATGCATGTCGATGTTCGCAACGAGGTCGGTTTGTCCGGCAAGCCGGTGGCGGACAAGGTCTTCACCAAATACTATCGGCATCCGCAAGCCCAGCGCCGGACTGGTTCAGGGCTCGGTCTTTATCTCGTCCAGGGACTGGTGTCGAATCTGGGGGGGGGTGTCAGTTACCGTGACGAGGGGACACACGTCAAATTCCGGGTAACGTTGCCCATGGTGGGCTCAGGAGCAGGGTCATGAGGGTGTTGCTGGTGGAAGACCACGACGATTTGCGCGAGGCCACGCTGGGGGTACTGGACGCCAACGGTTTTGTGGCCCAGGGCATTGCGTCGGCGGAAGAGTTCGATGACCTGCTGCAGCACCAGCGTCCGCAGCTGTACGTGATTGACCTGAACCTGCCCGGGGAGGATGGCCTTTCGTTGACGCGACGCATCCGCGCGGCCCAGCCTTTGGCCGGTATCGTCATGACCACCGCCCGTACCCAGGTCACGGATCGGGTTCTGGGTTATGAGTCGGGAGCCGACATCTACCTGCCCAAGCCAGTGCATCCGGCCGAGCTCGTGGCAGCGTTGCGGTCGCTGGCTGGGCGGCTGGTGCCCCGCGCCGGCGATCCGGAAGACGGCGCGGTGCTGGAGTCCCAGACCCGCATCCTGCGTGGCAGCCGTGGCGCGGTGCGGCTGTCGGAGTCCGAACAGCGCCTGCTTTCAGCCCTGGCGAGCGCCAAGCACGGCATGCTCGAGCGCTGGCAGGTGGCCATCCACATGGGCTCGGCAGAGGCCGACATCAGCAAGGACAGCCTGCAGAACCGGATTTCCCAGCTGCGCAAGAAGATGGTCCAGAGCCTGGGTGAGGGGGAGCACATCCGCTCGGTCCGCAAGGAAGGCTACAAGCTCTGCGTGAACCTGCAGCTGCGCTGACGGGCGAGGACCCAAAAAAAAGCGGACCCTGTTGCCAAGGTCCGCTTTCTTGTCTGGTGGCGATAGGTGGACTTGAACCACCGACATCAGCATTATGAATGCTGCGCTCTAACCAACTGAGCTATATCGCCGAAGACGCGCATTATAGCAGGAAAAATTACGGGGTATCAAGCATGCTTGAAGTTGGCCGCCCGCTTGTTGACGAAGGCGTCCATCCCTTCTTTCTGGTCTTCGGTGGCAAACAGCGCATGGAACAGGCGCCGCTCGAACATCACGCCGTCGGCCAGCGTGCCTTCGTAGGCGCGGTTGACGCATTCCTTGGCCGCCATCACGGCCATTTGCGAGAACTGGCTGATCTGCAGCGCGGCCCCCAGGGCTTCGTCCATCAGCTTGTCCAGGGGCACCACCCGGCTGACCAGGCCCGAACGCTCGGCCTCGGACGCGTCCATCATCCGGCCGGTCAGGGCCAGGTCCATGGCCTTGGCCTTGCCCACCGCGCGCGGCAGGCGCTGGGTGCCACCGGCGCCGGGGATGATGCCCAGCTTGATCTCGGGTTGGCCAAACTTGGCGTTGTCGGCGGCGATGATGAAGTCGCACATCATGGCCAGTTCGCAGCCACCGCCCAGGGCAAAGCCGCTGACGGCCGCGATGATGGGCTTGCGGATGCTGCGGATGGTTTCCCAGTTGCGGGTGATGTAGTCGCCCTTGTACACATCGGCAAAGCTGTAGGTGGCCATGGCGCCGATGTCGGCCCCGGCGGCAAACGCCTTCTCGCTGCCGGTGATGATCATGCAGCCGATGCCGTCATCGGCGTCGAAGGCCTTGAGCGCGGCCCCCAGCTCGTTCATCAGCTGGTCGTTGAGGGCATTGAGCTGCTTGGGTCGGTTGAGGGTCACGATGCCGACGCGGCCTTCGGTGCGCACCTGGATCAGTTCGGGGGTGGAGGTCTCGCTCATGGTGTGTCCTGCGTGGAGGGGATGAATTGACGTACACGTCAACTATAGCCGCAGCGGTGCCCCTGACGGCGACACCCAACCAAGGGAAAACATTAACCGACCCATCGGTCGGTTAATGGTAAATTGCGCCCATCACCCGAACACAGGCGCCACATCTTGATGGCCCGAGGAGACATTTGCCCATGAACGCCCCCGCTGCGGGCGGCACCGTGCTGTATGAAGAGCGCGGCGCTGTTGCCCTGGTCACCCTCAATCGCCCCGAGGCGCTCAACAGCTTCACCCGCCAGATGCACCGCGACATGTGGGCCGTGCTGGACCAGGCCGAAGCCAATCCGGTGATCCGGGCACTGGTCATTACCGGTGCCGGGCGCGGTTTTTGCGCCGGTGCCGACCTGGCCGAGTTTGACTTCGAGCCGGGGCCGGACCTGATCCAGCGTGCCGACCCCGGCCCGGTCATCGACCAGGCATTCAACCCGACGGCACGCCGCATCCAGTCGCTGCGCTTTCCGGTGCTTGCGGCCGTCAACGGCGTGGCCGCCGGTGCGGGCGCTTCGCTGGCCATGACCTGCGACATCGCCATCGCCGCACCGGGCGCCAGTTTCATTCAGGCATTCAGCAAGATCGGGCTGATTCCGGATGCCGGCGGCAGCTGGTTCCTGGTCGAGCGTCTGGGTCTGGCGCGCGCCATGGCCCTGGCCATGACGGGCGACAAGTTGCCCGCGGCGCAGGCCAAGGAGTGGGGCATGATCTGGGACGTGCAGGACGACCCGCTGGCGGCCGCGCTGGCCATGGCCGAGAAGCTGGCCGTCATGCCGACCAAAGCCCTGGTGGCCACGCGTGCGCTGCTGCGCGACGCGTCCACCCGCACGCTCAATGAACAGCTGGACGCCGAGCGAGACACCCAGTCGGCTCTGGGCCGTACGCATGATTACATTGAAGGTGTGATGGCTTTTCGCCAGAAGCGCCCGGCGCAGTTCAAGGGGGAATGAACGTGAGTCCTCAGGAGCGGGCCCAGCGCGTGGGCGAGACCATGTTTTCGGTGGACGTGGCCAGCAAGGACACCATGGGGATGGAGCTGGTGTCGGTGGCACCAGGCCGCGCGGTGCTGCGCATGATGGTCAAGCCGCTGCACCTCAATGGCCACCAGATTTGCCATGGCGGGTTCATCTTTACCCTGGCCGATTCCACCTTCGCGTTTGCCTGCAACAGCCACAACCGCAATGCGGTGGCCGCGGGCTGCAGCATCGAGTTCCTCAAGCCGGCACATGCCGGTGACGTTCTCACCTGCGAAGGCGTGGAGCAGACCCTTCAGGGTCGTCACGGCATCTACGACATGAAGGTCACCAACCAGAAGGGTGAGGTGGTGGCCATGTTCCGGGGCAAGAGCGCTGTCATTCCGGGGCAGATCTTTCCTGAAGAGGTGCAGGCATGAGCCACTTACCCCTGGAGCCGATCGAGAAGGCCAGCGTCGACGAACTGCGGGCGCTGCAGCTCAAGCGCCTGCAGGCGACGTTGCGCCACGCCTATCAGAACTCACCCGTGTACCGGCGCAAGTTCGACGAGGCTGGTGTACACCCTGACGAATGCAAGTCGCTGAGCGACCTTGCGAAGTTCCCGTTCACCACCAAGAAGGACCTGCGCGACAGCTACCCCTTCGGCATGTTTGCGGTGCCGAGGGAAAAGTGCGCGCGCATCCACGCCAGCAGCGGCACCACCGGCAAGCCGACGGTGGTGGGCTACACGCTCAGGGACATCGAGACCTGGTCCACGGTGGTGGCGCGCAGCATCCGTGCCAGTGGCGCCAAGCCCGGCGACATGGTGCATGTGAGCTACGGTTACGGCCTGTTCACCGGGGGCCTGGGTGCGCACTACGGCGCCGAGAAGCTGGGCCTGACGGTGGTGCCCTTTGGTGGCGGGCAGACCGAGCGTCAGGTGCAGCTGATCCAGGACTTTCGGCCCGACATCATCATGGTCACGCCCAGCTACATGCTGGCCATTGCCGACGAGTTCGAGCGTCAGGGCATCGATCCGCGCGAGAGCAGCCTGCGCATCGGCATCTTCGGGGCCGAGCCCTGGACCAACGACATGCGGGTGGCCATCGAGGCCCGGATGGACATCGACGCGGTGGACATCTACGGCCTGTCGGAGGTGATGGGGCCTGGTGTGGCCAACGAGTGCGTCGAGACCAAGGACGGCCCGACCATCTGGGAAGACCACTTCTACCCCGAGATCATCAACCCCGAGACTGGCGAGCCGGTGGCCGATGGCGAGCTCGGCGAACTGGTGTTCACCAGTCTGACCAAGGAAGCGCTGCCCATCATCCGCTACCGCACGCGCGACCTCACGCGCCTGCTGCCGGGCACCGCGCGCACCATGCGGCGCATGGAGAAGATCACCGGTCGCAGCGACGACATGATGATCGTGCGCGGCGTCAATGTATTCCCGACCCAGATTGAGGAGCTGATTCTCAAGCGGCCGGAACTGACGGCGCATTACCAGTGCATCCTGACCCGTGAAGGCCCGATGGACAACCTGACGGTGGCTATCGAGACCCGACCCGGCCTGGCGCCCGACAGCATCGAGGCGCGTGCGGCCGCTGAACTGCTGCGGCACGAGGTGAAGGTGTATGTGGGCAGCAGCGTCGAGGTGGAGCTGCGGGCCGAAGGCGGCGTCGAGCGCAGCCAGGGCAAGGCCAAGCGCGTCGTGGACCTGCGCCAGCGCTGAGAGGCCCACCCACCTGGGGTGCTGGCCTTCTGGTGTCAGTCGGAGGTGATTTCCTCCGAGGGTGCGCTGCGCCGCTGGCGCAGCCGCCGCTCGGCCACCATGGCCGAGAGGAAGCCATGCAGCCACTGCAGGTTCATCGGCTTGGGCGCGAGCACGGCGGTGTCGGGCAGGCCGCCGTGCTGCTCGATTTCCTCGGGGCCCAGGGCCGTCATGGCCACGATGACCAGTGACGAGAACCCAGGCTGGCCGCTGAGTGTGCGCAGCAGATCGAAGCCGTCCACGCCAGGCATGCGCAGATCGGTCAGAAGAAGGTGCGGCTTGATCTGACCGATGTCCAGCAAGGCTTTGACCGCCGAGGGCAGGCAGGTCACCTCAATCGGCAGCATCCATTTCTCGATCGCGGTCTGGATCACCTGAAGGGTCGCCAGATCGTCATCGACGACCAGCACACGCAGGGACTCTTCTTCATGGTCGCCCGAGGGCAACGTCTTGCCCTGGCGCTCCAGGTACTGCGTGATCGAGTCCACCGAAATCCGGCGGTGCCCACCGCTGGTTTTCCAGGCCTCGAGCTTGCCCTGCTCGACCAGGCTCTGGACGGTGCCCACCGATAGGCCGAGCAACCGGGCTGCTTCAAACGTGCCGCAATATCTTGTCATGCGATTCTCCAAACGCTCTGGAACCGCAATGTATCATCATTTTTAATAGTTTTGTCTTGAAAATGATGTGTCGTGTCGACAGCTGGCCTCGGCAGCCGCCAGCTCCTCCACCAGGGCCGAGTTCTGCTGCGTGACCGAGTCCATGTGGCTGACGGCCTGATTGATCTGGTGGATGCCTTGCGACTGCTCCCGGGCAGCGGTGGTGATTTCTCCGATCAGCGCATTGACCTGCTGGACGGTGCCGACCATGGTCCGGATGGTGTCGCCGGTCTGGTGCACCTGTTGCGTTCCGGCTTCCACTTTGTTGCGCGAGTCCTCGATCAGCGCCTTGATCTCCTGGGCGGCGGTCAGTGTGCGCTGGGCCAGGTGCCGCACCTCTCCCGCCACCACCGCAAAGCCTTTGCCTTACTCGCCCGCGCGGGCCGCCTCGACCGCCGCATTGAGGGCCAGGATGTTCGTCTGGAAGGAGATGCTGTCGATCACGCCAATGATCTCGCCGATGCGGTGCGAGGACTGGTTGATGCCGTCCATGGTGTGCACCAGGCGGGTGACGGCGGTGGCGCAGTCCGATGCCGCATCGCTGGCATGCACCGACAGCCGCGACGCCTCCTGGGCCGACTGGGCCGTGTTCTCGATGGTGCTGTTGATCTCGTCCATGGCGGCGGCCGTCTCCTCGAGGCTGCTGGCCTGGGCTTCGGTGCGTGCCGCCAGGTCCTGGTTACCCGAGGCGATCTGGCCCGAAGCCACCTGAACGTGGTCCACTTCGGCCTGTACGTCGGAGACGACCGCCCGGAGATTGACCTGCAACTGGTTGAGCGCCGCGGCCAGCTGGGCCAGTTCCCCCGCACGCGAGGTGTCGTAGGGTTCGGAGAGTTCGCCGGCCGCCATCCGGTGGGCCATATGAGTCAGTCCGGCCAGGCACTGGCCAGCTTGCCAATGCCCCATGAAGCGCCCATCAGGACCGCGCCCAAGGCCAGCAACTGGCGCCGCAGGTTGAAATGCAGACGCGCCTGCAACTGACCGCGCCAGCCGGTTCTGACCACCTCGCCACGGGCGAGGGCGATGCCCGGATGGTCGCTCTGGGCATCGGCCCGCATGCGCTCGTACAAGGCCTCGGCCGATTCGATCTGTTCGCGGCGTGGCTTGGTCCTCACCGACATGTAGCCGATGACCTGCCCGCGCTACATCACGGGGCTCGCATTGGCCTGCACCCAGTAGTGGTCACCGTTCTTGCGGCGGTTCTTGACGATGCCGGTCCAGGGGTGACCTTGCTGCAAGGTGTCCCACATGTCGCGGAATGCCTCGGCGGGCATGTCCGGATGACGGATCAGGTTGTGCAGTTCACCGACCAGTTCTTCCCGCGCGTAGCCGCTGACCGCGATGAATGCCGGGTTGCAATACGTGATCCGGCCTTGCAGGTCGGTGGTGGAGACGAGGGTGACCGAGTCGGGAAACTCGAACTCCTGCTGGGTCACGGGCAGGTTCAGGCGCATGGCGTCACGGATGTGGGGTGGCGGACAAAACCAGTGAGTGCATATCGGCCACGGAACCCGCATCTGAACGGATGCGACCAAAAAAAACGGCCCACCAAAGTGGGCCGGAAGCTTGTGTTGTGTACAAGCACAGGGGAACGAGATGCATGCATCCCGCACCCACAATGTAGTCGGATCTGGTGTTTGTGTCAACTATCTGAAAAAAATATTTGCCTGTTATTTTTGATGGTTGATGGATGGCGTGACGCCTGCCGACGTGGCAACCCGCTCAGTCACCGAGCCAGTGGCGCAGGCGGGCTGCGTCGGTTATCCCCAGTTTCAGGGCGGTCACCCCAGCCGTTCTCTCGACCGTACAGCGCAAAAGGCGGCGATCGCGGGCCACAAGCGCCACGAACCTCGACGCCTGACCGATCAGGCTGTTCAGTTCGTCCAGCTTGCTCAGGCGCCAGGCCTGGGCCGTCTGGCCCCGGCGCGCCGGCGTCAGTTCGACCCCGATCCATTCGTCGCCCGCTGCCAGTCCGGCGGCTTCGGCGGCTCCGCCGCGCAGGACGGTCTTGATCTGGATGCTGCCCCCGCTGTCGGTGGTCCTCAGTCCGAGCTGTTGCGCCAGGGGCGCCTGCTCCTCGTCGACCTTCGCACCGAAGGCCGCCAGCAGACTGCCCACCGGCAGGTCGTCCGTGCCGTGTACCCACTGGGTGAGTTCGTTCTCGAAGGAACGCCCGCCGACGCGCCGCATCGCGATCGCCATGTCCTTCTCGCGAATGGGGCCGCCATTCGACCGACGCCAGAGTTCGCGCATCACCTCGTCCAGGCTGCCATCACCCTCCAGCCGCAGCGTCAGGTCAAGGCACAGCGCCACCAGCGAACCCTTGGTGTAGTAGCTCACGGTGGCGTTGGGGGTGTTCTCGCCGACCCGGTAGTACTTGACCCAGGCGTCAAAGCTGGCCTGGGCCACGCTCTGAACCTGGCGCCCGGGCGTCTGCAGCACCTGGTTGGCCGTTCGTCCCACCAGTTGCAGGTAGGTGCCCGTGTCGATCAGCCCTGCCCGTCGCAGGAACAGGTCGTCGTAGTAGCTGGTGAATCCCTCGAAGAACCACAGCAGCTCGGTGTAGTTCTCACGGTCGTAGTCGTAGCGGGCGAACTCGGCCGGCCGCAGGCGTTTGACGTTCCAGGTGTGGAAGTACTCGTGGCTGATCAGTCCCAGCAGGGTGGTGTAGCCGTCGGTGGCCTTCAGGGGCGTCTGCTTGCTGCCTTTGGGCGTGGCCCGGGGCAGATCGCTGCGCTGGCAGATCAGGGCGGTGGAGTTCCGGTGCTCCAGTCCACCATAGCCATCGGCCGTCGCATGCAGCATGAACACGTAGCGCTCGAAGGGCGGGCGCTGCTCGCCGTGCCAGAAACGGATCTGTTCCTCGCAGATGCGACGGGTGTCCTGCAGCAGGCGCTGGCCGTCGAACGATGCCGGCGCCCCGCTGACCACGAAGCGGTGGGGCACACCACCCGCGGTGAACTCGCCGCTCCAGAACGGGCCCATCTCCACCGGGGCATCCACCAGTTCGTCGTAATGGGCCGCTGCGTAGCGTCCCCAGCCTCGGTCATCCACGTCTTGCGGCGTCAGGCCGGTGGCCACCTGCCAGGATGCGGGCAGGTCGCCGGCGTCCAGGGTCAGCGCGTGCGGCTGGTCTTCCTGACCGACCACCCGCAGGCACAGGCTGGTGCCGTTGAAAAAGCCGCGCTGGCTGTCCAGCCAGGCCGTGCGCACCGACGCATCCAGGGCATAGATCTCGTAATCCAGCTCCAGGGGCTGACCCGGGTCGGCCTCGACCACCCAGCTGTGTTTGTCGACCTGCTTCAGGGGGGCAGGCATCCCCGCCTGGGTGGCGCGCAGGTGCTGCAGGTGCTGGGAAAACTCGCGCACCAGGTAGCTGCCCGGAATCCACACCGGCAGGCTCAGGCGCTGGCGCCGGGCCGGTGCCGCCACCGACAGTCGCACGGTGAACAGGTGGTTCTGGGGCCGGGGCGCCTGGACCCGGTAGTGGACGGCTGCGGCAGCAGCCGCACGGTGGCGGCGGGGTCGGGTGGGGGTCATGATGGCGGGGCGGTGGGGGTCAGAGCGCACCAGCGCCCAGGAAGCAGCTGAGGCTGGCCACAGTGGTCAGGCGAAAGCGCATGGTCAGCCAGGGCGTGAGACCGGCGCGGACAAACAGCCGGCGGTCCACCAGGTAGCAGACGATGAGCACCAGGCCCAGCCAGACCAGACTGGCGTAGGGCGGCATCAGCACCCCGGGCCAGGCGAGCAGCGAGGGCATGACACCCCACAGGAAGTGCACACCGAGTCCATCGCGCCGGCCAGCCTGCAGCCAGCCAATGCCCCAGTGGATGCCACCCAGAAAGGACAGGATCAGTCCGGCGTAGGCCGCCAGGGCCACCGAGACGAAGACCTGCGGTTCACCCTGCAGCAACCAGAGCAGCAGGGCCAGTCCCACGAACGGGATCAGGCCGGCGTAGCCCAGACGCTGGATCAGGGTCGTGTCGGGGTGGACGGGATCTTCGGGCGAGGGGGTGTTCATGCGTCAGGGTTGGGCTTCGGCCAGCAGCTTCTCGATGCGCTCCTGCGGAATGGCGCCGGGGACGCGGTTGCCGTTGGCAAAAATCAGGGTAGGGGTGCCGGTGATGCGCATCTTCTTGCCGAACTCGACATTGCGGACCAGGGCCGAGGCGTCGCAGTTGGCCGCCGGCGGGGTAACGTCGCGCACCATCCAGTCCAGGAAAGCCTTGCCCTTGTCCTTGGCGCACCAGATGTGGCGCGACTTGTCGGCCGAATCCTGGCTGAGGATGGGGTAGAGGAACACATGCACCGTCACGTTGTCCACCTTGGCCAGGTCACGCTCAAAGCGCTTGCAGTAGCCACAGTTGGGGTCTTCGAACACCGCCACCTTGCGCTTGCCGTTGCCACGCACGATGGTGAACGCATCCTTGAGGGGCAGGTCCTTGAACTCGATGGCGGTGAGCTTTTCGACGCGCTGCTCGGTCAGGTCGACACGGGCCTTGGTATCGATCAAATTGCCCTGGATGATGAAGTTGCCGCCGGCATCGGTGTAGAAGATCTCGCTCTGGTTGATGCGGACCTCGTACAGGCCGTCCATCGGGGTCTTCGTGACCTCGTCGATCTTGGGCAAATTCGGCAGGCGTTCGGCCAGGTTCTTGCGGATGGCGGCTTCCTGGGCCAGGGCCCCCAGGGACAGGCTGGCGATCAGGGCCAGCAGGGAGCTTTTCAGGAGTCGTTTCATCGTGGGTTCATCCAAAAGGGATCAGGGGTTGGCAGAGGCGCGGCCCATGGCCTGACGCACCAGCCAGTGTTTGAGCGGGCCCAGGCGGTCCACACCGCTCATGCCCCAGTTGCGCAAGGTCTGCAGGCGGCTGTCACCGGGCTGGAACAGGCCGAACAGGGTGTCGGTCAGCCAACCCATGGACTGCACATCGGCCTGGCGGGCGCGCTCGTAGCGCCGCAACAGCTTCAGGTCGCCCACGCTGCGCCAGTATTCACGCTCGTGCAGCACGCGCGCCAGTTCGCCCACGTCGCCCAGCCCCACGTTCAGGCCCTGGCCCGCCAGTGGGTGCATGGCGTGCGCGGCGTCGCCGGCCAATGCCACGCCACCGCGATCGGTGGCTGCGATCCAGCGCCGGGCCCGGGCCAGTTCCAGCGGCCAGGCCTGGGCTGGACCCTGAAGGGTCATGGCGCCCAGGGCATGGCCACAGCGTTCCTGAACCGCCGTCGCCAGGGCCTGAGGTGGTTCGTTGAGCCACCGGTCGGCCTGCGCTGTCTCCAGTGACCACACCAGCGCCACCGAGTTCCCCTGCGCACCACCCAGCGGCAGCAGGGCCATGATTTCGCCCTGGCTGAACCATTGGCGGGCCACGCCGCCGTGCGGCTGCTCGCAGTCCAGGCGCGCCGCCAGGGCTTTGTGGGGGTAGGGGCGGGTGTCGTAGTCGATGCCCAGCTCCTGGCGCGTCTGGCTGCGCCGGCCTTCGCAGATGACGGTCAGGGGGGCTTGCGCGGGCGCTTCTTCCAGCAACTCGATACCGGCCTGGAAATGCACGGCATGGGCCAGGCGCTGCTCCAGGGCAGGGACGTCCACGATCCAGGTCAGCGCCTCGGTGCCCTGCTGGGCGGCCGAAAAATGCAGCGTGCCACCATGATCACCATGCACCTCCATCGCGGTCACTGGCGTGACCGAGGGAGTCAGCTCGGCATCGTGTCCGGGGTTCAGCCCCCCGTCGCCGGGCCAGGCACGCACCGATTGCAACAGAGCGCGGGCGTCGCTGTTGATGGCGTAGGCCCGGACGTCCGGTGTGCCTGGTGTCGCGCGCGGTGGTTTGACCAGGGCCACCTTCAGGCGGTCGCGCGCCAGCAGGAGGGCCAGGGTCTGGCCAACGATGCCGGCGCCACGCACGATGACGTCGGGCCGGCGGCCACTGCCGGAGCGGGAAGGACTGGGGTTCATGGGGGGATTTTAGGAGCAGGGCACAATCGGTCGGCTTGACCCGCGCCAAATACCGATCTGTGTGCGTGGGGCCATCCGCCGATTTCCCTCTTTCATCTTCTGTGCCATGTCCGCCGACCTGCAAGCCACCATCGCCCAGCTCTGGATCTACCCTGTCAAGTCCTGCGCCGGCGTGCCCATGACGGAGGCCGAACTGACCCCCACCGGCTTGGCCTGGGACCGCGCCTGGATGGTGGTCGACGATGAGGGCGAGTTTGTCACCCAGCGCGAGTTGCCGCGCATGGCCCTGGTCCAGCCGTCCTTCAAGCTCGGTCAGCTGGTGTTGCGGGCCCCGGGCATGCTGGCGCTTCACCTGTCGCTTGAGGCGGCCGAATGGCCCGTCAAGGTGCGGGTGTGGGACGACGTGGTCGAGGTCTGGGACATGGGTGATGTCGCGGCCCAGTGGTTCAGCGATTTTCTGGGTCCTGATGCGCCGGCCGACCTCAAACGCCTGCGCCTGGTCCGTTTCGATCCCGAGGTGCGCCGCCTGTGCAGCACGAAGTGGACCGGCGGGCGCGAGTCGGTCACGCAGTTTGCCGACGGCTTCGGTGTGCTGGTCACGAGCACCGCGTCGATCGACGATCTGAACAAACGCCTTTCCGCAGCCGGGCAGGCTGCGGTGGATCAACGGCGCTTCCGGCCCAACATCGTGCTGGGCGGTGTTGAGGCGCACGATGAGGACCGCATCGGCGCCTGGCGGATCGACACCGGGGATGGCGAGGCCCTGCTGGAGAACGTCAAACCCTGCGCCCGCTGTCCGATACCGAATGTCGATCCCGACACGGCGGCCTCGTCGCCGGTTGTCGGCGATGCCCTGCAGGCCTACCGCCAGGATGGCCGCGTGAATGGCGCGATCACCTTCGGCATGAACGCCATCGTGCTCGAGGGCGATGGTCTGATCCTTCGCGTGGGCCAGCAGGTGACGGCCGACTGGGCCTTCGACTGACCAATGGAACGAATGTGCGGCCAGTGTTGGCCCGGATCTAAAATGGTCGGTTAGCCATCAAAAATGTAGTCACCACCATGAGTCTCAAGTGCGGCATCGTCGGCCTGCCCAATGTCGGCAAATCCACCCTGTTCAACGCCCTGACCAAGGCGGGCATCGCGGCCGAGAACTATCCGTTCTGCACCATCGAGCCCAACGTGGGCGTGGTCGAGGTGCCCGATCCGCGGCTGCAGCAGCTGGCCGAGATCATCAAGCCCGAGCGCATCGTCCCGGCCATCGTCGAGTTCGTGGACATTGCCGGCCTGGTGGCGGGTGCTTCCAAGGGTGAAGGTCTGGGCAACCAGTTCCTGGCCCACATCCGCGAGACCGACGCCATCGTCAACGTGGTGCGTTGCTTCGAGGACCCGAACGTGATCCACGTGGCCAACAAGGTCGACCCCATCGCGGACATCGAGGTCATCCAGACCGAGCTGTGCCTGGCCGACCTGGGCACGGTCGACAAGGCCCTGCAGCGTTACACCAAGGCCGCCAAGAGCGGCAACGACAAGGAAGCCGCCGCGCTGGTGGTCCTGCTGACCAAGGTCCAGGCGGTGCTCAACGAAGGCAAGCCCGTGCGCACCCTGGCGCTGGGCGAGCAGGAACAGGCCTTGCTCAAGCCGCTGTGTCTGATCACCGCCAAGCCCGCCATGTTCGTCGGCAACGTGGCCGAGGACGGCTTCGAGAACAACCCCTTCCTCGACCGCCTGAAGGAATACGCCGCCGCGCAGAACGCGCCGGTGGTGGCCATCTGCGCCAAGATCGAGGCCGAACTGTCCGAAATGGACGACGCCGACCGGCTGGAATTCCTAAAGGAACTTGGCCAGGACGAACCGGGCCTGAACCGCCTGATCCGCGCCGGCTTCAAGCTGCTGGGCCTGCAGACCTATTTCACCGCCGGCGTGAAGGAAGTGCGCGCCTGGACCATCCACATTGGCGACACCGCGCCGCAGGCCGCAGGCGTCATCCATGGCGACTTCGAGCGCGGCTTCATCCGCGCCCAGACCATCGCCTTTGACGACTACATCGCATTCAAGGGCGAGCAGGGCGCCAAGGACGCGGGCAAGATGCGCGCCGAAGGCAAGGAATACGTCGTCAAGGATGGCGACGTGATGAACTTCCTGTTCAACGTCTGACCCATGAGCGAGCCCGCCGGTCAGGACCCCGAGCGCCTGGCGCGGCGTGTGGCCGCCCTGGTTCCCTGCTCCCGCGCCGAGGCCGAGCGTTTCATCACCGGCGGATGGGTGCGTGTCGATGGTGAGGTGGTGGACCGGCCCGAGGCCAGGGTTCATTCGTTCCAGCAGGTGGCGCTGGACCCCGATGCCTCGGCCGAGCCATTGCCCCCGGTCACGCTGCTGTGGCACAAACCCGCAGGCGTGGCCTTGCCTGAAGGTCTGCATCTGCCCACGGCCCTTGCCCTGACCTGGCTGGATGCCGGGCACCGCTGGCCTGCCGACCGGCCCGGCGGAGCATTGCCCCGTGCGCAGTTGCACCGCCTGCAACCCCTGATGCCCTTGGCCATGGACGCCTCGGGACTGATGGTCTTCAGCCAGCACCCGGCCATCTCCCGGCGCCTGGTCGAAGGCATGGCCGACCTGGAGCAGGAGTGGCTGATTGATCTGGCCGTGGATACCGCTTTGCCTTCGGCCGAACAGAAGCAGGACTGGCTGGCGCGCCTCAACCGGCCCCAGGGTCCGCAGGCTCTGCGCTTGCCGCCGCTGCGGGCCAGCTGGCAGAGCGACTCACGCCTGCGTCTGGCCCTCAAGGGCTGGACGTCGGCCAATTTGCTGCGGCACCTGCAGTTGCTGGCCCTGCCGCTGGCGGCGGTCCGTCGCCAGCGCATCGGCCGTGTCGGCATGGCCGGTCTGGCACCGGGTCAGTGGCGTCAGCTCGGCATGGGCGAGCGCTTCTGAAGGCGGGCCGCCCAGACGCTCAGCAGCATCGCTCCGATCATCAGCACCAGACCCCAGGCATGCAGCTGCTGCATGCCCCCTTGGGCAATGAGCACGCCACCCAGCGCCGCGCCCATGGCCTGACCGCCGTAGATGGCCGAGGTGTTCAGGGCGACCGTGGCGGGTGCCAGCACGGGTGACATCTGCACCAGCCGCGCCTGCTGGGCCGAGTTGGCCGAAAAGCAGCCCAGCGCCCACGGCACCACCACCAGCGCCTGAAGCCAGATGGCATGCGTGCCCAGGGGCCACAGCACCAGACTCAGCGCCATCAGGCCCAGGGTGATCAGCACGGCGCGTGGAGCGCCGATGCGGTCGATCCGCCGCGAGACCAGCATGTTGCCCGCCAGGCCGAATGCCCCGAACCACAGGAACAGCAGCGAGATCGGGTCCGCTCCCATCCCCAGCACCTGCTGCAGATAAGGGGCGAAGTAGGAGAACAGGGTGAACTGCCCGAAGGCCGATACCAGGGTGACCACCACCGCCAGCATCAGCGGTGCCGAGCCCAGGGCCCGCCCCCACGCCTGGCGGTTGAGCGGGGCGGGCCGGATGCCCCGGGGCAATGCCCGCCATACCCAGCCGGCGCACAGCAGGGCCAGCAGCGCCACCAGGCCGAAGGCCCAGCGCCATCCCAGGTGACCACCGATCCAGGCCGACATCGGCATGCCCAGCACCGAGGCCACCGACCAGCCCAGGAACACGAAGGTGATGGCACGCCCCCGCTGTTGCTCGGGCACCAGCAGGCCGATGCTGGCCGCCGCCTGCGGGGTGAAGATGGCTGGGGGAATCACCGCCAGCACGCGCAGGGCCAGCAGCCAGCCATAACTGGGGGCCAGTGCGCTCAGGCCCATGAACAGCGCATACCACAGCAGCGACAGGGTCAGCAGGCGCCGGCGGTCCCAGCCAGCCACCAGGGTGGCGAACAGCGGCGCGCCGATGCCCATGATGATGGCGGCCGCCGTGATCAGCTGACCCGCCTGCGGAATCGACACCGACAACGATGTGCTGATGTCATTGAGCGTGCCCGGCACCGCCATCACGCCGGTGCCGATGACGAAGTTGCCAGCCATCAGCGCCCAGAGCGGGCGGGGCAGGGGCTTGTGGGCATGTCGGTGTGGCATGCGCTGAGTATCAGCTTGGTCGGCCCGCGAGGCTCAGAACGGGAGTCCCCCAGGGAACACCCAGAGCAGTGCCGAGGTCATGGTCAGGTAGCGCAGAAATTTGCCGATGGCCATGTAGAGCACGCAGGGCCAGAACGGAAACTTCAGCCACCCGGCCACCGCGCAGAGCGGGTCGCCCACGGCGGGCAACCAGGACAGCAGGCAGGCCTTGGGGCCGAAACGCTCCAGCCATCGCAAGGCCCGAAGTTCCGTCGGCTTGCCGTGCCGGACGCGGTCCACCGCCCGGTGTGCGCCCACGCCCATCAGCCAGCTGATGGCACCACCCGCGGTGTTTCCCGCCGTCGCCACCAGAATGGCCGGCCAGAACAGCTCGGGATTGAGCTTGACCAGCCCGAAAACGGCAGGCTCCGATCCCATGGGCAGCAGTGTGGCCGACACCAGCGACACCACGAACACGGTGCTCAGGCCCACCTCGGGCAGGGCCAGGAGTTGCATCAGGGACGTGAACCAGTCGGGCATCGGGCAGGCAGTGGGGGCGAAGTCAAATGCAAGAGCATATCGTCTGCTGAAAAAACAGGCAGATACAATGCCCATCCCGCGCGGCCTCTTCGGGTCGCTCCCGCCACCCTCGTCGCCCACCCGAGTCCAACGCCGCGCCATGCAACTGGGTCCCTACACCCTGTCGAACGCCCTGTTTGTTGCGCCCATGGCGGGTGTGACCGATCGGCCGTTCCGCAAGCTGTGCAAGCGGTTGGGTGCCGGCTACGCGGTCAGCGAGATGGTGACCAGCCGGCCCGACCTGCAGGACAGCCTCAAGACCTCGCGCCGTGCCGATCACAGCGGTGAACCCGGGCCGATTGCGGTGCAGATCGCCGGCACCGACGCCGCGATGATGGCCGATGCCGCCCGCTACAACATCGACCGCGGCGCTCAGATCATCGACATCAACATGGGTTGCCCGGCCAAGAAGGTCTGCAACAAGTGGGCTGGCTCGGCCCTGATGCAGGACGAGGCGCTGGCCATCGGCATCGTCGAGGCGGTGGTGGCGGCCTGCGTCCCGCATGGGGTGCCGGTCACCCTCAAGATGCGCACGGGATGGTGCAACACCGGAAAAAACGCGCCGCTGCTCGCCCGGGCGGCCGAATCCGCCGGCATCCAGATGCTGACCATTCATGGGCGAACCCGCGAGCAGGGTTACAGCGGCGTGGCCGAGCACCAGACCGTGGCCCACATCAAGAGCCTGCTGCGCATTCCGGTGGTGGCCAACGGTGACATCGACTCGCCACGCAAAGCGGCCGAGGTGCTGCGTCAGACCGGTGCCGACGCGCTGATGATCGGGCGGGCCGCCCAGGGCCGTCCCTGGATCTTCCGCGAGATCTCGCATTTCCTGGCCACGGGCCGTGAGTTGCCCGCGCCTGGTCTGACCGATGTCAAGGCCTGGCTGCTCGATCACCTGGAAGATCATTACCACCTGTACGGCGAATACACCGGCGTGCGCAGCGCGCGAAAGCACCTGGCCTGGTATGCGCGGGCGCTGCCCGTGCCTGCCGCCGAAGCCGAGGCCTTCCGCCGGCGCATCAACCTGCTGACCCGTTGTGATGAGCAGCAGGCCTGCGTCCGCGACACGCTGGACGCCTGGGCTGCCGGGGAGCGGCTCGCTCCGACGAATCAACAAGAAGACCATTGGAAGCTCGCTGCATGAGCCAGACCAACAACCTGCACGACTGCGTGCGTGCCAGCCTGGAGGCGTATTTTCGCGACCTCGACGGCACCGATCCCGCCGATCTCCATGACATGCTGGTCAAGGCGGTCGAGCGCCCCTTGCTCGAAGTGGTGATGGAGCAATCCCAGCACAACCAGTCGCGCGCCGCGCAATGGTTGGGGCTCAACCGCAACACGTTGCGCAAGAAGCTGCTCGAGCACAAACTGATCGACTGATGCCGATCACCCGTTTTTCAAACCTCACGACCTTTTTCCATGCGCGCACTTCTCTCCGTCTCCGACAAGACCGGCATCGTCGAATTCGCCCAGGCCCTGCACGGCCTCGGTGTGACCCTTCTGTCCACCGGCGGCACCGCCAAGCTGCTGGCCGACAAGGGCTTGCCGGTCACCGAAGTGGCCGAGGTCACGAACTTTCCTGAAATGCTCGACGGCCGCGTCAAGACCCTGCATCCCAAGGTGCACGGCGGCCTGCTGGCCCGCCGCGATGTTCCTGAGCACATGGCCGCGCTGAAGGAACACGGCATTGAGACCATCGACCTGCTGGTGGTCAACCTCTACCCGTTCGAGGCAACGGTGGCCAAGGCCGGGTGCACGCTGGCTGACGCGATCGAGAACATCGACATCGGCGGCCCGGCCATGGTGCGCAGCGCCGCCAAGAACTGGAAGGACGTGGGTGTGGTCACCGACGCCGGCCAGTACGCCGCCGTGATCGCCGAACTCAAGGCCAGCGGCAAGCTGAGCGACAAGCTGCGCTTCGCGCTGTCGGTCGCCGCCTTCAACCGCATCGCCCAGTACGACGGCGCCATCAGCGACTACCTGTCGTCGGTGACGTTCGAGGAAGAGAAGCTGAGCGAGAGCTACGTGCCGTCGCGCAACCTGTTCCCCGGCCAGTCCAACGGCCAGTTCATCAAGGTGCAGGACCTGCGCTACGGCGAGAACAGCCACCAGCAGGCCGCGCTGTACCGCGACCTGTACCCGGCACCCGGCTCACTGGTTACGGGCGTTCAACTGCAGGGCAAGGAACTGTCCTACAACAACATCGCCGACGCCGATGCCGCCTGGGAGTGTGTCAAGAGCTTCGAGGCACCCGCCTGCGTGATCGTCAAGCACGCCAACCCTTGCGGTGTGGCGGTCGGCAAGGATGCGCACGAGGCCTATGCCAAGGCCTTCCAGACCGACCCGACCAGCGCCTTCGGAGGCATCATCGCCTTCAACCGCACGGTGGACAAAGCCGCGGCCGAGGCGGTGGTCAAGCAGTTCGTCGAGGTGCTGATGGCGCCCGACTTCACCGCCGAGGCGCTGGCCATCTTCCAGCCCAAGGTCAATGTGCGCCTGATGAAGATCGCGCTGCCCCAGGGCGGCGCCAGCGCCTGGGACCAGGGCCGCAACGCCATGGACGCCAAGCGCGTGGGCTCGGGCCTGCTGCTGCAGACCGCCGACAACCACGAGCTGGCGCTGGCCGACCTGAAGGTCGTCACCGTCAAGCAGCCGACACCGGAAGAACTGCAGGACCTGCTGTTCGCCTGGAAGGTGGCCAAGTACGTCAAGTCCAACGCCATCGTGTTTTGCAAGAACGGCATGACCATGGGCGTGGGCGCCGGCCAGATGAGCCGCCTGGACTCGGCCCGTATCGCCAGCATCAAGGCCGAGGCCGCCAAGCTGTCGCTGCAGGGCACGGTGGTGGCGAGCGATGCCTTCTTCCCGTTCCGTGACGGTCTGGACGTGGTGGTGGACGCAGGCGCCACCTGCGTGGCCCAGCCGGGCGGTTCGATGCGCGATCAGGAAGTCATCGACGCGGCCAACGAGCGCGGTGTGGCGATGGTGTTCACCGGTGTGCGCCACTTCCGCCACTGACCTTCTCGTTTCCTGCACAAAAGGGGCTCCTGGTGAGCCCCTTTCTTCTGACCTTCTGATGTGGGCGGGCGCGCAAACAAAAACGGCCGGAGGAAAACCCCGGCCGTTTCATGCAGGCAGGAGATGATCAGGCCAGCTGCCTGAACACCTCGCGCGCCGCCGCCACGGTGGCCGCAATGTCGTCCGCGGTGTGCGCCGCGCTCACGAACCCGGCTTCATACAAGGCCGGCGCGATGTATACGCCGCGGTCCAGCAGACCGTGGAACAGGGTGTTGAACTTCGCGCCCTCGGTCTTCATCACGGTGGCGTAGTTCTGCGGCAGTTCGGGCATCAGGAAGAAGCCGAACATGCCACCCTGGCAGTCCACGCTGAACGGCACTCCCTCGGCGTCCGCTGCGGCCTTCAGGCCATCGACCAGCGAACGCGTGCTGGCCGACAGGGCTTCAAAGAAACCGGGCTTCTGGATTTCCCTGAGCGTGGCCAGACCGCAGGCGGTGGCCACCGGGTTGCCGGACAGCGTTCCCGCCTGATAGACGCCACCCAGCGGTGCCAGCTGCTCCATCACCGCGCGCTTGCCACCGAAGGCCGCCAGCGGCATGCCACCGCCGATCACCTTGCCCATCACCGTCATGTCCGGCTCGAAGCCGGGAATCAGCGAGGCGTAGTGCCCTTGCGCGCTGCCCAGGCCGACGCGGAAGCCGGTCATCACTTCGTCGAACACGAACAGCGCGCCGTGCTGTGTGCACAGCTCGCGGATGCGTTTGACAAACGGCACGCTGGCGCGCACGAAATTCATGTTGCCGGCGATCGGCTCAATCATCACGCAGGCGATGTCCGAACCCTGCTGCGCGAACGCGGCTTCGATCTGCTCGACATTGTTGTATTCCAGAACCAGGGTGTGCTGCACCACCTCGGGCGGCACGCCAGCGCTGGTGGGGTTGCCGAAGGTCGCCAGACCCGAGCCGGCCTTCACCAGCAGTGCGTCGGCGTGGCCGTGGTAGCAGCCTTCAAACTTGATGATGGTCTTGCGGCCCGTGGCGCCTCGGGCCAGCCGGATGGCGCTCATGCCCGCTTCGGTGCCCGAGCTGACCAGGCGCACCATCTCCAGGCTGGGCACCAGCTTGATGATTTCCTCGGCCAGCTCGATCTCCCGTTCGGTGGGGGCGCCAAACGAGAAACCGTCCAGCGCGGCCTTCTGCACCGCCTCGAGCACCGCAGGATGGCCGTGGCCCAGAATCATCGGCCCCCAGGAGCCGATGTAGTCGATGTACTTCTGGCCGTTGGCATCCCAGAAATAGGCGCCCTGCGCGCGCTGCACGAAACGGGGTGTGCCGCCGACCGCGCGGAAGGCGCGCACCGGAGAGTTCACCCCGCCCGGGATGCGTTGCTTGGCTCGTTCAAACAGGTCGAGATTGCGATCACTCATGATGGGCTTGTTCAGTGCTTGGTGGTGTCCAGGGGAAAGTCGTTGGCGTCCAGCGTGCTGTCACCGGCATCGGGACTGCTTTCTGTCGAGGGGGGCTCGTCCTCCTCCTCGCCGTCATGCGCCCAGAACAGGCGGTCCGGCACGGCATGGCCCATGCCCGGCTGAAAACCCGCGTCCAGACACTGGTCCAGGTAGGTCAGCGCCTCGGCGCAGGCGGCCTGCAGGTCGCAGCCCCCGGCGATCAGCGCACACAGTGCGGCAGACAGGGTGTCGCCGGCACCACAGAAAGTGGCCTCAAAGCGCTCATAGCGCGCCGACGCAAGCACTTCCTCGGGGCTGGCCAGGTGGCTCTCCAGGTACTGGTCGGCGGCATTGAAGCCGGTCACCAGGGTATAGGGCACGCCGTGAACGGCTGCGGCACGGGCCACTTCCCGAGCGTTCGGCAGGCGATCCCCCTCCCAGTCGGGTAGCAGCCATCGGCACAGCGTGCTGTGATTGCCCACCAGCACGGTGGTCTGGGGGAGCAGCAGCTCGGTGACGGCGTCCAGGTAGTTGTCAATGGCCAGTTCGTCCCACCAGGACAGGTCGGGCATGTAGGTGATCACCGGCACTTCGCTGTAGTCGCTGGTGATGCCCGCGATGGCGCCCAGGTTCTCGGGGGTGCCGGCAAACCCCACCTTGAAGGCGCGCACCGGCATGTCCTCCAGCGCGCAGCGCGCCTGATCGGTCACCGCCTCCTCATCGAAGGCGATGTGATCATGCACTTCGGAGGTGTCGCGCACATAGCTGCCGGTGACCACCGACAGCACATGCACCGAGGCGCTGGACATGGCGGTCAGGTCGGCGCTCAGCCCGCCGGCGCCGCTGGGGTCGTTGGTGTTGAACACCATCACGCAGGGCAGCGACTCTCCGCGGGTGACGGAAGGCTCTGGGGGCAGAAGGGACGAAGGGGTGTCGGACATGGTCAGCCGGCGGGCTGGACGGCCCGGTTGGCGCAGCGCGGGAAGCCGAGCCGATGGATGAGGGTAAAACCGGTGGTGAACGGGCGCATTGACCCCACGGTCGCTCTATACAATCGCCGCATTCTATCTGTCAGAGACCCCTTTCAACATGAGCGAAAGCAAGACCTGGATGTGCCTGATCTGCGGCTGGATCTACGACGAGGCTGCCGGTGATCCCGAGCACGGCATTGCGCCAGGCACTGCCTGGGCCGATGTGCCCATGAACTGGACTTGTCCGGAATGTGGCGCCCGCAAGGACGACTTTGAAATGGTCCAGATCTGACCCTGGCGCACAGGCCTTGCGGATCGGGGCGGTGGTATCCTGCCGGTAATGAGTAATGAGCCGGTCTTACCCGGTGTCCATCGAAAGTGTGGAGGACGCATTCGTGAGCACAGCACCCACCCTCAAGGTACTGGTCGTCGATGACAGCAACACCATTCGCCGCAGTGCGGAGATTTTTCTCAAGCAGGGCGGTCACGATGTCCTGCTGGCCGATGACGGCTTCGATGCCCTGGCCAAGATCAACGACTACCAGCCCGATCTGGTGTTCTGCGACATCCTGATGCCCCGCCTCGACGGCTACCAGACCTGTGCAATCATCAAACGCAATTCGCGTTTCGCCGACATTCCCGTGGTGATGCTGTCTTCCAAGGATGGCGTGTTCGACAAGGCCCGCGGGCGCATGGTCGGCTCCCAGGAATACCTCACCAAACCCTTCACCAAGGACCAGCTGCTGCAGGCCGTGCAGCAGTTTGGCGTTCACCACCACCACGGAGCAGAGTGATGCCCATCCAGAAAGTGCTTGTTGTCGACGATTCCAAAACCGAACTCATGGTTTTGTCGGATCTGTTGGGAAAAAATGGCTACACCGTGCGCACCGCCGAGAATGCGGAAGAAGCCTTTCGTCGGCTCAGCGAGGAAAAGCCGGATCTGATCCTGATGGACGTGGTGATGCCCGGTCAGAATGGCTTTCAGTTGACCCGGGCGATTGCCAGGGACCCTCAGTATTCCAGCATCCCGATCGTCATGTGCACCAGCAAGAACCAGGAGACCGACCGCGTCTGGGGTATGCGTCAAGGTGCTCGCGACTACGTCACCAAACCGGTGGACGCCGAGGAGCTGAGTTCCAAGATCAAGGCATTGGGCTGACCATCCGGTCTGACCGAGCCCACCTCGCCCCAGCATGGCCAACCGACAATCACTCAAGGAACTGCAGGAACGCCTGGCCAGGCGGCTGACCGCCGCCCGGACCGAGGCGGCTACCGTGTCCTGGTTGGCGGTGGAAGCCGGCAATCACCGGTTTCTTCTGCCTCTCGTTCAATCCGGCGAGATCTTCCCCTGGTCGTCGGTCCAGGCGGTTCCCTATACCAAGACCTGGTACCTGGGGGTGGCGAACCTGCGTGGCGGCCTCAACGGGGTCATTGATCTGGCCGGACTGGTGACCGGGCAACCGTCTTCTGCCGACCGTGTCACCTCCGAATCGCGACTGGTCAGTTTGCACTCTGCGCTGGGTGTGAATGCCGTGCTCTGGATTGACCGCCTGCTGGGGCTGCGCAATCCGTCGAGTTTTTCGTCCGTGGGTGAGCGTCCCGCGGACGCTCCCGCTTACGTGACCCGTGTGCTGTTTGACGCGCAAGGCCTTGCCTGGCAGGAACTCGACCTGCAGCAACTGGCCGGCGAACCCGAGTTTCTGGCGATTGCCGCCTGATTCCCGGGGTCGGCTGGCGCGCATCAGTTTCGGGAGATCGTGGCGCGGGCCTGTCCATCGACATTCCCGTGCCACTTTTGGTTTTTCTGTTGGAAGGTAATTTCATGGCCATCTTCGATAGCATCCAGGCATTGATCAAGAAGAAGGATTCCCGCAGCGACGAGCTGGACATCACCCAGTCGTCCGAGCAGGACATTGCCCGGCTCGCTGCTGAACGCCTGGCGCCGGCGCCGGGAGAGGATGGCTACGCCGAAAGCCAGCTGTTGACCACCAACGAAGAGCACATGGCCAAGGCCGGGCTCGTCGACATTCCCTTGCTGGGTCGCAAGTCGGCCGCCCAGCACCAGCGGACCCTGACCCTGATGCTGGGTGCTGGCATCCTGGTGCTCGGTGGCACCACCCTTTATGTGCTGAGTCAGACCGACAAGGTGAGCCAGCAGGTGGCCGCCACCGGTCAGGCGCTGATGCAGTCGCAGCGACTGGCAAAGAGCGTGTCCCAGGCGCTGGTGGGCAGTCCCAGTGCCTTCCCCGAGGTGCGCGAGAGCTCCGATGTGCTGGCGCGCACGGCTCGCGGTCTCAAGAACGGAGATGACCAGCTGGGTATCGCTGCCTTGGGCGGTGGGCTGGTGGTCACGCTCGATGAGGTTCTGCCCAAGGCCGAGCAGGCCGAGGCCAACGCCAAGGCCGTGCTGGCCCAGGAAAAGATCCTGACCCAGGTGGGCGATGCCCTGCGAACCATCAACCGGCAGTCTTCCGACCTGCTGGAGATCGCCGAGACCGTGTCCTCGCTCAAGCTGCAGCAGAACGCGGCGGCGTCCGAGCTGTCCGCCGCCGGTCAGCTGGTGATGCTGACCCAGCGTATCGGTAAATCGGCCAACGAGTTCCTGACGATGGAAGGCGTGAGCCCCGAAGCGGTGTTCCTGCTGGGCAAGGACCTGAACACCTTCAAGGAAGTGGCCGAAGGTCTGCTCAAGGGCAGCGAGGAACTTCGCCTGTCACCTGCGCGTGACGAGCAGGTCAAGGAGCGCCTGGGTGCGCTGCTCGCCCTGTATGAACAGACCCGCACCGAAGCCGGTGCCATTCTGGGCAACCTCCAGGGTCTGGTGTCTGCCCGTGAAGCGCAGACCAACATCATTGCCGACAGCGAACCTCTGCGCCTGAGCCTGCAGAAGTTGCAGGGCGACCTGTCCCAGCAAACCGGCATTGGTGGCGGGCAGCTGGCCGTCCTGCTGCTGTCGGCCCTGTTCTCGCTGGTCTGTGGTGCCGGGTTGGCCTTCGTGCAGCTGCAGGACAGCCGCCAGCGTCAGCGGGTCGCCGAACTGCAGCGACTGGCCGCCGAGCAGCAGGAGCAGGATGCCAAGCGCGTCAATGATGCCAACCAGGCGGCCATTCTTCGCTTGATGAACGAACTGCAGATGGTGGCCGAAGGTGACCTGACCCAGGAAGCCACCGTGACCGAAGACATCACCGGTGCCATTGCCGACTCGGTGAACTACACGGTGGAAGAGCTTCGTTCTCTGGTGGGCAACGTGCAGGCGACGGCCACCCGCGTGGCTCAGACGACCTCTGCGGTGGAAAGCACCTCGACCGAGCTGCTGGCGGCCTCCAACGAACAGCTGCGCGAGATTCGCGAGACCGGCCAGTCGGTGGTGGACATGGCCCAACGCATCAACCAGGTGTCCTCGCAGGCGCAGGAATCTGCCCAGGTGGCCCGGGTCTCTCTGCAGGCCGCCGAGTCCGGTCTTCAGGCGGTGCAGGATGCCATCGGCGGTATGAATGCCATCCGTGACCAGATCCAGGAAACCTCCAAGCGGATCAAGCGTCTGGGTGAATCCTCGCAGGAGATCGGTGAAATCACCGAGCTGATTTCCGACATTACCGAGCAGACGAACGTGCTGGCTCTGAACGCCGCCATCCAGGCCGCTTCGGCCGGTGAAGCTGGCCGGGGCTTCTCGGTGGTGGCGGAAGAGGTGCAGCGACTGGCTGAACGCTCTGCCGACGCCACCCGGCAGATTGCCGCACTGGTGAAGGCCATTCAGACCGACACGCAGGACGCGGTGGCCGCCATGGAGCGGTCCACCCAGGGTGTGGTTGAGGGGGCCAAGCTGTCGGACAACGCCGGTACCGCACTGTCGGAAATCGACCGCGTGTCGCGCCGACTGGCTGAGCTGATTGAGCAGATTTCTGACGCTGCGCTCCGGGAAGCCGAGTCGGCCAACGAAGTGGCCGGCAACATCCAGCACATCTTTGCGGTGACCGAACAGACCGGTGAAGGTACCCGTTCCACCGCCCAGCAGGTGCGTGAACTCTCGGCCATGGCCGAGGAACTGCGCCAGTCGGTGTCGCGGTTCAAGATCGCCTGATTTCCACTGTCCGAGTTCTCACGTGCACAGATAGCGCTTCATCATGCTCGATACCACACCAGGCAGTTTGCAGCCGGAAGCTCCGCTCACCGACCTTGGTCCGCTGGCCTGGGTGTTCGACGAGTTGCGCAAGTCCCTCGAAGGCGCGAACAAGTCGATTCGTCGTTTTGTCCGGGAGTCCGACCAGTCGCGTCGCGATGACCTTGAGGCGGTCGATCCTGCTCCTTTGCGGGTGGCTCGCCAGCAGTTGCACCAGGCGGTAGGCGCCCTGGAGATGGTGGGCCTGGCCGCGCCCGCACAGGTGCTGCGCGCCATGGAGTCGGCGGTCAACCGGTTTGTGCAGAAGCCGCAGACCTGTACCGAAGAGACGGCCGCCAAGGTGGAGAAGGCGGGCTTTGCGCTGGTGGAGTACCTGGAACTGGTGCTCAGCAACAAGCCGGTGCATCCGGTCGCCCTGTTTGCTCAGTACCGGGATGTCCAGGAGATCACGGGCGCCGAACGCGTTCACCCGGCCGACCTCTGGCCCTTCGAAACCCGTGGCCTCGACATCGGCGCCCCAGCGTCGGGCAGTGCCTTGCAGGTCGATGCCCGTTTGCGCTCCCTGATGGACCGTCTGGTGCTGCTGGTGGTGAAGTCCCACAGCCCGGCAGCGGCCTTGCAGCTGGCGCGTTTGTCCGGCAACCTCGCCACCATGGCGGGCGGTGGGCGAGTGACCACCTTCTGGCGGGTGGCCGCTGCCTACTTCGAGGCGGTCGGACTGAATCTGCTGTCCGGCGATGTGTACGCCAAGCGGGCAGCGTCCCGCATTCTGCTGCAGTACGCCGCGTTCTCGCAGGGGCAGACCCAGGTCTCCGAGACGCTGTTGCACGATCTGCTGTTCTTCTGCTCACAGGCCGACCCCGGCGACAGGCCCACCCAGCATCTCAAGGCGGTGCGTGATGCATTCAACCTCGCGTCCCTGCGGCCCGTGGACTACACGCAGGCCACCTTGGGCCGCTACGACCCTGCGTTGCTGCTGCAGGCACGCAAGCGCATCAATGCCGCCAAGGAGTCGTGGTCGCTCTACGCGGGGGGAGATGCCAGCCGGGGTCGTCAGGTCACCGATCAGTTCGGGCTGATTGCCGACTCGCTGCTCAAGCTGCTGCCGGGCAGCACACTTCTGGCACAGACCCTGGTGCGTGCCGTCGAGCAGGGAGTCCGTGACACCAACGGCGTCCAGCCCGAGTTGGCGATGGAAGTGGCCACCACGACGCTGTACCTGGAGGCTGCCTTTGAGGATTTCGATCCCTCCGATCCCGAGTTGACGGAACGCACCAAGGCCCTGGCGATGCGTCTGGACCGACTTCTATCGGGTGGTGCGGCGCAGCCGCTGGAACCCTGGATGGAGCAGCTCTATCGCCGGGTGAGTGACCGCCAGACGCTTGGCAGCGTGGTCGGGGAGCTGAAGGTGTCTCTGGCAGAAGCCGAGAAGTCTCTCGATCAGTTCTTCCGCAACCCGGTGGAAAAAGCGGGGCTGCATGTCGCGCTCAACCAGCTCTCCCAGATGCGGGGTGTGCTGTCGGTGCTGGGCTTGGACCAGGCGGTGCAGGCTGTCGGCCGCATGCGCCAGGTCATCGATCAGATGATCGACACGGATGTGGACGAAACCCAGGCGCGGCAGGCCGGCACATTCGGCCAGCTGGGCGACAACCTCAGCGCCCTGAGTTTCCTGGTCGACATGCTGAACTATCAGCCGGCCCTGGCCAAGAAGGTGTTCACTTTCGACGAGGACAAGGGTGAGCTGATTCCCCTCATGGGTCGCAACCAGCCGGTCGCGACCGCCTTCGAACCGGCGCAGCAGGATGCCCAGGCGATCAGCGCTGGCGTGCAGCGTGTGGTCACCGAGGTTCAGGAAGGTGTGGATCTGGCGTTGCTCAGTGAGCAGTTGGAGCAGATCGCTGACCAGGCCTCGCTGGCTGAACAGCCAGGGGTTGCCAAGGCCGCCCGGGAGGCTGCCCAAGCCGTGGTGGGTGAGGATGGCGCTGCGGGTGCCCAGGCCTTGGTGGATCTGAGTCAGGCCATGGCCGCGCCCGTCCCTGTGCCTGCCCCCACCGCTGCAGCGGTGGCGACCGACGACGAACTCGACGGCGACCTGCTGGATGTTTTCCTGGAGGAGGCCGCCGAGGTGGTGGCCAACGGCAAGGAGGCGGTGACGTTGCTGAGGGACTCCCCCGCCGAGCTGGAGCACCAGACGACCTTGCGGCGTGCCTTCCACACGCTCAAGGGCAGTTCCCGCATGGTCGGGCTCAACGAGTTCGGCGAAGCTGCCTGGGCGATGGAACAGCTGCTCAATGCCTTGCTGGCCGAGCAGCGTCCGGCGGTCCCAGGGCTGCTGGATCTGGCGGCTGACGCGCTGGATGCCTTCGGTGCCTGGACGTCCGACATCGCTGCCGGCCAGGCGTCGGCCTGGAGGGCGCAGCCTTTCAAGGCCAGTGCCGAGGCCTGGCGGGATCAGGGCGTATGGCAACCTGTGGGACGGCCCGAACCTCAAGACACGGCGCCCGTTGCCGAGTCTCCGATGGTGCCGCCCGCGGAATCGCAGGACAGCCTGGTGTTGCCTCAGGAGACCGTGGAGCCCGCGTTCCCCGAGTTCGCCGACACCACCTCGCTGGAGGTTGGCGGACCGGTGGAGACGGTGGAACTCGATTTGCCCGCCGAGCCGTTGCTGGCGGACATCGATTTCTCCAGCCTGGGCGTCGCCTCCGACAAGGCACAGGATCTGGCCACGCCGTCGCAGGCTCTGGACGTGTCCGAGCAGGTGCCGGCCGAGCCCGACGAGTTGCCGTCCATGTTCGACGAACTCGCCATGGACATGGCGTTGCCCGTGGATGAAGCCGACCAGCCGCTTCCGCCGACGCCGGCCACTGCCGATGCGGTCGAGACACCGTTGCCGGAGGTGGCTGATCTGGCATCGCTGCTCGATGCCGATGAGGCACTGCCTGACGTGGCGTTGCCGGATGAGGTCATCGAGGAACCGGTCGTGCCTTTGCTGGCGGAGGAGGAGCCGCCTCTGCCGTCGATCGTGACGCAGGAAGCCGAGTTGCCGACGATCGATGAAACGGTTGCAGACACCGCCGCACCGGCAACCGATTTGCTTGAGTCTGCCGACGACGCGGTCAAGGTGATCGGTCCGCTGCGCATCGGCATCAAGCTCTACAACGTGTACCTCAACGAGGCGGACGAGTGGTCGCGCCGCCTGTGCACGGGACTGGCGGAGTGGGCGCTGGAATACCACGAACCCGTGCACGACCAGGCCGAAGCGCTGGCTCACTCGCTGGCCGGGAGTTCCGCCACGGTGGGCTTCCAGCCCCTGTCGGACATTGCACGGGCCCTGGAGCACGCCATTGGCGCGGTGTCCTCGCATCAGGAGGCCGGCTATCCGGCGACCGAGGCGCAGGCGCGCCTTTTCGTCGAGGCCTCAGAGGAAATCCGACGCCTGCTGCATCAGTTCGCCGCAGGCTTCTACAAGGAGCCCAGCGCAGAACTCCTGGCGGCGCTCTTCGAGGTGGTGCATGCGCCTTTGCCGGCAGAGCCACCGGCGGTGGCTGCGGACGAGGTGTCCGCCGAGTCCGAGGGTCTGGAGCTTGATGAGACGGACTTGCAGGCATTCGAGCCGGAGGCATCCTCTGAACCGGTGGTGGCCGACATCGCGCCCTTTGAGCCGGTGCGCGCCGCTCAGGATCCCATCACGGAATGGGCCACCCTGTCCGAAGCGTCGGCCGCGGGTGTGCAGGACATCGACGATGACATCGACGTGGTGGACACCATCGATGTCGATCTGTTCCCCATCTTCGAGGAAGAAGCGCTCGAGCTTCTGCCCCAGCTGGGCGGTGCTCTTCGGCAGTGGGCGGCACGACCCGACAATGCGGGGGCCCGCTCGGAAGTGCTGCGGGCCTTGCATACCCTCAAGGGCAGTGCGCGTCTGGCCGGTGCCCTGCGTCTGGGTGAAATGGTGCACCGCATGGAAACCGATGCGGAGCGACTGGGCAGTGAAGGGTTGACATCGGCCGCGATTGAGCCGTTGCTGCAGGCTTACGACGCCGTTCTGGTGCGTTTCGAGACGCTGCGCAACGCGGAACACCAGGCGCCCACTGACGTGGTCCAGCGTGCTCCCGAGGAGCCGGTGGCAGCGGAGGCGGCGGTGTCTGTCGATGCCACGGCTGGTTCGATCGAACCGGCCGCAGTCACCGAGTCTGCCACACCGGTCCCGGCACCTGTACAGCCTCTGACCGGCCTGTCTTTGCCTGCTGCGCCTGTGCTGATCCAGGGCAAGGCCGGCGCAGCGGTCAGGGTGCGGCCGGAGCTGCTGGACCGGCTGGTCACCCAGACCGGTGAAGTCATGATCAGCCGCTCGCGCATGGAAGCCGAGCTGCTGACGCTGCGGGGCTCATTGAAGGACCTCACGGGCAACCTGGACCGCCTGCGCCAGCAGCTGCGCGACATGGAACTGCAGGCCGAATCCCAGATGCAGTCGCGCTTGGCTCAAGCGAAGGACACGAACCAGGCGTTCGATCCGCTGGAGTTCGACCGGTTCACCCGGGTCCAGGAACTCACGCGCATGATGGCCGAGTCGGTCAACGACGTGGCCACGGTGCAGCGCAACCTCCAGCGGGCGGTGGAAGCCACTGAAGACAGTCTCGTGGCCCAGGCGCGCCAGACCCGGGAACTGCAGCGTGACCTGTTGCGCACCCGCATGGTGGAGTTCGAGGGCATCTCCGAGCGCCTGTACCGCGTGGTGCGTCAGGCGGCCAAGGAAACGGGCAAGCAGGTGCGGCTGGACATCATCGGCGGTGCCATTGAAATGGACCGCGGTGTGCTGGACCGGATGACCGGCGCCTTCGAGCACCTGCTGCGCAACTGCATCGTTCACGGGATTGAATCGCCGGATGTGCGTCTGGCTGCCGGCAAACCGGCCGAAGGTCATATCGAGGTCCGCCTGTCGCAGGAGCTCAATGACGTGTCGGTGGTGTTCCAGGACGACGGTGCAGGCCTGGATCTGGACCGCCTGAGGGAAAAGGCGGTGGCACAGGGGTACGTCACTGCGGGCACACCGATCAGCGACGAAGACGCTGCCCAGCTGATCTACATGCCAGGGCTCAGCACAGCTGGCGAAGTCACTTCTCTCGCCGGTCGGGGCGTCGGCATGGACGTGGTCCGCAACGACGTGGTGGCCTTGGGTGGCCGTGTGGAAACCGAAACGCATCGCGGTCAGGGTGTGCGCTTCACGCTGGTGCTGCCGCTGACCACCGCGGTCACGCAGGTGGTGATGCTGCGGGCGGGTGATCTGACCCTGGGCGTCCCCTCCAACCTGGTGGAACTGGTGCGCCGTGTATCGCCCGACGAGCTGGCCGCGGCCTATGCCAGCGGCATGCTGCGCGCCGGCAGTGAGGAAGTGCCTTTCTACTGGGCGGGCGCCTTGTTGCAGTCCTCCACGCAGTCGACCGAGTCCAAGAGCCGGACGCTGCCGGTGGTCATCTTCCGAAGCGCCGCACAGCGGGTGGCCATGCACGTCGACGAAGTGCTGGGCAACCAGGAAGTGGTGGTGAAGAACCTTGGCCCGCAACTGTCACGTTTGCCCGGCCTGGCTGGCATGTCTGTGCTGGCTTCCGGTGCCGTGGCGCTGATTTACAACCCGGTGGCGCTGGCGACCGTCTATGGAGCGCAAGTGCGCGAGTGGGTGGCGGCACATCAGCACCTACCCACGCCCGGTTCCGAGGCGCCCAGCGTCGAAGAGGTCGCGCCGGTGGTCAACAGCGTGCCGCTTGTGCTGGTGGTGGACGATTCGATCACCGTGCGCCGCGTGACCCAGCGTCTTCTGCAACGCGAAGGCTACCGGGTGATGCTGGCGGCCGATGGTCTGCAGGCGCTGGAGCGCCTGCAACAGGAGCGGCCGACGGTGGTTCTGTCCGACATCGAGATGCCCCGCATGGATGGTTTCGACCTGGTGCGCAACATCCGCAACGATGTCCGCCTGGCCGACCTGCCGGTGATCATGATCACATCGCGCATTGCCGAGAAGCACCGCGAACATGCGCGTGAGCTGGGGGTTGATCACTACCTGGGCAAGCCCTATTCGGAAGACGAACTGCTGGCGTTGATTGCCCACTACGCCAAGGCAGCCGCCGAGGTCTGACCGGCTTCCGGTTGACCACTTGACCGTCAAAAGACCCCGGCAGATTGCCGGGGTCTTTTCATTCCATGTTCAGCCGGGCAGGGCGCCGGGCTTCTTGACGACGGCGTAGCGCTGCAGTGTGCGCTCCCTGGCCTCGGCATGGTCGACCACAGGCCGCGGGTAGGTGCTCCCGAGGGTGACGCCCCCGGCCAGCAGTTCGAGTTCCCGCGCCTGCCAGGGGGCGTGAATGCAGTTGTCGGGCAGGCCGGCCAGCTGGGGCAGGTAGCGCCGGATGAAGCGGCCTTGCGGATCGAACTTCTCGCTCTGGCTGACCGGATTGAAGATACGGAAGTAGGGTTGGGCGTCACAACCGCTGGAGCTGGCCCACTGCCATCCCCCGTTGTTGGCCGCTAGGTCGTAGTCGATCAGATGGTCGGCGAAGTACTGCTCGCCCCAGTGCCAGTGCAGTCCCAGGTCTTTCACCAGGAAACTGGCCACCACCATGCGCAGACGGTTGTGCATGTAGCCGGTCTGGTTGATCTGGGCCATGGCAGCGTCCACGATGGGATAGCCGGTGCGGCCCTCACACCACGCCGCGAACAGTTCTTTGGCATGCTTGCCGTGCTCGAAGCGGATGCGGTCGTACTCGGGTTTGAAGGCCCGTTCGACCACGTGGGGGTGGTTGGCGAGGATCTGGTGATAGAAGTCCCGCCAGATCAGCTCAGACAGCCAGACACTGGCCCCCTGGATGCCCTGCAGATGCATCTGCCACGCCACGGCGGCGACCTGGCGTATCGAGATCGTGCCAAAGCGCAGGTGCACGCTCAGGTAGCTGGGCCCCTTGATGGCGGGGAAATCCCGTGCCTCATGGTAACGGTCGATGCGCTCGACAAAGCTCTCGAACAGGCGATGAGCTCCGCTGGCGCCAGTGGGCAGCGCCATGGCAGACAGGTTGGTCGGTTCGAAATCGATGTCCGATAACCGCGGCACCGGGTGATTCCATTCCCCGCCAGGCGGCCCAGGCAAGGGCGCCAGCGCAGCCCCCAATGCCTCGACGGGCCAAGGCTTGAGATGCTCTTCCCGGATCTGTTTGAGCCAGGCGTTCTTGTAGGGGGTGAACACGCCGAATACGCCCCCCGCCTGCGTCAGCACCTCGCGACGCTCGAACACGACATGGTCTTTGTGGCCGTGGAACATGATCCCGGCGTGCGCGAGGGCGCCCAGCACGTGGGCGTCCCGGTGTTTGGCAGCGGGATCGTCATCGTGGTTGGCGAAGACGGCCTGCACCCCCAGGCGGGCGGCCACCGCCGGAATCTCGTCCCGGGCCCGGGCGTGTCGCACGATCAAGCCGGTGTCAGGATGGCCGTGAGCCTGTCCGATGGCACGCAGGCGCTGGTCCAGTTCCACCAGGGACTCGCGGATGAACTCGACCCGGCGGTCGGCGGTCAGGCCGCGTTCGACCAGTGGATCCAGGATCTCGGTGTCGAAGACGAACACGCACCAGACCTGCCGGCAGGACTTGAGCGCGTGGTGCAGTGCCGCGTTGTCCTCGGCGCGCAGGTCACGCCGGAACCACATCAGGCCTCTGTCGTAGGTGTTCATGCGGGTGAGCCGGGGGCGGCGGCTTAAAATCAAAAGATGTCTGCCGATTTTGCTCCCACCAACCTGACCGATCATTTCCTGATAGCGATGCCCGGTCTCGGTGATGAGCTATTCGGACGCAGCGTGGTCTACATGTGCGAGCACAGCGACCGCGGCGCCCTGGGCCTGATCATCAACAAGCCGGCCGATATCCACCTGCCCGACCTGTTCGGCAAACTGGAACTTCCCTTCGAGCGCCAGGACCTCCAGCACACGCCGGTGTTCCAGGGCGGGCCGGTGCAGACCGAACGCGGTTTCGTCCTGCACGAAGCCGTGCCTGGCGCGGAAGGCGAATCGGTCTATGCCTCCACCATGACCATTCCCGGTGGCCTGGAGATGACCACCTCTCGCGATGTGCTCGAAGCCATGTCTGGTGGCGCCGGTCCACGCCGGGTCTTCATCACGCTGGGCTATTCCTCATGGGGCAAGGGCCAGCTGGAATCCGAGATCGGGGAAAACAGCTGGCTCACGGTGCAGGCCGACCATTCGTTGATCTTCGATATCCCGGTGGAAGAGCGTTACCAGAAGGCGATGGCCCTGCTGGGTCTTCAGCCCTGGATGCTGTCGCCCGACGCGGGGCATGCGTGAGCGCGATGCCTGCCATGACGGAACCACAGGACGTCGCCACAGGATGCGAGCGCTTTCTGGCCTTCGACTTCGGCCTGAAACGCACCGGCGTGGCCAGCGGCAACCGGCTGACCCGAACCGCCACCCCCCAGCCCACCATCGCGGCCGAGGGGGATGCCCGCTTTCTCCGCATCGCCGACCGGGTCCGTGAGTGGCAGCCGGATGCGCTGGTGGTCGGTGTGCCGTTTCATCCCGATGGGCAGGCGCACGAAAATACCCAGCGGGCCCGCAAGTTCGCCCGCCAGCTGCGCGGCCGTTTGGGTCTGCCCGTGTTCGAGGTGGACGAGCGATACAGCACCACCGAGGCCCACAGCCTGGGCGCGCGGGACGCGGACGCCGCGTCGGCCTGCATCATCCTAGAACAGTTCCTGAGGCAACTGCCATGACCATTGCGCAAACCCATTTCCAGGATGCCCTGCACATCGATGCGGAGCAGCTTTACCAGACCCTGCTGCGCGGTGTTCGCGGGCTGATGGCCAGCGCCGACGGCCCGCTTCAGCTGGCCGGTATCACCTCCGGTGGTGCGTGGCTGGTCGAACGCCTGCAGCGTGACCTGAATCTGGCGGGCGAGGCTGGCGTGATCTCCTCGTCCATGCACCGCGACGACTTTGCCCGGCGCGGGGTGGCCGTGACCGCGCAGACGCGCCTGCCTTTCGATGTCGACGGTGCCCATGTGCTGCTGGTGGACGACGTGCTCTACACCGGTCGTACCCTGCGGGCGGTGCTCAACGAGCTGTTCGACTACGGCCGCCCGGCTTCGGTGAAACTGGCGGTACTGGTCGATCGGGGTGGGCGGGAACTGCCCATCGAGGCCGATTTTGCGGCCGCCCGGGTGACGTTGCCGGCGAGCCAGTCGCTGGAGCTGGCCCGGGATGACGGCGGCCGCCTTCGTTTTGCGGTGGAGACCCGCTCATGATCAATCCCAAGAACCCCCAGCTCAACAAGAACGGTGAACTGGTTCACCTGCTCTCGACCGAGGGCCTGTCCCGCGCGATCCTGACGCAGATCCTGGACACGGCGTCGAACTTCGTGAGCGTGAGCGACCGTGAGGTCAAGAAGGTCCCCCTGCTGCGCGGCAAGAGCGTGTTCAACCTGTTCTTCGAGAACAGCACCCGCACCCGCACCACCTTCGACATCGCCGCGACCCGACTGTCCGCCGACGTCTACACGCTGGACATCGCGCGCAGCTCCACTGCGAAGGGCGAGTCGCTGCTGGACACCATCGCCAACCTCTCGGCCATGGCGGCCGACATCTTCGTGGTGCGCCACAGCGAATCGGGCGCGCCCTACCTGATCGCCCAGCACGTGGCGCCCCATGTGCATGTGGTCAACGCCGGCGACGGCCGCCACGCGCACCCGACGCAGGGTCTGCTGGACATGTACACCATCCGGCACTACAAGAAGGACTTCACCAACCTGTCGGTGGCCATCGTGGGCGACGTGCTGCACTCGCGGGTGGCCCGTTCGGACATCCATGCACTGACCACTCTGGGTTGCCCGGACGTGCGCGTGGTGGGGCCTCGCACCCTGGTGCCCAGCGACCTGTCCCACATGGGTGTTCGGGTCTGCCACACGCTGGAAGAGGGCATCAAGGATTGTGACGTGGTGATCACCTTGCGCCTGCAGAACGAGCGCATGAGTGGTGCCCTGCTGCCTTCCAGCCAGGAATACTTCAAGAGCTTCGGTCTGACGACCGAGCGCCTGCGCTGGGCCAAGCCCGATGCCATCGTGATGCACCCGGGGCCGATCAACCGAGGGGTCGAGATCGACTCCGCCGTGGCCGATGGCCCGCAGAGCGTGATCCTGCCGCAGGTGACCTTCGGGATTGCGGTGCGGATGGCAGTGATGAGCATTGTTGCGGGGAATGTGGCATGAAGATCCTGATCCAGAATGGTCGCGTGATGGACCCGGCGACGGGGCGCGACGAGCTGGCCGATGTGGCCATCGCGGCCGGGCGCATCATCGCGATTGGCAAGGTGGCCCATGATTTCCACCCCAACCGGACCATCGACGCGACCGGCTGTGTCGTGGCCCCGGGTCTGGTTGATCTGGCGGTGCGCCTGCGCGAGCCTGGTCAGGAGCATGCGGGCATGCTCGAGAGCGAGATGGCGGCGGCGGTGGCCGGTGGTGTGACATCGCTGGTCTGCCCGCCGGACACCGATCCGGTGCTGGATGAGCCCGGACTGGTCGATATGCTCAAGTTCCGGGCGGAAAAGCTGCACCAGGCGCGCGTGTTCCCGCTCGGAGCGCTGACCCGTGGCCTCAAGGGCGAAGTGCTGACCGAGATGGCCGAGCTGACCGAGTCGGGCTGCATCGGATTCGGGCAGGCCGAGGTGCCGATCGTCAACGTGCAGGTACTCCAGCGTGCGCTGCAGTATGCGGCGACCTTTGGCTACACCGTGTGGCTGCGGCCGCAGGATTTCTGGCTGGGCAAAGGGGTGGCGGCCAGCGGCGCGCTGGCCACGCGCCTGGGGCTCTCGGGCGTTCCGGTCGCCGCCGAGACGATTGCCTTGCACACCCTGTTCGAGTTGCTGCGTGGCATCCACGGCGCCAGCCGGGCGGCGGGTGAGAAGGGCGTGCGCGTTCACCTGTGCCGCATCAGCAGTGCCGCCGGACTCGACCTGGTCCGGCAGGCCAAGGCGGAAGGCCTGCCGGTCACCTGTGACGTGAGCGTGCACAACCTGCACCTGACCGAAATGGACATCGGCTACTACGACAGCCGCACGCGCCTGCAGCCGCCGTTGCGTCAGCAGCGCGACCGCCAGGCCCTGAGGCAGGGTTTGGCCGACGGCACCATCGATGCACTGGTGTCCGACCACAACCCGGTCGATGCGGATGCCAAGGTGCTGCCCTTCGCCGAGGCGGAGCCGGGAGCAACGGCGGTGGAGTTGTTGCTGGGGTTGGCCGCCAAGTGGGCACAGCAGGAGGGCCTGGGCCTGATGCAGGCGCTGGCGGCGGTCACCACGGGACCGCAGAAGGTACTGGGCAGCAGCCTGGGCACCCTTCAGGCCAGCGTCGGCCAGATCGCCGAGGGCGGTGTCGCGGACCTGTGCGTCTTCGATCCGAACGGCTCCTGGCAGGTGTTGCCCGCCGGACTGCGCAGCCAGGGCAAGCACACGCCTTTCGAGGGGCATGAACTGCCGGTCCGTGTGCGGACCACCCTGGTGGGCGGGCAGATTGCCTGGCAAGCCGCCCACGCGTGAAAGTTCTGCGTGCAGCCTGGCGTGCCCTGCGCGCCCTGGCCCATGTGCTGCGTGGCCTCTGGATCATCCGGACCGAGTTCGGCCGGCTGACGCCCGATGCTTGCGCGCTGCTGGTGCGTGAGTGGTCGCGCGGCATGCTGCGCATCATGGGGGTGGCGCTGGAGGTCAGGGGCTCGGCGCCCACCGGCGGTCCGATGCTGCTGCTGGCCAACCACATCTCCTGGCTGGATATCCTGGTCATGAATGCGGCCTGCCCGGTGCGCTTTGTCTCCAAGGCCGATGTGAAGCATTGGCCGGTGCTGGGCGCGCTCATCACCGGCGCGGGCACCATCCTGATCGAGCGCGAGAGCCGCCGGGACGCGATGCGGGTGGTGCACCAGATGGCCGAACACCTCAAGGCGCGGGATCTCATAGCTGTGTTTCCGGAGGGCACGACCGGGGATGGTCGCAGCCTCTTGCCCTTTCATGCCAACCTGCTGCAGGCCGCCATTTCCACCCATGCTCCGCTGCTGCCGGTCGCATTGCGTTTTGTCGATGGCGATGGCCGCATCAGTGATGCGCCGCTGTTTGTCGGAGACACCACCTTGCTGGCGTCCATCTGGTCCACCCTGCGTGCCGATGGCCTCACGGCGCGGGTGACCTACGGGCACCCCGAACTGGCTGAGGGCCGCGACCGTCGCAGCCTGGCCAGGGACATGCAGCAGGCGGTGCAGGCGCTGCTCGATCAGTCGGTCTCGTAGTCGGCTGCCCGTGGGGGCCAGACTGCCCGGACGTACTCGGCGGTGAAACCCGGGAACAGGGCGACGATCTTGCCTCCCTCCATCCGGTACCAGCTTCGGCATTGGGCCCAGACCGACCCTCCCAGGCGCTGCTGCAGCGCCCGGTTGTGCTCGGTCATGACCTCTGGTCTCACGGCGATCCAGCGCTGGCCTGCTTGCCTGACCCGCTGCATGCAGGCGATGGCGTGCCGCACTTCGGGTTCGATGTACAGCAGTGTGGAGGTGTGACCGGTGGCCGTGTTGGGGCCGAGCATCAGGAACAGGTTGGGGAAGCCCGCCACGCTGATGCCGTGGTAGGCCTGCGGTCCCTGCGACCACGCCTGGCGCAAAGTCTGGCCACCCAGGCCGGTGACCTGAACGGACGACAGCAGCTGTACCGTATCGAAGCCGGTGGCGCACACCAGCACGTCCACCGGTCGCTCGCGGCCGTCGGTGGTGACGATGCCGCGCGGGGTGATGCGCTCGATGCCGGTGGTCACCAGTTCCACATGGGGCCGGGTCAGCGCCGGATAGAAGTCGTTGGAATAGATGATGCGCTTGCACCCCAGCGGATAGGTCGGGGTGAGCGCGTCCCGCAGCGCCGGATCGGGCACCTGGCGGTCCCGGTGCAGCGCCGCGGTCTTGAGCATGCCGCGCCGCGCCACCGTGCCCTCGTCAAAGCCCCGTCGCCCCCACTCCAGGACCTGCGTCCAGGCCCAGCGTGTGAAGACGGCATAGGGCGGCAGCCGCGCCAGCAGGTGGTCGAGCCACCCGTAGCGGCGGTCCAACCGGGGCAGCACCCAGTTGGCGGTGCGCTGGAACACATGCAACCGCGCGGCCTGCGCGGCGATCGGCGGCACCAGCTGCGACGCGGTGGAGCCGGTGCCGATGACGGCGACTCGACGTCCCGCCAAGGGGGTGCGGTGGTTCCAGCGTGCCGAATGCAGGCGGTCACCGGCAAAGCTGTCCAGTCCGGGGATGCCGGGCCAGCGGGGCTGGTTCAGCGGGCCGGTGCTGCACACAAAGAACCGTGCGCGCAAGGTGTCACCGCGCGCGGTCCTCAGGTGCCAGTGGCCGGTGGTGTCGTCAAAGCGGGCTTCGGTCAGTTCTGTGCCCAGGCGCGTGCGTGCGCCCAGGTGGTGCCGGTCGGCCAGGGCTTGCGCATAGCGCTGGATTTCGGGTGCCGATGCAAATCGCCGTGACCAGCGCGGGTTGGGCGCGAACGAGAACGCGTACACCGGCGAGGGCACATCCACATGGGCGCCCGGGTAGGTGTTGTCCCACCAGGTGCCGCCCACCCCCGGCTGCTTCTCCAGCATGACCCAGTCGCGGATGCCTGCCCGGTTCAGGCCGATGCCCATGCACACGCCGGACATGCCGGCGCCCATGATGACCACCTCGTGCTCGCTATGGCGTGGGGCGGTCACTGCGTCCAGACGCTGGCGCGCGAAGTGGCACAGCCGCGCGATGGCCTCGTCGGCACTGCGCAGCGCCCCGCCGTGCAGCTGGAACACATGCCAGCGCCGTTCGGTGATCTCGCAGCGGCTGGTCACGCCGGCGGATTGCAGCGCTTCGTGAAGGGCCAGTGCCTGGCCGTGGAGCATCTCGTCGGTGGCGGCCTGGATCAGCACTGGTGGCAGGTCGCGCAGATCGGCCTTCAGCGGCGAGGTCACCCAGACGCGTTGATCCGGTGGGCTCGCCAGGTAGTACGCCGCACAGGCCTGCGCCCAGGCAGCGCTGAGCATGGCTTCTCCCGGTGGCTCTGGCGGCAGCGTGTCCGGTGCCATGTCGGCCCATGGGGACAGCAGCATCAGGCCGGCAGGCTGCTCCTCACCCGCCTCACGCAGGGCCAAGGTCAGCGACAGGGCCAGTCCGCCACCGGCCGAATCCCCGGCAACCACGACCGGTCCCCGTTGGCGCAGGGCCCGGTAGGCGGCCAGGGCATCGTCCAGCGCCGCAGGGAAAGGGTGTTCCGGCGCCAGGCGGTAGTCGGCCGCAAAGACAGGCACACCCGTGCCCTGTGCCAGCCGCGCCGTGAGCGCGCGGTGGGTGGCCGGGCTGCCCACGCAGTAGGCTCCGCCATGCAGATACAGCAGGGTGCCGGCGCGCACCGCCGGCACATCGCCATGGCGCAACCATTGACCGGGCACGCCGCCAGCGTCACCCGGGTTGATGCTCACCGAACGCGGCACCAGCGAGATGCGGGCCAGCGCGGACAGCCAGCGGCGTTGAAAGACGATGGACCAGCGCGGCGAGAACACAGGCTTGAGCAGGGTGCGCAAGGTGGTGCGCAACGCGGCGGCCACCAGGGCTTCCAGCCAGCCGGCGGGGCGATAGGTCTCCATGGGCGACGACTCCTGCGGTGAACGCTGCGGCGATGGTGCCACAGGAAGCCGGGGGCCGGTATCAGCCCTTGGCCGCCCGTGCGCGCTGCATCAGCAGATCGGTGTTGGTCTTGCGGTCGGCATTGACCTTGACCACGCTGGGCCGCTCCCCGACCGCCTTGAGATAGTCGCGCACCGGCAGATCGACCAGGAAGTCGCGGCCATAGATGATCTTGGTGGCTCCCGATACCAGTGGCAGGTGGACGATGGCGGCGCAGTCCGCCAGGGTGAAGTGGTCACCGGCCACGTACGGTGAGAACTTGGCCAGCTTCGCAAACGCCGCGATGTTCTTTTCTAGCTGCTGGGCCGTTTTCTCCTTGGCGCTGTCGCTGACCTTGCCGCCGAAAAAGGCCTCAGGGTAGAGGTTGCGTGCCACCAGTTCCAGGTGCAGCTCAAGGTAGCGCAGCAGCTCGCGTACCTTGGCGGCCGCAAACGGGTCGGCGGGCAGCAAGGCCGGCTGCGGGTACTTGGCCTCGATGTACTCCAGCATGACGGTGGACTCGCACAGCGCGCCCTCGTCGGTCTTGAGATACGGCACCTTGCCCAGCGGGCTGGCCGCCAGGTCGGTCTCGCCGACCCAGGCCAGCTCCTCGCTGAACGGCACGTCCTTTTCGAGCAGGGCGAGCTTGACCTTGTTGTAGTAGTTGCTGGCAGCGAAACCGCAAAGGGTGATCATGGGTGTCTCCTGAGGAATGATCGGCCAATGTTAGGTCGTGCGGCGTGCATCCGGTGGTCGCAAAGATGACGCGCTGCTACACTGCGGGGATGACGTTCCTGCGCCTGTACCGACGCTTCGGTGCCTGGCTGGCCATCCTGGCCTTGCTGGCAGGTGCGCTGTCGCCCACGCTGGCACAGGCCATGGTGACCGGATCCGACCGCGCCGACTGGCTCGAAGTCTGCAGCGTCAGCGGCATGGTGTGGGTCAAGGCCGATACCGGCGAGGTGTCCGATCACCAGCCCGACGACGGGCAGCCCGTCGGCAGTGCGGTCCAGCACTGTCCCTGGTGCACCCTGCACGGAGCGGGCGCTGGCCTTCCCCCCGTGGATCCTCCTGCGCTCACCCTGGGCGAGCGAGCCACCGATCTCCCCCCGGCCTTCTACCGCGCCCCCGTGGGCGCCACCGTCTGGGCGAGCGCCCACTCACGCGCACCACCGCTGACCGCCTGAAACCCCGCCGTGGAGCGTCCTTTCGAGGGCGCTCCGTTTCTGGTCCTGTTTCAGGAGGCGTCGTGCCTCATTCACCGATTCATCCCTTTGCATCTGCCTGTGCGGCACGCGGGCCGTCGCGCAGGCGTTTGCTGATGGCCCTGGCGGCCGCCAGCAGCCTGTCACTGATGGCCTGTGATGGCCCGGTCAGCAGCGGGTCGTCCTTCAAGGGCATCGACATCACCGGCGCCGACTACGCGCGCGGCTTTACCCTGACCGACTTTCATGGGCAGGCTCGATCGCTGGCGGACTTCCGCGGCAAGGTGGTGATGCTGTATTTCGGCTTCGTCCAGTGCCCGGACGTCTGTCCGACGGCGCTGACCCGTGCCGCCGCCGTGATGCAACAGCTTGGCCCCCTGGCGACCGATTTGCAGGTCATCTTCATCACGGTCGATCCGGAGCGGGACACCCCGGACCTGCTGCGCGAGTACCTGGCGTCCTTTCATCCCTCGTTTCTGGCGCTGACGGGCAGCGCCGACCAGATCAAGGCCGCGGCCGACGAGTTCAGGGTCTATTTCAAGAAGGTCCCTACCGGCAGCAGCTACACCATGGACCACACCGCGCTGTCCTATCTGTTTGACCGGCAGGGGCGCATCCGCGTCGTCTTGCGTCACGAACAGACCGCCGACGACTACGCCGCCGACATTCGCCAGCTGCTGGCGATGCCGTCTGCCTGATTTTTTTACCAACCCAAGGAGTTCATCATGAAAAAACTGATCATCACCGGCCTGCTGGCCATGACCACCGCCGCCTGGGCACAGACCACCGTGAAAGTTGAGGATGCCTGGGTGCGCGGCACCGTGTCCACCCAGAAGGCCACCGGCGCGTTCATGCGCCTGACCCCGTCGGCCAATGCCCGTCTGGTGGAGGCCCAGTCCCCGGTGGCCGGCGTCGTCGAGATCCATGAAATGGCCATGGAGAAGGACGTGATGAAGATGCGCCAGATTCCGGGGCTGGACCTGGCCGCAGGTCGCACGATGGAGCTCAAGCCCGGTGGCTACCACGTGATGCTGATGGACCTCAAGCAGCAGCTCAAGGGCGGTGACACCGTGCCCCTGACCCTGGTGTTCGAGGACGACGCCAAGAAGCGTTTCACCCAGGAACTCAAGGTGCCCGTGACGGCCCTGGGCGGTGGCAACGCGCCGGCGCCCATGAAACACGACATGGGTCATGGTGCCCACAAGCATTGATCCGCGATCACCGAAGCAGGAGCACCGCATGAAATTCATTGGACTCACCCGCGTATCGACGCTGCTGTTGGCCCTGGCGCTGACGACCGGCCACAGCCTGGCCAAAGGCGTTCCCGGCGACGGTGCCATTCCCGTCGTGGAACTGATGCCTCTGACCATGAAGCACGAGGCCGACCTGCAGTTGTCGGACCAACAGATCCAGGCGCTGGCCGACTACCGCAAGCAGGCCATGCCTGGCCGTGTGGCGATCCAGAAGAAGATCATCGACCTGCGCGGCCAGTTGCGCCTGGCCATGCTGGAGAACCGGCCTCAGGCCGATCGTGAGGCCTTGATGGCGCAGATTGCCGAGGCCGAGGTGGCCCATTTCGAAGGTCGCAACCGATGCGTGGAGCAGCTGCGAAAGACCTTGAGTGCCGAGCAGTTCGCGCAGCTGACCAAGCTGTATCTGCAAGGCCTTCGCTGAGGCAAGGCTACGTCCCAGGTCGCCTGTTCCACGAGCCCGTGCGGGGCCGACGGTTCAGTTTGTGATGAGGAGAGGGTGGTGAATACGAGTTTGATGGTGGAATGGAATGCCTGCGAAGAGCAGGCCGGTATCTTCAAGTCCGGCGACTTCGGGGGCGTCTGGCGGGTACTGGATGGCGTCGTGCGCATGGACCGGGAGTCGGGACCCTTGCGCCTGCCCGTGCAGCTGGCGTTGCCCGGTGATCTGGTGGGTGTGGAGGCCCTGTGCGACATGCCTTACCAGTTCTCTGCCTCGGCCTTCACCCCCTGTCGGCTGGAGCGGGTCGTGGTGCGGGACGAGGCCCATCGTCAGGCCCTGCTGCGCCAGGCCCTGCTCCAGCAGCAGAGCCGGAGCCAGGACATGGTCAACCTGCGCACCGGCAGCGTGGCGCAGCGCATGGGGCATCTGCTTGGATTGCTCGGGCTGCCGTGGCAGGGTTTGAAGCAGGAGTCGGTGGGCGCCAGCGACGCCGTCCGCAACGCGTTGCCCTCGTTGCTGGAGTTGTCCGAGATGGTTGATGCCAAGCGGGAGACCGTGTGCCGGGCCTTGGCCCAGTTGCTTCCGCCCAGAACCCGCCGGGGTGCTGCGTCGCCGCAGCTTCGCATCGCCGCCTGAGCCCTCTGCGCTTTCATCCGGGATGCCCCGCAGGGCAACCCGCTGCCCTGCGGGCAGCAGACCTGTCTCAGCGCACCGCCACGCCCGGTGCAGGCGGCGCGCTGCGGCTGCCGCCCCGCTCGAAGGTAACCACGTGGTCCACCTCGGCGCGGATGCCGATCCATTCGCCCACCTCGTGGTTGTGGTGGGACGGCACGTGGGTCATCAGGGTCTCGCCGCTGCCCAGGCGCAGCGTGTAGAGGAACTCCGAACCACGGAATGCCTTGCGCACGATCTGCGCCTTCACCGGCGCGTTGTCGTCGTGGACGATGTCATCGGCCCGCAGCAGCACATCGCACAGGCCGGAGTCGTAGGCGGAGGGCAGGGGGCATTCCTCGATGTCCTGCAGCGCCCCCAGCGGTGTCTGCACCGAGACCTCGCCACCATCCAACCGGATCTGGGCCGGGGCGAACACGCCGTGCCCGATAAACTCGGCCACAAAGCGGGTGGCCGGGCGGTGGTAGAGGGCGTAGGCGTCATCCCACTGGTGCAGTCGGCCCTCGTGCATCACGCCGATCAGGTCGCCGATGGCAAAGGCTTCCAGCTGGTCGTGCGTCACGAACAGGGCGGTGGCGTTGGCGGCCTTCAGAATGGCGCGCACCTCGTGCGCCAGGCGTTCCCGCAGATCGACATCGAGGTTGGAGAAGGGCTCGTCGAGCAGGAGCAGGCGCGGCTGGGGTGCCAGTGCGCGCGCCAGCGCCACGCGCTGCTGCTGACCGCCCGAGAGTTCGTGGGGGTAGCGCCGCTGCAGACCGTCCAGCCCCACCAGGCGAAGCACCTCGGCGATGCGGGCCTCGCGCTGGTTGCGCGGCAGCTGCGCGATCCCGAAGCCCACATTGCGGCCGACATCCAGATGGGGAAACAGCGCGTAGTCCTGGAACACCATGCCGATGCGCCGGCGCTCGGCGGGCAGGTGGTGCTGGCCGTCACTGACCGTTTCACCCCCCAGGACGATGCGCCCTGCGCTGGCGCGCTCCAGTCCGGCGACCGCGCGAAGCAGTGTGGTCTTGCCGCAGCCCGACGGCCCGATGAGCACGCCGATCTCGCCCGCGCGCAGGCCCAGGGTGACATCGTCCACGGCCGCCTGGGCCTGTCCGGGGTAGCGAACGCTGAGCTTGGAGACGTCGAGGAACATAACTGCCATTGTAGATAACTACAATTCTCATTTCATGCCTTTGTCCCACGTCCGTTTTTCATGCCCGCCCGCCTGTTCCAGTCGCTGCTGATCCTGCTGGCGCTGCTGCTGGTGCTGCCCGTGCTGGCCTTGGCCGGGGCGTGGCTGCAGTTCGATCACACATCGGCGCAGGTCTTGCGCGAGATGGCAGACACGGTCCTGCCCGCCTACACCGGTACCTCGCTGATCCTGTGCCTGAGCGTGGCCGCGGGCGTCGCGGTCGTGGGCATGGGCACCGCCAGTGCGGTGACCCTGTTCGATTTTCCCGGGCGGCGGCATTTCGAATGGGCGCTGCTGCTGCCCCTGGCCATGCCCGCCTACGTCGTGGCCTATGCCTACACCGACTTCCTGCAGTTCAGCGGTCCGCTGCAGACCTGGATCCGCGAGGCCTTCGGTGTCCGGGGACGCGTGTTCCCCGAAATCCGCAACACGCCCGGTGCCGTCTGGGTCTTCACCTTCTCGCTGTACCCGTACGTCTACCTGCTGGCCCGTACCGCGCTGGCCGAACGGGCGTCGCAGCTGATGGAGGCCGCCCGGCTGCTGGGCGCTCCCATGGGACGACGCATCCGCGAAGTCGCGCTGCCGCTGGCCCGGCCGGCCGTGGCCGCCGGTGTGGCCCTGGCGCTGATGGAGACGCTGGCCGATTTCGGTGTGGCCAGCTATTTCGGCGTCCAGACCTTCACGGCCGGGATCTACAAGGCCTGGCTGGTGATGGACAACCGGGTGGCAGCGGCCCAGCTGGCCACCATGCTGCTGGCTCTGGTCGCCCTGCTTTTGTGGCTGGAACACCGGGCGCAACAGCGCATGCGCTTTGCCGCCCTGCGGGGGCAACGGGCTGGCAGCGCCGAGGCCCAGCCTGTCCGGCTGCATGGCCGTCGGGCCTGGCTGGCCTGGCTGGTGTGTGCGGTGCCCATCCTGGCTGGATTTGTCCTGCCGGTGGCGTTCATGGTGCGCCCCCTGGTGGGCGGCTGGGACGAACTGCCCTGGACCATGTTCGTGCAATGGTCGGTCAACAGTGTCCGGCTGGCGGGCCTGTCCGCACTGCTGGCCACGCTGCTGGCCTTGGCCATGGCTTATGCCCTGCGCATGCGGCCGGGCTGGATCACGCGGGGCGTGGTGCAGCTCACCGGGCTGGGTTATGCGGTGCCTGGGGCGGTGATCGTCGTCGGCCTGCTCCTGCCGGTGGGCTGGGTTCAGGCGGTGCAGCCGGATTCTTCGCTGGGCTACTGGATCACCGCCACCGCCATCGGGATCGTCTGGGCCTACCTGGTGCGCTTCACGGCGGTGGCCCTGCAGTCTGTCCAGAGCGGCTACGCGCGCGTGCCGGTCAGCCTGGACGATTCCGCCCGCATGCTGGGCAGCACCGGGCTGGCCTTGGCCAGGCGGGTGCACTGGCCGCTGCTGCGCCGCTCGACCGCCGCCGCGGCACTGCTGGTGTTCGTCGACGTGATGAAAGAACTGCCCGCCACGCTGGTGCTGCGGCCGTTCAACAGCGACACCCTGGCCGTCGTGGCCTACCAGCTGGCACGCGATGAACGGCTGGGCGAGGCCGCGCTGCCTGCGTTGACCCTGGTGGTCGTGGGGCTGGTGCCGGTGATCCTGCTCTCGCGCACCTTGCGTCAGCGCTGACGCCTTCGTGACAAAGTAGTAGGAAATCCGAAATCTGGGTGGCCGAAACCCTGCTTTTTGCCTCAAGCCCATGGGACTTGCGCCGATATCTTTAACAAATACTAACGATATCTGGAGCGTTCGATGGCGGTGGCACGTAAAGGCATGCGGGTGGTGAATTGGGGAATCTGGCGGCCCGCAGCCCGCCTGATGCAGCGGGTCCGGTTTCCGGGCAAGATGGCCTTGACCACCGTGCCGGCCGCCTTGGCCATGCTCTTTTTGCTGGGGCTGTTCGTCTCGGCAGAGCGTGAGGATCTGGTGTTCACCGCCCGGGAACGGCAGGGCGCTGCCTATGCGGGCGCGGTCCTGTCGGCCATGGAGGCGTCGGACCGTTGGCGTTACGAAGCCCGCATGGCCGCGTTTGGCGAACCCGGCACGCAGGCCGACAGCGCCCGGCAGGCGTACGAGCAGGCCCATCAGCGCATCGCGGCCTTGCAGGCGGTTCATGGGCAGGACCTGAGCACCGCTGCGGCTTGGGCACGGGTGGAGGAGTCTGCTGCCGCCTCCCGCACCAGTACCGCGGCATCCGCGGAGCAGGTCTACGCGTCCATGAACGCATTGGCTGAGCATCTCACGGTATTGCTGGGCGTGGTGACGGATCACTCGGGGTTGTCGGTGGACCCGGAACTCGATACCCATCACCTGATCAGTCTGGCTCTGGAGCGTCTGCCGGACGTCACCCGACGCACGGGTGAGCTGCGGGGCCTGGCCGGGACGGCATTGCGCGCTGGACGGGCCGAATCTGCGCTCTTCCAGCGGCTGACCGAAGCTCGGGCACTGCTGGCGGCGGATCTGGATCGGGCTCAGGATGATCTGGAGAAGATTGCCTCGCATCGTGGTGCCAGCATCGTGGCCGTTCCGGCTGCTGCCTTGGCCGAAACCCGCACCTATCTCTCGACGCTGCGCCAGACGGTTCCTGCTGCCGACGCGGTTCAGGGCGATGCGCGCGCCTTCATCGAGCAGGCCAACAGGACGCTCGGACAGCAGTACGCCGCCATGACAGATGGTCTGGCCAAACTCGATGGCTTGCTGGCCGCCCGTGAACAGCGGCTGATGCGGGAGTTGTGGTCTGCCCTGGCGGCCGTGGCGATCTGCATGGTGCTCATCGTGTTCCTGGCCATGGGTTTCTACCGGGCCATGCACGGTGGATTCAAGTCGCTGCGTCGTCACCTGATGCGGGTGGCCATGGGTGATCTGCGCGAGGACATCGACGCACGCGGCAGGGACGAGATCAGCGACCTGATGCGGGAAATCGCCTTCATGCAGGACTCGCTGCGCCAGACCGTGAGTCAAGTGCAGGAGGCCAGCGACACCGTGGTGCAGGCCAGTGTCGAAATTGCCAGCGGCACGCAGGATCTGTCGACACGCACCGAAGCCACCGCGGCGGCGCTGGAGGAATCCTCCGCGGCGCTGGAGCAGACCAGTTCGTCGGTGGCGCACACCGCCGCGTCGGCCCGTCAGGCGTCGGAAATTGCGGTCGACAACGCTTCCGTGGCCCAGCGTGGTGGCCAGGTCATGCAGGACGTGGTGAAGACCATGGAACGCATCCAGCATTCGTCGCGCAAGATCCACGACATCATCGGCGTGATCGACGGCATTGCCTTCCAGACCAACATCCTGGCCCTGAATGCGGCCGTCGAGGCTGCGCGTGCGGGTGAGCAGGGACGCGGTTTCGCTGTGGTCGCGGGCGAGGTGCGCAGCCTGGCGCAGCGCAGCGCCGAGGCCGCCAAGGAGATCAAGGGCTTGATTGCCGGCAGCGTCACCGAGGTGGAAGGTGGCATGGCCGTGGTGCAGAGCGCCGGCAAGACCATGACCGAAATTGTCAGCCACGCCGACCAGGTTCGACAGCTTCTGCAGCAGGTGGCCGATGGCACCCACGAACAGAGCATGGGCATCGGACAGGTGGGGCAGGCGGTGCAGGACCTGGACCGCAACACCCAGGCCAACGCCGCCCTGGTGGAAGAAACGGCCGCTGCCGCCACGTCGCAGCGGCAGGCGGCGGTGCGCATGGCGGCCCAGGTCGACGAGTTTCGCCTGCCAGGTCAACGAAATGGTGGTGCCAGCCTGGTGGAGGGCGTTGATGTGGACGCTTTCATTGATGCACACCGCCTCTGGAAGGTCAAGTTGCGAGACGCCATCGAAGCTCACGAAAAGGTCGACGTGGGTACCCTGTCCCGAGATGACTGCTGCGCGCTGGGTAAGTGGATCTACGGGGAGGGTCAGAGCCTGGCCTCGCGGCCGAGCTTCTCGGAGCTGATCGAGCGCCACAAGCGATTCCATCAGGTCGCGGGGCAGGTGGGTGAGCTGGTGAACCGTCGCGCCTACCGCGAAGCCACCGATGCGCTGGCGCCCGGCACACCGTTCTCGAACGCCACCACGGATGTCGTCATGGTGCTGTCGTCGGCCAAACGCCTGGGTTTCTGAGTTCAGCGGATCTCGTCGATCGACACCTTCTTGTCGGTGACCACCGGTGTGATCAGGCCATACCCCTGGTTCTGCCAGTGGACCAGTTCGGTCATGGCCGACGGCGTGACCTCGACGAAGGGCTGCATGTCGGCCGGGGTGTAGCCGTAGTCCTTGAGGGCCAGGCCACAGACCTTGAACTTCACGCCCTGATCGGCGTAGAAGCGCATCCGCTGGACGATGTCCTCATACCGGCTCTCGTTCTTGCGGGCCACGGTCACCAGTTCGGTGCCGTGCAGCACGACGATGACGCTCATGTCCTCGTTGAAGAGGCTGTACGGTGCTTCCATCAGCGGGTTCACAAAGGAACGCAGCCAGTACAGGGCGGCACCCATCTTCGCCGGGTGGTCCAGATAGATGTCGAACAGCGCTTTGGGTCGCTGGTAGGGGGTCTGCACCACCGCGGCCTGCGCCAGCGCCACCGTGGGCGCACCGGCCAGCGTCAGAAGCAGCAACAGGCTGGGTGCAGATGTCAGGCGCATGGCATGTCTCCTGTGATCGGGATGAACGTGCCGCCTGCAGGTGGACCAACAGGAACCGCACGTCTTGGGCTAGAGCGTTGATTTACAAAGGGTGTCAGCTGTGGGCAAAATGATTGTGCCCCCAAAAATGCCCCCAGACTTGCAAGGATGCCCCGCCATGAAGCTGACAGACGCCAAGCTGAGAACACTCACCACCGCCGGCAAGCATTTTGACGGCGGGGGCCTGTACCTGGAAGTGACCCTGGCCGGTGGCCGGTACTGGCGCCTGAAGTACCGCCACGGCGGAAAAGAGAAGCGGCTGGCCCTGGGGGTGTACCCCGAGGTGACGCTGGCCGACGCCCGCAAGGGGCGCGATCGGGCACGCGAAGAGCTGGCGGCCGGCAATGACCCGGGCGAGCTGCGCAAGGCGGCGAAGGTGAAGGCCACACACGAGGCCGTCAACACCCTGCAGGCCGTGGCCGAAGCATGGATGCAGCACCAGGCGCAACGCTGGGACGCTGTGACGGCCGAACGCATCCGGGCATCGCTGGCGGCCGATGTGTTCACCGTCCTGGGGGCACGCCCGCTGGCCAGCATCCGGCCGGGCGAGGTCATGGCCGTGGTGAAAAAGATTGAGGCACGCGGGGCAGGCGACCAGGCCGGCCGCGTCCTGCAGCGCATCAAGGCTGTGTACCGATGGGCCGTGACGCATGAGCGGATCGAATCGAATCCCATGCTCGACCTGGTGCCATCGGAGATCCTCAAGCCGCGGCAGGTGAACCACCGTGCGGCCTTGTCAGATCGCGACCTACCCGAGTTCCTGGGCAAGCTGGACGCATACGAGGGCGACCCGCACACAGTTAACGCCTTGCGCCTGCTGATGTTGACCGCCACCCGGCCCGGTGAAGTGCGCGGCGCCCGCTGGGCTGAGTTTGACCAGGACGCGGCCCTGTGGATCATCCCGGCCGAACGCATGAAGATGCGCACCGAACACCGGGTGCCCTTGAGCCGGCAGGCCCTGGACGTGCTGCGCACCATGCAGGGCTTGAGCGGTGGCCGTGACCTGGTGTTCCCTTCGCCCTTCTACCCGTCCAAGCCACTGAGCGAAAACACCTTCAATTCGGCGCTGGCCCGCATGGGGTTCAAGAACGCCGCTACCGCCCACGGCTTTCGCGCCCTGTTCTCGACCGTAGCCAATGAGACCGGGTGGAACCCGGATGTGATCGAGCGCCAGCTGGCACACAAGGAACGCAACGGGGTGCGGGCGGCCTACCACCGCAGCACCTACATGCAGGACCGTGAACGCCTGATGCAGTGGTGGGCGGACTACCTGGACGGGCGCAAGGCCGGCAATGTGGTCAAGCTTCCTCAGCGGGCCGCCTGAACCACGGCCGTGCGGCTTTCGGCGCCACCATTCCCGGCCGAACACCGGGAACACCGGGAACAGATCGGCGAAACCCAGCATTCATGCGGGTTTGCGTGGGATAGGGTACCGGGAACAGACCGGGAACACATAGGGAACAGAACGGGAACACTCACACATCCACACAGTCCGGCCCACTTCGTCCCCGCACCTTGCCCACCGGCTGCGCCCGCCTGCACACTTCGCCGGAAAGCGGCGCGATGGCATTTCCCCTGGTGCCACCTATCGAGGCGCGGGACACGTGAAAACCGCCACACCCAGCGGCGCACGAGCTGGTCATACAAGGAGTACCAAGGATGAACGGAATGACACCCACACACTTTGAACTAGCAAGCCGGGCAAACGCCCGTGCATTAGCACAGGAGGGCGTTGCATGCCTGGCGATGGCTTTCAACCACTTGGAACGGGCTGACGTGGCGCACCGCTACAGCGACGCTGTGCAGTCACGTTTTCGTGAGCTGGCTACCGAACTGGTGAGGCTTGTAGAGCTTGGAGAAATCGAAGCGAACCCGGCCCACGCGCTGCATTTGAAAGTGAGGGCAGCGCACGGCGACGAGGCGCTGCAGGCTGTGATTCGACGGGTATCCAGAAAAACCCCCGTAAAAGGGCGATGAAAACCGCCACACCCAGCGGCGGCAAGAGCTGGGGAAAAAAAGGCGGCGGGGCCTGGTGTTGCGACCACCGGCCCCGCCTGACCACAATCAAAACGGAGCTTTGACAATGGCTATTGCCGAATCTACCCGACCCCGAGGCGGTCGGCGCATTTCATCCAAGGCACGAGAGCTGGTGCCCTGCTACCGGGCAGGCGACGGGCCGGCATCCTTTCGTCATGGTGTGCCCGAGCATGAGCGCAGCGTGATTGATGCGGCCTTGGCGATCTTGAGCCGCTACCGCCCACGGCTTTCGCGCCCTGTTCGACAGCCCGCACGCGATTCGCGATTTCCTGCGGTTACACCTGGGGATGGAAAAAATCGAGGTGTTCGCGGTGCTGTACCTTGACAGCCAAAACCGCGCCATTGCCTTTGAAACGCCCTTCAATGGAACCCTGGCGCAAACCAGCGTGTACCCGCGTGAAATCGCGCGGGCCGCCCTTGAACACAATGCGGCGGCTGTGATCCTGGCGCATAACCACCCCAGCGGGGCAGCCCGTCCGAGCCGGGCCGATGAAGCCCTGACGCGGAGCCTCAAGGCCGCACTGTCGCTGGTTGATGTGCGCGTGTTGGATCATTTCATTGTGACGGGCCGGGAATGTGTATCCATGGCCGAAATGGGGCTTGTCTAGCCCACCCAACCAAGTTTTGCCACGCCTAGCCCGAGGCTGATCCCCGAGGGCGAAAAGCCGGAATCCTTCACCGGCCTGGCGCTGGCACCCCATGAAGGCCGCACCTTGAAGGGGGCGCGATGAAAAAAATGAAACATCGAGTTGCGCAAGAGTTCGCCGATCCAACCATCACCGAAGAATTCGACACACTAGATCGATGGCGGACGTTTGCCGCTGAGGCCGTCGAAGCAATGAAAGGCTTTGAGGTTCCGAGGTTTTCAGCGGACTCCATGGAGGTTCGGCGCGACGACCATGATGCGCGTGTTTCAGCACTCAAGCTTGCCGCCGAGAGGGTGAGCAACCAAGCAACAAAGGCACTCACATCAGAAATCAACCAACATGTCGTCGATGAATGGAGCGACGCTGTTCGCGACTTTGTCTCAGCTTCCGAGGCTGTTTTTTGTGCTGAAACGTGGGCGTGGATAGCGCTTCGCATGAAGCTGGAAGATATCTTGAAGGACCCACGTATTGAGTTCAATCCTGAGGTTGTGAGGTTCGTGGGTTCAATGCTTGACCTAGTGAAATCGGCTTCTGGACACTCGGACTACCGTACGGTGCTGCTGCCTCTGGAAACTCAATTCAAGAGGGAGCAGGCAAGCCGCAGTGCGTCAAGTAAGAATGCAGCCGAGAGAGAGTGGGTCAGACGCGAATGGAGAAACAGAAGCGACAAGGGCCAAAGCAAAGCGTCCTTTGCCCGCCAGCACGCGCAGCTTGTCAAGGCCAAATTTGGTACTGATGTGACCTCTGAGCAGATCGCACGGGAATGGTTACCCAAGGGTCGAGTGAATGCCTGACATGTGGTTTGCACGCAAGCCCAGGAGTTAGCGAGCAGAGCACCGGCCTTGCTAGCTGGCCACATTTACCGTAACGCACCAAACGGGAAACATCAGGACTCCAACAAACAACGGAGTCCCGAGCATGACCCAAATTGCAACCGCAAAGCCTGAAAAGCTGTTGCGTCTCCCCGAGGTCGAGAACCTGACCGGCCTCAAAAAATCCAGCATCTATGCCGGCATGAAGGCCGGCACCTTCCCGCACTGCATTCGCCTGTCCACTCGTGCAGTGGCTTGGCCGGAATCGAGGATTGCCACCTGGCAAGCTCAACGGCAGCAAGCGGGGGGCGGCCGTGATTGATGCCTTGACAGCATTCCGATTGAGACGTCAGTGTCAAGCGTCTGGCAGTGAACCCCTGGAACTCAACTGCCATGACTGAGCCTGGCTCTCAAATTGCGGCTTTGCAGCGGCATTCTGAAGAACAGCAGCGTGCCTTCGTGCTTTCGCACCTCCGTAGCTACGGACCGGCGTTTGGGCATGAGTTGGCCTCCCACTGCCTGACGACGAATCCAGCTGCACGAGTTGCTGAGTTGAATGCGGAAGGCTACCGCATTGAAACCTTGCGGAGCTATCGCCGACTTCCTGATGGTTCAGATGGGTGGGCGATGTTGTACGTGCTGAGGGTCAAGTGCATCAAGACCGGGGCAGAGATCACTGCGCCAGTTCCCTTTGGTGCTGGGCCGGTACTCGAGAGGTGGAACTCATGAAGGAGACCCAACCCGTACCTCTTCCAGACGACCGGGCTACACAGGCAGCACGTGTGGCGGACTACCTTGAAGCCTACCCGTACAGCACACAGAAGGAAATCGACACAGCCTGCGACACCGGATGCATATCCAAGGTGCTGTCTGACATGCCGCGTGCTGAGCTTCCTGGTATGGGCTATTTGCTTGCCTACGGCTGGCGTGAGCAACTGTGTGCCTCCGGCAGTCGAAAGCGAAAGGTGCGCACTTATGCACTTCTGACTCGGCCCCAAAGCCGACAGCAAGACCTGTTCGACCGAACATGACTCAACGGGTGCAGATATGAGCCAACAAGCCAATCGCGAAAAAAAAGAGCATCTGATGTGGGCTGTTCGCAGGCTTACAGACAAGGACTGCAAGGGCCACCGGACGAGTCTTCTCCCGACTGGACTTCTAGATACGGGGTTCCAGGTGATCGTGCTGAGGAAGGTGGTCGACGGTAAGGAAATCGAGATGTCCCTGCCAGGCGTCCTTCGAGTCCGAGACTGGTTTTCAGGCCGCCTTTTAGCCATGTCCTGCGCACCAAATTGGCTGCACCCATTGGATGAGCCTGATCTGGTCAGCATCAGTCCCTTCTTGATTGATGACACAGCCAATCGCCTTGAGTCGATGGCGTCGGCGTTGGCTTGCGTCTCAAGTCGCTCGGGAGCCAATGCGTTGAAAGGATCAAGGTGGCTGCGCACTGCTGGACCGGCCGTGTTTTCTGCTCTGAAGGGCAGGCGAGATGGCCTGCTTGAACTTGACGAGCAGACATTGCGGCAGATCTCCAAAGGTGGGGATGCGATGTAGGAGCAATCCCTACTCCGTCGTGCTTTTCGCAGCGGTTGCGAATAGCGCAAGAACAAAACGATTGAGGTGAAAAAATGGGTATCAAGCCAGTAGAAATTCAGATCAATGCCATTGATGAGACGAAGAAGGGCTTCGACTCTGCATCAAAGAGGCTGGACGATCTGGCGAGCAAGCTTGAAGGCGGGCTCAAGGGTGAGGCTCTCAGCGCAGGTGAGGCGCTCAGGGCTCTTGGTGATCAACTTCAGACCGTTCAGCGAGTGGCTATCGCAGCTCTGGGAGGGGGATTCGCAGGTCAGCTGATTGCTGACCTGAACGAAACAGCAGAAGCATTCGCCGCGGTGTCGGATCGGGTCAAGCTGGCCGTCGGGGATACCGGATCATTTGACCAGGCATTGGAGGGGGTGCAGGAGGTCGCGCTGGCCACCAACAGCGAGCTTCAGGCAACAGGTGACCTGTTTGCAAAGCTTAACCAGGTTGGACAGCAACTCGGCCGAACTCAGGAACAGGCGTTGGCGCTGACCCAGTCAATCAACCAGGCTGTTCAGCTGTCTGGCGGATCCGCTGAGTCAGCCAGGGCGGCCATTACACAGTTGGTGCAGGGACTCAATGGCGGGGTGTTGCGGGGTGATGAGTTCAACAGCGTCATGGAGCAAAGCCCGCGCCTGGCTAAGGCACTTGCCGATGGGTTGGGCAAAACCACCGGGGAGTTGAGAAAGCTGGCCGAGCAGGGCGCACTGACCAGCGAAGTAGTCATCGGCGCACTTGAAGGCCAGGCGCAGACCCTGAACAACGAGTTCGAGAAGCTGAGCGGAAAGCCATCCCAGGCACTGCAAAACCTGAGCACCGCGTGGACCGTCTATGTAGGCAATGCAGACAAGGCAACCGGGGCCAGCAAGGCTGCAGCTGACGCAATCAACTTGCTTGCCAAGAACTTGGACACCATCGTTGGGTTGCTATTGGATGCGGGGCAGGCCGTGTCGGCTTTTGTGGCCTTGCGGCTCGCGCAGCATTTCCTCTCTGTTGGAACTGCAGCCAAGACAGCAGCTGTGAGCCTGACCGCCAGCACTGCGGCCATGAATGCTGCGAGTGCATCTGCAGCAGCCGCTGGCGCCAACGTAGGTCGGATGGCAACGATCCTTGGTGGTTTGAAGACGCTTTCACTGTTGGGCGTGGTCACCAATATCCAGGACATCGGAACATGGCTGGGTGAGTCTGCCGCCAAGCTGGCTGGCTACAAAGACATGACCGAGGAGCTGGCCCGAGAAGAGAGGATTGCAGCCGAAATCAGTGCAGAAAACGCACGCCAGAAAGCTGCGCTCGCACAGGCAACTCAGCTTGCCATGGAAGCCGCAAGGGGCCTGACGCCGGAGGCCAGGGCTCTCGTGACTGAGTTTGACAAGATGCGAGAGGCCGGCAAAGGGGCGGGCGATGCCCTAGCTGATCTTTCGAAGAAGGCCAACCTGCAGGACGCGACGGGCATCGAGACGTTCATGGTGGCGCTTCGAGATCTTGCTGTGCAAGGCAAGGCGAGTGGTGATCAGATCCGGGAGGCTCTTGCCGGCGCCCTGAAAGGTGAGGACCTGGCTCGATTCGAGGTCATGGCGAAGACTGCGCTGTCAGGTGCCAGGAACGAGGCAGAGCTGCTCAATCTGGCGCTGGATGCAAGTCTGCGAGAAGCTATCCGCCGCAGTGGCGCTGACTTCGCAACGATCAGCGGCGGCATGAGCCAGGCCGCCACCCAGGCGGTCAACGATACAGATCTCATCATTCGCAACCTTGACCGCCTCAGCGATCAAGGTGTCGATACCGCTGCAGCGCTCACGGCAAGTCTTGGCAAAGGCATCAAGACGGCTGACAGTCAGGCTGCCTTGCAGGCAGTTCGGCAGCAAATTGAAGGCCTGCGGAACGTCCTTGGTGATCGTGTCACGAATGGATTGCTTCAGCAGCTGGAGGAGCAGACAGAGCGTGTGAAATCGAAGGTGAGCGATGTCGAGTCCGCCTTCAAGCGCTTGGGCATTCGCACAAAAGAGGAGCTGCAGAAAAGCGCCGATGAGACCAAGTCAGCATACGAGACCATCCTGAATAGTGGCCAGGCCACGGCTGACGGCCTGCAGAGGGCGTTCATGCGATACGCACAGGCGGCCATCGAGGCCAACGGAGGGGTGGTGTCCGAGTCATTGAAGGTCGAGGCAGCGATGCGCGGTCTTCAGATCCAGACAGACAGCACAGGGAACACCATCATTCGTTCCATGCGCGACGCCTCGGATGCCACCAGGGATGCCGCTCGATCTGCAGATGCAGCATCTAGCGCGTACACCAGGATGGCCGATGCAGCTGAGGCAGTGGCCCGTATCAATGAAAAGTACAGTCGTCCCGAGGGTGGCAGCGTCATCGGTGGGACGCGTGAAGAGCGCCTTGCCGGTCAGAACGCGGTTGATAACAGTCTGGTCTTCCAACTTCGTGACAAGCTGGATGCTGGCCTTTTGGGTGCAGAGGACGCAACTGCGCTTAGGGCAGCCATTGAGGCCATCAGGCAAAACCAGGCGGTGGATCGCAGCGTTGACCGGATGAACCCGGGCGCCTTCAGCCTGGCAGGAATGGCCGACAGGAACGAGTGGGCAGCGGTTTTGGAGCGCTTTGAACAGGCCCTTAGCAGAGTGTCTGGTGGTGTGTCTGGTGTTGCAGGTTTTGGTACGGGCCCGACGCGTCGGAGCTCAAGTGTTCGTACTGTGGAACTGAACCTCAAAGTCAACGGGCAAGACAATCGCGCCGAAATGTCTGAGGATGCCGCGGAGACGGTCATTCGTTCCCTGGAAGAGGCTTCCAGGAGGGCTGGTCGCTGATGCCCGCGAACAGCACGCCAGATCTGCTGAGGCGGGCACTGGAGCACATACCCGCCAACATGCCTCGTGACGAGTGGGCGCGGGTGGGTATGGCCATCAAGAGCGAATATCCAGACGGCACAGGCTTCGACCTGTTCGACCAATGGAGCGCCAGCGACCCGGACCGCTATGACCGCAAGGCGGTGCAATCCACCTGGCGAAGCATCAAGGCGGGCGGCGGTGTCGGGGTGGCCACGCTGTTGCATCTAGCGAAGGAACACGGTTTCACGCTGCCCAAGACAGGGCAGGCACCGGCCGCGCCATCGGCGGCGGAGCTGGCCGAACGCGATCGCCAGAGAGCAGAGCGTCAGCGGCAGGAGCAGGCCGAACGACTGGCCGCGCAGGAAGGCGCAGCGGCGGAAGCCCTGAGCCTGTGGGAGGGCAACGGCCGGGACGTGAGCGACCCCGAGCAAGCGCCCTACCTGGTGCGCAAGGGTGTGGGTGCCTACGGTGTGCGCTTCACGCATCCGGGCACGCTGTTGGTACCCCTGCGGGACGCGGCCGGCAAGCTGTGGAACGTGCAACAGATCGCGCCAGCCAAACCGGCCAGCGGCGCCCCTGAAAAGCTGTTCCTCAAGGGGGGGCGCAAGTCGGGGCTGTGGCACATGGTGGGCGAGCTGGCCAGCGGCGACGGCGGCACCGATACCACCTGCCCGGCTGTGCTGTTGATTGCCGAGGGCTACGCCACGGCCGCCACCTTGCATGAAGCCACGGGCTACCCGGTGGCGGTGGCCTTTGATGCGGGCAACCTGCAACACGTGGCCCGCGCCCTGCGGCAGCAACACCCGGCCGCCTTGCTGGTGCTGTGTGGTGACGACGATCAAGCGACCGAGGCGCAGAGCGGCACGAACCCCGGCCGGCAGAAAGCCACGGCAGCGGCGCAGGCGGTGCGGGGCCTGGCTGTGTTCCCCGAGGGCTTGCCCCCTGGTGGGTCGGACTTCAATGACCTGGCCGCACACGTCAACGCGGAACACGGCGACGGGGCCGGCCTTGAGGCGGTGCGGCGCCTGTTGTTGGCAGCCATTGAAGCCCACACGGCTGCGCAGGCGAACGCACAAACTGCGAAGGCCAGCAAGGCAAGGGGGATGCAAGGGCAGCCCAAGAAAAGCGGCGCCAGCGGCACGCCTGCGGGCGACGGTGCCCCGGCCGAACTGCGCCCCGATTGGGACCGCTTCACGGTGTCCGATGCCGGGGTGTTCTACAACGGTGTGGACAGGGAGGGCAAACCGACCGCGCCCGTTTGGGTGTGCAGCCGTTTGGACGTGCAAGCCCACACACGGGACCAAGACGGCAACGGCTGGGGCTACCTGCTGACCTTTGCCGACCCGCTGGGGCGCCGCAAACAATGGGCGATGCCTTCGAGGATGCTGGCCACCGATGGGGCGGAATATCGGGGCGTGCTGTTGGGCCTGGGCTTGCGCATCGCCACCAGCCCGGCCGCCCGGAACCTGTTGACGCAGTACATCCAAACCCGAGAGCCTGAGGATTACGCCACGTGTACCGACCGCGTGGGCTGGCACCCCAGCGGCGACCGCCTGGCCTTCGTGCTGCCACACGAAACCATCGGCGACGACGCGGAGCGGATCGTGTTTCAGACCGAGGCCGCGCAGGAAAACACTTTCCGCGTGAAGGGCACGCCCGAGCAATGGCGGCAGCGGGTGGCGGCCCTGTGTGTGGGTAACTCGCGCCTGGCCTTTGCAGTGTCGGCCGCCTTCGCCGGCCCGCTGTTGCGCATGGCTGGGGTAGAGAGCGGCGGCTTTCATTTCCGGGGCGACAGTTCAAGCGGCAAGACCACAGCATTGAAGGTGGCGGCTAGCGTGTACGGTGGCCCGTCCTACCTGCAGCGGTGGCGCACCACGGACAACGCCCTAGAAGCCATCGCGGCGCAACACTGCGACGGGCTGCTGATCTTGGATGAACTGGCGCAGGTTGACCCTAAGACGGCCGGCGAATGCGCTTACATGCTGGCCAATGAACAGAGCAAGGCCCGAGCGACACGCACGGGCACGCCCCGCGCCCGGCTGGCCTGGCGCCTTCTGTTCCTCAGTGCGGGCGAACTGGGGCTAGCTGACCACATGGCCGAAGGCATGAAGCGGGCACGCACCGGGCAGGAAGTGCGTATGGCGGACATACCCGCCGACGCGGGCCGGGGCATGGGCGCATTCGAGAACCTTCACGACCGGGAAGGCGGCGCCGACTTTGCGCGGCACATCACGGGGCAGGCGGGCAGTGTGTACGGCGCCACCGGCCGCGCCTGGCTGCAGCACCTGACCGAACACACGGACGGACTCAAGGCCCGCATTCGGGACGCGGCGGCCCGGCTGGCTGCGCAGATCGTGCCCGAGGCTGCAGGCGGGCAGGTTGAACGGGTGGGCGCCCGCTTTGCCCTGGTGGGCGCAGCCGGCGAACTGGCCACGGCGGCGGGCCTGACCGGCTGGCCCGAGGGTGAAGCGCAACGGGCCGCCCGTGAATGCTTCAACGCCTGGCTGGCTGCCCGTGGCGGCACTGGCAATGGCGAAGTGTCGGCCATGCTGCGACAAGTGCGGCGCTTCCTTGAGGCGCACGGCGAAGGCCGCTTCACGTGGTGGCACCGGGCAGCGGATGACCACAACAGCAAGACGCTACACCGGGCCGGCTTCCGGCGCATGGTGAATGACCGGGGCGAGCCGATCAAGACCAACAGCGACCACCTGAGCGAGTACGGCGACCGGATGCCCGCCACGATGGGGGAAAGTGTCTCGGTCGAATACTTCGTGCTGACCGAGGTTTTTCGGTCCGAGGTGTGCCATGGCTTTGACCCTCAGACCGTGGCCCGCGTGCTCTTGGAGCATGAATGTCTGATCCGCAAGGATGCCGACCGCTTCACCATCAAGGAGCGGCTGCCCGCCATGGCGCCGACATGGTGCTATCGCATTGCACCCCGCATCTTCGAGTTGGACCTTTGATGGCGACTGAACGCGGCGAGCGGGTCACCAGTTTGACCATAAGGCAGTACCAAGGACCCTGGAAGAGGAGGTGCGTCATGTAGTGACATGCCCACCATTGAAGTGAAGGCGCGAGTCCGGTGCGAACGCGCTGGCAATTCATAAATATCCACCCATAACGCCTACCAAGGAAAAAATGATGAAACAGAAAACTGCCCAAGCGTTTGACCTATCGGCCATCGCTTTGCTTCCCCAATTTCAAGATCTGCTGCGCAAGCAGCACGCAGACAAGCTTGCAGCCGAAGAGCGCGACCGCTGCGCATGTCTTGATGAACTCGCTGCCTTGGAATCCAAAAAAAAGATGGCCGAAGCGCAGCTTGATAAGGAAAATCAGGGCCTACAGGAGATCCTAGAGACACTTCAAAGGAAGCGCCAACAGGTTGGCACGGCGGAGCGTGCTTGCATCGAGCTTGCAAGTCGTTGGCAGAACGCCAGCCAGCGGCTGTCAATGGACCATGGCGAGGGTCACCTGAGCACGGCACTCATGAGGATGCATACCGCCATTGAACTTCAGCGGCGTGTAGTGGCCAGCTTCGAGGGATTGATATATCAACGCACACCTTGGGGCACTATGCGCGAGGACGCGAAAAAGAAGACAGAGCACACAGCTGCTTTCCAACGCCTGGCAGATCTTCATGCCATTGACGATCAACTGCGATCCTTGGTTCGCAAGAGGTGTGCGCCAACACAGCTTGTTGCCGAGGTTGATGCCTTGATGGAGAAGGCAGGACTTGGCATGGACAAGAGTGAATCGGAAGAGCAGGCTGCGGCTTGACCGAGGTATGAGGTGCGGAGTCGGGCCAGATTGCCCGACCGTTCACCAGTTCACCTATCGGATGGATACAAGTCCCACTGTTGACGTGGCCTGCAGCTGTGTTCTGAAACGTGGACAGTGCCGCCGGTAAGGCGGGGGTGGACGGCTTCATTTTGCGCCTGGCTGCAGCACCTGACCGAACACACGGACGGACTCAAGGCCCGCATTCGGGACGCGGCGGCCCGGCTGGCTGCGCAGATCGTGCCCGAGGCTGCAGGCGGGCAGGTTGAACGGGTGGGCGCCCGCTTTGCCCTGGTGGGCGCAGCCGGCGAACTGGCCACGGCGGCGGGCCTGACCGGCTGGCCCGAGGGTGAAGCGCAACGGGCCGCCCGTGAATGCTTCAACGCCTGGCTGGCTGCCCGTGGCGGCACTGGCAATGGCGAAGTGTCGGCCATGCTGCGACAAGTGCGGCGCTTCCTTGAGGCGCACGGCGAAGGCCGCTTCACGTGGTGGCACCGGGCAGCGGATGACCACAACAGCAAGACGCTACACCGGGCCGGCTTCCGGCGCATGGTGAATGACCGGGGCGAGCCGATCAAGACCAACAGCGACCACCTGAGCGAGTACGGCGACCGGATGCCCGCCACGATGGGGGAAAGTGTCTCGGTCGAATACTTCGTGCTGACCGAGGTTTTTCGGTCCGAGGTGTGCCATGGCTTTGACCCTCAGACCGTGGCCCGCGTGCTCTTGGAGCATGAATGTCTGATCCGCAAGGATGCCGACCGCTTCACCATCAAGGAGCGGCTGCCCGCCATGGCGCCGACATGGTGCTATCGCATTGCACCCCGCATCTTTGATGCTTGATGTGTGACCGCCCCGGCCGCCCTGGCTGTTCACCAGTTCACCCCAGCGGTGAACGCCTGACCGGGTTTTGACCTGGCCAGCAGGCCACACCCGGCCGGGCAAGCGGGGCCGCCGATGGGCGGCGGTGGCGGGGCTACCTTTTGCGCTGGAATCCCAAGGGCTAGCCCCCGTGCGTGGGTCCTTCCTGGCGTGATTGCGTGCGGGTCATTCGCAGCCCGCCGGGTGTGTAGGCAGCCGGGGCAAAACATAGTGAACTGAACCGCCCGATACTCCCCTACCTTGGGGGGTATGTGGCTGGGTAAGCGTCCGCCCGCGCGACTGGCTGCGACCATGGCCGGCAGACCTGGCCAGCGAAGCGCCGCACTTGGGCGGACGGCACTGGAATCATTTGTTCCCGGTGTTCCCGGCATTTTTGGGTTTGTTCCCGGCGCTTCCGGGAACAGAAAAGCCCAATAACGACAAAGGGTTACGTGCGTTTTTTGGGTTTGTTCCCGGTGTTCCCGGTATTTTGAGGCGACCCCCGGAAGGAAACCGGGCAAAGGTTCGCCCTGGCCTTGCCTGGTGCGGGTGCTTTCGGCGGGTGCGGGTGAGTTTCCTGCCGCCTTTGTCGGGAGTGTTTTGCCACCGGGCAGCCTGCCCGCCCTGGTGCGGGTCATTCGCGGCGCGTGGTTGGACTGTTGCACTGGCAGGCCGTAGGGGGTTGACCGGACACCCCCCGATGTGGGTCCTTCCTGGCCTGATCACATGCGGGTCATTCGCGGCGCGTGGTCGGACTGTTGCGTGACCTTGCCCAGGGGGGTTAACTGAAGGTGGGCAAGGTGGGGTGCAATAGCTTTGGCATCGGCAACGTGCCCCCAATCTTGGAAACCATGCCCCCAAAAATGCCCCCATCTGCCCCCGGATGTTGGTAGACTATCCAGCACGCTAGCGCACTACGCCAAGGGTTCTACAGAGGGGAAAACAAAAAAAGCCGGAAGGCTTTGGACCTTTCCGACTTTGCATGTGGTACCACCAACAGGAATCGAACCTGTATCTAGCGCTTAGGAGGCGCTCGTTCTATCCATTGAACTATGGCGGCGTACCGGACCGTGATTGTATGACGACGGACGCCCCCGCCCGGTTCACTTGGAGAGCATGCGCATGGCGTCTTCCAGACCCTTGAGGGTCAGCGGATACATGCGCTGGCCCATGAGCTGCTGGATGATGCTGATGCTCTGGCGGTACTGCCACACACCTTGCGGTTCCGGGTTGATCCAGGCGAATTTCGGGTAGGCGTGCGTCAGCCGCTGCAGCCACTCGGCGCCGGCCTCCTCGTTGCTGTATTCGACACTGCCGCCAGGTTGCAGGATCTCGTAGGGGCTCATGGTGGCGTCGCCCACGAAGATCAGCTTGTAGTCCTTGTTGTACTTGCGGATGATGTCCCAGGTCGGGAATTTCTCGGCAAAGCGGCGGCGGTTGTTCTTCCACACGAAGTCGTAGACGCAGTTGTGGAAGTAATAGAACTCCAGGTGCTTGAACTCGCTCTTGACGGCCGAAAACAGCTCTTCGACCCGGGCGATGTGCTCGTCCATGGTGCCGCCCACGTCCATCAGCAGCAGCACCTTCACGTTGTTGTGCCGCTCCGGAATCATCTTGATGTCCAGCCAGCCGGCGTTGGCCGCGGTCGAACGGATCGTGTCGGGCAGGTCCAGCTCCAGCTCGTTCCCCTCGCGCGCGAATTTGCGCAGGCGCCTTAGCGCGACCTTGATGTTGCGGGTGCCCAGCTCCAGGTTGTCGTCGTAATCGCGGTAGGCCCGCTGGTCCCAGACCTTGACGGCCGACTTGTTGCCACCCTTGCCGCCGATGCGGATGCCCTGAGGGTTGTGTCCGCCGTGGCCGAAGGGCGAAGTGCCGCCGGTACCGATCCACTTGCTGCCGCCCTCGTGACGCTCCTTCTGCTCCTCTAGGCGCTTTTTCAGCGTCTCCATCAGCTCGTCCCAGTCCATCTTGGGCGCGTTGGCCTTCTGCTCCTCGGACAGGAGGCGCTCCATCTCCTTGCGCAGCCAGTCGGCCGGGATGGGTTTGCTGAAGTCCGCGATCATCTCCACGCCCTTGAAGTAGGCGGCGAAGGCGCGGTCGAACTTGTCGAAGTGGCGCTCGTCCTTGACCAGCGCGGTGCGCGCCAGGTAGTAGAAGTCGTCCATGCTGCAGGCGTCCGGGTTGGTCGGTCCGACGACGTCGGCCTTGAGCGCCTCCAGCAGGGTGAGGTACTCCTTGACCGACACGGGCAGCTTGGCCGCGCGCAACGTGTAGAAGAAATCGATCAGCATCGTGATCCTCCGTTCAGGCGTGCCGGCTTCGCAGGTACAGCAGCTGCGCGCGCGCTTCGGGCCATTCGCCAGCGGTCATGCTGTACATCACCGTGTCGCGCACCGTGCCGTCCCGGCGCAGGGCATGACCCCGGATCACGCCGTCCTTCTTCGCCCCCAGTCGCTCGATGGCGCGCTGCGACGCGAAGTTGAAGTTGTCGGTGCGCCAGCCCACCACCGCGCAGCCCAGGGTATCGAAGGCGTGACCCATCATGAGCAGCTTGCAGGTGGTGTTGACATGACTGCGTTGCACACTGCGGGCGTACCAGGTCCAGCCGATCTCGACGCGCCGCACGGCCGGGAGAATGTCGTGGTAGCTGGTGCTGCCCACGATGCGCCCGGATGTCTCGTCGAAGACGGCAAACGCAAAACGATGACCTTCGGCCCGCATTTGCAGGGCGGTGTCGATGTAGGCGCGGGTGTTCTCGGGTTCCGGTACCGAGGTGACCCGGATTTTCCACAGTTCACCGTCAGCGGCGGCGGCGCGCAGCCCGTCCTCGTGCGCTGGCGACAGCGGCTCCAGCCGCACGCCGTGGTCCTGCAGAACGACGGGTTGCACGAACATCACCGGTTCCTCTGGTTCATGAAGACGAGCTTTTCAAAGAGTGTCGTGTCTTGCTCGTTTTTCAGCAGCGCACCTACCAAGGGCGGAATCGAGACCTTGTTGTCGGCACTCTGCAGGGCTTGCAGCGGAATGTCCTCGGCCATCAGCAGCTTGAGCCAGTCGATCAGCTCGGAAGTCGACGGCTTCTTCTTGAGGCCCGGCAGGTTGCGCACGTCATAGAAGGTCTTCATGGCCACCGCCAGCAGTTCGTCCTTCAGGCCGGGAAAGTGCACCTCCACGATTTTCTTCATCGTGTCCGCGTCGGGGAACTTGATGTAGTGGAAGAAGCAGCGGCGCAGGAACGCGTCGGGCAGTTCCTTTTCGTTGTTCGAGGTGATGAACACCAGTGGCCGGTGCTTGGCCTTGATGAGCTCACGCGTCTCATAGCAGTAGAACTCCATGCGATCGAGTTCGCGCAGCAGGTCGTTCGGGAATTCGATGTCGGCCTTGTCGATCTCGTCGATCAGCAGTGCCACCGGACGGTCCGCGGTGAACGCCTGCCAGAGCACGCCCTGCACGATGTAGTTGCGGATGTCCTTGACCCGCTCGGCGCTGTCGGTGGTGTTGAGCTGGCTGTCGCGCAGGCGGCTGACCGCGTCGTATTCGTAGAGGCCCTGCTGGGCCTTGGTGGTGCTCTTGATGTGCCACTGCAGCAGCGGCATGTCCAGCGCCTGGGCCACCTCTTCGGCGAGCATGGTCTTGCCGGTGCCGGGCTCACCCTTGACCAGCAGCGGGCGCTTGAGCGTGATGGCGGCGTTCACCGCCAGCATCAGGTCCTGGGTGGCGACGTAGTTCTGCGAACCTTGGAATTTCATGGAGCTACCTGGGTGGGTGGAAGGCCGACACAGCCGTGGGCCTAGGGTATTCAATAAGTCAGCACTGATAACCGAGTCTATATAATCGACGGTTGATTTTTATCAATCGACCTCTTCATTGTGCTTGCAATATGAATCAACTGTTGCCCACGATTGCCCGTACCGTTGTCGCCGCTGCGACGCTCTTCGCCGCGGTTGCGTCGGCTCATGCCCAGGGTGATGTGGAGGCCGGCAAGAAGAAGGCCGAGATGTGCATCGGCTGCCATGGCATCCCCGGTTACCAGAACAGCTTCCCCGAGATCCACAAGGTGCCCAAGATCTCGGGCCAGTCCGACAAGTACATCGTCTCGGCCCTGACCGCCTACAAGAAGGGCGAGCGCAAGCACCCGACCATGCGCGGCATCGCCGGTTCGCTGACCGACCAGGACATGGCCGATCTGGGTGCCTTCTACGCTTCCCACGCCGACAAGGCCGCCGCCGAAACGCCCAAGGCCCCGAACGAGGTGGTCAAGGCCCTGCTGGAAAAGGGTGCCTGCGCGTCCTGCCACGGTGCCAACTTCAGCAAGCCGATCGATCCCAGCTATCCCAAGCTTGGTGGTCAGCACGCCGACTACCTGTTCGTCGCGCTGAAGGCCTACACGGTCGAAGGCAACAACATGGTGGGTCGTTCCAATGGCATCATGGCAGGCATCGCCAAGCAGTACAAACCGTCTGAGATGCGTGAGATCGCCAAGTACCTGAGCACGCTCGACGGCGAACTCAAGACGGTGCCGCAGTCGCGTTTCCGCTGACCTGTTGCCTTGCTGTGGAAAAGCCGCTCACCGAGCGGCTTTTTTTGTATCTGACGTGTGACGCGTCAGTCCGCCGTGGCGCGGCGCCGCACGGCGTCGATGTAGGCCTGGCCGTCCGGTGGTCGGCCACTGCGCTGGCTCTCCCAGATCATCCGGCCCAGGCAATCCATCACCTCGTGGTGGGCGGCATGCAGATCCCCCCGGCGGGCCGTGAGCAGTTCCACCGCCTGACGGATGCCCGGTGGCTGATCGATGCTGCACTGCTCGCTGATCGACAGGTGCATGGACAGGTGCAGGAACGGGTTCTCTGCACTCGCGTTCTGTTCACCCATGCGGGCCAGGGCAGTGTCCACATCGCTGAGGTGGCCGTGGTATTCGGGATGCTCTCCAATCCATTGCGCCACCAGCAGTTCCATGGCGTCCATGGGTTGCCCTTGACGCTGCTTGTCGTACACGGCGCAGAAGAAGCGGCGCACATCGGCCTGGGAGGGAGAGAACATAAATGCATTATCCTGCATGTTTTCGCCGACAATCGGCATTCGAGATCATCACAGCGTGAACTCGGTTCACGCCCCACAATCATCCCGGAGACACGATCATGCCCCAAGCCTTCATCTGCGACGCCATCCGCACCCCCATCGGCCGCTACGGCGGCGCCCTGAGCAGTGTCCGCACCGACGACCTGGGCGCGGTACCGCTCAAGGCACTGATGGCGCGCAACCCCTCGGTGGACTGGACGGCCGTCACCGACGTGATTTTCGGCTGCGCCAACCAGGCCGGCGAGGACAACCGCAACGTCGCCCACATGAGCAGCCTGCTGGCGGGTCTGCCGCTGGAGGTGCCCGGCGCCACCATCAACCGCCTGTGTGGCTCGGGTCTGGATGCGGTGGGCACCGCCGCCCGCGCCATCAAGGCCGGTGAAGCCACGCTGATGATTGCCGGCGGCGTCGAGAGCATGAGCCGCGCACCGTTTGTCATGCCCAAGGCCGAGAGTGCCTTCAGCCGCAGCAACGCGGTTTACGACACCACCATCGGCTGGCGCTTCGTCAACAAGCTGATGAAGGAAAAATACGGCGTCGACTCCATGCCCGAGACGGCCGAGAACGTGGCGGTGGAGTTCAAGATCGAGCGCGACGCCCAGGACCGCATGGCCCTGGCCAGCCAGATGAAGGCCGTGGCCGCCATTCAGGCCGGCCACCTCGCGCGCGAGATCTGTCCGGTCACCATCCCGCAGAAGAAGGGTGATCCGATCGTTGTCGACAACGACGAGCATCCGCGCGCCACCAGCCTGGAAGCGCTGGCCAAGCTCAAGGGAGTGGTCCGGCCCGACGGCAGTGTGACCGCCGGCAACGCCAGCGGCGTCAACGACGGTGCCTGCGCGCTGCTGCTGGCCGATGAAGCGAGTGCGACGAAGCACGGCCTGACCCCAAGGGCCCGCATCGTGGGCATGGCCACGGCCGGGGTGGCCCCGCGCATCATGGGCATCGGCCCGGCGCCGGCCACGCAGAAAGTGCTGGCCCTGACCGGGTTGACATTGGCGCAGATGGATGTGATCGAACTCAACGAAGCCTTTGCGGCGCAGGGACTGGCGGTGCTGCGCCTGCTGGGGCTGAAGGACGATGACGAGCGCGTCAACGCCTGGGGCGGCGCGATCGCCCTGGGCCACCCGCTGGGCGCCAGCGGCGCCCGCCTGGCCACCACGGCGGTCAACCGCCTGCACAGCACCGGTGGACGCTACGCCCTGTGCACCATGTGCATCGGCGTGGGGCAGGGCATTGCGATGGTGATCGAGCGAGTCTGATCCGCGCAGTGGCGGAGCGTGGGGGCGAGCGATCTGCCGCCGGGCCGCCCCAAGGCAGATCAGCCCTCTCGGGGGGCAGCGACCCGCGTAGCGGCGGAGCGTGGGGGCTTTGCCTATGCCTTCCAGGCGGGGAGCTGCCAGTTGCGCCAGAGCGCCAGCCCCCGCAGCCCCGCGGTGACAGTCACGCAGGCCGCCAGCGCCACCCAGCCGTCGGTCCCAAGGTGCCACAGGCCCACATAGACCCAGGCACCGGCAAACGCACACAGCGCGTAAGGCCGGTGGTCGTGGAAGGCGGTCGGGATCTCGTTGCACACCACGTCCCGCAGCACACCGCCGAACACGCCGGTGATCAGGCCCATCAGCACCGCCACCAGCGCCGGCAGTTCGAGCATCAGTGACTGGTGCACCCCGGTGGCCACAAACAGGCCCAGGCCCAGCGCATCGGGCCACTGGATGGCGCGCTCGGTCACCGCAAAGTGGCGCTGGCGAAGGAACAGCATCGCCAGCACGCACAGCGCCAGCACACCCCACAGCATCTCGACGTGGCGCACCCAGAAAAACGGGCGCTGGTCCAGCAGCAGGTCGCGCAGGGTGCCGCCACCAAACGCGGCCAGGAAGCCGACCACGCAGACGCCCACCGCGTCCAGCCGCTTGCGGGCGCCTTCCAGGATGCCAGACAGCGCAAAGGCGGCCGTACCCGCGATCTCGACCAGCAGGCGCAGGGTTTCACCCCACAATGGCATTTGTTGCATGCACCGCATTGTCCATGGGCTTCGACTTTCCGCTGATCACCGATCCGTACTTCTATCTGGTCGCCGTGCCGGCGGTCATCCTGCTGGGGATCAGCAAGAGCGGTTTTGGTGCCGGCTTCGGCTCGCTGGCCGTCCCGATGATGGCGCTGGCCGTGACCGTGCCCCAGGCGGCGGCCATTCTGATGCCGGTGTTGCTGGTCATGGACCTCATGGGCATGGCGGCCTTCCGCCAGCATGTGGACCGGGCCCTGCTGCGCTTCCTCCTGCCCTTCGGTCTGGCCGGTGTGCTCTTTGGCGCGCTCCTGTTCAAGCTGCTGGATGCCCGCCTGGTGGCGGGCATCGTGGGGGTGGTGACCTTGTTGTTCCTGGCCCAGCGCCTGCTGTTTCCACCCAAGGCCGACCACCCGCCGCCGCCGCGCTGGCTGGGCGCCCTGCTGACCGCCATCTCCGGCTTCACCAGCTTCATTGCGCACGCCGGCGGTCCCCCCATCAACGTGTATGTGATTCCCCTGCGCCTGAGTCCCGTGCTGTTCACCGGCACCATGGCCTTCTTCTTTTTCTTCATCAACCTGAGCAAGTGGGTGCCCTATGCCTGGCTGGGGCTGCTGGACTGGCGCAACATGGCCACGTCGGTGGCGCTGTTGCCGTTTGCGCCCCTCGGTGTGTGGATCGGGGTGCGGATCGCGCACCGGATCGACCCGGCGCTGTTCTACCGGCTGGTCTATGCCGGCATGTTCCTGACCGGCTGCAAGCTGGTCTGGGATGCCTGGCGCTAAGATGGGCACTGTCTGATGACTTGATCAGGAGGCGGGTATGCCAGTGGTGGTGGTGGCCAATCCCAAAGGGGGCGTGGGCAAGTCCACGCTGTCGACCAATGTGGCGGGTTACTACGCCAGCCAGGGCCATGCGGTGATGCTGGGGGATGCCGACCGGCAACAGTCCTCCCGCCTGTGGCTGGGGCTGCGTCCTGCATCCTTGCCGCCGATCCGCACCTGGGAAGTGGGCAGCGACTTCGTGGCGCGCGCACCGCGCGACGTGTCCCACGTGGTGCTCGATACCCCGGCGGGTCTGCATGGCTGGCGCTTCAAGGACGTTCTCAAGATGGCCGACAAGGTGCTGATCCCCCTGCAACCGAGCATCTTCGACATCTACGCGACCCGGGCTTTTCTGGATGAGTTGGCCGACAGCAAGCACGGCGCTGGGCTGGACGTGGGCATCGTCGGCATGCGGGTGGATGCCCGCACCATCGCGGCCGACAAGCTGCACGAATTTGTGTCCGGTCTCGGATGGCCCGTGCTGGGCTACCTGCGGGACACCCAGAACTACATCCACCTGGCTGCCCGCGGGCTCACCCTGTTTGACGTGGCGCCGTCGCGGGTCGAGAAGGACCTGCAGCAATGGCAGGACATCTGCCGCTGGCTAGATGCCTGACGCTGTCGCCGGGCCGACACTGTCGCACCTGCGGCACCGCTAGAGTGGCACCGCATGAAGACCTTCCAATCTTTGGCCGAACTGGCCGCCTGTGTGGGCCAGGACGTGGCCGTCAGCGACTGGGTGACCATCACCCAGGAACGCATCAACGGGTTTGCCGACGTCACCGGCGATCACCAGTGGATCCATGTCGATGCCGAGCGTGCGAAAGCAGGGCCCTTTGGTGCGCCGATCGCGCACGGGTACCTGACCTTGTCGCTGTTGCCGGTGTTTTTCGACTCCGCGTTGGCGGTTCAGGGGGTGCGCATGGGCGTCAACTACGGCCTGAACAAGGTGCGTTTTCCCGCACCGGTGCCGGTGAACAGTCGCCTGCGGGGGTGTTTGCACCTCATGGCGGCCGAGCCGCTGGAGGGCAATGGGTACCAGTTCATCTGGCGATTGAGTGTCGAGCGCGAAGGCAGCGACCGTCCGGTGTGCGTGGCCGAGGCGCTGGTGCGCCAGTACCCCTGATGTCCGGCGGCGTGTCCCTTACCTGATGCGGGTGAGCTGGCTGGGCGCAATCCAGCCCTGAAACACCGACATCACCCGGTTGATGCGCTCGGCAGCGATGCTCTGGCTGTGCTGCTGGGAGATCAGCTGGTACGCCTCGTTGCGCAGCAACCAGAGTTCCTGCACCCGGCGCGCGCGGTCCACCTGGTGCCGCAAGCGGTCGACAGGAAGGCCTTCGCAATCTTCCACGCACTTGAGCAGGGCACTTCGGATGGTCTGCAGGTCCTTGAGGGTCGCCATGCGGCGGGGGGTGGCGTGCGGCTGCAAGGCCACGCGAAACAGTCGGTCAATGACGGTGATCAATGGAGACTCCCTGCGATCGGTGTGACCGCGTGATGGGACTGGCCTGATCGGTTGGGTCGTGGCCAGTGGTTGATCGAACAGGTGGAAATTGTGCTCCCGTGGTTGCCAGCATGGTGGGGTGGGGCCTCCAGGGGGCAGGTGACTTGTGTCACGGCTGCACGGCTGAAAAGTGGTTCTGCCGCCACGCCTCAAAGGCAATGACCGCCACCGCATTGGACAGGTTCAGGCTGCGCTGGCCGGCACGCATGGGCAACTTCAGTTGCTGCACGGGCGGGATGGCGTCACGCACCGCATCGGGCAGACCCTGGCTCTCGGAGCCGAAAACGAACCAGTCGCCGGGCCGGAAGGCCACGTCATGGGCAATCCTCGTAGCGCGGGTGGTCAGGGCAAACAGCCGGCCGGGGGCCGGTTGCTCCTGTTCGATCAGCGCCTGCCATGACCCATGGCGGCGAACCTGAGCGTACTCATGGTAATCAAGGCCGGCGCGCCGCATCTGCTTGTCATCCATGGAAAAACCCAGCGGCTCGACCAGATGCAGATGACAGCCGGTGTTCGCACACAGGCGAATCACATTGCCCGTGTTGGGCGGTATTTCCGGAGCAACCAGAACGATGTGGAACATGGCGGCGCGTCTGCGGGGACTTTCGCTGTCCTGGCCGCCGTTTCAACGGTCTTTCGGCCCCTCTCCCTTGGCTGCGCGGATGATACTGCCTGAATGAGTTTGGATTACCGCGCAGTTGTCATGCATGCGGCATCCTTCACGGATGGTCGGCCTTCAGGGTGTTCTGGCCAGCACGGCGGCCGACACCGACGTGGCCCCGGCCGCCAACAGGGCGTGTGCCGCCTTCTGCAGCGTCGCACCGGTGGTGACCACATCATCGACCAGCATCACATGGGCACCGCGCAGGCCTTTCACGAACTGAGGCGCCACCGCAAATGCGCGGTCCAGGTTGTCCAGCCGCTGACGCCGGTTGAGGGTGTGCTGGTCCGGCAACCCGCCGCGCCGGGTCATGGCCAGCGGACGGCCCTTGCCCCGGAGTGTCGGGTGCCAGCCGACCAGACGCCGGGCCAGCTCCCACGACTGGTTGTAGCCACGCTGCGCCAGGCGATCGAGCGACAGCGGGATCGGGACCACGAGATCGCATCGGGCGGCCAGTTGACCCAGACCCGCGGCCGAGGCCAGCACCGCCGCCAGTGCGGGTGCCAGACCGCAGTCCCCGGAGAACTTGAAGCGCGTGATGAGCCGGTCCCAGGGGTAGCCGTAGTCCACGGCCGTGACGATGGTGGATATGGCACCGTCGGCCACGGACGGGGCATGACCCTCGGGTGGGACGAAGGTCTGCAGACAGGGGGCGCAAACGGGGCCGCCGGGCCACCTGCCACAGACCTGGCAGGCAGACGCTCCGAAGCGAATTCCTGCGGGCATGCGGGTGATCATGCGGCCAATATACTGGCGGCCCGTGTCCATTTTTGCGCCTGCCATCGTGTCCATCCCCCGTCCTGATGAAGTCCCGGTGCCAGGTCTTGATCAGACCGCTGCACGGCGCTGGATGGCCCGCGTCCCGGCGGCCAGCCCCTGGCTGCACGAGGAGGTCGCGCGGCGCATGGCGCAGCGGCTTCAATGGTTCCGGCAGCAGCCCGCCAACTGGCTGCATTGGGAGCCGGCCAATGGCGGATTGGAGGCGCACAGACTGCTGCTGCAGCAGATGCCACAGGCCCAGGCCAGCATCTGGTCCGGGCAAGCGGCGGTGGCGGCGCTGCTGCAGCCGACCGGGCCGCGTCGGTCCTGGCTGCCTTCCGGTTGGGGACGCAGTCGCCAGGCCGTGCTGGCGATCGAGCCTCCGGCCCCGACCGACATGTTGTGGGCCAACATGTGCCTGCACCTGCAGGCTCACCCTCAGACCCTGCTGCGCCAGTGGCAGGGCCTGGTCCGACCCCAAGGGTTCCTGATGTTCTCCTGCCTGGGGCCGGACAGCCTGCGGGAGTTGCATCGGCTGTACGCTGACCTGGGCTGGCACGCGCCTTCGCACCCCTTCACCGACATGCACGACTGGGGTGACATGCTGGTGCAGGCCGGATTTGCCGAGCCGGTCATGGACATGGAGCGCATCGTTCTGACCTGGTCGACCGCGCAGGCCATGCTCGACGAATTGCGCGACACCGGGCGCAACCTGCATGCCGCGCGGCCCGCCGGGCTGCGCGGCCGCGCCTGGCGACAAACACTGATCCAGGCCATCGAAGAGCGGATGCCCCGCAGCACCGATGGCAGGCTGCAGCTGACCTTCGAGATCATCTACGGTCACGCCTATCAGGGGGAACCCCGCCGCAAGGATCCCTCCCGGGTGCCGCTGGACGACATGCGTGCCATGCTTCGGCGGCCACGGGGCTGACGCGCACCAGTCTCCCGATACCTCGGTCGGCTATGCGGCCATGCCGGCGCCGCGAGGCCGCTACAATTGACATAAATCAAATTGACATAAGTCAAACTCTCCAGGGCATTTTCCCTGTCGCGCCGGTCCTTGTGGCCGGCGTTTCCTTGACCGGTGGTTCGGGAATGAGTGTCAGTGTCGACGGATACCGGATGGCCCATGCCACCGACAACGGTCTGCAATGGACCCTGCGCCGCAACTGCTCGGTGACGCCCGCGCAGTTGTGGTGGACTTACGGGTTGCTATGTGCGGTGTCGCTGGCGGTGGCTGGATTTTTCTGGTGGCAGGGGGCGACCCTGGTGCTGCCGTTTGCGGCGCTTGAATTGCTGGCAGTGGGAGTGGCCTTCCTCTTCTACGCACGGCACGCGGTGGACCGGGAGCAGATCCGGGTCTCCCCCGGCCTGCTGGTGGTGGAGCGGGAGGTGGCGGGTCGGGTGTCGCGCAGCGAGTTTCCCGGTCCGTGGGTGGAAATTGCCCTGTCCCGCGAGGCCGGGCAGCTGGTCGAGGTCCGTTCGGGTGTCCGGTCAGAGCGCGTGGGGCGTTACCTGCGCGCTGATCTGCGTCCGGCGCTGGCAAGGGAGCTTCGCCGGGCGTTGGCGTATGGGTGAGTTTGTGGGTTATCCCTGAAAGGATGCCCTGGGAAAGTTTGGTCTAATTGGATTGATATAAATCAATACTTATATTTGAGGCGTACAACCGTGAGCACGACGATGAAAGAGGGTCAATCCCTGCGATCCCGCCTGAAGGCCCTGCGCGCCACCACGACCGCCGCGGCCCTTGGCGCGGGTGTCTGGCTGGAGGTGGCGGCACAGCAGGCCGTGAACGACCTGCCGGGCGGACCGGCGGTGAACCAGCTGAACTTCCACCCCCCGGTCACCAAGATCGCGGAGGAACAGCACTGGCTGCACTGGTTCATGCTGATCATCTGCACGGTGATCTTCGTGCTCGTGTTCGGGGTGATGTTCTATTCCATCCTCAAGCACCGCAAGTCGGTGGGCCACAAGTCGCAGGAACTGGCCGAGCCGATCTGGGTGGAGCTGGGCTGGACCATCGTGCCGCTGCTGATCGTCATCGGCATGGCGCTGCCGGCGACCAAGGTGCTGGTGGCCCAGAAGGACACCACCAACAGCGACCTGACCATCAAGGCCACGGGCATGCAGTGGAAGTGGGGCTACGACTACATCAAGGGTGAAGGCGAGGGCATCGGCTTCCTGTCCACACTGGACAACAGCCACCGTGTCATGTCCAACAGCGGCAAGCCCGAGGCGGTGGATGACTACCTGCTCAAGGTCGACAACCCGCTGGTCGTGCCGGTCGGCAAGAAGGTCCGCATCATCACCACCGCCAACGACGTGATCCACGCCTGGATGGTGCCGGCGTTCGGCGTCAAGCAGGACGCCATCCCCGGTTTCGTGCGCGACACCTGGTTCCGTGCCGAAAAGACCGGCGATTTCTACGGCCAGTGCGCCGAGCTGTGTGGCAAGGAGCACGCCTACATGCCGATCCATGTGAAGGTGGTGACCGCCGAGGAATACACCAAGTGGGTTGATGAGAAGAAGAAGGCCATGGCCGCAGCGGCGGATGACCCGAACAAGGTGTGGACGCTGACCGACCTGGTCAAGCGCGGCGAGTCCGTCTATGCCGCCAACTGCGCCGCCTGCCACCAGGCCAACGGCAAGGGTGCCGGCCCGATCAAGCCGCTGGACGGCTCGGCCATCGTGACCGATGCCGATCACCTGAAGATGACCGAGATCATGCTCAACGGCGCTGCCGGTGGAGCCATGCCTGCCTGGAAACAGCTGTCCGACACCGAGCTGGCGGCAGTCATGACCTACGCCAAGAACAGCTGGTCCAACCAGACCCAGCAGATCGTGCAGCCCGCCCAGGTGGTGGCCGCGCGCAAGTGAGCGGGTTGAGACCCACCAGGAATTCGAGTTTCAAAGGAAAACGACATGAGTGCAGTTCTTGACCATCACGACGCGCACGATCACGACCACCACCACGCGCCGGCTGGCTGGCGCCGCTGGGTGTTCGCCACCAACCACAAGGACATCGGTACCCTGTACCTGCTGTTCTCGTTCGCCATGCTCATGGTCGGCGGCGTGCTGGCGCTGGGTATCCGCGCCGAGCTGTTCCAGCCCGGCCTGCAACTGGTGAATCCTGAGCTGTTCAACCAGCTGACCACCATGCACGGCATCATCATGGTGTTCGGTGCGATCATGCCGGCCTTCGTGGGTTTCGCGAACTGGATGCTGCCGCTGCAGATCGGTGCCTCCGACATGGCCTTTGCCCGGATGAACAACTTCAGCTTCTGGCTGATGATTCCGGCGGCCGTGATCATCGTGCTGTCGTTCTTCATGCCCGGTGGCGCACCGGCTGCCGGCTGGACGCTGTACGCGCCGCTGACCCTGCAGATGGGTCCCTCGATGGATGCAGCCATCTTCGCGATGCACATCCTGGGTGCCTCGTCGATCATGGGCTCGATCAACATCATCGTGACCATCCTCAACATGCGTGCCCCCGGCATGACGTTGATGAAGATGCCGATGTTCGCCTGGACCTGGCTGATCACCGCCTACCTGCTGATCGCCGTGATGCCTGTGCTGGCCGGCGCCATCACCATGACGCTGACCGACCGCCACTTCGGCACCAGCTTCTTCAACCCGGCCGGTGGCGGTGACCCGGTGATGTACCAGCACATCTTCTGGTTCTTCGGTCACCCCGAGGTCTACATCATGATCCTGCCCGCGTTCGGCATCGTCAGCCACGTGGTCTCGACCTTCTCGCGCAAGAAGCTGTTCGGCTACGCCTCCATGGTGTACGCCACCGGATCCATCGCCATCCTGTCCTTCGTCGTGTGGGCGCACCACATGTTCACCACCGGCATGCCGGTGACGGGTCAGCTGTTCTTCATGTACAGCACGATGCTGATCGCCGTGCCCACGGGCGTGAAGATCTTCAATTGGATCGCCACCATGTGGAAGGGTTCGATGACTTTCGAAACCCCGATGCTGTGGGCTGTCGGCTTCATCTTCGTGTTCACCATGGGTGGCTTCACGGGTCTGATGCTGTCCATGGCGCCCATCGACATCAACTTCCAGGACACCTACTATGTCGTGGCGCACTTCCACTACGTGCTGGTGGCCGGTTCGCTGTTCGCCATGTTTGCCGGCGTGTACTACTGGCTGCCCAAATGGACCGGCGTGATGTACAGCGAGACGCGCGGCAAGCTGCACTTCTGGTGGTCGATGATTTCCTTCAACGTCACCTTCTTCCCGATGCACTTCCTGGGCTTGGCCGGCATGCCCCGCCGCTACGCCGACTACCCGATGCAGTTCGCCGACTTCAACATGATCGCGTCGGTGGGTGCCTTCTTCTTCGGCTTTGCGCAGGTGTACTTCTTCCTGTTCGTGGTGCTGCCCGCCATGCGCGGCAAGGGCCAGCCTGCCCCGCAGAAGCCCTGGGAAGGTGCGGTTGGTCTGGAGTGGGAAGTGCCTTCGCCCGCCCCGCATCACACCTTTGAAAACCCGCCCAAGCTGGACGCCACCGCGACCCGCGTGATCGGCTGAGGTGGTACCGATGAACGAAGAGATGCGCCGCAAGAACGTCCGCCTGGGCCTGATCCTGGCCTCGGTGGCGGCGGCGTTCCTGATCGGATTTGTGGCCAAGCTGGCCTTGCTGGGCGGCTGACGCCGGACGGCACGGAAGCGACGACGCACCATGGGAATCCAACGCGAGAACTGGAAGATGGTTGGCAAGCTCAGCGTGATTGCGCTGGGCATGTTCGGCTTCGGCTATGCGCTGGTGCCGATCTATCGCCACATCTGTGAGGCCTTGGGCATCAACGTGCTGGCCATCTCGGAGCGTCAGGTGCCCGGCCTGTCCAAGGCCGACCCTCTGAACACGCAGGTCGACCGGTCTCGCAAGATCACGGTGGAGTTCGACACCAATGTGCGTGGTCCCTGGGATTTCAAGCCCGCCGTTCGCCACATCGAGGTGCATCCGGGTGAACTGACCACGGTGGTCTACGAGTTCCAGAACATCCAGAACCGGACCATGGCGGCGCAGGCCATTCCCAGCTACGCGCCCAAGCAGTCGGCAGCCCACTTCAACAAGCTCGAGTGCTTCTGCTTCACGCAGTACACCCTCGCACCGGGTGAGAAGAAGGAGTGGCCGGTGGCGTTTGTCATCGATCCCAAGTTGCCCAAGGACGTCACCACCATCACCCTGTCCTACACGTTCTTCGAAGTCGGTGGCAAGACGCCAGCGGCTCCCGGCGCGACGGTGGGGCAGGTGCCCGCGGTGTCCAGCAAGTCCGGAGCGGTCTGATGAACGAGCCGTTGCATCGCCGCAAGGGTTCCCTGCCCGCCACCGTGAAGGCCGTGCTGTGGGGTTTCCTGGGGGTGCGTCGCCAGGCCGATTACCAGAAGGACATCGCCCAGCTCAATCCGCTGCACATCATTGCGGTCGGTGTGGTGATGGCTTTTCTGTTCGTGCTGGCCCTGATCCTGATCGTCAACTGGGTGGCCGGATGATCCCCGGCGCCCGAAACAAGCAATCAATACAAGCGAAAGCAAACTAGGAGTGAGCATGTCCGCAGCAACCCATGGCTCGACGCCGTATTACTACGTCCCCGGGCTCTCGCGCCATCCGGCGCTCTCCGCCTTCGGGCTGTTTTTCGTGATCCTGGGCGCAGGCCAGTGGATCAATGGCAGCGAGTGGGGCAAATGGTCGCTGGTCTTTGGTCTGGTCTTCTGGCTGGTGATCCTGTTCCAGTGGTTCAGCGACGCCATCAGCGAAAGCGAAGGCGGCATGTACGGGCGCAAGATCGACATCTCCTACCGCTGGAGCATGAGCTGGTTCATCTTCTCGGAGGTGATGTTCTTCGGTGCCTTCTTCACCGCCCTGTGGTGGGCCCGCGTGCAGTCGGTGCCGAACCTTGGCAACATCGAGAATGCGCTGATCTGGCCGGACTTCACCTCGGTGTGGCCCAGCCTGCAGGCCGGCGCCACCGCGTCGCCTGGCAACATCGTCGAGCCCTTCCAGACGGTGGGCCCGTTCTGGCTGCCCACCATCAACACCGCGCTGCTGCTGACCTCGGGCGTGACGCTGACCATTGCGCACCACGCCCTGCAGGCGGGCAACCGTGCCAAGACCATCGCCTTCATGTGGATGACGGTGCTGCTGGGCGTGATCTTCCTGTTCGTCCAGGGCTACGAGTACTACCACGCCTATGTGGATCTGAACCTCAAGCTCAACTCGGGCATCTTCGGTTCCACCTTCTTCATGCTGACCGGCTTCCACGGCTTCCACGTGTTTGTCGGCATGCTGATGCTGCTGTTCATCACGCTGCGCCTGCAGAAGGGCCACTTCACCAAGGACCGTCACTTCGGTTTCGAAGGCGCCGCCTGGTACTGGCACTTCGTGGACGTGGTCTGGCTGGGCCTGTACATCCTGGTTTACTGGATGTGAGTGTCTGATGGACCTAAAAAAAAAGCGCCCTCGGGCGCTTTTCTGTTTGTGAGGGTGGACCTAAGGTGTCGCGATCACCGCAGGGTGTTCAGCGCTGAAGCGGGAGACCGGTGGGCTGTATCCAGCCCATGAAATAGCTGATCAGCACGATGACAAACAGCAGGATGGAAAATCCCACCCGAAACGCCAGTGCTTTGGCCATGCGACCACGCCTGGCATCGCTGCCGGCGTCCCCCGCATCCTCCTGGGTGCTGCCGCCCCGCATCATGAAGACCAGAGCGGCTCCCAGACTGCCGATGATGGCGACAAACGCGGCAATGACAAGGTATTTCATGCACACGATTATCGAGGCGATGTCTGCCAGTCATGCGCACCGTTGAGGCAAATCCTCCCCGTGGGCTGAGGTTCTGGATCGTGACCCTGGCTTGCCTGGTCACGATGGGGGTGACCGCGTCGCTGGGGATCTGGCAACTGGGTCGCGCTGACCAGAAGATGGGCTTGCAGAACGCCATCGACCGCCAGATGGCCCTCCCCCCGCTGGATGTCGATGGCCTGCTGGGCACGTCCCCTCTGGATGGGGTCATCCACCGGTCTGCGCGCTTGCGCGGGACCTGGGAGGACCGGGCCACGGTCTTTCTGGACAACCGGTCGATGGGCGGTCAGGCAGGTTTTCATGTGGTCACGCCGTTGAGGCTGGCCGGCTCCGATGCCCGGGTGCTGGTGGTCAGGGGCTGGGTACCCAGAGACTTTCAGGACCGGACCCGAGTGCCCCGCGTTCCCACCCCGGAGGGCGAGGTTCTGCTTGAAGGACGGCTGGCACCACCGCCGTCCAGGTATTACGAGCTGGGTGACCCGGGGCAGGGAGTCATCCGGCAAAATATCGAGGTGGCAGCGTTCTCCCGGGAAACCGGACTGGCGTTGCTGGATCTGTCCCTGCTGCAGACCGGCGAGACCGACGACGGTCTGCGCCGGGAGTGGCCCAAGATCGCTGCCGATGTGCACAAGCACTACGGCTACGCGGCCCAATGGTTTGGTTTGTGTGCCCTCGCGGGCATTCTCTATGTCTGGTTCCAATTCATCCAACCCCGACGCCGCCGGCGGACGACGTGACGAGCTGCTCACGATGACGGTGCACTCCCTGCCTGCACCCGGTGAGGTGGCTGCCGCGGATGCGGCACGCACCCGCAGCGGCCGCTGGAAGATGCTGCTGATGCTGCTGGTGGCGGCCTCGCCGGTCATTGCGTCCTATTTCACCTACTATGTGATCCGACCCGAGGGGCGGCGCAACTATGGCGAGTTGATCGACCCGCAACGTCCGCTCCCTGCCTGGCAAGGCGTGGATGCCCAGGGCCAGTCCGTGCCGCTCAGCAGCCTGCGCGATCAGTGGCTGCTCGTCAGTGTGGCCGACAGCAGTTGTACCGAACTCTGCCGCAACCACCTCTATCTGCAGCGACAGATGCGGGAGGCGCTGGGCAAGGAGAAGGACCGGCTGGACTGGGTCTGGTTGCGTACCGGTGAGGGCGACATTCCCGAGGACATCCGTGCGGGTGTGTCCGCGGCCAAGGTGCTGAAGGTCAATGAAGCGGATCTGGCCGGATGGCTGGTACCTGCGCCCGGTCAGCGGCTGCAGGACCACCTCTACGTGGTCGACCCGATCGGCAACTGGATGATGCGCTTTCCTGCCCAGGTCGATCCCAAGCAAGCGCGCCGGGACATCGAACGCCTGTTGCGGGCGTCGGCGTTCTGGGACCGTCCGGGCCGTCCGGGCGACCCGTCCTGAGCGGAGGAGCCGACGTGGACAGCACGCCGTTGTACGACTGGGCACCGGTGGCGCGCCTCATGCTGCTGGGCGTCGTCCTGGCCATGGGACCGCTGGCCTGGATCTGGCTGCGCAACCGACAGGCCGCGCCGGCGCAGCGCCTGAAGGCGCTGACCCTGCTCACCCTGTTCCTGACCTTTGACCTGGTGTTGTTTGGCGCGTTCACGCGGCTGACCGACTCGGGGCTGGGCTGTCCGGACTGGCCCGGTTGCTACGGCAGCGCCAGTCCCCTGGGGGCCCATCAGGAGATCCGTGAAGCCCAGACGGCGATGCCCACCGGGCCCGTCACCTTCTCCAAGGCGTGGATCGAGATGATCCACCGCTATCTGGCCACCGCCGTCGGTGTCCTCATCATCGTGATGACCGCCGTGAGCTGGCTGGAGCGCCGGCGCCTGGCCATCTCGCCATGGTGGCCCACCGTCACCCTCATCTGGGTCTGTCTGCAGGGAGCGTTCGGTGCCCTGACGGTCACCATGAAGCTGTTTCCGGCCATCGTGACCATGCACCTGCTGGGCGGGCTGATCCTGTTGGCCCTGCTCAGGGCGCAGTCCGTCTGGCTCGGGGCAGGGGCTGCCGGTGTCGGCTCGGCGGCCAACGTGCCTCGTCTGGCGATTTGGCTTGTGTTCGGTCTGCTCTGGTGCCAGGTGGCCCTGGGTGGATGGGTGAGCACCAACTATGCGGTCCTGGCCTGCCGCGACTTCCCGACCTGCCAGGGCAGCTGGTGGCCCGCCATGGACTTCCTGCGGGGCTTCGAGTTCTGGCGTGAACTGGGTGAAAGCCGGTCTGGCGACGCCATCCCGTTTGCCGCGCTGACCGCCATCCACTACACCCATCGCCTGTTTGCCTATGTGGTGCTGCTGGCCCTGGGATGGCTGGCGTGGCGTCTGTGGACGCAGCCCGAAACCCGCGGCGTTGCCCGCTGGGTGCTGATCCTGGCCGCCTGGCAATTGCTGACCGGCGTCTCGAACGTGGTGCTGGAGTGGCCGCTGCTGGCGGCGGTGTCCCACACCGGCGGTGCTGCTGGCCTGGTGATCGTGCTCACCGGTGTGCTGGTCGCCGCGCGTCGGGCCGATACCTCCCGCGTACCATTTACCTCTTCCACCGTTTCCCGTCCCGTCTGATGAGTACTGCCCCACTGGCCGCGCCCATGCCCAATGCCTGGCGCCAGTTCTATGCCCTGACCAAGCCCCGGGTGGTGCAGCTGATCGTGTTCTGCGCGCTGATCGGCATGGTGCTGGCGGTTCCCGGTCTGCCTGACTTCCAGGAAGTGGGGGTGGCTTTGCTGGCCTGCCTGGGCATCTGGCTGGTGGCCGGCGCCGCGGCCGCCTTCAATTGTGTGGTCGAGCAGCGCATCGATGCCAAGATGCGTCGCACCGCCTGGCGACCGACGGCCAAGGGCGAGCTGTCCAACCTCCAGACCCTGAGCTTTTCGGCCGCGCTGTGTGCGGCGGGTTCGCTCATCCTGTACGTCTGGGTCAACCCGCTGACCATGTGGCTGACCTTTGCCACCTTCGTCGGCTACGCCGTGATCTACACCGTGGTGCTCAAGCCGCTGACACCGCAGAACATCGTGATCGGTGGCGCTTCCGGTGCCATGCCGCCGGTGCTGGGCTGGGCGGCGATGACCGGCGAGGTGTCGCCCGAGTCGCTGATCCTGTGCCTGATCATCTTCCTGTGGACGCCGCCGCACTTCTGGGCGCTGGCGCTGTACCGGGTGGAGGACTACCGCAAGTCTGGCTTGCCCATGCTGCCGGTGACGCACGGGTCGGAATTCACCCGGCTGCAGATCCTGCTTTACACCTTCATCCTGTTCGCCGCGTGCCTGATGCCCTTTATGCTGCGCATGAGCGGCTGGTTCTACCTGGTGGCGGCCGTTTTGCTCAATGCGGGCTTCTGTGCCTATGCCTTTGCGCTCTGGCGTGACTACTCGGACGCGCTCGCCCGCAAGACTTTCCGTTTCTCGTTGATCCACCTGTCGCTGCTGTTTGCCGCCATGCTGGTCGACCACTACCTGCCCCGAGGGCCGTTCTGACATGACCGATCGCACGCTTTCTTTCGCACGCCGTGCCTGGCTGGGGCTGGCCCTGGCCTGTGGTGCGCTGGCCCTGTCGGGCTGTTCCGAGCGCAGCGGGGATGGACAGAGCGCCGGTGGCTTCAGCGGCATCGACATCACCGGCGCCGACTACGCGACCACGCTGAACCTGCCGGACCACAATGGCCAGCAGCGGACCCTGGCCGACTTCAAGGGCAAGGTCGTGGTGATCTTCTTCGGCTTCACACAGTGCCCGGATGTCTGCCCGACCTCGCTGACGGAGATGGCCGAAGCCAAGCGGCTGCTGGGCGCGGATGGCGAGCGCCTGCAAGGCCTGTTCGTCAGTGTGGATCCGGAGCGTGACAAGCCCGAGGTCATGCGCGAGTACATGGGCAGTTTCGACCCCAGCTTCCTGGCGATGCACGCCTCGCCCGAGGTGCTGCCCGACGTGGCCAAGCACTTCCGCATCTATTACAAGAAAGTGCCGGGCCAGACCGAGACCAGCTACACCATGGATCACTCCGCCGGCAGCTACATTTACGACACGCAGGGCCGGGTGCGCCTGTACCACCGCTATGGCAGCGGAGCACCGGCACTGGCGGCGGACGTGAAGAAACTGCTGGCCGAGGCTCGCTGAGGCCAGGCACCCACCGGGTGGGTGCCGGTCAACGATCAGTCGACCTTGGCGCCGCTGATCTTCACCAGCCGCTGGTACTTGGTGCGCTCCTGCTTGAGGAACGCATCGAAGGCTTCCGGCGTGCTCGGCGCGGGATCGGCCAGCAGGTTGGCAAATCGTGCCTTGACCTCCGGTGAGCGCAGGGCCTCGGTGAACGCGGTGTTGAGTCGGCGCACGGTGTCGGCGGGTGTCCCGGCTGGCGCAATCAGGCCCCACCAGGTGTCGATCTCAAAGCCGGGCAGGGTTTCGGCCATGGCAGGCACATCGGGCAGCACGCTGCTGCGCTGGGCGGTGGTGACAGCCAGGGCGCGCAGCTTGCCCGCTCGGATGTTGGCTGCTGCGGTGGCCAGGTTGTCGATGTTGTAGTCCACCTGGCCCGAGAGCAGGGCCAGCTGGGCCGGGTTGCCGCCGTTGTAGGGGATGTGCACCGCGAAGATGCCGGCCTGATGCTTGAGCAGTTCGCCGGCCAGATGACCCGCGCTGCCGTTGCCGCCCGACCCGTAGTTGAGCTTGCCCGGGTTGGCTTTGGCGTAGGCGATCAGGTCGGACAGGGAACGGATGTTCAGGCGCTGCGCGGTGTCGGCGTTCATGACCAGCACATTGGGCACACGCAGCATCTGCGTGATCGGTGCGAAGTCCTTGGCCGGGTCATACGGGAGCTTGCTGAACAGCCAGGGGTTGATGCCGTGCGAGGCAGTGGTGGCGATGCCCAGCGTCAGCCCGTCCGGTGCGGCCTTGGCCACGGCACTGACGCCGATGTTGCCGCCTGCGCCGGGGCGGTTCTCGACGATGACCGTCCCCAGCGAGCCCTTGACGGCTTCGGCCAGCACCCGGGCGGTGACGTCGATCGGACCGCCGGCACCAAAGGGCACCACGATGCGGGTGACCTTGTCGGACTGTGCGAGGGCAGGGGCAGCCATCAGGGCCGCAGCGGCCAGGGCCAGGAGTTGTCGGCGGGTGTTCACAGCTTGTCTTTCGCAGAGGTGAAGGAATCGGCAAAGAAGGCCTCGTCGGGCAGGCCGGCGGTGGTGTAGTCGCGCCGGGCCGACTCCACCACGATGGGCGCACCGCAGGCATAGACCTCGTGGCCCGAGAGATCCGGGACGTCCTGCAGCACCGCCTGGTGCACGAAGCCGGTGCGCCCGCTCCAGCCGTCTTCGGGCAGGGCATCGGAGATCACCGGCACATAGCGCAGGTGGGGCATGGCCGCGAGCTGCTCGCGAATCCAGGCGTCCTGGTAAAGGTCGGCCGGACGCCGGCCACCCCAGTAGAGGGTGGCCGGACGGGTGATGCCCTTGTGCTGCATGTGTTCGATGAGCGCCTTGATCGGCGCGAAGCCGGTGCCCGAGGCCAGCAGGATGATGGGTTTGCTGCTGTCCTCCCGCAGGTAGAAGCTGCCGTAGGGGCCTTCGATCCGCAGGATTTCCTTTTCCTTCATGGCACCGAAGACGTGGTCGGTGAACTTGCCGCCGGGCATGTGTCGGATGTGCAGTTCGATGCCGGGCTGTGTGGCCTGCGTGTGGGGGGCGTTGGCCATCGAATAGCTGCGCCGGTCTCCGTCGCGCAACAGGAATTCGACATACTGGCCGGCGTGGTACTGGAAGGCATCCGCCGCGGGCAGTTGCAGCTTCATGACGATCACATCGTGCGAAACACGTTCCAGGCTGTTGACGCGCACCGGCATTTTCTTGATCGGGAAGGCGCCGGCCTCCGTCACCTGGCGCGATTCGATGACCACGTCGGACTGCGCGGTGCCGCAGCAGGTCAGCACGTAGCCGGCCGCTTCCTCGTCGGCGCTCAGCGCCTTGGCCTGGTGCGGCCCGTGGGTGACCTGACCGGACACCAGCTTGCACTTGCAGGAGCCGCACGCGCCGTCCTTGCAGCCATAGGGCAGGCCGATACCCTGACGGATGCCGGCGGCCAGCAGGGTTTCATCGGTGGTGGCGCTGAAGGTGCGGCCGCTGGGTTCGACGGTGATGGTGAATGTCATACTGGCAGGTGATTGGGGCGGCAGGCACCGGCGGTGCCCGTCGCGAACAGCAAACGCAAATTGTCTCAAATATCCTCTGACATGGGTCTCATTGGTGCTTTGCCGGCCAGGTTCCGGCGCGAACGCGTGCTGATCGTCGGTTGCGGTGACGTCGGGCAGCGGGTGGTGCGGGAGCTGGGCCACGGCCGCCGGCTGCAACTGCTGGCGCTGACGTCCACGCCTGAGCGGCGCCCGGGTCTGCGCCAGCGCGGCGTCCGCCCCCTGCTGGGGAATCTGGACGATCCGAAGTCGCTGGCCCGCCTGGCCGGCGTCGCGACCCGGGTGCTGCACCTGGCACCGCCGCCCTCGCAGGACCTGGCTGACTGGCGACGCGATCCGCGCACCCGCGCCCTGTTGCGGGCGCTGGCATTGCGAACCCATCCGGCCACCCTGGTCTACGGATCCACCAGCGGGGTGTACGGGGATCGTCAGGGGCAGTGGGTGGGGGAACACGCGACCGTCTCCCCGCAGACCCCGCGCGCGTGGCGGCGGGTGGACGCCGAGCAGCAGGTGCACTGGTTCGGTCGCCGTCATGGGGTGAGGACCACGGTCCTGCGCATTCCGGGCATCTATGCGCCCGACCGGGAAGGCGGCACGCCGCGCGATCGGCTGCTTCGCGGCACGCCCGTGTTGCGCCCCGAAGACGATGTCTACACCAACCACATCCACGCCGATGATCTGGCGCGGGCCTGTGCCCGGGCATTGTGGATGGCCCGCCCCCAGCGCAACCTGCACGTGAGCGACGACTCGGACCTGCGCATGGGGGATTACTTTGATCTGGCGGCCGATCTCTATGGGCTGCCCAGGCCACCCCGCATTGCACGGGATGCGGCATCTGCCGAGTTGCCGCTGATGCTGCTGAGCTTCATGAGCGAGTCGCGGCGCCTGCGCAATGACCGGATCAAGCACGAATTGCGTTTGCGTTTGCGCTACCCCACGGTCAGCGAGGGCCTGCGCGGCCTGGGTCATCCACCCGCCGAAAAACCGTAGCCACCCAGCACCCAGCCCAGATAGGCGACATAGGCCGCCAGCAGCAGTGCGCCGGCCCAAGGCTGGACCCGGGCGGCCCTTCGTCCGGGGCGCCAGGCCAGAACGACCAGGGCCAGCGTGAGGCCGGCCATGGCGGGCAGATCCCGGTGCAGTGCGGCGTATTCGATCCCCACAGGGGTCAGCAGCACCGCCAGCCCCACCACCGCCAGCAGGTTGAACAGGCTGGCCCCCACCACATGACCGAGCACGAGATCGGACATGCCACGCCGGATCAGGGCCACACAGGCCACCAGTTCCGGCAGGGCCGTGCCCGCCGCCATGGCGGTCAGACCCACCAGCCACTCACCGGCACCGAGCCAGTGGGCCATGTCGGCCGCTGCCCAGACCAGCAGGCGGGCACTGGCGGCCAGAACGATGACACCCAGCGCGATCCACGCCCAGGCCCGCCAGGCCGGCATCGCCAGTGCCTGTGCGCCCTGGGCCGCCTCATTCGGCAACGGGTCATGGGGACTGCGCCGGATCTGGCGGACGGTCCACCCCAGCAACAGGCTGAAGGCCACCAGAAGACCCAGACCGTCCCACCGGCTGAGTTCGCGATCCAGTGCCAGCAGGGCGGTCAGGCCGATGGCCACCGCGAGCACCATCAGTTCCCGGGTTACCAGACCCGAGCGCACCACCAGCGGCCCGGCCAGGGCGGCGCTGCCCACGATCAGCGACAGCAGCACCATGTTGGCCCCCCATGCGGTTCCCACGGCCAGCGAGGGGGATTCGGCCAGGGCCGCCACCACGCCGACCGCCAGTTCCGGCGCAGCCGCGCCGAAGCCTCCCACCAGCAGACCCACCAGGCGCGGCGACATGCCACTGTGGGCGGCCGCCGCGACCGTGCCATCGACCAGGCGGTCAGCACTCCAGGTGAGCAGGGCCAGGGCCAGGAAGAAGGCGACAACCGAATAGATCATGGCGCGTGAGGACGATGTGCGCGGATTGTGACAGGACGACGGGGGCGGTCATCCGGGCACAATAGGCAGGATCTCCTTGCACGCCATGCCCCTGCGACATCCGCCCTTGCCCCAACGTCTGCCGTCTGCTTCTCTGGCGGTTCGCCTGGCGCTGGCACTGGGGGCATCGGTCCTCATCCTGGCGGCCCTGTGGTGGTGGCGCCCGGCGCTGTTGCTGCCTGGTACCCGAGGCCTGGTGATGGAGGGAGGGGATCCGTACCTGCGTGCCCTCATGCGCACCATCTCGGCCAGCGAATCCAATGTGCTGCGCCCTTATCACGTGGTGCATGGCGGCGATTCGGTGGTGTCGCTGGATCAGCACCCCAACCGCTGCGAGTCGATCGGCGGGGGGCCGAACCGGGGCAATTGTTCCACCGCTGCCGGTCGTTACCAGTTGCTGTACGGCACCTGGCTGGAGCTGGCCGCCAAGCATCACCCGGACCACACGGACGACCCGCTCGACGCCACTCGCCTGAGCTTTGCGCCGCGCTATCAGGACCTGGTGGTGCATGCCTGGCTGGCCGATCCGCGGGCCTGGGGCGGCATGGATGTGGCGCAACAGCTCAGGCAGGGCCGGGTGCAGCCGGTGCTGCGGCGTCTTTCGTCGGCATGGACCAGTCTGGGTTACGGCATCGAGAGCAACCGCATGTCGCGGCAGCTGCCGCGCATCTACCAGGACCTCTTGCGCGAAGAACTGGCGCGGGCCGGTGTGGATCCGGCGGATGCGGCGCCCAAAAGAAAGGACCGCGCGGCCGATGCCGGGCGGTCCTGACCTGGTGCCGGAGGCCGGACTCGAACCGGCACACCATCTCTGGCGGGGGATTTTGAATCCCCTGCGTCTACCGATTTCGCCACTCCGGCAGGTAGGGAAGTCGCAAATTATGGCACAGTGGCGGGCATGAACTATCCCACCATCGAAGACGCCATCGGCCGCACGCCGCTGGTGGCCCTGCAGCGCATCGGGGCCGAAGCCAACCGCGTTCGCGGCAACGTCATCCTGGGCAAGCTGGAAGGCAACAACCCGGCCGGCTCCGTCAAGGACCGCCCGGCGCTGTCCATGATCCAGCGGGCGCAGGAGCGTGGTGACATCCAGCCCGGTGACACGCTGATCGAGGCGACGTCGGGCAACACGGGCATCGCCCTGGCCATGGCGGCGGCCATCAAGGGCTACCGCATGGTGCTGATCATGCCGGAGGACCTGTCCATTGAGCGCGCCCAGACCATGAAGGCTTTCGGTGCCGAACTGATCCTCACGCCCAAGAGCGGGGGCATGGAGTACGCACGCGACCTGGCCGACAAGATGGAGAAGGAGGGCAAGGGACGCGTGCTGGACCAGTTTGCCAATGCCGACAACCCGCGCATCCACTACGAGACGACCGGACCGGAGCTGTGGGAGCAGACCGGTGGGCGCATCACCCACTTTGTCAGCGCCATGGGCACCACCGGCACCATCACCGGCGTCTCGCGGTTCCTCAAGGAAAAGAATCCGGCGATCCGCATCGTGGGTGCCCAGCCCAGCGAAGGTTCGCGCATTCCCGGCATCCGCAAGTGGCCGCAGGAGTACCTGCCCAAGATCTACGACCCGTCCGGCGTGGATGAGCTGGTCTACGTGAGCCAGGCCGACGCCGAGGACATGTGCCGCCGCCTGGCCCGCGAGGAGGGCATCTTCGCGGGCATCTCGGCTGCGGGTGCCTGCTGGGTGGCCCAGCAGATCGCAGCGACGGCAGAGAATGCCACGATCGCCTTCATCGTCTGCGATCGGGGGGACCGGTACCTGTCCACCGGCGTGTTTCCGGCCTGATGCAGACAGCCGCCTACCGATTCTGTCCGCTGTGCGGCCACGGGCTGGCCCTCTCGGGTCGGGAGGAGGACGGCGGCTGGAAGCAGCGCTGGCGCTGCACCGCGTGCGATTTCACCCACTGGAACAACCCGACACCGGTGCTGGCGGCGATTGTCGAGCTCGATGGCAAGGTGCTCCTGGCCCGCAACGCGGCCTGGCAGCAGCGCATGTTCGCGCTGATCACCGGGTTCATGGAGGCGGGCGAAACGCCCGAAGAGGGCATTCGGCGGGAAATTGCCGAGGAGACCGGGCTGGTGACCGACAGCTTGGAACTGGTGGGGGTGCACGATTTTCAGCGCATGAATCAGGTGGTGATCACCTATCACGCCCGTGCCCACGGTGAAGTCAGGCTGTCTCCGGAGCTTGCCGAGTACCGCCTGTTCGAGCCCGCTCAGATCCGATGCTGGCGCGCCGGGACGGGGCTGGCCCTGGCCGACTGGCTGCGCCGTCGGGGGATCGAGCCGGTGTTCATGGAGCCAGCGCCGACCGCGGGGACCTGAAGCCCCCAATGGACCGCGAGCCGCGGCGGGCCTTTAGAATCTCGATTCCACAGGAACCTTCGCCATGAACGCCCACAAAGAACTGGATGCCCGCGGGCTCAACTGCCCCCTGCCGATTCTCAAAGCCAAGAAAGCCCTGGCGGACATGCACAGTGGTGAGCTGCTCAAGGTGATTGCCACGGATGCCGGCTCGGTGCGGGACTTCCAGGCGTTTGCCAAGCAAACCGGCAACGAGCTGGTCGAACAACAGACCGTGGACGGCGATTTCATCACGATCCTCAAACGCCGCTGAGCGCTTGATCACCGCCAGGGTTGCCGACCAAGGAACGCGAATGGATGTCCTGCTGGTCGAACCACTGGTGTCGGACGCCCTGCTGTGGCTGCAGGAGCGGTATGAGGTGAGCTACCAGCCCGAGCTGGCCGATGATCCGATCGCGCTGCGCAATGCCAGCTACAAGACGCGGGCCATCGTCCTGCCGCCACACGTGATCGTGTCGCAGCAGTTTCTGGACTTCTCGCCGTGCCTGCAGGTGGTGGCCCGCATGCAGATCTCCAGCGACAACACCGATGTGGAAGCCTGCCAGCGCCGCGGCATCCGTCTGGTGCAGGCCCGCAGCGCCACCGTCCGGTCGAATGCCGAGTACATCCTGTATGGGCTGCTGATGCTGTACCGGCGCGGCATGGTCAGCGCCCTGCTGGGGCGAAAGATTTCCCAGGTGCGCATGGGACGGGAACTGGCGGGCAGCACGGTCGGGTTGCTGGGGCTCGCCCCGGTGGCCCACACCCTGGCGCCCATGCTCAAGGGGCTGGGTGTTCGCCTGCTGGGCTACGATCCCGCCGTGCACCATGCCGCGCCGCTGTGGCAACGTCTGGGTGTGGAGCCGGTAACGGTCCAGCAGTTGCTCGCCCGTTCGGATGCGGTGTCCCTGCAGGTGGTGTATGCCTCGCGGTTCAAGGGCTGGATCAACGAGCGACTGCTCAATCACTGCAAGCCCGGACAGCTCTGGGTGGGTGTTAGCCGGGGTGCCTTGTTCGATCCCGAGGCGCTGGCGCTGGCCTTGACCGATGGACGCATCGATGCCTGCCTGCTGGACGGCGCCAGCCCCCAGTTTGCGGCGGAAGGCACCCCGTTGTACGGGATCCCGAACCTGCACCTGACGCCCCGACTGGGCTCCCACACCCGGGAAGCCAAGCTGCGGGCGAGCTGGTACGTGGCCCATCGGATTCATGAAACCCTGTCGCCCGCATCGGTGCAGTCAGAGGCCAGGGTCAGCGATTTCCCGGTCTCTGACGGGCTGGAAGGCGCAGACAGCCAGTTGGGCGATCCCCAGGCGGTGACGCCGTCCCAGTGGGGGAACCTGCGGCTGCACGCCCGCTGAGCCAGGATGTCTGGCTCGGCGCCAGCTCCCACCGGCGCCGAGCCAAGCACATTCAGACCAAGCGCGCCAGTTGCTCGCGCACCTTGGCCAGCGTGGCGCCGAAGTCGGCGACGCGCTTCTTCTCCTGCTCGATGACCGCCGGCGGCGCCTTGGCCACGAAGGCTTCGTTGGACAGCTTGCCGTTGGCCTTCGCGATTTCGCCCTCTAGCCGTGCAGCCTCCTTGGTCAGACGGGCCTTCTCGGCGGCGACGTCGATTTCCATGAACAGGCACAGGCGGGCCTCGCCAACCACCGCCACGGGGGCGGCCTGCGCGGCTGTGGCCCAGCTGGCCTCGTCGTCGAACACCTTCACTTCGGCCAGCTTGGCCAGGCCTTGCAGCACGGCGGCGTAGCGGCTCATGAAGTCGGCATCGCCGACCACATACATCGGCAGGCGGGTGGCGGGCGACACGTTGAGTTCACCGCGCAGCGTGCGGCAGGCGTCCACCAGGCTCTTGAGCTTGGCGACCTCGGCCTCGGCGGCCTCGTCGATGCGCTCCGGCTGGCTGACCGGGTAGGCGGCGATGCTCACGGATTCACCCGCTCGCCCGGCGACCGGGGCGACCTTTTGCCACAACTCTTCGGTGATGAAGGGAATGATGGGATGGGCCAGGCGCAGGATGGTCTCCAGCGTGCGGATCAGGGTGCGGCGGGTGGCGCGCTGCTGCGGGGCCTCGCCGGTCTGGATCTGCACCTTGGCGATTTCCAGGTACCAGTCACAGAACTCGTTCCAGACGAAGTCGTAGAGGGCATTGGCCACGTTGTCCAGCCGGTACTCGGCAAAGCCCTGGGCCACGGCCGCTTCCACGCGCTGCAACTGCGAGACGATCCAGCGGTCGGCATGGCTGAACGTCAGGTAGCCGTGCGCCTTGCCGCCGACGGTGCAGTCGGCCTTGGTGTGCTCCATCAGGCCGCAGTCGTGGCCCTCGCAGTTCATCAGCACGAAACGGGTGGCGTTCCAGAGCTTGTTGCAGAAGTTGCGGTAGCCTTCGCAGCGCTTGCTGTCGAAGTTGATGCTGCGGCCCAGCGAGGCCAGCGCGGCGAAGGTGAAGCGCAGTGCGTCGGCGCCGTAGGCCGGGATACCGTCAGGGAATTCCTTTTCGGTCTGCTTGCGCACCTTGGGCGCGGTCTCGGGCTTGCGCAGACCGGTGGTGCGCTTGACCAGCAGCGGCTCCAGCGCAATGCCGTCGATCAGGTCCACCGGGTCGAGCACGTTGCCTTCGGACTTGCTCATCTTCTGGCCCTGCGCGTCGCGCACCAGACCGTGGATGTAGACGTCCTTGAACGGTACGCGGCCCGTGAAGTGGGTGGTCATCATGATCATCCTGGCCACCCAGAAGAAGATGATGTCGTAGCCCGTGACCAGCACGCTGCTGGGCAGGTAGAGGTTGTAGTCGTCGGTAGCGGCTTCGCTCTGATCTGGCCAGCCCATGGTGGAGAAGGGCACCAGCGCCGAGGAATACCAGGTGTCGAGCACGTCCGGGTCGCGGGTGAGTGTCTTGCCCGCGCCGGCCAGGGCCTGCGCTTCTGCCTCATTGCGCGCCACGTAGACCTGGCCCTGTTCGTCGTACCAGGCGGGGATCTGGTGGCCCCACCAGAGCTGGCGGGAGATACACCAGTCCTGGATGTTGTTCATCCACTGGTTGTAGGTGTTGACCCAGTTCTCGGGCACGAACTTCACCTGGCCGCTGGCCACGGCGTCGATGGCTTTCTGGGCGATGCTCTTGCCGGTCGGGTCCTGGTCGCTGACCTTGCTCATGGCCACGAACCACTGGTCGGTCAGCATGGGCTCGACCACCTGGCCGGTGCGGGCGCAGCGCGGGACCATCAGCTTGTGTTTTTTGACCTCGACCAGCAGGCCGGCGGCTTCGAGGTCGGCCACCACCTGCTTGCGCGCGACGAAGCGGTCCAGGCCGCGGTACTTCTCGGGCGCGTTGTCGTTGATGGTGGCGTTGAGGTGCAGCACCCCGATGATGGGCAGCTGGTGGCGCTGGCCGACGGCGTAGTCGTTGGCGTCGTGGGCGGGCGTGACCTTGACCACGCCGGTGCCGAATTCTCGGTCCACGTATTCGTCGGCGATCACCGGAATTTCGCGCTCGCACAGCGGCAGCTTCACGTACTGGCCGATCAGGTGGCGGTAGCGCTCGTCCTCGGGGTGGACCATCACGGCCACGTCACCCAGCAGGGTCTCGGGTCGGGTGGTGGCCACCGTCAGGTGGCCGCTGCCGTTGACCAGCGGGTAGGCGATGTGCCAGAGCGAGCCGTCTTCCTCTTCGCTTTCCACCTCCAGGTCGGACACGGCCGACATCAGCACCGGGTCCCAGTTGACCAGGCGCTTGCCGCGGTAGATCAGGCCCTGCTGGTAGAGCTTGACGAAGGTCTCGGTCACCACGGTCGAGAGCTTCTCGTCCATGGTGAAGTACTCGCGGCTCCAGTCCACGCTGTCGCCCATGCGGCGCATCTGTGTGGTGATGGTGTTGCCCGACTGCTCCTTCCACTCCCAGACCTTGGCGACAAAGTTCTGGCGGCCCAGGTCGTGGCGGCTGATCTTCTGTTCCTGCAGCTGGCGCTCGACCACGATCTGGGTCGCGATGCCGGCGTGGTCGGTGCCGGGAATCCAGGCGGTGTTGAAGCCGCTCATGCGGTGGTAACGCGTGAGCGAGTCCATGATGGTCTGGTTGAACGCGTGGCCCATGTGCAGCGTGCCCGTCACGTTGGGCGGCGGCAGCTGGATGGCGAAGTTCTTCCCGGCCGCGGCCGCTTCGGCGCTGGGGGCCGAGGTGCCCCGGAACCCGGCAACGCCGTAGCCGCGCTTTTCCCATTCGGGACCCCAGTGGGCTTCGAGCGCGGCGGGCTCGAAGGACTTGGACAGGGACTGCAGGCCGGGTTGCTCGGGTGGCTGGGACATGGTCGTTCAGGGGGTGGGGATCTGGCTCGGGACCGACCGGGCTGGAGCGGTCGCGCAAACCTTCGATTTTACGGGGGCCGGGTCAGAGTGAACGGCCTGCCCAGGCATTCCAGCTGGCATCAGGTTCGCAGGTGATGGAGAGTGCCTGCCCGCTGACCGGATGGGTCAGTGCCAGTCCGGTGGCATGCAGCCAGAGCCGCTGGTGACCGAGCCAGGCTGCCAGGGCCCGGTTCAAGGGCCCCTTGCCGTGCGTGGAGTCGCCGATGATGGGGTGGGCCATGTGCTTGAGGTGCCGCCGGATCTGGTGCCGCCGCCCGGTCAGGGGGTGCAACTCGACCAGGGCGCAGCGCGTGCTGGCAAAGCCGCTGTGGGGCACCGGCAATGCATGCCGGGCGAGGGTTCTGAACCGGGTTTGCGCGGGCTGGACTTCCTCGCGTCCGGTGCGCATGTCGTCGGGCATGCGGCGCAGCGGGTGGTCGATCAGCCCCTCGTCCGCTGGCCACCCGCGCACGATGGCCAGGTAGGTCTTGCGGATGCCTTCCCCCGTCTGGAACGACTCGCCCAGGCGGCGGGCGGTGAGGGCATCCAGCGCGAACAGCAGCACACCGCTGGTGCCCTTGTCCAGCCGGTGCACGGGCCAGACGGGCTGGCCGATCTGGTCCCGCAGCATCTGCATGGCAAACCGGGTCTCGCCCGCATCCAGGCCGGTGCGGTGCACCAGCAATCCGGGAGGCTTGTCGATGGCCACCAGGTGATCGTCCTGGAAGAGAAGTCGGAGCATGGCCTCCGATTGTGCGGGAGTGTCGCAGGTACACTTTCCACGCAGGGGGGCTGACGGGCAGGCAATGCCGGGCCTGACATCAGCACCATCCGAGGATCGAACCATGCGAGGCCACTTTTTTCTGCCCGTTCTGACAGCCCTGAGCCTGTTGCTGACCGCCTGCGGCAAGCAGGGCGTCGAGCTGGGAGAGGGGGGCTCTGTGGTCAAGGGGTCGGCCGGTCCTGCGGGGGCCAGTCAGGCGGCCGCCGAATTGCGCACCTGCACCGAGCCGGTGGCGGTGGTGTCGCTGATGGAGAACCCCAATGGCTATGTGGGCATCGGCCGGGGAGGACTGCCCGATTCCCCGTTGCCCTTGGTGCGTGTGATCATGCAGCAAAGCGGCTGCTTCCGGATTGTCGACCGGCATTCCGGACTCAAGGCGACCGTGCGTGAGCATGAGCTCAAGGAAGACGGCATCCTTCGGCAGGATGACACCACGGTCCGCAAGGGCCGGGGCATCGTGGCCCAGTACACGCTGGTGCCCAGCCTGACCTTTTCCGAGCAGGATGCCGGCCGACAGATCGGGGGCATCCTGGCGCAGATTCCCGGGCTGAACGTGCTGGCCGGTGCGGCCGAAAATGTCAAGCTCAAGGAGGCGCAGGTGGTGCTGCTGTTGACCGACAACGAAACCACCGAACAGTTGTCGGCGGCCACCGGCGCAGCCCGCAGCACCGATCTGGGCATCGGCGGTCTGGTCATCGGCAAGGCGGGTGGTGCCGGCGGCATGGGCTGGAGCAACACCAATGAAGCCAAGGTCATCGCTGCGGCATTCCTGGATGCGCACAATCACCTGGTCAATGAGGTGCAGCGACTGGTTGCCAAGCCGCTGCCCGAAGCCGTGCCCACCCGTCCGGCAGCGCCGGCGGCGGGCAAATCCTGAATTCGATTCCACCCAATCTGTCCGATGCTGTTCGTGATCTCTCCGGCCAAGGCGCTCGACTACGAGACCCCGCCGCACGTCAAGACCCACACCCAGCCGCTGTTCGTGCCACAGGCCAGCGAACTGATCGATGTCCTCAAGGCCAAGTCGCCCCAGGAGGTGGCCAGCCTGATGGATCTGTCCGATCAGCTGGCCGGCCTGAACGTGGCTCGCTATCAGGCCTGGGCGCCGACCTTCAGTGCCCGCAACTCGAAGCAGGCCGTGCTGGCGTTTGATGGCGACGTCTATGGCGGGCTGGACGCCCGGTCGCTGCCGGCCGAGGACCTGGACTGGCTGCAGCAGCATCTGTGCATCCTCAGTGGCCTGTATGGGGTGTTGCGACCGCTGGACTGGATGCAACCATACCGACTGGAGATGGGTACCCGGCTGGCCACGGCCAAGGGGCGAAACCTGTATCAGTTCTGGGGCAGCCAGATCGCCGACTACCTGAACCAGCGGGCGGCGGCCGATCGCACGCCGGTGGTGGTCAACCTGGCCAGTGAAGAGTATTTCAAGGCGGTGGACCTCAAGGCGCTCAAACCCCGCGTCGTGTCCTGTGTGTTCGAAGAACGCAAGGGTGATGGCTACAAGATCATCAGCTTCATGGCCAAGCGGGCGCGTGGCCTGATGATTCGCTACGCGACGGCGATCCGCGCGGAGCATGTCGAACAGCTGCAGGGCTTCGATCTGGAGGGCTACCGCTACGTGCCGTCGGTATCCAGTCCTGACCGTCTGGTGTTCCGGCGCGAGGGCAAAGGCTGATCAGGAGGGCAAGATGCGCCAGTCTGTGACACCCGAACTGCGCCAGTGGATCATTGAGCAGGCGCAGGCCGGATTTGCACCCGAAGCGGTGGTCGAGGCCATGAAAGCCTCGGGCTGGGACGAGACGGTGGCGATCGAGGCGCTGGAGACCACCTTGCGGGACCATTTGCAGGGTCTGTCGTCGGGGCAGTCGGTCCAGCCACTGCCCGGTGGCGGGTCGCCGGTGCCCGACGTCCGGCTGGAGGGTTCGCCGCGCGAAGTCGACCTGGGTGACCGGGTGGTGCAAATCCTGGTGTCGCTGCGCCAGCCTCGCCTGGTGGTGCTGGGCAACCTGCTGGCCCAGGACGAGTGTGATCAGCTGATCGAACTGGCCAGACCCCGCATGGCCCGGTCGATGACCGTACAGACCCGCACCGGCGGCCAGGAAACCAACCCGGACCGCACCAGCAACGGCATGTTCTTCAACCGGGGTGAGCATCCCCTGGTGGCGGCGATCGAATCGCGGATTGCCCGGCTGGTGGGCTGGCCGGCCTCCCATGGCGAGGGCATCCAGGTGCTCAACTACCGGGAAGGGGCCGAGTACAAGCCCCACTACGACTACTTCGATCCGGCCGAGCCGGGCACGCCCACCATTCTCAAGCGGGGTGGCCAGCGGGTGGCCACGCTGGTGATGTACCTCAATGATCCGGCGCAGGGTGGTGGCACCACTTTTCCGGACATCGGGCTGGAAGTGGCACCCCAGAAGGGCAACGCGGTCTTCTTCAGCTACGATCGTCCCCATCCCTCCACTCGGACCCTGCACGGCGGTGCGCCGGTGCTGGCGGGCGAGAAATGGGTGGCCACCAAGTGGCTGCGCCAGCGCGAATTCAACTGAGCACCAACATGCACACCCCTGAGCAGTCCCAGCTGGGCAAGGTCTCGGCTTACGCCGACCAGTACGACCCGTCCCTGCTGTTTCCCCTGCCGCGCGAACCCAAGCGGCGCGAAATCGGCATCACCGGCAGCGTGCCCTTCATGGGGGCCGACATGTGGACCGCCTTCGAGCTGAGCTGGCTCAACCTGCGCGGAAAACCGCAGGTGGCCATCGCGCACATCACCGTGCCTGCCGACAGCACCCACATCGTCGAGAGCAAATCGTTCAAGCTTTACCTCAACAGCTTCAACAACAGCCGCTTTGACAACGCGGACGCCGTGCGGGACGCGATCCGCCGTGATGTCAGCGCCGCCGTGTGGCACGGTGGTCCGGTCCAGACCACGGTGGGTGTGCGCGTGCTGGAGCCGGTGATGTTTGACGTCGAGCACATTCAGCCGCTGGAAGGCCTGCTGCTGGACCGTCTGGATGTGGAGTGCTCGGTGTACCAGCCCGACCCAGGCCTGCTGCACAGCGCTCAGGGCGAACAGCCGGTCACCGAGATGCTGGTCAGTCACCTGCTCAAGAGCAACTGCCTGGTCACGGGGCAGCCCGACTGGGGCTCGGTCCAGATCAGCTACACCGGTCCGCAAATCGATCAGGCCGGTCTGCTGCAGTACATCGTGAGCTTTCGCAACCACAACGAGTTCCATGAGCAGTGCGTCGAGCGCATCTACATGGACATCATGGCGCGCTGCAAGCCGACGCGCCTGTCGGTGTACGCGCGCTACACCCGACGTGGTGGGCTGGACATCAACCCCTGGCGCACCAGCCACCCGCAACTGCCCCCCGGCAACGTGCGCACCGCCCGCCAGTGAGGCGGTAGTGCCCCGGCTTCAGAGCATTTTCTGGATCAGGGCACCCTTGAACAGCACCGGGCCGGTGGGGCCGCGCTCGCTGGGCACGCCGCCTTGCGGTTCCAGGCTGACGGCCAGGGCGGGGACGTTCTGCACATCGCCTTCACCAGCGGCCAGCTGCAGCAGGCGCTCCCGTGTCAGTACGCCCAGTGAGCGCGGTGCAGACCCAGGGGGCAGCGCCCACAGCTGGAGCGACTTGTCCGACGCCTCCTGATACCCGCCGACCCGTTGCAGGGTCAGTCGCTGGTTGTTCGGGTCAAAGGTGACCAGCATGGCGGGACCGGCCTGATCGTCATTGAGCACAGCCACGTACTCGACCTGAGGCGCGGTCTGCAGCCGGGTCTGAAGGTCCTGCACCTGTGCGCCCAGATCTTCACGTATCTGTCCTGCGGTGACGATGGCCAGCACCGTGGCCAACGCTCCCGCACCGGCAGCGCCACGCCAGAGCAGCAGGCTTCTGAACCAGCCTCCCTGCTGTTTCGGAACGGTCAGCCTGGCCTGTTGCGTGGCATTCCGCTCGCGCTCGGCGCGCACCAGGTTGTCGATCCGTGTCCAGACGGCCGGCGGCGGAGATGTCTCCCGCTGCAGCTCGGTCATGCCTGCCACGCGGCTTTCCCACAGCAGGGCAGCGGCGCGCACCGGTGCCTGCTCTCGGGCCAGAGCCTCGAAACGGCGACGTGCCCCGCCCCGCAGTGTGCCCAGGGCCCACGCCGCAGCCAGACGGTCCAGTAGTTCGGGGTGCCGGTGGATGTTCATGTCGAGATCATCCTCAGGCGTAGCGGGCCATGCACTGGCGCAGGTGGTCCAGACCGCGACGGATCCAGGTCTTGACCGTGCCCAGGGGTAGCCGCAGCTGTTCGGCCAGCTCGCTGTGGCTCAGATCCCGAAGGTAGGCCAGGCTGACGGCCTGCCTCTGCCGATGCTCCAGCCGATCCAGGCACTGGTGCAGCGCCCAGGCCTGCTGGCTGGCCAGGCTGGTGTTCATGGGGTCGGGGGCGTCGCCTTCCAGTGTGTCGGCCAGATGCTCGTCGATTTCCTCGGTCAGGTGCTCGCGCTCGGCCTTGCGTCGGCGCAGGAGGTCGAGCGATCGCGATCGGACCATCAGACCCAGCCAGGCCATCGGCGGGCTGAGGGTGGCCCGATAGTCGGCCGCCGAGCGCCACACCTGCAGGAAGGTGTCCTGCAGCGCGTCCTCGGCCCATTCGGGCTTGCCCAGCACCTTCAGGGCCAGTCCGTACAACTTCGATGAGGTCAGGTCGTACAGCGACCGCAGGGCCGCCTGATCCTGCTGGGCGACCCGGTCGATCAGGGTCATGAGTTCGGCATTGCGATCTTCGAGCATTCGATGATTGTGTCGCAGTTCCAGCCGACCCAGATCTGGGGTTTTCATGACCTTGGTACCCGATGGACATATGCCGACACCCGTTCATGGCCTGCGCCGCCGCGGCGTGATCTGGGTTGGAATCGAGGTCACTGTGAGGGCCTGGACCGTCACGTCGACCGGTGCGGCATCGACCAGCTGGTCGGCGTGCCAGACCCGGATGCGGGCCGGCCCTTCCGGCACATCCTGCAGACGCATCACGCCCTGGGCGTCGGTCTTCCCGTGCCAGGGCGAGTCGGTCACGAAGACCGCGCCCCGCATCGAACTGTGCAGATGGCAGCCCAGCTGGAAGGGGCCGGCGCGGTCCATCAGTACTGTCTGTGAAGCAGGCTCACCCTGACCGCTGTGACCGGCCAGGCGCATTTCAAAGCCGCGGGCCGAGTCACCCTGTGCCAGGTTTCCGAGAGGAATGCCGCGCACGTGATGGTCCCAGCCATCCCGGTTGGTGAACCGCAAGGTGGAGCCACGGGTGACCACGGCGACCGCGGGAATGAACTGCATGCGCTGCTGGTCGATGGTGACCGGTGCGGAGGCCGGGCTGGCGGCCTTGGGATTGCCGACCGGTTCGACGATCACCACGGCGTCGACCAGAGGCTGACCGTCACGAGAGCTTACGTCGACCTGAAGGACACCAGCGCTGGCGGTGACTGAAGCGAGGCTGGCGGCCAGCCAGGCGGTGAAGGAGATGCGATGTGTCATGAACCAGGTTCCTTGAGGGTCATGGGGCGCCGTGTGGTACCCCTTCCCGATTACGCGTCATGTCAAGCCACGGATGTCTCCGGGAAATGTCCTTGCATGTCTTAGGGGATTTCTGAATCCGAAGCAGGTAGGCCGCGCGTATTCCAGACGTCCGGATCAACCAAGCTGCTTTTTCATACCCCTTCAAGGATTACCCATGATCGACCTGAACTCTCCCCAATCCATTCTCCAGGCGCGGCGTTCGCTCATCACCCGTGGTGCCACGCTGTCGGCGTCTGCGATGCTGCTGCTGGCGGGCAAGGATGCCCTGGCGCAGGGTATGAAGGCCGACACCGCCAAGGATGTTGGCATCCTGAATGTGGCGCTGGGCCTGGAGCACGAAGCCATCAATGCGTACCAGCTGGGCGCGGGCAGTGGCCTGTTGCAGAAGCCGGTGCTGGATGTGGCGGTGCAGTTCCAGGGGCACCACAAGACGCACCGGGACGCGCTGGTGGCCACCATTCGCAAGCTGGGTGGAACGCCGGTGGCGGAGAAGTCGCTCGATGAGTACGCCAAGGCGCTCAATGCAGCGGCGCTCAAGAACCAGGGCGATGTGCTGGACCTGGCGGCGCGGCTGGAGCTGGGAGCCACCAACGCTTACCTGAGCGTGATCCCGGCGATGGCCGACCGTGAACTGGCCAAGGTGGCCGCCCGCCTGGCGGCCGACGAGACCATGCACTTCACGGTGCTGACCAGTGCGCTGGGCCGACCCCTGCCCCCGGGGGCGCTGTCCTTCGGCGCGTGAGCAACTGACACCTGCCTGTTCCCTGCCCGGCATCGGGTGGGGTACCTCTTTATTCATCATTCACACAAGAACGGAGAAACTCCATGCCCAGACCAAACGGTTTTCACCCAGAGGCCGCCCACCGGTGCCTTGCCGCCATTCTGTTGGCCGCCACCGCTGCGGCCCCCGTCATGGCCGACACCGGCAAACTCCGGTTGACCGGCGGCGTCAGCACGATCGAAGGTGCCGCTGGCGGTGGGATATCCCCCTGGGCGGTGATCGGCGGCCCAGGGGCGGAGGGGCAGCTGGGTTTGGCCGCTCATGTGAGCAGGGCCGAAACCCAGGACTACGGCTTGACCGCCTACGGTGTCACAGCTGGTATCAATGACCGGCTGGAGGTGTCGTTCGGTCACCAGGATTTCGATACAGGCATCACGGGAACCGCCTTGGGTCTGCCCGGTCTTCATCTGAAGATGGATGTGGTGGGTGCGAAGCTGCGTGTGGCGGGCGATGCCATTCTGGATAGCGACACGCTCATGCCGCAGATCGCGGTGGGCGTTCAGGCCAAGCGGCTGCAGTCCAGCGGTCTCGACGCGACATTGACGGCCCTGGGTGCCAAGCGGGACGGTGTGGACTTCTACGTCAGTGCTACCAAGCTGTTTCTGGCGCAAGGGATCCTGGTAAACGGTACCTTGCGGGCGACCAAGGCCAACCAGAACGGATTGCTCGGTTTCGGCGCGAAGCTGGGCGGCGCATCCGACGACTACGAGCTCATGCCCGAGTTCTCTGTGGCCTATCTGCTGCGCAAGGATCTGGCGGTGGGCTTCGAGTACCGCGGCATGCCAGACAAACTGCTCAAGGCGGGCAGGGCGGCGGGCTTGGGCGAAGGACTCAAGGCCAACGACTGGAAGGACTTTTTCGTGGCCTGGGCACCCAGCAAGAACGTCTCGTTGACCGCTGCGTACGTCGACCTGGGGCGGGTGGTGCCTGCCACCACCAAGGGCAAGCGCCAGACGGGCGTTTACGTGTCTGCCCAGTTTGCGTTTTGACCAATGAGGATATCGACGATGAAACTTAACCACAAGCAAGTATTGGCCCTGACGGCCCTGTCCTTGACCTGCACTCTGTCATTTGGCCAGAGCACACCGGCCAGTGCCTATCCCGTCCAGCCCGCCCCGGGTCTCTATCAGGCGGTGGGGGAGAAGACCGGTATTCGGGCGCTGATGGACGACTTCGTTGTACGTCTCAAGGCCGATAGCCGCATTGGCGACCAGTTCAAGGACACCAATGCCGAGAACCTGGCCAGCCAGCTGACCGATCAGGTCTGCCAGCTTGCCGGGGGCCCTTGTGTGTACAAGGGCCCTGACATGAAGACGGCCCACGAAGGCATGGAGATCACCCGTGCGCACTTCAATGCGCTGGTCGAGGTGCTTCAGGTCAGCATGGATGCCAAGGGTATTTCCTTCCAGCGCCAGAACCAGATCCTTGCCCTGCTCGCGCCCATGCACCGCGACACGGTCACCGTTCGCTGATTCCCTCATCTTCACCACCAAGGAGTGTTTCATGATCACCGTTCTCAAGATGAGCCTGGCCGTCTCCGGCCTGATGGTTTTGGCCGCCTGCGCCAGTTCGACAGGCAGCTCGAAGCCGACCTATTCGCAGACCATGCTGCCGGATGCCGTGAAGGTGCCTGCCGGGCACCGCGTGGCGATGGAAACCGTCGGCGTGGGTCAGATCACCTACGAATGCCGGGCCAAAAAGGATGCTGCTGGCCAGTTTGAATGGGTGTTTGCCGGGCCCGACGCCAAGCTGAACGACCGCCAAGGCAAGCAGGTGGGCAGGTACTACGGGCCTCCGGCCACCTGGGAGAGTCAGGATGGCTCGAAGCTGACCGCCACCCAGCTGGCGGTCGCTCCGGCAGGTGCCGGCAATATCCCGCTGCAGCTGGTCAAGGCCAACCCGGCCATGGGCTCGGGGGTCATGCAGGGCGTGACCTACATACAGCGGGTGGCCACCCGGGGCGGTGTGGCGCCGTCCAGCGTCTGCTCGGCCACCAACATGGGCAGCAAGCAGATCGTCAACTACCAGGCCGACTACATTTTCTGGAAGGCGGCCTGATCAGGCCGACCGGCAGAAGCCTTCGAGCAGGTTGACCGCGTTGGTACCGACTTCGGCCACCGCATAGCCGCCCTCGAAGGTGAACACCGTGGGCAGCCCGGCTGCCGCCAGCATGCGGCCCACGGTGTCGTAGTCGCCACTGCCGAGGGTGAAACCCGAGATCGGGTCACCCTCGAAGGTGTCCAGCCCCATGGGCACCACCAGCGCCTGGGCGTCAAAGGCCTCCACCGCGTCCAACGCCCTTTCCAGCGCCGCGCACCAGTCCTTGAAACCGGTACCCCGCGGCAGCGGCAGGTTCAGGTTGAAACCCACACCGGCGCCGTCGCCGCGCTCATCGGCATGGCCGAGGAAGAAGGGGTATTCGGTGGAAGGGTCCCCGTGGATGGACACCGTCAGCACGTCCGCTCGCTCGTAGAAGATGGTCTGGGTGCCATTGCCGTGGTGGTAATCCACATCTAGCACCGCCACCCGGGTCATGCCGGCATCTCGAAGTGCCTGCGCAGCAATGGCGGCGTTGTTCAGGAAGCAGTAGCCGCCGAAGAAATCGGGCCCGGCATGATGGCCCGGCGGACGCGTGAGCGCGAACGCAGCGCGATCACCCGCCAACACCGAACGGGTGGCCGCCACGGCGCAGGCCGCCCCCATGCGGGCAGCCGCCCAGGTACCGGCCATCAGGGGCGAGCCCGAATCGAACGAGAACAGGCCCAGGCGTGCCGCAAAGTTGGCTGGCAGCACGTCGTTGCGAAAGCCGTGCCGGTTGGGCAGTGGCCAGACCGAAGGCAGGGCGTCCCGCTGCGCGTTCGCCGGGTCCATCGCCACCCATTCGTCCCAGGCACCGGCCAGGAAGCGGGTGTACCGCTCGGCATGCACGCGGGCAATGGCGGCATCGAGTGCCGCGTCATCGACTTCGGGTGTGAACAGTTCGCCCTGCGAGCGGCGTTGAAGTTCGGCCAGTACGTAGTCCAGCCGTGCGGGCACCTCATGGCAGGGCACCATGCGGCCGCGGAACATTTCTTCCCGTCCCTGGTGCAGGGCGTGTAGGGGGTTGTGGAAAGTCTTCATGGGAAGGAGTGTCGCATCCTGCTGGCGCGAAATCCAGTGCCCTTCCGTCGTACCGCAGCTTCTGAACGGGGTTGAACCTCTTGTTTGTGCGCAGGCCAGGTGATAGCCTGAACCCGTCCGTGTCGCAGGCTTCTTCCTTTGCACGCACCGCGGCGCCTGCGTCGTTCTTCCACCCCTGTCGGAAAGCGAGCGAACCGTGAACAACGCCCCTCTGCGCACCTTTCATTTTCCTGAAGGGGCCTGCATCGTGCAGGCCCAGCCACCGATGGGGGTGCCGGTGACGCCATCATCGCCGGCCCGTGCGGTGATGACCGATCTGACCCATGTGCGCGCGGCGACCATCGCGCCGGACATGCCCTTGGGTCAGGCGCGCCAGACGATGATCCATCAGGGCGTCCGTCTTCTGTTTGTGGTCAGTGACTTGCCTTGTGTCGATGGACTGATCACGGCCAACGATCTCGAGGGAGAGCGGCCCATGCAGGTGATTGCCCAGCGAGGCGCCCGCTACGAGGACCTCTCTGTGGCGGACGTCATGTCACCCCTGTCCGCACTGGATGCCATCGATCTGGGTGATCTGGCGCATGCCACGGTCGGGCAGGTGATTGCCACACTCAAGCAGATTGGCCGGCGCCACCTGATCGTGGTGCAGCAGGCCACATCCCATCACGGTCCGCGGGTGCGTGGTGTGATTTCGCAGGCCCAGATCGAGCGCCAGCTCGGACATGCGATCGAAATGGTGGAGACCGCCAACAGCTTTGCCGAGATCCGTTCGTCGCTCGCCCTGGCCTGAGGCGGTTGCCCGCGTCTCAGCCCAGGGAGTTGAACGTCTGCAGCGGCGCCAGGGGCGGGAAGTCACCCGACCGTTTGCCCTTCATGGCCGCGATCGATTCGCCCACGTGCCGGTTGCTCCAGATGGCGCCCTGCAGCCAGCCCATCTGGCGCAGGCTGTCTTCCACGCTGTGGTCGCGCGCATAGTTGACCGCCTGTTTGGTGCCCCAGATGGCGATCGGTGGCTTGGATGCGATTTCCCTCGCGCATTGCAGTGCCGCGGCCAGCATCGCCTCCGGCGTGTCGAAGACCTCGTTGACCAGACCATAGCCCAGGGCGCGTTGCGCGCCCAGGCGCCGGCCGGTGTAGGCCAGTTCCTTGACCACCGCCAGCGGCACCAGCTTCGGCAAGCGCTGCAAGGTGCCCACGTCGGCCACCATGCCGATGTTGATCTCCTGGATGCAGAAGAACGCGTCCTGCGTGGCGTAACGGATGCAGCCGCAGGTCACCATGTCGACCGCGCCGCCGATGCAGCCGCCCTGGATTGCGAAGATCACCGGTATGCGCAAGGTCTCGATCTTCGTGAACGTGGCCTGCATGTCGGTCAGCAGGTCGAAGATGGCCGCCCGCCCTTCGGGGCTCTGGTCGTCCATCTGGATCGCCCCGGCAAAGGTCTCCAGGGCCATGCCCGCCGAGAAATGCTTGCCGGTGCTGCTGATGACCAGGGCCCGGGCCTTCCCTTCCTGGTGGATCTGCGTGAGCAGCTCGTCCAGTTCGCGCCAGAAGGTCGGGTGCATGGTGTTCATGACCTCGGGCCGGTTGAGCACCAGGTGGGCGACGTGGTCGTCACCCAAGTTCAGGGAAAAGCAGGTCGGTGTGGTCATCGGGGCTCCTGTCGCGCGCGGTGCGGGGGGATAAAGATGGGGCCTCACTGTAGCGGCCGCCGGCCAAGGGTTCTGTCCCGGGTTTGACGAGCTTGCCGACCCTGACCCCCAGCAGGCGGAAGCGGCGGCCCAGGTCAACCCGCTTGAGGCATTGACCTGCATGGCGACGGATCACGCCGGGGTCGTCGGTGGCCTCGTCGATCGTGATGTCGCGGGTGACCTTCTCGAAGTTGTCGTAGGTGATCTTGATGCCGATGGTGCGACCGGCATAGCCCTTGCGTTTCAGATCCGCCGACACCTGCTCGCACAGCCGCGTGAAGATGGCCCCCAGCTCGGCGCGGTCGCGCGCGGCGTGCAGATCCCGGTCGAAGGTGGTTTCGCGGCTCATGCTCACCGGCTCGCTCTCGGTGACCACCGGTCGGTCGTCGCGCCCCCAGGCCGCGTCGTGCAGCCATGCCCCGTAGCTGCGGCCGAAGTGTTCCCGCAGCCAGAGAGGGACCCTGGCGGCCAGATCGCCGATGGTGTGGATGCCGTGCGATTGCAGCTTCGCGTCCGCTTTCGGCCCGATGCCGTTGATCTTGCGGCACGGCAATGGCCAGATGAGCGACTGAAGGTCTTCGGGCATCACGATGCTGATGCCGTTGGGCTTGTTGAACTCGCTGGCCATCTTGGCGATCAGCTTGTTGGGCGCCACGCCGATCGAGCAGGTCAGCCCGGTGGCCTGGAAGATGCTTTTCTGGATGAGGCGCGCCAGCACGCGACCGCCCTCACGCTGTCCGCCCGGCACCTCGGTGAAGTCGATGTACACCTCGTCCACGCCCCGATCCTCCATCACCGGTGCGATCTCGGTGATGGTGTGCTTGAACAGGCGGGAGATCCGCTTGACCTCCTCGAAGTCCACCGGCAGCAGGATGGCGTCCGGACACAGCTTGGCCGCTTTCATCAGGCCCATGGCCGAACCGACCCCGAACTGGCGGGCCGCATAGGTGGCGGTGGTGGCCACGCCCCGACCCACGTAGTCCTTGAGGCGGGGGAAGAAGTCCACCGGAATCCGGTCCAGCGTGTCGGGACCCCAGTCCCGGTCCGGGAAGGCTTCGCGAAGCCGCGCCGTCAGGTCGTCCTCGCGGCGTCGCCCGCCGCCAATGACCACCGGCAAGCCCTTGAGCTGCGGATAGCGCAGCAACTCGACCGACGCGTAGAACGCGTCCATGTCCAGGTGGGCAATGCGGCGCGGCCGGTTGGACGGCGTTGCATTGTTGGGGGCTTCGGGTTTCACGGATGTGAGCATAGCGCGCGGCAGAGAAAGCCGATGAGCCCTGAGGGCCAACGCCACACCACTTGGCGATGGCCACCGACATCCCTACACTTTGACTTTCGTCAAACGATCCAACCATGGCCGAGCCGGTGCCCGATTCCGCATCCACCCAATGGCCCGACAGCGGTGCGGAGGTCTCTCTCCAGCCGGTGGCCAGGCTGGTCTATGCCAGCATCAGCCAGGTGGATGGACCGGTGTTGCAGGAGATGCGGCGCATCCGGGACCAGGCCTTGCCCCGCAATGAGGCCGACGGGCTGAAGGTCGCCTTGCTGCACATCCGCGGCTGGTTTGTGGAGTGGATTGAAGGGCCTGAGCAGGCCATCGAAGCCTTGCTCTCGCGCGTGGACCGGGACCACCGTCATCACAGCCTCAGGGTGTTGCACCGGAGCGTGGGGCAGCCGCGCCTGTTCCGCCCCTGGATCGGTGCCATCGTCCAGTCCGACGAGTCGATGGTGGACGTCGCCCGGCGGGTGCTGGATCTCCAGCATCGCCACGAGGCCGATCGACTGCCGGAGCCCGCCAGCGTCTGGCTGTCCTTGTGCTCGCCACCGGCCGAGGCAATGCGCTCGCCGATCGGGGCCTTTCCCCGGATCATGCTCTTGTCGGCGGCCGGATCGACGGCCTTTGATCTCACCAGCTGGGTCGCCCGCGAGACCGGGCAACCCCTGATCCGTCGCCGCTTTGCCGGTGCCGCCGATGATGCACCCGATGTCGAGAGCGACTACGTGGACCTGCCGGACATCGGCCCGGCGGGCGTGCGCCTGATTGCCAACGCCCGCAAGGGTCTGGCCATGGGCATGACCCATGCCTTTCTGCCCGACTATGCCGCGGTGCTGGTCCTGCTGGGTGAAGACGACAGCCGGAACCAGCGTCTGCTGGCGCGACTGCTCTCGGCCTGCCGGCAGGTGCATCACGTCCCCCTCATCATCGGCGCGGGCCATGGGATGGCAATCGGGGCCGACCTGCAGTCCCTGGTCGAGAAGCAGGGCTATCCGTGGCAGGCGGTGGACCTGGGATCGGCCCGGGCGGGCCTGTCAGCCACCTGGCAGGCGGTGGCGCCTGCGCTGGCCATGCTGGGCAGGGAAGACACGGCCGCAACCCGACCTGCGGGCTAAGATGACCAACCGTGCATGCGTCGGTTCGCATGCCATCCAGGGGAGTACACACATGAGTGACCTGTCGCGGCTGGTGGCCGCATTTGTCGTGGGCGCCGGCGTCGCGGCGTCGGGACTTTTCGTCAGCGGCGGGCTGGAACGCTTTCGCATGGCCGATCGCAGCATTGCGGTCAAGGGCCTGGCTGAACAGGACGTAGAGGCCGACTTCGCCGTGTGGACGCTGGGCTTTCGCCGCGCGGGCAACGAATTCGGTGCTGTGCAGCAGGCCCTCTCGGCGGACCGTGAGAAGGTGCTGGCCTTTCTGAAGTCGCGCGGCTTCAAGGACGAGGAAATGGAGTCCCGCCCTGTGCTGGTGCAGGACCTGCTGGCCCGGGACTACGCCCAGGGTAACGTTGCTTTCCGTTTCAATGGCGCCGGCCAGGTGGTGGTGCGCAGTCCGCGCGTGGCCGATGTGGCCCAGGCGGCGCTGGCGCTCGATCCCCTGATTCAGGCAGGCGTCCAGATCGGTGGCGAAGGCGAGGGGCCGTCCGGTCCGCGCTACCAGCTGCGCGGCTTCAACGACATCAAGGCGCCACTGCTCGCGCAGGCCACGCGCAACGCCCGTGAGCAGGCCGAAAAATTTGCAGCCGAGGCTGGGGCAAAACTCGGGCCCCTGAAGAACGCCAACCAGGGTGCCATCCGGATCACCGGGGACGACGGCAGCGACTACGACGACGGCAGCTCGCGCGTCAAGCGCTTGCGCGTGGTCAGCTCATTCGAGTACGAACTGCGCTGATCGCCTGGGCAAGGTGCTGGCGCGCTGGCCTCAGGGGCGGGAATGGGCCGGATCTGATCCGTGGGTCGGGGAGGGCAGGTGCTGAACCACCCGCCGGGGATCCGCAGCGCCGCGCTCCAGCGCCCGTTCCAGCCGGGACATCAGCCTCTGCTCGTCAATGGGCCCCTCTTCGCCCACATCGATGACACCGTCGGGGGGCAGAGCGGTGGTCACCCTCAGTTTGAGCACCGCCTGCGGCCCGATCGCGGGTGCGATCTCCAGGCCACGGGCCACGACCTGCTGCGCCAGGGTCCGGAACTGCTCCACCGGCGGTGGGGCCTCGATCAGCATGGCAAACCGGGCTCTGCCGATGCGGCACACCGTGTCCAGATCCCCGGCCAGTGATGAAAGGCGGGCGCCGGCGATGACCAGCGCGCGATCAGCCGCTTCGCGACCGTGCTGCTCGGCCAATTCCCCATGGTTGGCCAAGTCGACCGCCAGCAGACCGAACCGGGTACCCGGGTGACGCCGTGCCCTGCGCAGGGTGTCCCGCAGCCGGAACATGAACACCGGCTGGATGATCAGGCCCGTCAGGGGGTCGGTGCTCTCCATGGCCCGCATGCGCGCATGGTGTTCGCTGAAGTCCTTGGCCCGGCGATGCAGGATGTACAGCAGCAGCGGGATCTCGATCATGGAGCCGATCAGCAGGGCGTACTGGGTGATCCAGCTGTCGGGCAGCACGCCGGCGCTGCGCAGCGCAGGAAACGGATAGGCCAGATGCACCGGCAGAAAGCCCAGAAACAGCCACCCGGCATAGCGCTCACCCTGGCGCCAGGCCCACAGGCACAGACCGATGCTCAGGAAGACCGACAACAGACCGTACAGGCTGAGCAGGCGAAACGCCGTCGCATCCATCATGGCGGCGTACAGCGCCGGGAACACAGCACCGAACATGCACCAGGCCAGCACCGAGATGTCCAGCCATCGGCTGTAGCGCGACAGCGCACAGGTTTCACGCACGAACCAGATGCCGGCGGCCGCGAGCCATGACATGAAGACGGCGGTGGCCAGGTCGTTCCAGCGGGGCCATTCGCCCCACACGAAGAGGCCGCCGATGCCGGTGAAGCCCAGCTGGAATCCCAGCATGGCGGCCACATAGGCACAGTAAGCCAGGAAGGCCCGGTCACGGTAGAGTCGCAAGTGGACGACGCCCAGGAACAGCACCAGCAGACAGGCTCCCAGGTAGGCGCCGACGAGCAGGAAGGTCTGGTAGCGCTTGGATTGCAGTTCGCGTTCGTCCAGCAGGGCCAGCCTCGGGCTCGTGGGCGCCGGTGCGTTCTCCAGCCGTAGCCAGACGCGCTGTGCGTCGCTGCCGGTCACCGCAAACACCGGGGTCTGGTCCGGCAGGGCCCACTGGCTCAATGGCAGCTGGTCACCGGCGTCCTGGCGCGACACCTGATCGGGTTGATCGACGCGAGGCTGGTACAGGGTGGCGCGGTTGATGAAGGCGGCCGCCGACAGCATCAGGTACCAGCGCTGGTTGGCATCGCGTGCAGGCAGCGGCACTTCCAGCCACAGCGCGCCGGCGCCCAGTTCGAAGGAGCGAAGGCGCTCCATGGGGGTCCATGCCCCTCCGGGCAGGTCTCGCACGGTATCGATAGCAGCCCGACCTGTGGTGTCTATCCAGTACCGACTCGACAGCGTCGGATCGGCCGACCTTGCGGGGTCCGGGGGCGTGTCAGCGTGTGCGAAGGACAGGCACCAGGCCAGGCTCGCCAGACAGATCAGCCATCGTGCCAGGAGGGACATGTGGGCAACGGGTCGGTGTTGTTGGTTGGATGATGCCCGATCAGATCGACTTGGTCACCAGCCAGCCCTTGAACAGCCAGGGCAGGCTCGGACCGGCGCCGGCCGGCACGCCGCCCTTGTTCTCGGCACTGATCCCCAGCTCGGTCACCTCCTTCAGCGCCGGCTCGTCCACCGGCAGCTGCAGCGTCTTGTATCGGCTCTCGATGATGCCCAGCGACCGGGGGGGCTGATCACCACTGATCGCCCAGACCTGCATGCTGTCTTCCCGGCCTTCCTTGACCTCGTTGAGCCGTTGTATCGTCAGGGCCCGGTCCTGGGGATTGAACGTGGCCAGCATGGCCGGACGCCCCTGGGCATCCAGCAGCACCGAGACCTGCCGGATCTGCGGCACCTGGATGAGGCGGGCCTGCAGCTGCTCGATCTGCGCCTGCAGCTGGGTGGTCATGCTCGTGGCGGCGGCCCAGGCCAGCAGGATCACGATGAGCAGGAGGATGGACAGCGCACGCCACCAGGCGCTGACACCCGGGCGGGGGGCGGAAAGGGACGGGGTTGGGTTTTGCTCGGCTGACATGAAAGGGACGGATACACCGTGCGTGAATCGATCGGAAGCGATACCGGAAAGGACCCAAGTATGCCGCCAAGCGGCAGGGGGCCGGCGCGCGGTCAGCATCGTGTAGTCCCGCCGTCTTACACTCGCTGCCCGCCCTGTCCTGCTGTCGGGCGACCAAGCACCGCCCTCGCCACCGAACCGCGAAGTCTCCGATGATCCTGTCCGCTGCTGAACTGGCCCTGTGGTCTGCCATGGCTGGCGTGCTGTTGACGCTGGCCGTGCTGGCGAGCATCGACATGGTGGTCAGTCGCACGCTACCGTCGGTGCGTGGCTGGGTCAGCACCGTCTTCACCAGCATCGCCTGCCTGCTGATGTGCGGCTGGCTGGAGACCCTCTGGCCATCGCTCAGGGACATCGACCTGATGCCTGTGAAGGCCACGCTGGGGCCCCTGTGCGGTGCGCTGGCGCTGGCTTATCTGGGGCACTGGTCCGGCATGCGCGGCGACGACCGGCTGGTGCGCCTCCTTATGGGGCCGGGTGCGGGCATCATTGCCCTCGGCGCGGCGGCCTTGCTGGTCTGGACCCTGCGCGGCGGCGACGACCGGGATGTCCTGATGTGGACCGCGGCGGTCAACAGCCTGGCGGTGATCATGGGCTCGTTGGTGGCGGTGCGCAGCGTGCTGCTGGGTGATCAGCTGGCCCGCTGGATGGTGCTGGCCTGCCTGTGCCTGGCCCAGATGACGGCGGGTCACTACGCCAAGGGCCTGGGCCACGAATGGGGTCTGTGGTACTGGGGCCTGACCGCGACGGCCACCGTGGGCTACTTCCTGACCGTGGTCACCATGGTGCGCCTGCGTAACCGGGAATGGCGGCGCCTGAGCCGGCAAGCACAGGGCGCCATGCCCGTGGCCGACAGTGCCGGCCTGCCCCGGGGCGTGCAGCTGGTGCAGAAAGTCGATGACGCCCTCTGGCGCAGCGCCCGCATGGAGCGTCCCTGCGTGATCGCGGCGGTGGTGGTGCCCAACCTGTACGACTACGGTGATCAGTTGCCGTCAGACCCCGAGGCCGAGATCCTGGTGACCTTGGCGGCCCGCATCCGGCAGGTGGTGGGTTTCCGCAACGTGGTCGGGCTGTTCCACCAGCGCTGCTTCGTGCTGGCGGTGTCGGCGGTGCAGGATCCCCATCGCCGCGAAGTGGTGGGCAGCCGCTTGCTGCAGGAGCTGCGCATGGCGGTGCTGCTCAGCCCTGATCCGACGGTGCCACCCTTTCAGCCGGATGTGGGCATCGGCATCATCGACGTCCCGGCGGGATCGGAGGAAGTGGATGCTTTGCGGGTGATGACCCAGGCCGAACACCTGGCGCTGGAGGCTCGCCACACGCCCCAGCGCCTGTGTCACCGGCCCTGGTCGCCCATCAGGACACCACCGGCCGCCCTGTTTGCGTCGGCGGCCGAGACCATGCCGTCCCCGCTGACGCCCTGAGCGAGCCGCCGCTCAGGCGGTCGGGAACGTGCCCGGCAGCAGGATGGATTTGTCCACCGTCTCGATTTTGGTGTGGCCGCAGAAGGCCATGGTCAGGTCCAGCTCCTTGTGCAGGATTTCCAGGCACTTGGTGACGCCGGCCTCGCCCATGGCGCCCAGGCCGTACAGGAACGGGCGCCCGATGTAGACCGCCTGGGCGCCGAGCGCGCGGGCCTTGAGCACGTCCTGGCCACTGCGGATGCCGCCGTCCATGTGGATCTCGATCTGGCCGCCCACGGCATCGACCACGGCCGGCAGTGCCTCGATGCTGCTTTGCGCGCCATCGAGCTGGCGACCACCGTGGTTGGAGACGATCAGGGCATCGGCACCCGACCGGACGGCCAGTTTCGCGTCCTCCACGTCCTGGATGCCCTTGAGGATCAGCTTGCCGCCCCAGCGCTTCTTGATCCACTCGACATCGCCCCAGTTGAGGGCCGGGTCGAATTGCTGGGCGGTCCAGCTGGACAGGCTGCTCATGTCGGCCACCCCGGTCACGTGGCCGACGATGTTGCCGAACTGGCGGCGCGGGGTGCCCAGCATGCCCAAGGCCCAGCGCGGCTTGGTGGCGATGTTGATCAGGTTGGCGATGGTCAGCTTGGGGGGTGCCGACAGGCCGTTCTTCAGGTCCTTGTGGCGCTGGCCCAGGATCTGCAGATCCAGCGTCAGCACCAGGGCCGAGCAGTTGGCGGCCTTGGCGCGGTCGATCAGGCGTTCAATGAAGCCGCGGTCCTTCATCACATAGAGCTGGAACCAGAAGCCTTCGCCGGCGTGCTTGGCCACGTCCTCGATGGAGCAGATGCTCATCGTCGACAGCGTGAACGGAACGCCGAACTTGCGGGCGGCTTTGGCCGCCAGGATTTCGCCGTCGGCGTGCTGCATGCCGGTCAGGCCGGTGGGGGCGATCGCCACCGGCATGGCCACCTTCTGGCCGACCATGGTCGTCTCGGTCGAGCGGTTCTCCATGTTGACCGCCACGCGCTGGCGCAGCTTGATCTTCTGGAAATCGTCGTTGTTGGCACGGTAGGTGCTCTCGGTCCAGGAGCCGGAATCGGCGTAGTCGTAGAACATGCGCGGCACGCGCTTCTGGGCCAGGATGCGCAGATCTTCGATGTTGGTGATCACGGTCATGAACTTGTCTCCGGGGGATGTCTGGACGGTGGGCCGATCTTAGCGATGGCCGGGCCCAAGGGCACTTGAAAGCCGGTGTGTCCGGTTTGAAATTTCTGATGCCTCAGGCGGGGGATGGCCGGCCGGCGCCCGGTCTTGGCGCTGTTGCAGGCCAGGCGTATGATTTTCTGGCAGCCCGATGCTGCCAGGAGGAACACCGTGTCGCAGCAAACTTCCCTGGGAGCCCTGGCGGGCTCCCGCACCGCCATCGCCCTGGTGGCTGCGCTGCTGGTGGCTGGCCCGTCACTGGCCCAGACCGCGCCCACGCAACTGTGGGTGGACCTGTCCACCTCCACCATGACCGGCATGCCTTCCATGATGCAGGGCGGTGTGGGCGGGATGATCGGTGGCCTGTTCGGTGGGCGCGGAGGCGGAGGGTCCCAGACCTATGGTCATGCCAGTGGCCGCTTCATCCAGCAGGGCAGCAACCCCGGTCTGATGGGCTCCTTTCCGCCCGATCGGGTGATCGACGTGGCCCTGTTCAATCCGCGGCGGCCCGGGGTGGAGGCGGCGCTGGCCATTCCGCCCACGATGGGCATGGGTGAACAGCTGCCCCTGGTGCCACCCAGTCCGAGCTTCCGCGAGCCGGGCGAGGCGACCGGCCCGACCGAGGTGCCCGACATCAAGGGTCGCATCCTGGTGTACTGGGGCTGCGGTGAAAAAGTCCGTCCGGGCCAGCCACGGGTCATCAACCTGGCCAGCAACCCGACCCAATGGGCGCCGGTGCTGGCGGGACGGCATGCCCCCGAGCGGGCTGCCCGGGTGGGGGCACAGCATGCCCTCTACCCCAACGAAAAGAACACGGTCAACCCGCAGGCCAACACCTCGCTGCAGGGCGAGCACCAGGTGCTGGGTGACGGTGTGCCCGCCTCGATGCGTTTCACGCTGGGCGAGCGGCAGGACCTGATGACCGCCATCCGGCTGCAGACCCAGGGGGCGCTGACCGACAGCATCCAGCTCAGCTGGCTGCCGATACCGCGCGCCCATGCCTACCATCTGCACGCCATGGGCATGGCCGGGCAGGACATGGTCCTGTGGTCCAGCGCCGACAACGGGGATGCGGGGCTGGGGCTGTTCGACTACCTGACCGAGTCCACCAGCGCGCGCTGGGTCAAGGACAAGGTGCTGCTGTCGCCCGAGACGACCGAGTGTGCGGTGCCCCAGGGCATCTTTGCCGGGGGACAAGGCGCCGAGGCCGGCGGGGGAGCCATGCTCCGCATGATCGCCTACGGGCCCGAGAGCCACTTCAGTCATCCCGTCAAGCCGGCCAATCCGCCCAAGAACTGGCAGCCCGAGTGGACCGTGCGGGTGCGCACCAAGAGCCAGACCATGGCCATGCTGGGCATCGACATGTCGGGCATGGCCTCGGGTGGGCAGGCGCCTGACCGCGAGGCGCCGCCTCCCACAGAGGATAAGCCCTCGTCCGGCGGCATCCTGCCCGGTGCGGGCACCATCCTGCGCGGCATATTCGGTCGCTGAGCCGGGTCAGCCCAAGGGCAGGACGAACGATCTTTCAGTGGGCGTGAGCGGCTCCAGCCAGCCGAATTGCTGCTCCAGCACCGCGAGCGTGGCTTCCGACGCATCACCGCCCCGCGCCTGGCGTTCACGGATGCGGCGCCTGAGCTCGTCGGGCGGGGCTTCGCAGGCCAGGATGTGGAAGGGGCATCTTGCCTGTGTGGCCAGTTCGGCGAAGGCCTGGCGTTCACGCTGGCGCAGAAACGCGGCATCGACCAGCACCGTCCAGCCCTGGTCCAGCAGGGCACGGCTGCGTGAAAGCAGCGACGCATAGGTATCACCGTGCGCCTGTGGCGAATACAGGCCCGTGTTCAGGCCCGACCCGCTGGCTGCCAGGGCGGCCAGGCCGTGCAGGCGTTTTCGCTCCACGTCCGATCGCAGGCGGATAGCCCGTCCGCCGGTGTGGGCGGCCAGCCAGCGGGTGGATGCCCAGGTTTTGCCGCTGCCCGAGAGGCCATGCGTGATGACCAGACACGGCGAGGGGCGGTGTAGGGGCAACTCCGCCAGCTGGCTGGCCAGTTGAAGGTAGGTGCGCACCTCCTGCAAGGCTGAGGAGGCCTGGTCCACGGATGTCCGCAGCTGGGTCCACCGGATGCCCGCCACCTTGGCGCGCACCAGGGCACGGTAGACCGCAAAGAACGGCAGCAGGGATGGTGCCGTCACATCCCCGCTGACGTCGAGCCATTCGCTCAGCAGCACGTGGGCCAGACCTGCCTGGCCGATGCGCCACAGGTCCATCCAGGTGAAGGCGATGTCGCTGGCCACGTCGATCCAGCGCAGGGCGTCGTTGAACTCGATGGCGTCGAACGGGATGACTTCATCGCCCATGCGCACCAGATTGGCCAGGTGCAGATCGCCATGGCCCTCGCGCACACGGCCATCGGTGCGCCGTTGCTGCAACAGCGGTGTCAGCTGTCCGATGTGTGCCTCGGTCCAGTGCGACAGCGAATTGACCATGCGCAGGTCGGTGTCGTCGGTCACCGTCAGGCGCAGGGAGGCGAGGTTGTCGCGCGCAAACGCCGCCACGTCGTCGGGTGTGCCCCACGGGCTGTCGGGGCCAGCCACGGCGGCGCTGGCCTGGAATCCCGCCAGGTGCCTTGCCAGGGCCTGCATCATGCCGGGAGTCAGCTCGCCACGGTCGGCCACGTGATCCAGCCGGACGGCCTCGGGAAACCGGCGCATCTGCACCGCCCAGTCGATGGCCTGAGATGGGTCACCGCCAATCACCGGATGGGTCGGGGTCCCGGTGATGGCTTGTGCGCACAGGTAGATCCTTGATGCCGGATCGGCTGGCGCGAAACGGCTGTTGACGCGCAGTTCGGCCTCGCAGGCGGTGTGGCGCTTGTCCAGCGTCGAGAAGTCCATGAAAGGCAGGGCCACCGGCTTCTTGATCTTGTAGGCGCGGTTGCCGGCCAGCAGCACCCAGGCGCCGTGGGTCTGCATCAGCTCGACCTGGTCCACCTTGTGCGGATAGCGGCTGGGGTCCATCAAGGCAGTGATCAAGGGCGGGACATCGGGCAGCATGACTTGACTGTATCGTGTCGGCGGAGAATCAGGAGACACTGTTGTGAACCTCGCCCATCTGCTGCAGCGCAAGGCGCTGGAACATCCCGATGCGACCGCCATTTTCAGTGGCGCACGGGCCGTCGCCTCCCACGCCCAATGGGCGCAGCGATCCGCCCGTCTTGGCGCGCGCCTGCGTGCGGCTGGACTGCAGCCCGGCGAGCGCGTGGTGCTGTTCATGCGCAACCATCCGCGCTATCTGGAGCTGCTGTTCGGGGCCTGGTGGGCCGGGCTGGTGGTGGTGCCGGTCAACGCCAAGCTGCATATCAGGGAGGTGCAGTGGATCGTGGAGAACGCCGACGCGCGCCGGGCCTTCGTCACCTCGGACATCGTACCCGACCCGCGGGAACTCACCGGGCTGGACGGCGTGATGGACGTGGACAGCGCCGAGTGCGACGCGTGGATCAACGAAGGAGACGGGCTGCCCGACATCGAAGAACGCACCCCCGACGACACCGCGTGGCTGTTCTACACCAGCGGTACCACGGGCCGTCCCAAGGGCGTGATGATCACGCACCGCAACCTGCTCACCATGGGCCTGGGCTACTTCAACGACGTCGATCACGTTGCCGCGCAGGATGCCATCGCCTACGCGGCACCCATGTCGCACGGCGCCGGCATCTACGCCATTCCGCACCTCATGGCCGGTGCGCGGCACGTGGTGCCCGCCTCGGGCAGCTTCGACGCGGCCGAGCTGTTCGGGCTGGGCCGCCAGCTTGGCCCGCTTTCCCTGTTCGCGGCCCCCACCATCGTCAAGCGCATCGTCGACGAGGCCGAGGCGCAGGGCCTCACGCCCGAGCAGTGTGGCCAGAGCTTCAAGACCATCGTCTACGGCGGCGCGCCCATGTACGCCGCCGACATCCGCCGCGCGCTGCGCACCATGGGCCCGCGCTTCGTGCAGATCTACGGCCAGGGCGAAAGCCCCATGACCGGCACCGCCCTCAGCCGCGCCCACCTGGCCGACACCGCGCATCCGCGGTTTGAGGCGCGTATCGCCTCCGTCGGCGTGGCGCAGACCCCCGTGCGCATCCGCGTCGCGGGGCCCGACGGCCAATCACTGCCCGCGGGCGAGGTGGGTGAAGTGCTGATCCAGGGCGACAGCGTCATGGCCGGCTACTGGCGCAACCCCGAGGCCACGCAGGCCGCTATCCGCAATGGCTGGCTGTGGACCGGCGACATGGGCGCGCTGGACGCTGACGGGTTCCTCACCCTCAAGGACCGCAGCAAGGACCTGATCATCAGTGGCGGCAGCAACATCTACCCGCGCGAGGTGGAAGAGGTGCTGCTGCACGCGCCCGGCGTGGCCGAAGTGGCGGTGGTCGGCGCGCCCGACCCCGAGTGGGGCGAGATCGTCGTGGCCTTCGTGGTGCCACAGCCCGGTGCGGCGCTGGACGCCAAGACGCTTGACGCCTTCTGCCTGGACCAGATCGCCCGCTTCAAGCGGCCCAAGCGGTATGAGCTGGTTGAAGTGCTGCCGAAGAACAACTACGGGAAGGTGTTGAAGACGGTGTTGAGGGGGCGGGTTCAAGCCAGCCCTGGTGCTTGCCGATAAAGACTCAACCACCAGAGAGAATTGAACATGGACATGTCCGTTTCCCCCGCCCTTGTCGCTGACCGTGTGGCCCAGATGCGCCAGGGCGCGGTGGAGCAGCAGGTTCAGATTCATGTGCTCAAGGAGGCCATGCAGACGCAGGCTTCGGCGGCAGCCACGCTGCTCAATGCGGTGGCGGGCGATTTGCCGCTGGCGAGCACTGGCCCCACGGGGACACAGGTCAACACGATGGTTTGACCGTCCTCGGGCTATGTCCGCCTGAGCATCCTGGCCGCCAGCACGCTGGCCAGCAACACCAGCACCGCGCCGGTCAGCGCCGTGAGCTGTAGCGCATCGGTGAAGGCGGCCTGTGCCGCGACGATCAGCCGTTTGCCCGAATCGCCCGGCATGTGCTCGGCCACCTTGAGTGCGCCGCCCAGCGTCGTCAAGGCTTCAGGCGGCAGGTTGGCTACCCCGGCCTGCGCCAGTTGTTGGCGGTAGATCAGCGTGCCTGCGCTGCCGAACAGGGCAATGCCCAGCGCGCCGCTGAATTCGGCGCTGGTCTCGGCGATGGACGAGGCCGCGCCCGCACGCTCCGGTGGCGCGGCGGTGATGATCTGCTCGGTCCCGATGGCAAACACCGGTGCCATGCCCAGGCTGACGACGATCATGCCAGCTACCAGCATCCACAGGGCCCAGGAGCCATCGGCGCCCACCATGGCCAGCATGCCCAGTGAGGCGGCTGCCAGGCACCAGACCATGACCCGTCCGGGGCCAAACCGGGCGGCCAGCCGGGGTGCCAGCACCATCGAACCCACCACAAAGCCCAGTGCCCAGGGCACGGTGGCCCAGCCGGCCTGCAGCGGCGAGAGCATCAACACCATCTGCAGGTACTGCGCGATGAAGATGTAGATGCCGAACATGGCCAGGCACGACAGGGCGTAGGCCATGATCGCGGTGCGGAAGGTGGGAATGGCAAACAGCCGCAGGTCCAGCAAAGGGTAGTCGATCTGGCCCTGCCGCCGCAGGAAGAGTGCGCCGATGGCCATGCCCGCGGCCAGCAAGGCCAGCCGGGGCAGGCTGGGGCCGTGTTCGGCCATGACCTTGATGGCGTAGATCATGCTCAGCACGGCCGAAAGCGACAGGACCACGCTGGCCGGGTCGACACGGCCGGCGTGTTCGTCGCGGAACTCCGGCAGCAGCCGAGGGCCCAGGACCAGCAGCAACAGCATCACGGGGACGGCGGGCAGGAACACCGATCCCCACCAGAAGTGCTCCAGCAGCCAGCCGCCCACCAGTGGGCCGATGGCGCTGCCCACCGAAAACGCGGTGATCCAGACCCCGATGGCGAACTGGCGCTGCGTCTCGTCGTGGAACATGTTGCGAATCAGCGAGAGCGTTGATGGGGCCAGCGTGGCACCGGCCACACCCAGCAGCGCGCGAAGGGCGATGAGCTCGGCCGGTGTGCGGGCAAAGGCCGCCAGCACCGAGGCCACGGCGAAGAACGCAGCTCCGATCAGCAACAGGCGCCGTCGCCCGATGCGATCGCCCAGCGTGCCCATGGTGATGAGAAAGCCGGCCACCAGGAAGCCATAGACGTCGATGATCCAGAGCAGTTCCGAGGCGCTGGGCGAGAGTGCCCGGCTCAGCGCCGGCACGGCCAGGTTCAGCACCGTCAGGTCCATGGCATAGACCAGGCAGGGCAGGGCGATGACCGCCAGGCCCCACCATTCACGTGCCGTGGCTTTGGGGTGCGTTGTCATCCGGGCTTGTCCGCTGCGAATGGCCATAGGCGCGCTCGACCCGCGCCACACGCAGGCTGTAGTGCGCGTACCAGCGCTCGCGGCCCAGGGTCTGTGCCATCAGGTGTTCGGTCTGCTGCTTCCAGGCCGCAATGTCGGCCTCGGTGGCCCAGTAGGACACGGTGATGCCGAAGCCGTCGGCGCCGCGTGCGCTCTCTACCCCCAGGAAACCGGGTTGCTGGCGGGCCAGTTCCACCATTCGGTCGGCCATGGCGGCATAGCCCTGATCGCCCTCGGTCCGCTGGGAAGAGAAGATGACGGCGTAGCAGGGTGATTGCATGGTGGAAATCGATCAGGTCGATAGGGCGTACAGACGAGGCTGTGGCGCATTGTGCACCGCAGCGGGGGCATTGCATCGCTGTCGCATGGGTGACGAGGGGTGGGATGCGGGTTGCGCACCACATCAACTCGGTACAAGCGCAAGGCGGGCCGCTTACCTAGCATGAATTGGCCACGTCACGGGCCTTGTCCGGCCGCCGGGCAGGCGTGATGTCAGGCATCCACCCATCCAACGAGGAGACCTACCCATGAACACCCGCGTTGCACGACGCTGCGCCACCCTGCTCAGCCCCTTGGTCTTGCTGGCACCCTTGATGAGCCTGGGGGTCGCCCAGGCCCAAACCAGCCCCCCCACATCAGAATCGCTCAATGCGCGATCGGGCCCGCTGAGCATCGCCAGCGAAAACGTCTCCCGTCTGGCGGCGCGGGGATTCGGTGGGGGCACGATCTACTATCCGCGCACCAGCGGACGCTACGGACTCATTGCCATCAGCCCCGGATTCACTGCGACCGAAGGCAGTGTTGCCTGGATCGGCGAGAAGCTGGCGTCTCACGGATTCGTGGCGATCGTGATCAATACCAACACCACGCTGGATCAACCGTCGGGCCGGGCGCGGCAGCTCAGGGCCGCGCTCGACCACGCGGTCAATCGGGCCAGCAGCACGGTGCGCAGCCGCATTGACCCGACCCGTCAGGCGGTTGCGGGGCACTCCATGGGTGGCGGTGGTTCGCTGATCGCTGCCGAGGAGGACCCGTCCCTCAAGGCGGCGTTCCCGCTCACACCCTGGAACACCAGCAGCAGCTTCACGCGCGTGCGCGTGCCCAGCATGATCTTCGGTGCCGACGGTGACACGATCGCGCCGGTGGCCGTGCACGCACGCCCCTTCTATGCGAGCCTTCCCCAAGGCACGTCCAAGGCCTATGCCGAACTTCAGGGGGCGTCCCACTTTGCGCCCAACGTGCGCAATGAAGCCATCGGACGCTATGGTGTGGCCTGGATGAAGCGCTTCATGGACGGTGACACGCGCTACTCCACCTTCCTGTGCGGGGCTGAACACGACCGCTACAACACCTCCGTGCGTTTCGACCGGTACCAGAACAACTGCCCTTACTGAGGTCCCATGGCTATCCATGACCTTTCTTCTCGCCGACGGGCGGATGGGGTAAGCCAGCCCCGGATGACGGGCGACAGGTCCGCGCCGGGACATGGCTGGTGGCTGGTGGCCGCAGTGATCGGCACCCTGGCCACGTTGGTGTGGTGGCTGGCCGGGCAGACGCCGCCGGCGAGTCCGGATGCCGCTTCGGGACCAGTATTTCCGGCAGGGGCTGGCGGCCGCACTGCCCCCAGCCCCTGGCTCAACCCCAATCTCGGCATCGACGAGGACGAGCCGGTGTTGCCGTCTCCCACGCCTGCCGTCCCGGCACCGGTGATGGCAGCGTCGCCTGCCGACAAGGTGTTTGCCGTGGATCAGGCCGGCAACCTGGTGCTGGATGAGCCGATGCGCCTGCGGCTGGAGAACCTGGTGGTGCTCTCTCCAGAGGATCAGCTGTCCGCCAGGGTGGAAGCCCAGGTGGCACACCTGCCGCCCAAAGCAGCCGCTGCAGCGAGAGAGCTGGTCTCCCGCTATGAGGGGTACATGTCGGCGCAAAAGCTGTCCTCATCCTCGGTGCAGGCGCCACTGCTGCCGCAGGAAGGGTTGGCCGAGCTGGCCGAGTTGCGTGCGCTGCGGCAGAGCTACTTTGGTCAGGCGGCGGCGCAGCGCCTCTTCGGAAAGGAAGAGCAAGTGGTGCAACGGCTGCTGGAGCTGATGATGGATGATCCGGTGCCGGATGCACCCATGGCCGAAAAGGCCCTGCGTGCGCAAGCGCGCTACGATGAGGAGCGATAGCCATTGCCGTGAAATGCGGGCGACGGTTCGCCGGGAGGCTTCAGCATGGGACGACTCGACGATGGAAGCGACTTCACTGCGCAGCCCATCTGGCTGCCGCCTGGTGCGCGGGGCAGACTCATGGGAGACACGTTCTGTTTTGCCTCCACAGGTCTGATCAGCCGCGCTTGCCGGCATTCGGTCACCCTTGTGCAGGCCCTTGAACCGGACAAGCCATTGAGGGTCGGGACGGCGCAGGGATTGGTTGAGGGACAGCTCATTCTGGTGCCCCCGCAGACCGAGCGCACCTTGAACGCCGAGCACTCGCCGTTTCTGATGGTGGACGTGGAGCCTATTCACATCGACTACCGGGTGCTCGCCGGTGTGAGTGGGCGGGTCGGCACCCTCGATCACCTGGCCTTCGACGCGCTGCGACAGGTGGGTCAGGGGTTCCTGCATGATGGCCTGCACGGGCGCGAGCTGGATCATGCGGTTCGCGAGGCACTGTCACAGCTGACAGGTCACTTTCCGCGGCCACCTGCACTGGATCCCCGGGTGCGCTGGATGATGACGGAGATCCAGAGCGATCCGGGCCGTCCGTTGACCGATCTGGCAGCCGAACTCGATCTGTCGGTGGAGCACGCGTCCCGGCTGTTCTCCAGCCAGGCCGGATTGCCTCTGCGGACGTACTGTCTGTCCAGCAAGATCCGGCTGGCCGCCCGCTACCTGGGAAGGGGGCGTTCGTTGACGGAGGTGGCCCAGATGGCCGGGTTTGCCGACTCCGCGCATTTCGCCAAGGTGTGGACCCGCTGCTATGGGGCGCCACCGTCGGTGTACTTTCCGGTGGACCGGATGCAGGTCGATCATTCGGCGTTGCCCAGGTGGATCCAGCCACCCAGGTACTGAGCGCTCAGCAGGCGTTCAGCTGCAGCTGACGCTGCCGCAACCGCTCATGGTGGCCGGACGCACCTTGCCCGGGTCTGCCAGGGTTTCGGTACGGGAGTCGAAGCCGACATCCTTCATGTGCAAGGCCAGGCCTGCGTCCATGGTGGCGGCATGCTGCGGAAACCACTCCACCAGCGCTTCGGCCAGGCGGTTGATGATGTCGGTGTCACCCTTCTCGAAGTGCTCGACCACCGCATTCATGGTCTCGAGGATGGTGGCGTGGTGGCTCGCGTGGCAGTTGTCCGCCGCAAAGCCGGTGGCCACCATCCAGCGTTCCTCCTGTGCGAAGTGCTCGACCGTGTGGTCGATGAAGCGCTTGTACAGGGCCAGCTGCTCGTGCTCCGGTGTGGCCAGCAGCTCGTTGAGCATCTCCACGAATTCCTCGTGGGTGTCGTCCATGCGGGCATCGCCCGTCTGGAGCTGGGGTGCCCAGGTCAGGCCCTGGGTGGTGTCGGCGGTGGTGGGGTTTTCCATGGCGGCAATTCTGGAGTCGTCGCGGTGCAGAAGGCTTGACCGATGTCAACAGCCATCGATCACCATGCTCCCGGGTCCAGCATGTTACCGCCGACGTTGCCTGCGGTCAGGCGGGCGTCTCGCGCCCCAGCAGCTGGTCCACGGCCGCACCCATTTCCGGGGTGTGCAAGGCCGCGTCCAGTCGCGCCAAGGGCGGCAGGGCCAGGTAGCTGCGCAGGTGGTGGGCATCGTCGGCCTCATCCATCGCGGGCTGGTATTGGTCCAAGGATTCCATTCTGCCGTTGGCCAGGCATTCGCCCAACCTGGCACACAGGTAACCAAGAGCCATCATGGGCGCCCGCTCTGGCCGCGCCTTGGCGGCTGGCGTGACCAGCACCCGCCCGATGCCCGCCACGTCCTCGACCAGCGAGGCGGGCAGGCCCCAGTGCCGCATCATCAGCGCACCGGTCTCCACGGCGCTGATGCCGATCAGTTCCTGTTCCAGGCGCGCCCTGCCCAGGCGGTCGGCGGCCAGCCATTCGGTCAGCCGGCCAGCGGGCAGCATCGAGGCCATGGCCAGCTGGCCGACAAAGCTCAGCACCACCTGGGTGGACAGCGACCCCTGTTCGGACCAGTGCAGGGCCTTGCCCAGACGCACAGCCAGTTCGCTGGCGCAGGCGCTGGCCTTCCAGATGCGGTCAAAGGCCTGTTGCGCCTCGGCCAGCTTGGGCTTGAAGGCCTCGGCCAGCATGTACTGCAGGCAGATGTTGCGCACGCTGTTGATGCCCAGGAAGGTCACGGCCTGCCCCAGGCTGGCCACCGGCTGGCGCAGGCCGTACATCGGGGAGTTGACGGCGGAGAGCACTTTGGCCGCGATGATGGGCTCGGCCATGATGAGCTGACTCAGTTCGGCCGAACCGGCGCGCGCCAGAAAGTCGGGTGACAGCAGTTGCTGCATCGATTGGGGCGGGCGCGGAATGCCCCGGATGGTTTGCAGCAGCTGCTCGCGCCGCTGTTGCGGGAGTGCGGCGTCCGTGATCCACTGGAATGCCGCCAGGGCGGGAGGTATCGGCGCGGCGGGGGGCGGGACCGGCGACGGTGATGCCGTCACGGGGGGCATCTGCGGCGCGCTGCGCTGGATGGGCGCGGCGGCGCCGCTCACGGGGGCGGTTCTTTTGCCGGGCGCCGTTGGGCTGGCCGGGCGCCGGGCGAACCACCAGACGGCGGCCACGGCGAAGACAGCGGCAATCCAGAGCATCAATACAGTCACGGGAGTCCTCCAGGCATGGCCGCGACTTCTGAGGGCGGCACGGTTGTGATGCCTATGGCATCGGCAACGGCCGCCGGATCTTGATTCCGTCCGGCTTGGCCCTGCCGCCGTCTGTCCGAAGCCGGTGCGGTGTTCAGCCCTGTCGGTGGTGCGGGCGTGTGGCCAACGCGTCGGTCAAGTGTTCCACCACCAGCACCGCCTTGGCGAGGGTCTTGCCCGGGTTGCGGATGCTGTGCTGCACATCGGCGGGGTAGCGTGCGCTGTCACCTGCCTTGAGGGTCTGGTCGCTGTCTGCGGCCTGCACGCACAGAACGCCGCTGAGCACCGACAGGTGTTCGCGCGCGCCCGCGTCATGGGCTTCCGAGGCCAGCACACCGCCGGGTTCGACGGTGAGTTCGTACCACTCCACCTGTCCCGCCAGCGCAATCGGGCCCAGGATGCGCAGCGAACATTTTCCGTCGATGCTGGCCGTCACGGGGATCGCATGGGCAGCCACCCGCTCAACCATGGGTGAGGCCTTGGCGGTCTGGCCAGGCGCCAGCAGGTCGGTCAGCTCGATGCCCAGCGCACTGGACAGTCGCCAGAGCACGGCCACGGTGGGGTTGGCCTGGTTGCGCTCCACCTCGGACAGCATCGACTTGGAGACCCCCGCGCGACGGGACAGCTCGTCGAGCGAGAACTTCTGGGCTTTGCGGACTTCCTGCAGCCGCGAGCCCACCGCCGGAGGACCGTCAGAGAGCGGGGTATTGAAGGGCGCTTGCGTCATGGTTGATTTGATCGTTAAAATGAACAAAAGTTCGATATATCGAAATTGTTCGTCGATTCATTCTATCCCGTTCAGTCATGTCCACCGCCAGTCCTACCCCTAACGAGCAGCCCGGCCACTTCCTGCAATTTGCCAGCGACAACACCTCTGGCATCTGCCCCGAAGCCATGCAGGCACTGGTGGCGGCCGATGTGGGGTTTGCGGCGTCCTACGGCAACGACCATGCCACCCAGCAGGCCTGTGATCGCATCCGCGAGCTGTTCGAAGCCGATGCGGAGGTGTTCTTCGTGTTCAATGGGACGGCCGCCAACTCCATTGCCCTGGCATCGTTGTGCCAGTCGTATCAGGCGGTGATCTGCAGCGACACCGCCCACGTGGAGACCGACGAATGCGGAGCGCCCGAGTTTTTCTCCAACGGGTCCAAGCTGCTGTCGGCCCCGCACCGGCAGGGCAAGCTGACATCGGCCGGCGTGCTGGAGGTCATCACCCGGCGCACCGATGTCCACTACCCGCGCCCCAAGGTGGTCACGCTGACCCAGTCGACCGAGATGGGCACGCTTTACCAGAAGGGCGAGATCAGTGGCATCAGCCGGGTGGCGCAGGAGCACGGGCTGAAAGTCCATATGGACGGCGCCCGCTTTGCCAACGCGGTGGCGGCGCTGGGTGTGGCACCAGCCGACATCACCTGGCGCGCCGGTGTCGATGTGCTGTGTTTCGGCGGCACCAAGATGGGGTTACCGATCGGTGAAGCCATCGTCTTCTTTGACCGCCGTCTGGGCGAGGAGTTTGCCTACCGCTGCAAGCAGGCCGGGCAGTTGGCCTCCAAGATGCGCTATCTCTCGGCGCCCTGGCTGGCCATGCTGACCGATGGGGTTTGGCTGCGTCATGCCGGGCACGCCAATGCCATGGCTCATCGCCTGTCCGAGAAAGTGGCGGCCATCGCGGGGGCGGAACTCCTGCTGCCCACCGAGGCCAACGGGGTCTTTGTCAATCTGCCCGAGGCGGCCCTCACCCGCCTGAAGGCCATGGGCTGGACCTTCTACACCTTCATTGGCGGTGGTGCCCGTTTCATGTGCTCATGGGCCACGACCGAGGCGGCCGTGGATCACCTGGTGCGTGACATGGACCGGGCGCTGGGGGGCTGACGCCCCAGCCTGCCACTCAGCCCAGACGGGCGCGGTGGCGGGCGATCTGTGACTTCACCTGGGCCGGCGCGGTGCCGCCCAGGGTGTTGCGGGCGTTGAGGCTGCCGCGCAGGCTCAGGCACTCGTAGACGTCTTTCTCGATCGACGCATTGAAGCCCTGCAGCACGGCCAGCGGCAGTTCGGACAGGTCGCAGTTGTGGCTGGTGGCGGCCTTGACGGCGTGGGCCACGGTCTCATGCGCGTCGCGGAAGGGCAGGCCCTTCTTGACCAGGTAGTCGGCCAGGTCGGTGGCCGTGGCGTAGCCCTTGTTGGCGGCGGCCTCCATGGCGGGCGCGTTGACGGTGATGCCGCCTTCCTTGGCGCCGGTGGCCGGGTTGAGCTGGCCGCCCACCATCTCGCAGAAGATGCGCAGGGTGTCCTTGAGCGTGTCGACCGTGTCGAACAACGGCTCCTTGTCTTCCTGGTTGTCCTTGTTGTAGGCCAGCGGCTGGCCCTTCATCAGGGTGATCAGGCCCATCAGGTGGCCGACCACGCGGCCGGTCTTGCCACGCGCCAGTTCGGGCACGTCGGGGTTCTTCTTTTGCGGCATGATGGAACTGCCGGTGGTGAAGCGGTCAGCGATCTTCACGAAGCCAAAGTTCTGGCTCATCCACAGGATCAGCTCTTCGCTGAAACGGCTGATGTGCACCATGCACAGGCTGGCGGCGGCGGTGAACTCGATGGCGAAGTCGCGGTCGCTCACGCCATCCAGGCTGTTCTGGCACACGCCTTCCATACCCAGGGTCCTGGCCACGCGCTCACGATCGAGCGGGTAGGTGGTGCCGGCCAGTGCGGCGCTGCCCAGCGGCAGGCGGTTGGTGCGGCGGCGCACGTCGGCCATGCGCTCGGCGTCGCGGCTGAACATCTCCACGTAGGCCAGCAGGTGGTGCGCAAAGCTCACCGGCTGCGCCACCTGCAGGTGCGTGAAGCCGGGCAGGATGACGTCCACGTTCTGCTCGGCCACGTCCACCAGGGCTACCTGCAGCTCCTTGAGCAGGTCCGAGATCAGGTCGATCTCGTCGCGCAGCCACAGGCGCACGTCGGTGGCCACCTGGTCGTTGCGGCTGCGGCCTGTGTGCAGGCGCTTGCCAGCGTCGCCCACCAGCTGGGTCAGGCGGGCCTCGATGTTCAGGTGCACGTCTTCCAGGTCCAGCTTCCACTCGAAGGTGCCGGCCTCGATTTCCGAGCGGATCTGCGCCATGCCACGCTGGATGTCGGCCAGGTCCTTGGCGCCGATGATGCCTTGCGCCGCCAGCATCTCCGCGTGAGCGAGGCTGCCGGTGATGTCGGCCAGCCACAGTCGCTTGTCAAAAAAGACACTGGCGGTGTATCGCTTGACCAATTCACTCATCGGCTCCGAGAATAGGGCGGACCAGGCTTCGGATTTCTTGTCGAGTTGGTTGGTGGACATGGTGCTAGCCAGCGACAGGCGGGATTGGGAGGAGCGGTCGGCAATACCTTGACGACGCGCAGGAGGGAAAAGGCTGCCGGATGAATCCGGGGTCGGATTCCGGCGCCAGCAGCCAAAGATCTCTATGAAGGATTCCCGGATTTTATCGAGCTTCCTGGACCTGCAGTCCGGACGATCCCGGACCGGGCCAGCCGAATTGCCGGAGCCGGCCCGCATGCGGCCCTATGTGTTCGACACCTGCCAGCCCGGTGTCGTGCTGCGCGCTGTCGTGTTCGTGCAGGCCATTGTCCTGGTGGCGTCGCTCTTCGAGACCTCGGGCTGGATGGCCTGGCTGCTGCACGCCGCGACCCTGACCGGGGCGGCGTTGCCTGGACTGCTGGTCTGGCTGCTGTCGGTCTGCCTGCTCAAACGGCTGCTGGACCGCTTGCCGCACCGCGCCCAGTGGCTGGTCAGCCTGTCCCTGGGTATCGTGGCTGGGCTGTATGGCTGCGGCTTGCTGGCCTGGATCGGTCTGGTGTCGCCCGCGCCTTGGGTGGCCAGCGCCGCCAGCGGCGCGCTGCTGGCGGCCATGCTGACCTGGTCGCTGTTCTGGCGTGCGCGCGCCAGGATGCCCGCTAGTGCCGCGGCGCGCCTGGCCGAGTTGCAGGCCCGCATCCGTCCTCATTTCCTGTTCAACACCCTCAACAGTGCGATCGCTCTGGTGCGTGATGAACCCGCCAAGGCAGAGCGCCTGCTGGAGGACCTCAGTGAACTGTTCCGCCACGCCCTGGCCGACGCCAAGGAAGCCGTCACCCTGCGCCAGGAGCTGGATCTGGCCCGCCACTACCTGGCCATCGAGCAAATCCGGTTCGGGGAACGGCTGCGCATTGAATGGAACATCGACGATACCGCGTCTCGTGCGAAACTCCCGCCATTGATCCTGCAGCCTCTGGTGGAGAATGCGATCAAGCACGGGGTGGAACCCAGCCCGAGCGGAGCCACGGTCCGCATCAGCACCAAGCGGCGTGGCGACATGGTGGTGATCAAGGTGACCAACACCGTGCCAGCCGGTACGGGTGCCAAGGGAAACGGACTGGCGCTGGACAACGTCCGCCAGCGCTTGAGTTTGCTGCATGATCTGGAGGGGAGGTTCCAGAGTGCGCTGGTCAATGGGGTGTTTCAGGCGCGACTGGAAATCCCCTTCTGAGAGGTTCACACGCATGACCGTACGGAGCATCGCATGACACTGAAGGTCCTGATCGTTGACGACGAGGCGCTGGCGCGCTCGCGGCTGCGCACGCTGCTGTCCGAATGCAGCGACCCCCGCACCGAGGTGGTGGGGGAGGCTGGCAACGCGGTTCAGGCCATGCAGCACATCCAGCGCTTGCCGTGCGATGTCGTCCTGCTTGACATTCACATGCCCGGCGTCGACGGCATGGCGCTGGCCGCCCAGTTGCGCGAAATGTCCTCGGCCCCTTCCGTGATTTTCGTGACAGCTCATGCCGAACATGCGGTTCGCGCCTTTGAACTCGAAGCCATCGACTACCTCACCAAGCCGGTGCGCAGGGAACGGCTGGAGCAGGCGCTGCAGAAGGTGCAACGCCTACGGCAGACCGCCGATTCCGCCTCCTCTGCAGACGCGCCCGGTGCCAACGACTGTCTGATCATCCAGGAGCGCGGGCGCAGCGAGCGGGTGGCCTTGGCCGATGTGATCTTCCTCAAGGCCGAGCTCAAGTACATCACCGTGCGCACGGCCGACAAGGAGTACATCTACGACGGCGCCCTGAGCGATCTGGAGTCCCGCTACCCGCACCTGTTCGTGCGGGTGCACCGCAATGCCCTGGTGGCGCGCCGCTGTGTGCGCGCGGTGGAGAAGCACAACGATCCGGTCGAGGGCGAGGGCTGGACCGTGCGCCTGGATGGCGTGGACGACCGGCTGGCGGTGTCCCGACGTCAGCTGGCCTCGGTGCGAGAAGCCCTGATGGGCTGACCCGGACCGCCGGGGTTCAGAGTTCGGCGCCTTCCACCAGGAAGCGCACGCGGCGCTGGCCCTGCCACTCGTCCACATCCAGCCGGTAGGCCAGCTTCACAAGGGACGGCAGGGGTTCGGTGCGGCCGAACCAGATGCCGTCCACCGGGTCGCCCTGGTGCCGCATCTTCAGCTGAAGGTGTCGCTCACCGACGAGGCGTTGCGACACGATCTCCACCTCCTCGCTGAAAACCGGCGGCGCGAAGCCCTGGCCCCAGACCTCGCGGTGCAGGGTGTCGACCAGATCGGGCCTTCGGTACGCCCGGTCCAGGGCACCATCGGCCTCCAGCCGCCGCTGCAGGGTCGCCGCGTCCAACCATTCGTGCGCCACCTGCTGCAGGGCGGCCTCGAAGGTGTCCAGGTGCTCCTCCTCGATGGTGCAGCCGGCGGCCATGGCATGACCACCGAAGCGCAGCAGCACGCCCGGGTGCCGCTTGGCCACCAGGTCCAGCGCATCGCGCAGGTGAAAGCCCGCAATGGAGCGGCCTGACCCCTTGAGCTCGTGTTCCTTGCCCTCGGCGGCGCTGGGGGCGAACACGAAGGTCGGGCGGTGCAGCTTTTCCTTCAGCCGTGAGGCCACGATGCCGACCACGCCTTCGTGAAAATCGGGATCGAACACGGTGATGGCGGGTGGCGGCTCCTCGGACTCGTCGAACATCTCCTCGGCCATCATCAGCGCCTGCTCGCGCATCTCGCCCTCGATCACCTTGCGGTCGCGGTTGATCCCGTCCAGCGTCCGCGCCAGTTCGTCGGCCCGGCCGGCGTCGTCGGTGATCAGGCATTCGATGCCCAGGGTCATGTCGGCCAGACGGCCGGCCGCGTTCAGGCGGGGGCCGAGGGCAAAGCCGAAGTCGAAGGTGGTGGCGGCCTCCGGGCGGCGTCCGGCCACGTGAAACAGCGCCGCCATGCCAGGGGGAATCGCGCCGGCGCGCACCCGGCGCAGGCCCTGTGCGACCAGGCGCCGGTTGTTGGCATCGAGTTTCACCACATCGGCCACCGTACCCAGCGCCACCAGGGGCAGCAAGGCATCGATGCGCGGCTGGCTCTTCGCGTCGAAGACGCCGCGTTCGCGCAGTTCGGCCCGCAGCGCCAGCAGCACGTAGAGCATCACCCCCACGCCCGCGATCGATTTGCTTTCGAAACCGCAACCCGGCTGATTGGGGTTGACGATGGTGCAGTCCTGGGGGAGCACCGTCTGGCCGTCCTGTACCGCGGGCAGGTGGTGGTCGGTCACCAGCACCTGGAGGCCCAGATCCCGCGCGGCTTGCACACCGGTCACGCTGGCGATGCCGTTGTCCACGGTGACCAGCCAGTCGGCGCCGCGCTGCTTGACGCGCTGGGCAATCGACGGGGTCAGCCCGTAGCCGTCGGTGACGCGATCGGGCACCAGGTACTCGACCCGGTCCCAGCCCAGCGGTGCCCCGAGCAGGCGCAGGCCGCGAACACCCACCGCGCAGGCGGTCGCCCCGTCGCAGTCGTAGTCGGCCACAATGCACAGGCGCTGGCCTGCCGCCATGGCGTCGGCCAGCTGGACCGCCGCCTCCTGCGCACCCTTGAGCTGTTGGGGGGGGATCAGCAGGCCGAGGGCGTCGTCCAGTTCTTCCTTGCGGGTGATCCCGCGGGCGGCGTACAGACGGGCGAGCAGCGGGTGCAGGCCCGCCTGCTCCAAGGCCCAGGCGGCACGCGGGGGAACGTCACGGGTGATGATCTTCATAGGGACTGCAGAATGGGAGCCACGGGCGAGGGGCCACGCAGGCGGCGCCAGAGCCCGCCCAGACCGGCGACCGGGCCGTGCCAGGTGCGGGCATGACGTTCGCCGCACAGGGTCAGGGTCACCGGATGGCGCGCGCGCGCGGCGTCCAGCAGCCTAGCCATCGGTCCGGCGTCCAGCTCCGTCCAGGCCTGGCTCCAGGACGACCAGTCGGCACTCAGCGCAGGCTGGCGCAGGTGGTCGGCCACCTGCGGGGCGGCCGGGTGCGGGTTACCCGGGTTCATAGCGCCCGCGCCGTCGGCCCAGAAGCCGTTGAGGGTCAGGGCCCGTCGCGCCTCGCGCGCGTCGTTGACCGGGTGGGTGTAGAACAGCATCTGCGCTTCGTTCTGCAGGCGCCGCAGCCATCGCTCGGCCTGCGGGTCGGTCGGGCTGGTGGCCATCCAGCCGTCCACCGATCGACCGGCCACACGGTCCAGGCTGGCGCAGCGCAGGCCAGCCAGCGCCGGACCCTGCGCATGCCAGCGGCCCGGGGTGTCCATGGTCAGGGTCAGGCCGTCTTCACGGCACAGCGGCTCGATGGCCTGCATCAAGGCGGCCGATTCGTCCGGCTGGATGTCCAGCTGGTTCGCGGGCACCAGCTGGACCTGGTCCATGCCCACCTGGAAGTGGCACAGGTGGAACCAGGCCTGCGGGCCCGGAATGTCCGGGTGGGCCAGTGCGGCCCACGGCAGGCGGCCATCTTCGCCTTCCAGCCCGATGGCGCGGGCCAGAGCCCGCTCGTGCGGGGTGCTGAAGCTGTAGTCGTCACCCGCCAGGGTCTCGCCGGCCTGCAGCAGAGCGAGCAGGGACCCCAGGTTCGGCAAAGCCAGACCCGTCATGCGCTCCTGGCAAGCCGGGTCGCTGGCGGCGGCAAAGGGAACCAGCAGGTGCAGGGCAGACTCAGGGGAGGATGGCGGGGTCGGCATGGCGAGATTGTCGGTGATGCCACAATCGCCGCTGGAAATCACCATGCAAACACCTTACGAACTGCTGCTGGGTTGGCGCTACACCCGCGCTGGCCGGGCCACCCGCCGCAACGGCTTCATTTCTTTCATCTCGGGCGTGTCCATGCTTGGCATCGCGCTGGGCGTGGCGGCGCTCATCGTGGTGCTGTCGGTCATGAACGGCTTCCAGAAGGAGGTGCGCGACCGCATGCTGGGCGTGCTCTCCCATATCGAGGTCTACGATGACGCCGGTCAGGGCCTGGCCGATCTGCCTGGCACCATCGCCACGATCGAACGCCACCCGGAGGTGCGCGGCGCGGCCCCGTTCGTGGCTGCCCAGGCCCTGGTGGCCCGGGGCGAGGACATGAAGGGCGTGATGGTGCGTGGCATCGACCCGGCCCAGGAGCCCAAGGTGACCGATCTGGCCCGCGATCTGGCCGATACCGTGCTGCCGCGTCTGGTACCCGGCGAGTTCGGCATCCTGCTGGGCCTGGACCTGGCGCGCAGCCTGGGGGTCGGTGTGGGCGACAGCGTCACCCTGATCGCGCCCAGCGGGCAGGTCACGCCGGCCGGCGTCGTGCCGCGCGTGCGCCAGATGACGGTGGTGGGTACCTTCAGTTCCGGCCATTACGAGTACGACTCGGCGCTGGCCATGCTGCACATGGACGATGCGGCGCGCATCTTCCGGCTGGAGGGCCCGACCGGGGTGCGCGTGAAGATCCGCGATCTGCACCAGGCCCGCGAAGTGGCCCTGCAACTGGCCGGCGAGCTGCCGTCGGGCATGTTTGTCAGCGACTGGACGCGCCAGAACCGCAGCTGGTTTGCCGCTGTCCAGCTGGAAAAGCGCATGATGTTCATCATCCTCACGCTCATCGTGGCGGTGGCCGCATTCAACCTGGTCTCGACCCTGGTCATGACCGTGACCGACAAGCGCGCCGACATTGCCATCCTGCGCACCCTGGGGGCCAGCCCGTCAAGCATCATGGGTATCTTCATGGTGCAGGGCGCCACGGTCGGGGTCATCGGCACGGGACTGGGCCTGCTCATGGGCCTGGGGGTGGCGTTCAACATCGACACCATCGTCCCGGCCATTGAGCGCCTGGTGGGCGCCAGCTTTCTGCCGCAGGACGTTTACCTCATCAGCCGCATGCCCAGCGACCCGCAGCAGGGCGACATCGTGCCGGTGGCGCTGATCTCCCTGGTGCTGGCATTCGTGGCCACCATCTACCCGAGCTGGCGCGCCAGCCGCGTCAACCCGGCCGAGGCATTGAGATATGAGTGATCAGGTGGTTCTTCAGGCGACCGGCCTGACCAAGCGCTTCACCGAAGGGCGGCTCGACGTCACGGTGCTCCAGGGGGTCGACCTGTGCGTGCGCGCGGGCGAGACCGTGGCCATCGTCGGGGCCTCCGGTTCGGGCAAGAGCACCTTGCTGCACCTGCTGGGCGGCCTGGACGCCCCCACCGCCGGCCAGGTCGAGCTCATGGGCCAGCGCATGTCCGGCCTGAGTGCTGCGCAACAGGGGGTGCTGCGCAACCGGCATCTGGGTTTCGTCTACCAGTTCCACCACCTGCTGCCCGAGTTCAGCGCCCGCGACAACGTCGCCATGCCGCTGTGGATCCGGCGCGAGGATCGCGCGGCAGCGGCTGGGGCGGCGGAGGCGATGCTCAGGCAGGTGGGTCTGGGAGAGAGGCTTCAGCACCGCCCTGCCGAACTGTCCGGTGGCGAGCGCCAGCGGGTGGCGATTGCGCGCGCGCTGGTCACCCAGCCGGCCTGCGTGCTGGCCGACGAACCCACTGGCAACCTCGACCGCGGGACGGCCGAAGGGGTCTTCGAGCTGATGCTTTCGCTGGCGCGCGACCGGGGCACGGCGTTCGTCGTCGTCACCCATGACGAGGACCTGGCGCGGCGCTGCAGCCGCATGGTGCGCCTGCAGCGCGGCGTGCTGCAGGCCTGAACTGCGGCCTCAGGGTCGGGCAGGCACGAATCGCAGCACCGCCGCCGGGCTGTCGCTGCGGATCAGCAGCCCACCGTCCTGTTGACGGACCTGCGCAGCACCCTGCAGTGCCTGGAGATAGCGGTTTTCCTGTTGGCCGACGGGGCCAGGACAACCGATCCGGGTGGCGGCCACCGGTCCGATGGTGAGTCGGTCGCTGTCCAGGCGGTAGCTGGCGGTGAACCGGTTGCAGGTGCCGTGACCGGACAGTCGCCCGTCGGCGCCGAACACCAGCGTGGCCGGCGGATGCGCCAGCACCGCATCGTCGTTGATGTGGCTCAGACGCCATTCGCTGCCCGCCAGCGGGGGCACCGCCTGGGAAGTGGCACAGGCCGCCAGGGTCAGGCAGGTGCCCAGCAACAGCCGGCGGACAGGGTGGATCGGATCGGACAATGGCATGGGGCTCTCCCGGTGGTTGCCGCTGAAACCGGCGACAGGCTCGCGTGCGAGGCAGAATGTGAAGACTGTACCCCTTGCTGCCATGTGGATCGACACCCATTGCCATTTGGATGCCCCCGAATTCGGCGCCGACCATGCCGCGGCCATCCAGGTCCGTGAGCAGGCACGTCGCCTGGGCGTGGGGCTCTGTGTCATTCCGGCGGTGGAGCGCTCGAACTTCGACACCGTCCGCCATCTGGCCCACCGACTCGGGGACGCCTATGCCCTGGGCATTCACCCCATGTATGTGCCCCGTGCCGACGACGGCGACTTGCAGGCACTGGACGAGGCGCTGGCCCGCCACCGCGATGACCCGCGCCTCGTGGCGGTCGGTGAGATCGGCCTGGATTTTTTTGTACCCGCGTTGTGCGAGCCCGACATGCGGGAGCGCCAGATCCACTTCTATCGCGAGCAGTTGCGGCTGGCGCGGCGCCACGGTCTGCCCGTCATCCTGCATGTGCGACGCAGCGCCGACCAGCTGCTCAAACACCTGCGCGAAGTTGCCGTCCCGGGCGGCATCGCCCATGCCTTCAGTGGCAGCCGGGAGCAGGCGCAGGCCTTCATCCGGCTGGGCTTCTGCCTGGGCTTCGGCGGCGCCATGACCTTCGACACCGCACGGCGGCTGCGTGACCTGGCCACCACGTTGCCGGACACGGCCCTGGTGCTGGAGACCGATGCGCCGGACATTCCACCCCAGTGGCTGTATGTGACCGCCGATCAGCGCGCGGCCGGCCAGCCCCAGGGCGTCAACACGCCGGCCGAGCTGCCCCGCATGGGGTCGGTGCTCGCTCGGCTCAGGGGCATGGCGGACGAACTGGTGGCCGACCGGACCACCGCGAACGCCCTGGCCGCCTTGCCGCGCCTGCAAGCCCTGTGGGTGCCCCGGGCATGACCCGCCTGACGGGCCTGCCTCCGGTCATCGGTCCCGCCACGCGTGTCCTGGTGCTGGGCAGCTTTCCGGGCGTGGCTTCGCTGCGTGCGCAGCAGTACTACGGTCACCCCCGGAACCAGTTCTGGAAGATCCTGGGTGCCTTGTGGTCCAAGGACCTGATGGTCATGACCTATGAGGACCGGCTGACCTGCGTGCGCGAGCAGGGGCTGGGGATCTGGGACGTGTACGCCAGCTGCGAGCGCGAGGGCAGCCTCGATGCCGACATCCGCGAACCGGTCCTGAACGACTTGGCCCTGGTGCGGGCGCAATGCCCCGGCTTGCAGGCCATCGCCCACAACGGTAGCGAGAGCTTTCGGCATGCCCGGCATACCCATGCCCTGGGGCTGCTGGTCTACCGCCTGCCGTCGACCAGCCCGGCCAACGCCAGCTGGTCCTTCGATCGCAAGCTGGCTGCCTGGGCCGAGGTGCTGCGCCGCCATGGTGTGGCGCCGTGAGTGCACCGTGCGCCGGCCGATAATGGGGTTTTGCGCTGCTTGATTGTGTCCATGTCCAACTGCACCCCCTTTTTCGCCTCGGTTCGGGCCCATTTCCGCAGGGGCATGGCATGAGAGGCGCTGCGCGAACCCGAGCGGCCGTGCAGTCCCGTGCCCAGCTGCCCGAAGTCACGATCTCCGAGGACGGCGAGGTCCGCTTCCTGCACCTGGGCACCGAGTGGATCCAGGGATCGATGCTGATCGACTCACCGTTTGACATCGAGCTGGAGTATGTCCAGCGCATGATGGCCTGGCTGCTGTTCGTCGATCCCGACACGGTGTCCAAGCGCCGTGCGCTGCAGTTGGGACTGGGGTCGGCAGCGTTGACCAAGTTCTGCTACAAGAAGCTGCGCATGGACACCACCACCTTTGAGATCAATCCCCAGGTGCTCGCGGTGTGCCGGCAGTGGTTCAAACTGCCTGCGGACGGCCCCCGCCTGCGGGTGGTGCTCGGCGATGCGGGCGAAGCCATCCGGCAGCCCGAACATGCGGCGCGTTACGACGCCCTGCAGGTCGACCTGTACGACCACGAGGCGGCTGCACCCGTGCTGGACAGCGCCGATTTCTACCGGGATTGCCGTGGGGTGCTCACGGACGAGGGGGCCATGACGGTCAACCTGTTTGGCCGCGACGCGAGCTACGAGGCTTCGTTGCGCAGCATCTGTGAGGCTTTTGGCGACGAATCGGTCTGGGCCTTCCGCCCGACACGCGAGGGCAACACCATCGTGCTGGCGCTGCGCACGCCGCAGCACCCCACGCGCATGGCGCTGCTCGAACGTGCCGAGGAGATCCAGACCCGCTGGAACCTGCCGGCGGTCAAGTGGCTGCGACTGTTCAAACCCGTGCTGGCCAAGACATGAAAACCAAGGCTTCGTCCCCCACCCAGAGCCACCAGGGTCCGCTGTCCTGGCAGCTGCTGTTGCGCTGGTTGCGCGAGGATGACGTGATTTCGGCCGAGGTGGCCGAACGCACCGCCCACCGGATGGCGTCGGCCGACAGTGCGCAGCATCCGGTGCAGCGCCTGGCCCTGCTGGGGCTGCCTCGACAGGCTGATGGCAAGTTGCTGGATGCCGAGGACCTGACCCAGTGGCTGGCGGTCCGTGCGGGTCTGGCCCATGTGCGCATCGACCCGCTGAAGGTGGATGTGGGCAAGGTGGCGGACGTGATGAGTGCAGCCTACGCCGAGCGCCATCGCGTGCTGCCGATCCAGGTGGGCATTTCCGAAGTGATGGTGGCCACTGCCGAACCGTTCGTGCGCGACTGGGTACCGGAGGTGGAGCGGCAGACCCGCCGGACCGTTCGGCTGGCGCTGGCCAGTCCGCAGGACATCACCCGCTACACCGCCGAATTCTTTGCGCTGGCCAAGTCGGTGCGGGCTGCCGTCAAGACCGGCGGCCAGAACGGTCTGGCCAGCTTCGAACAGCTGGTGGAACTGGGCAAGAGCAACAAGCAGCTGGATGCCAACGACCAGGGCGTGGTGCAGGTGGTCGACTGGCTCTGGCAGTACGCCTTCGACCAGCGCGCCAGCGACATTCACCTGGAACCGCGGCGCGAGCAGGGCGTCATCCGCTTTCGCATCGATGGCGTGTTGCACCCGGTCTACCAGTTGCCGATCGGGGTGATGAACGCCATGATCGCCCGCGTCAAGCTGCTGGGTCGCATGGACGTGGTCGAACGGCGTCGGCCGCAGGATGGCCGCATCAAGACCTTGCGCCCCGGCGTCGGCGGTGCCCGGGGTGACGAGGTGGAAATGCGCCTGTCCACCCTGCCCACGGCCTTTGGCGAGAAGCTGGTGATGCGGATTTTCGATCCCGATACCACCGTCAAGGACCTGGGCGCGCTGGGCTTCTCCGCCCACGACGCCCAGCGATGGGAGGGCCTGACCCGCCGTCCGCACGGCGTGATCCTGGTGACCGGGCCGACCGGCTCGGGCAAGACCACCACGCTGTACGCGACCCTCAAGCGGCTGGCCACCGAGGAGGTCAACGTCAGCACCATCGAAGACCCGATCGAGATGATCGAGCCATCTTTCAACCAGACGCAGGTGCAGCCGCACCTGGATCTGGATTTCGCCCAGGGTCTGCGATCGCTCATGCGTCAGGACCCGGACATCATCATGGTCGGCGAGGTGCGCGACCTGGCCACCGCCGAGATGGCCGTGCAGGCGGCCCTGACTGGCCATCTGGTGTTCACCACGTTGCACACCAACGACGCGCCCTCGGCCATCATGCGCCTGATGGAGCTGGGCATCCCGCCCTACCTGATCAATGCCACCGTGCTGGGGGTGCTGGCCCAGCGCCTGGTGCGCACGCTGTGCCCGGCCTGCCGAGTGCAGGAAGACGAAGCCCGCGTACCCGCCTCCCGCGAGGCTTTGACCGAGCTGGTCAAGCCCTGGCAGGTCAGTGGCAGCTACCGGCCGTTCAAGCCGGTGGGCTGTGTCGATTGCCGCATGACCGGCTTCAAGGGTCGCATGGGTCTGTACGAACTGCTGACCGTGTCCGAGGCTTTCAAGGACAAGATCAGCCACGAACCGCGCATCGACCTGCTGCGCCGTCAGGCGGTGTCCGACGGCATGCGTCCCCTGCGGCTGGCCGGCGCAGCCCGGATTGCCGAGGGCCTGACCACCATGGAAGAGGTGCTGGCCTGCACGCCACCCATACAGTGAGCCTGACATGATCCCCATCAAGACCGAGTCCGCCTGGCGGGGCACCGCCGACTGTCGCAACTGCGGCATCCGCGACATGGTGCTGTTTGCCGACCTGCACGAGGAGGACTTCAACCTCATCCATGCGCCGATCGATGACCTGGAATATCCGGCGGGCCAGCCGCTGGTTCGCCTGGGCGAGACGGCCACGTCGCTTTACACCCTGCGATCGGGCATGGTCAAGCTGGTGCGCAACACGGTGGATGGTCGACAGCGCATCGTGCGGGTGCTGCGCGCCGGTGACATCATTGGTCTGGAAGCGTTGATGGGGCCGACCTACGAATCGGATGCCATTGCCCTGTCGCCGGCCAAGGCCTGCCGCATCCCCCTGCAGGTCATCCAGCGCCTCAACCGCGAGACACCCCGGCTGCACCAGCGCCTGCTGGAAAAGTGGCACCGCAGCCTCAAGGAGGCCGACGACTGGCTGGCCGATCTCAACTTCGGCAATGCCCGCCAGCGCGTGGCCGGCCTGATCCTCAAGATGCGCTCGGAGCACGATGCCACGGTGGCCACCCTGTTTTCCCGCGAAGACATGGGGGCCATGCTGGACCTCAAGCTCGAGACCGTCAGCCGCACACTCAATGCCTTCGCGCGCGAAGGCCTGATCGAGCCGCTGGACAAGCAGGGTCGTGTCTACCGGGTCCTGGACGAACAACGTCTGTCGGCCCCCAAGGACTGACGAATCCCGTCGTCGCGATCTGGCATGTCCCGGTGACAGCGCGACCGGTCTGACCGGCCGATAATCGGCCGGATGTCTGCTTCCGGCGCGCCTGCGCATCCTCCCTCCCACCTGGCGACCGGCCTGCTGCTGGCCAGCGCCGGTTCGATCGCTTTCAGCGGCAAGGCCATCATCGTCAAGCTCGCCTACCGTCACGGGGTCGATGCGGTCACGCTCATCATGTACCGCATGCTGTTTGCCCTGCCGCTGTTTCTGGGTCTGGCCTGGTGGGCCAGCCGCAGGGCACCACGTCTGAGCCGCCATGACTGGGCGGGCATCGTCGGGCTGGGGGTGACGGGCTACTACCTGGCGAGCTTTCTGGACTTCTGGGGGCTCGAATACATCAGTGCCAGCCTGGAACGGCTGATCCTTTACCTCAACCCCACGCTCGTGCTGGTGCTCGGCTGGCTGCTGTACCGGCGCCGCATCAGCGCCATGCAGGGCGTGGCCATGGCCGTGAGCTACGCCGGGGTGCTGCTGGTCTTCGGTCATGAAGCCGACTTTGCCGGCCCCAACGCGGTGCTCGGTGCCCTGCTGGTGTTCGGCAGCGCCATCAGCTACGCGATCTACCTTGTCTACAGCGGCGAACTCGTCAAGCGACTGGGCGCCATGCGCCTGGTGGGGCTGGCCACCAGCGTCGCCTGTGTGCTGTGCCTGCTGCAGTTCGTGCTGCTGCGCCCGCTGTCGGCGGCTGTGGTGGCGCCCGAGGTGATCTGGCTGTCGGTGCTCAACGCCACGCTGTGCACCTTTGCGCCGGTCATCATGGTCATGATGGCCATCGAGCGCATCGGCGCCGGTCTGGCGGCCCAGACCGGCATGATCGGCCCCATGTCCACCATTGCCATGGGTGTGCTGATCCTTGACGAAGCCTTCAACGCCTGGATCGTGGCCGGCACCGTGCTGGTGGTCTCGGGCGTTTTCCTGGTGACCCGCTTCGGCACGCCGGGCGGCAGGTGAGCACGCTTTTCTTTCATTGACCGAGACACAAGGAGACCGAACACATGGATCTGGGTATTGCGGGCAAATGGGCGCTGGTCTGCGGCGCCAGCAAGGGCCTGGGGCTGGGCTGCGCGCAGGCGCTGGCGGCCGAGGGGGCGCATGTCGTGATCGTCGCGCGTGGCGCCGAGGCGCTGGACGCTGCCGCCACGAGCATCCGCGCGGCCAGCCCGGGGGTGTCCGTGCTGGCCGTGGCGGCCGACATCACCACGCCTGAAGGCCGTGCGGCGGCCTTTTCGGTCCCTGGCGGTCCAGGGACCGCGTTCGATATCGTGGTCACCAACGCCGGCGGACCTCCGCCGGGTGACTTCCGCAGCTGGGATCGCGAGGCGTGGATGAAGGCGGTCGATGCCAACATGCTCACCCCCATCGAGCTGATCAAGGCCACCGTGGACGGCATGGCCGAGCGCGGTTTCGGCCGCATCGTGAACATCACGAGCAGCGCCGTCAAGGCACCCATCGACATCCTGGGGCTGTCCAACGGTGCACGCAGCGGTCTGACGGGCTTCGTGGCCGGCCTGGCCCGCAGCGGCATCGCGGCCAAGGGGGTCACCATCAACAACCTGCTGCCGGGCAAGTTCGACACCGACCGCCTCAAGGCCACGCAGGTGGGCGCGGCCAGCAAGACCGGCCAGAGCATCGACGCGGTGCGGGCGGCGCAGGAAGCACAGATTCCGGCCCGGCGTTTCGGCAACCCCCAGGAATTCGGCGCCATCTGCGCCTTCCTGTGCAGCCAGCAGGCGGGCTATCTGACCGGGCAGAACATCCTGCCGGATGGCGGGCTGTATCCGGGCACCTACTGAACGGGAGGTGACCTCAGCGGCGTGAGGTCACCAGAATGCCGCCCACGATCAGCACGAAACCGGCCGCGTGATACAGCTGCGGGGCCTCGCCCAGCACCAGGGCCGACATGACGGCGGCAAACAGCGGTGTGAGGTTGTTGAAGAAGCCGGCCACAGCCGGTCCCACGCGGCCCACACCCGCCCCCCAGCAGCGGTAGGCCAGCAGCGATGGGCCGATGGCCACATAGGCGAGTGCGGCCGCCAGCGGCCATCCCCAGGTCAGGGTGGGCATGTTCTGTCCGGTGGCGGCCGGCAGCAGCCATTCCCCGGCGGTCATCAGGCCTGACCACCCCAGGCCGAACGCGATCTGGGCCAGCAGGAAGGCCGCCCAGTCGTTGCGGACGTTGGCGGGATACCCGCCTTCGGGGGGCCTGACCAGCAGCCAGCTGTACCAGGCCCAGGTCAGCGCGGCCAGCAGCATCCAGGCATCGCCGGCCACGAGCTTGACCTGCAGCAGCTGGCTCAGGTCGCCGCGTGCCAGCACGGTGCCCACGCCCAACAGGGACAGCACCGCGCCAAAGGCCGCGCGGCGCGTGATCGTCACCCCATACAGCACGCGCCCCAGCAGCAGCATCCAGATGGGGATGCTGGCCGCCACCAGCGTCACATTCATCGGCGTGGACGTTTTCAGCGCCATGTACTGGAGCGCGTTGTACAGGCCGACACCCAGCAGCCCCAGCAGGGCGAAGCGCCGCGTGTGGGTTTGCAGGCCACTGCCCGGTCGCAGCACCCATCCCGCCAGCGGCAGCAGCAGGGCACCGGCGATCACCCAGCGCATGAAGTTGAAGGTGATGGGCGGGATGGTGCCCTGCATCATCCGTCCGACCACGGCGTTCCCAGCCCACATCAGCGGGGGAACGAGCAACAGGGCGGCGGTGGACCAGGTCAGGCGGGCGGACGGGGTGGCAGACATGCCGGGACTGTACCAAGCCCCAGTGGCCTGGCCGCAACGCGGGACTTCGGTTCCTGTCGCACGGAGGGCTTTGCCGATTCATGGCAGCATGTGGGGCTGAAGTTTGGCGGGAAGCGCAATCCCGCCTCCCACCACGAAGACGAGGAGAACCCGACATGACCCAGACCACCCGTGCCATCCGCATCCACGCCCCCGGCGGCGCCGAGCAACTGCAGCTCGACACCGTGGAGGTGGGTGATCCCGGTCCGGGCCAGGTGCGCATCCGCCACCACGCCATCGGCCTGAACTTCATCGACGTCTACCACCGCACGGGTCTTTATCCGCTGGCCATGCCGCATGGCATCGGCATGGAAGGCGCGGGCGTGATCGAGGCCGTGGGTGAGGGCGTGACGCACCTGAAGGTGGGAGATCGTGCCGCCTACGCCGCCAACCCGCCCGGCAGCTACTGCGATGCCCGCGTGATGCCCGCCATGAACCTGTGCCGCCTGCCCGATGGCATCGACTTCGAGACCGGCGCCGCCATGATGCTCAAGGGTCTGACGGCACAGTATCTGCTCAAGCGCTGCAAGCCGGTGGAGGGGCTGGAGGCCGGTGACTTCGTGCTGTTCCATGCCGCCGCCGGCGGTGTCGGCCTGATTGCCTGCCAGTGGGCGAAGGCCCTGGGCCTGCGCCTGATCGGTACTGCCGGTTCCGACGACAAGTGTGCGCTGGCCCGCGAACATGGTGCCGAGTTCACCATCAACTACCGGACCGAGAACTTCACGCAGCGCGTCAAGGAAATCACCGGTGGGCAGGGCGTCAAGGTGGTGTACGACTCGGTGGGCAAGGACACCTGGGACGGTTCGCTCGACTGCCTGCGGCCTTTTGGCCTGATGGTGAGCTTCGGCAACGCCAGCGGCCCGGTGGCGCCATTCTCTCCCGGCATCCTCGGCCCCAAGGGATCGATCTATGTGACCCGACAGACCCTGTTCACCCACATCAGCAGCCGCGAACGGACCCAGGCCATGGCCGACGACCTGTTCTCGGTGGTCGGTTCCGGTCAGGTCAGGATCCGCATCGACCAGCGCTTTGCACTGGCCGATGCCCAGGCGGCGCACCGCAGCCTGGAGGGGCGCCAGACCACGGGTTGCACCATCCTGCTGCCCTGAGTGCCGCTCAGAAAGCCATGCCAGCGCCGATCGTGATGCCCGAGAACCTGACACCGCTGCCGCTGTAGTAGGACATGTAGTCCCCGGACACCGAGATGGGCCGCTGGCCAAAGCTTCTCCAGGGGGTCTGCATCTTGACGCCCACGCCGTACGACAGGCCGGCACCGGAGTCGGTGCCGGTGTACCCGCCGACGCTGGCGCCGGTGCTGGCAATGCCCACACGGGCAAAGATCTCGGACCCCTCGCCAATGATCAGACGGGGTTTGGCATAGACCCCGATCATCGTTCCCGCGCTCACACGGTACGGGCTGCCGTAGATACCTGTGCCGCTGAATCCACGCAGGCCGAAGCCCAGCATGCCCTCGGCGGCCAGCAGGGGGTGGTAGTCGTACCCGACCACCGCGCGCAGCGCCACGGGTTTGCCGGAGATGCCGGAGCCGGAGATCCGGTAGTCCAGAAGGCTCAGACCCAGTTCGCCGTAGAGTCCGGCGTTCTTCAGACCTTGCGACTGCAACCCCTGATCAATGGCTTTCTCGGCTTTGGCTGCGCCGCCGGCGGCCTTCTTCTGGACGGCCTGTGCCGATGCGGTGGCCGCGCAGAGGCTGGTGGAGAGCACGAGTGCCGAAGCGATGAGTCGATGCATGGATAGTCCCTGAGATATGTGGAGAGTGGTCGGCCATGAAACCGGTTGGTTCCAGAGTTGAATAAAAAAGAGCTCCTTTGATGGAGCTCTTTGGTCATTCATGGCTTATTGATTATATCTTTGGAACTAATATGACTCGTCTTCAGAGGGGGTTGAGATCCCCAGAAAAGTGGATGAATCAGAACTTGAAGCCGACGCCGACCGTCACGCCATCGACCTTGATGCCCTTGCGGTCGTAGTAGTTCATGTAGTCGGCGTTCAGGGAAAGCTGGGGCGTCAAGGCGAAGCTGGCGCCGGCGCCATAAGCAAAGCTGGTGCCCCGGTCTGACGCGCTGAGACCGCCCGAGCTGGCGCTGACCTTGGTGCTGGCCACACCCGCTCGGCCGAACAGTTCCACCGTCTCCCCCAACTTCACCTTGGGCTTGATGAAGGCGCCCACCATGTTGTCGACCTCGCCCTTGACCGACACACCGCCGATACGGGTGGTGTCATCGTTCAGGCCGATGCCCAAGTGGCCTTCAACCGCGAGGTTGGGGTTGATCTCGTAGCCGACGATGCCCCGAATGGCCGAGGGTTCGACCTTGGCACCGAATCCGCGGTTGTCTTCCTTGAACGTGAGCTGGTTGTAGCCGATCTCGCCGTACAGTCCCTGAGCCTGGGCGCCAATGGCCAGCAGGGACGTGGTGGCCGCAATGGCCAGGGTGTGCAGTCGAAACTTCATGAAACCTCCTGGTTGGAACACATCATTGGCCCGGATGGACCAACATGACGTTGGAGGTTGAGGTTGGTGTGCTGTTCCCGCCTGCCGGCCAACCGGAGGCAAAGAACGTGTCCAAACGTACCGGGCCGCCAGGTGCCGCCCGGTGTCCCGGTCAGGCGCTGACGGCCGATGGCACCGGCGCCACGCTGGCAAGCGCCTGCTGCAGGTGCTGCACCGTGGCGGCCACATCGTGCCATTTGTCCAGGCCGAACAGGCCAATGCGGAAGGTCTTGAAGTCGGGTTTCTCGTCGCACTGCAGTGGCACGCCCGCGGCGGTCTGCAAGCCGGCGGCGAGAAATTTCTTGCTGTTCTGGATGTCCGGATCGGTGGTGTAGCTCACCACCACGCCCGGAGCCTGAAAGCCGGGCGCCGCCACGCTGGGGAACCCGTGGCCCTCCAGCAAGGCACGGACCGCGCGGCCGAGGGCCACCTGCTCATCGCGCACTTTGGTGTAGCCATAGGCCTCGGTCTCGGCCATGGTGTCGCGCAGGCGTTGAAGGGCGTCGGTGGGCAGCGTCGTGTGGTACGCATGACCGCCCCCTTCGTAGGTTTCCATGATCTGCAGCCACTTCTTCAGGTCCATGGCGAAGGTGGTGCTCTGGGTCGCATCGATGGCCGCGCGGGCACGTTCGCTGAGCATGACCATCGCGCAGCAGGGCGAACTGCTCCAGCCCTTTTGCGGCGCCGAGATCAGGATGTCCACGCCGGTGGATTGCATGTCCACCCACATGGCCCCTGAGGCGATGCAGTCCAGCACGAACAGGCCGCCGACGGCGTGCACCGCATCGGCCACCGCCCTGAGGTAGTCGTCCGGCAGGATCATGCCGGCGGCGGTTTCCACATGTGGCGCAAACACCAGCGCCGGCTTTTCCCGGGCGATGGCGGCTGTTACTTCGTCAATCGGACAGGGTGCCCACGGCGCCTGTGACCCTTCGCCTGTCTGGCGGGCTTTGAGCACGGTGTGGCTGGCCGGGATGGCACCCATGTCGAAAATCTGGGTCCAGCGGTAGCTGAACCAGCCGTTTCGGATGACCATCACGTGCTTGCCATGGGCGAACTGGCGCGCGACTGACTCCATGCCGAAGGTGCCGCTGCCAGGCACCAGGACGGCCGAATGCGCGCCATAGACCCGCTTGAGCATGGCCGAAATGTCGGTCATCACGCCCTGGAAGCGCCGGGACATGTGGTTGAGGGCACGGTCGGTGTAGACGACCGAAAACTCCAGCAGACCGTCAGGGTCGATGTGGGGCAGCAATCCGGGCATGGCGAGTCTCCGTCAACAGGTTTGACGGGCAGGTTAGCACATCGTCACCGGCTTTTGCGCACCCTCAGGATCTCGTCGAGGATCAAGGCCGCAGCACCGGCCGTGATCGCCATGTCGGCCACGTTGAAGGCCGGAAAATGCCCGCCATGGAAGATCCCGGCCAGGAAGCGCCAGTGGAAGTCCAGGAAGTCCACCACATAGCCGTGTACCACGCGGTCGATCAGGTTGTTGCCGATGGCGCCCGCCAGGATGCAGGACAGCGCGAAGCAGAACAGCTTCTGGTTGGCGTGCGAGCGCAGCATCCAGAGAATGAACATCACGATGACCGCGCTCAGCCCGATGAAAAACCAGCGCTGCCAGCCACCGGCATTGGCCAGGAAAGAGAAGGCGGCGCCGGTGTTGTGAGCCCGGACGATATTGAAGAAGCTGGTGACGTAGGTGCTGTCACCGAGCCGGTAGTTGCCCAGGATCAGCCACTTGGTCAGCTGGTCCACCAGGACGATGCCCACGGCCAGGGCCAGCCAGGGCCACATCGACGCCTTGTTCTTTGCCATCAGGCCACCGTCCTCGTTTCGCCAGCGCCCGTGCCGGCCGCTTCGGCCAGATTGCTCACGCAGCGGCCGCACAGCGTCGGGTGGTCGGCGTGGGCACCCACATCATCGGCGTAGTGCCAGCAGCGTTCGCACTTGGTGGCGGTGCTGGGCGTGACGGTAATGGCCAGTTCGCTGCCGTCCACCACGGCCACGGCCGAGGTGATGGTGACGAACTTCAGGTCCGCACCCAGCGAGCGCAGCAGAGCGGCGTCATCCGCACCGGCGGTGATCGTCAACGTGGCCTGCAGCGAGGCACCCACCTGGCCGGCGGCACGCAGGTCTTCGATGGCTTTGTTGGCCACATCGCGGATTTCACGGATGCGCGCCCACTTGGCCAGCAACGCCTCGTTGGGTGAGGGCAGGGCCGAGAAGGTCTCGAAGAAGATCGAGCCCTTGGTGGTGTCTTTGGCGAACACGGCCCAGGCCTCTTCGGCGGTGAAGCTGAGGATGGGCGCCATCCAGCGCAGCATGGCGTGGGTGATATGGTGCAGCGCGGTCTGGGCCGAGCGGCGCGCCAGGCTCTTGGGCGCCGTGGTGTACAGCCGGTCCTTGAGCACGTCCAGGTAGAAGGCGCCCAGATCTTCGGAGCAATACACCTGCAGCTTGCTGACCACCGGGTGGAACTCGTACACGTCGAAGTGCTTCAGGAGCTCGGCCTGCAATTCGCTGGCGCGGGCCAGCGCGTAGCGGTCGATTTCCAGCATCTGCTCCAGCGGCACGGCGTCGGTGGCCGGGTCGAAGTCGACCGTGTTGGCCATCAGGAAGCGCAGCGTGTTGCGGATGCGGCGATAGGCATCCACCACCCGGGCCAGGATCTTGTCGTCGATGTTCAGGTCGCCAGAGTAGTCGGTCGCACCCACCCAGAGACGCACGATCTCGGCACCCAGCTTGGTGGTCACCGATTGCGGCTCCACCGTGTTGCCCAGCGACTTGCTCATCTTGCGGCCCTGGCCGTCGGTGGCGAAGCCGTGGGTCAGCAGGCCGCGGTACGGGGCGCGGTCGTAGATGGCGCAGCCCAGCAGCAGCGAGCTGTGGAACCAGCCGCGGTGCTGGTCGTGGCCTTCGAGGTACAGATCGGCCTCAGGGCCCTGCGCATGCGAAGCGCCGTTGGGGTAGGCCTTGGCGTGGCTGCCGCGCAGCACGTGCCAGAAGGTCGATCCCGAGTCGAACCAGACTTCCAGGATGTCGGTGCTCTTGGTGTACTGCGGTGCGTCGGCGCCCAGGATCTCTTCGGTCGTCACACGGCTCCAGGCCTCGATGCCGCCCTTTTCGACGATGTCGGCGGCCTGGTCGAGGATTTCCATGGTGCGCGGGTGCAGCTCGCCCGAATCCTTGTGCAGGAAGAAGGGGACCGGCACGCCCCAGGAGCGCTGGCGCGAGATGCACCAGTCGGGCCGGTTGGCGATCATGTCGCGCAGGCGGGCCTTGCCGTTCTCGGGGTAGAAGCTGGTGTGGTCGATGGCGTCCAGGGCCAGCTGGCGCAGGGTCTTGGGTGCCTTGTCCTTGGTGAAGACACCTTCGCCTTCGTCCATGCGCACGAACCACTGCGCCGCGGCGCGGTAGATCACCGGCGTCTTGTGGCGCCAGCAGTGCGGGTAGCTGTGGGTGATCGCCTGCGTGGCCATCAGGCGGCCGTGCTCGCGCAGGGTGTCGATGATGACCGGGCAGGCCTTCCAGATGTGCTGGCCACCGAAGTGCGGCAGCTCGTCGGTGTAGACACCGTTGCCCTGCACCGGGTTGAGGATGTCGTCGTAGGCCAGGCCGTGCGCGACGCAGCTGTTGAAGTCGTCCACGCCGTAGGCGGGGGCCGAGTGCACGATACCGGTGCCGTCGCTGTCGCTGACGTAGTCGGCCAGGTAAAGTGGCGAGAGGCGGCGGTAGCTGTACTTGCCGCTGCCACTGTCCACATCGTGCAGCGGGTGGCGGAACACCTGGCCGCGCAGGGCCTCGCCCTTGGCCGTGGCCAGCACGCTGCCGGTCAGGCCGAAGCGCTCCAGGCACTTCTCGACCAGGCTGGCGCCCAGCAGCAATACGCCCTTGGGCGTGTCGACCAGCGCGTACTCCAGCTCGGGGTGGGCGTTGAGCGCCTGGTTGGCCGGGATGGTCCAGGCGGTGGTGGTCCAGATGACGGCGAAGGCCTGCTTGCCGTCAGGCAGGGCGCTCAGGCCGAAGGCCTGGGCCAGGCCCGCCGCGTCGTTGGACTCGAAGGCCACGTCCAGCGTGTCGCTCTTCTTGTCGGCGTATTCGATCTCGAACTCGGCCAGCGAGCTGCCGCAGTCGAAGCACCAGTACACGGGCTTGAGGCCGCGGTAGACGAAGCCGCGCTCGATCACGCGCTTGAAGGCTCGGATCTGGCCGGCCTCGTTGGCCGGGTCCATGGTGCGGTAGGGGCGCTCCCAGTCGCCCAGCACGCCCAGGCGCTTGAAGTCCTCGCGCTGCTGATCGATCTGCTCGGTGGCATAGGCGCGGCTCTTGGCCTGCATGTCGTCGCGGCTGAGGTTGCGGCCATGCAGCTTCTCGATCGCGTTCTCGATCGGGAGGCCATGGCAGTCCCAGCCGGGGATGTACTGCGCGTCGAAGCCGGCCAGCTGGCGGCTCTTGACGATCATGTCCTTGAGCACCTTGTTCAGCGCATGGCCGATGTGCAGCTTGCCGTTGGCGTAGGGCGGGCCGTCGTGCAGCACGAACAGCGGAGCGCCCTGGCGGGCGTCGCGCAGGCGTTTGTACAGGCCGCCGCTGTTCCAGTCGGCCACCCAGCCTGGCTCGCGCTTGGGCAGGTCGCCGCGCATCGGGAAGGGTGTGTCGGGCATGTTCAACGTGGCGCGGTAGGCGCCGCCGGAGCTCTCGCCTTTGCCCTCGGAGCGGGCGTTGTCGTTCTTCGGGGCAGCGTGCTTGTCAGCCATGGTGGGTTCGGCTTTCTGGGAAATCGGATCGCGGGCCGGTCAGTGGGCAGCGGGGCTGCCTCAAGGGCAGGGCGTGTCGCCCCGGGCCTGTGACAGGGCGCGCCACCGTCGGGTCGGACCATTGACCGACCCCCTGGCAGCGTTAAATTCGGTCGCGGGTGGTCTGGCGACGCGTCTGGGCGTGCAGCGACGCGAAGTAGGCACGAGCATCATCGCAGTCCTTGGCAATGCCCCGGGTGAGGGCGGCCAGGCTGTCGTACTTGAGCTCGTCGTGCAGTTTGTGCAGCAGTTCCACCCGGATGATTTTACCGTAGGCCTCCCCTCCGGGCAGCGACGCCGACAGGTCAGCCGGCCAGTCCAGGCAATGGGTTTCCAGCAGGACGCGACCGCCGTTGACGTCGTTCGGGTCCAGCGAGGGCCTGACACCCAGGTTGGCCACGCCCGCAATCGGTGCCGCCGCAGGGTCGGGGTGGAGCCCGTGCACCTGCACGGCAAAAATCCCGCTGGCGGCCGGCTTCCAGTGCGAAAAGCGCAGGTTCAGGGTGCGAAAACCGTCACCGGCACCGGGCGTCGATTCGGCCAGCTGCCGGCCCAGCTTGCGGCCATGCACCACGTGTCCACTGATGCTGTAGGGGCGACCGAGCAAGGCGGCCACCCGCTCCATGTCACCAGCGGCCAGCGCATCCCGCACGGCCGAGCTGCTGACCCGGATGCCGTGCACCTCATAGCTTTGCATGCGGGCCACATCGAAGCCCAAGCGTTCGCCAGCGGCGTCCAGCATCGCGTAGTCGCCGGTGCGCCGGACCCCGAAGCGGAAATCGTCACCGACCAGCACGTACTTCACCCCGAGCGCATCCACCAGGATGTCGTCGATGAAGGATTCCGGGGGCTGGGAAGCCAGGCGCTCGTTGAAGGGCAGCACCACGCACTGGTCCACACCGCAGCGGGCCAGTTCCTCCAGCTTGTCGCGCAGGGTGGCGATGCGCGCCGGCGCCAGCTCCGGCTTGCGGTGCACCGCAGCAAAGTAGTCGCGCGGATGCGGCTCGAAGGTCATGACGCAGGACGGCACGCCGCGGTGGCGGGCTTCGTTCTGCAGCAAGGCCAACATCGCCTGGTGGCCGCGGTGGACGCCGTCGAAATTGCCAATGGTCAGCGCACAGCCCTGAGACGGACGGGATGCCCGTGCGCTGCCCAGGGACAGGCCGCGAAAGATCTTCATGGTGTTCGGATGTGCGCAGCGCAGCGTCGGGATGCCCGCTGTCGCTGGATATTCATGGAATCTTGCTATATTGACACACAAGACGAGGCCCTGTCCTTGGGGGCGGGGCGCATCCGGTGACTTGTTTCGACGAAGGAGCCTGGTCTTGAAGGTCTTGAAGCTCTCCGCACAGGGGCTGCCGCAATCGTGGATCAGCCTGGAAGAAGCCGTGCTGCACTACGCTGCGGACGATGTCCGCTGGGAGGTCGGTGCCGAGATCGCGGTGTTTCACGGGGGCCACAACGCCATCACCGGCCGGCAGTCCGTCATCACCGTCAACTCCATCATCGGCACCAAGGGTGTGCCTGGCATCAACCCCTTCGACCTGCGGCCCTCGCTGACCAACAGCAAGCTCTTTGCGCGCGACCGGAACCTGTGTGCCTACTGCGGGCAGCATTTTGGTGAAGACCACCTGACGCGCGAGCACATCGTCCCGCTGGCCCAGAGCGGACGGGATCACTGGATGAACGTGGTGACCGCCTGCAAGGCCTGCAACCACCGCAAGGGCAACCGCACGCCCGAACAGGCCCGCATGGGTCTGCTGTACGCCCCGTATGTGCCGAGCCTCTGGGAAGACTTCATCCTGCGCAACCGGCGCATCCTGGCCGACCAGATGGAGTTCCTGATGGCCCATCTGCCGCGCAGCTCTCGCTTGCACGCCTGAGCGTCAAGCCGCTGCTTGGCGGCGTTTTTCCCGCTTTTCCCGCGATTGGCATGATTGGCCCGGCTTAGGATCGGGGCATGACTGCTTCGCGTGCCTTGCGGGTCCTGGTGGCCGATGACGATCCGATCCAGCTTCGGCTGGCGGCCCGGTTGCTGCGCTCGCTCGGGCACAGCGGTGCGTTGGCCAGCAATGGTCGCATTGCGCTGGACCTGCTGGACAAGCAGACCTTTGACCTGCTGCTGCTCGACCTTCAGATGCCCGTGCTGGGTGGTCTGGAGACGCTGGCGGCCCTGAAGTCCCGCCGCGAAAGGGGCGCATCCACGGTGCCCGTCGTGCTGGTCAGCGGGGACGATCTCAGTCACAACTGGTCGTTCTACCGCGACGCTGGCGCCCAGGCTCACCTGGTCAAGCCGCTCGACATCGGTTCTCTGGGCGAGCTGCTCAAGCGCTGGGGCTGAGGGCTGAGTGATGTGCCGTCACTTTCTTCCTCAAGTCGTTGGCAGCACATCCGATATGCATACAACGGCTTTACACCCATCCGCGTCAAGACAATCGGCCGCCACCACGACGCGATCCCGCTTCCATGCATAGGGGTTTCCAATGCGCAAGAACCTGCCGGTCACGCAGAATGCGTATGACTTTCCTTCTGACCAGACCCTGATCTCGGTCACCGACCTCAAGGGGCGGATCACCTACTGCAACGCCAATTTCGTCTCGGTCAGCGGATACACGCGCGAGGAGCTGATGGGGCAACCCCACAACCTGGTGCGCCATCCGGACATGCCGGAAGAAGCCTTCCGCGACATGTGGGAGACCATCGAGAGCGGGTTGCCCTGGACAGCGCTGGTCAAGAACCGCCGCAAGAACGGCGATCACTACTGGGTGCGGGCCAACGCCACGCCGGTGCGCAGCGGCGACCGCATCGTGGGTTATCTGTCCGTGCGCAGCAAGCCCGGCGCCGAGGAGGTGGCGGCAACCGAAACACTGTACGCCACCATGCGTGCCGAAGCGGAAGCGGGGCGCCTGGTGCACAGGCTGCACCGGGGAGAACTGGTTCGCGCCGGCTGGTTGGGCAAGCTGGGCCGAGCCCTCCGACCGGGCATCCGCGGGCAGCTGGTGCTCATCAGTGCCTGGGCTGCGCTGGGACCGGTGGTCAGTGCGCAGTTCGATGCCCCTCACACCGTGACCGCGCTGGTGGGGCTGCTGACGGTTGCGTCGGGTTCATGGCTGGCCAATCACCTGACGCTCAAGCCGCTTCGGGGGGTGGTCGAGACCGCCAACAAGGTGGCCAGCGGCGACCTGACCAGCCTGGTCACGGTCGATGGTCGGGACGAGATCCGTCAACTGCAGCTGGCCCTGGCCCAGCTGGTGGTGTCGGTGCGCACCGTGGTGCGCGACGTGCGTCACGAGGTGGCCAACCTCCGTGGCGCCACGCATGAAATCGCGGCGGGCAACCAGGACATGTCGGCCCGCACCGAGTCGCAGGCCGCCAACCTCGAACAGACGGCTTCCTCCATGGAGGAAATCAACGGCACCACCCAGCAGACCACCCAGCTGGCCCGCGACGGCGCCCATGCTGCCCGGGACACCTCCGGCGTGGCGCGTCGCAGTCACGAGGCGGTGCTGGCCGTGGCACAGACGATGCAGGAGATCTCCGATTCCTCGCGCCGGATCGGCGACATCATCCAGGTGATCGAGGGTGTGGCCTTCCAGACCAATATCCTGGCCCTGAACGCGGCGGTCGAAGCGGCCCGTGCCGGCGAGCAGGGGCGGGGGTTTGCCGTGGTGGCGTCCGAGGTTCGGGCCCTGGCGCAGCGCACCACCGCAGCGGCCAAGGAGATCCGGCAGCTGATCGAGGAATCCCGCGAGCGCGTCGAAAACGGCACCCAGCGGACCGCCGAGGCGCGCACCCGCATGGACGAGGCCATGGGGTCGGTCGAGCGCGTGGCGCATGTGCTGGAAGACATCAGTCACGCCACGACGGAGCAGTCCACCGGGGTATCCAAGATCAGCACCGCACTGGTGGACATGGATGCCATCACGCAGCAGAACGCCGCCATGGTGGAAGAGCTGGCGGCGGCTGCCCACTCGCTCAACCACCAGGTCCAGCAGGTGCACGATTCGATTCGCGTGTTCCGCCTGACCGACAAAGACATTACCCTCGCCGAGGCCGATGCGGTGGCCATGCGCAAGGAATCCAAGGGCGCCGGCGGTGGCGAGGTCGACACCGCCAGCGTGCTGCAGGAGCATCAGCAGTACACCGTCGACCTGCGCAACGCGGTCATGCGCAAGCTCAAGCTCGAGGTGGATCGCTTCAGCCGTCCGGACTGCTGCCAGCTGGGCGCATGGATGTCGGGCGCGGGCGGTCAGCGGTATGGACACCAGCCCGCGTTTCGCGAACTGACCCGCCATCACCAGGCGGTTCACGCAGAGGCCGGCCGCGTGGCCGAGGTCATCAACCAGCAGCGCTACGCCGATGCGCAGGCCATGCTGGAAGCCGGATCGATCCAGCAGGCCACCCGTGCCATGACCGGCGTGTTCAAGAGCCTGACGGAGTAAGCGGAGAAACCGCAAGGTGCCCGCTGGGGCACCCTGCGACCGACCGGTGTCAGGCGAAGACGCCCGCCGTGTCTTCCATGCGGTCAGACACCTCACCCAGGTGGTGCAAGGTGTCGCCGTAGGTCATTTCCAGCTGGGTCAGCTTCTTGAAGTAGTGGCTGACGATGTACTCGTCGGTCACACCGATGCCGCCGTGCAGCTGCACCGCCTGCTGGCCCACGAAGCGCATGCTCTGGCCCAGCTGCACCTTGGCCCGTGCCAGGGCTCGCCGGCGTTCGTCGGCGGACGCATTGAGTTTGAGGCTGGCGTAATAGCTCATGGAGCGGGCCAGCTCCAGCTGCATCTTCATGTCGGCCATGCGGTGGCGCAGCGCCTGGAAGCTGGCAATCGGCACACCGAACTGCTTGCGGGTGTTCAGGTACTCGGCTGTCACGGCCACCGTCTTGTCCATCACACCCACCGCTTCGGCACAGACGCAGGCGATACCGATGTCCACCGCGTGTTCCAGAGCCGCCTGGCCGTTGGTGGTGATCAGGGTGGCCGGGGTCTGCGCCAGGGTGATGTCGGCCGCACGGCTGCCATCCTGCGTGCCATAGCCACGGGAAGTCACGCCACTGGCGCCACGCTCGACCATGAACAAGGCTAGCTGGCCGTTGGCCATGGCCGGTACCACGAAGGTGTCGGCCTGGTCACCGGCCGGCACCACGTTCTTGGTGCCGCTGAGCTGCCAGCCACCACCGGCCTGGGTCGCGGCGGTCTTGCAGGCATCAAGCCGGTAGCGTGCGCCACGCTCCTGGTGCGCCAGCACCACCAGCGCCTCGCCGGCCGCGATTTTCGGCAGCCAGGAGGTCTTGACGTCGGCGCCGCCGTAGGCACCGATCACGCCGCTGGTGATCAGCGTCTGGCCGAAGGGCTCCAGCACGATGCCGCGTCCCAGTTCTTCCATCACCACCATGCCTTCGACCGGACCCATGCCCAGACCGCCGTCGGCCTCGCTCACATACAGGCCGGGCAGGCCAAGTTCGGCCAGCTCGCCGTAGGCGCCACGGTCAAACCCACCCGCCTTCACGATGGCGCGCCGGCGCTCGAAGTCGTAGCCCTTGTCCACCCACTTGCGCACCGCATCGCGCAACTGTTCCTGGTCTTCGCTGAAATCGAAATCCATGTCTGTGTCTCCTCTCAGCCCAGAACGGTTTGGGCGACGATGTTGCGCTGCACTTCGTTGGAACCGCCGTAAATGGTGGTCTTGCGCATGTTGAAGTAGGTCGATGCCAGCGGCGCATTGGCCACCACGCCGCCGGGGAAGTTGCCCTGCCAGCCGGCTTCCATGGCTTCCTCGATGAAGGGCACGCTGAACGGGCCGGCCGCCAGCATCATCAGTTCCGTATAGCGCTGCTGGATCTCGCTGCCCTTGATCTTGAGCAGGCCGGCAATGTCCAGCGAGTTCTTGCCCGATTTTTCGGCCGACAGCACGCGCAACACCAGCATTTCCAGCGCCACGATGTCGACTTCCAGCAAGGCGATCTGGTCCCGGAAGCGCAGATCGTCCCACACGCCCTCGGCCTTGGCGATGCGCTTGAGCCGTTCCAGCTCGCGCTTGGCGCGGTTGACGTCGGCGATGTTGGTGCGCTCGTGCGCCAGCAGGTGCTTGGCGTAGGTCCAGCCTTTGTTCTCTTCGCCGATCAGGTTTTCGGCGGGCACCTTGACGTTGTCGAACCAGACTTCATTGACCTCGTATTCGCCGTCGAGCAGCTTGATCGGCCGCACCGTGACGCCGGGCGACTTCATGTCGATCAGCAGAAAGCTGATGCCGGTCTGGGGTTTGCCTTCGGTGCTGGTGCGCACCAGGCAGAAGATCCATTCGCCGTACTGGCCCAACGTGGTCCAGGTCTTCTGGCCATTGACGATGTAGTGGTCGCCCTGCCGCTCGGCGCGGGTCTTGAGCGAGGCCAGGTCGGAGCCCGAGCCCGGTTCGCTGTAGCCCTGGCTCCACCACACTTCACCACTGGCGATGCCGGGCAGGAAGCGCTGCTGCTGCTCCGGGTTGCCGAAGGCCATGATCACCGGGGCGACCATCACCGGCCCGAAAGGCACGATGCGCGGCGCGCCCGCCAGGGCGCATTCCTCTTCAAAGAGGTGCTTCTGCACCGCGTTCCAGCCCGGACCGCCGAACTGCCTGGGCCAGCCATAGCCCAGCCAGCCCTTCTTGCCCAGGATCTTCGCCCAGCGCTGCATGTCGTCGCGGCTCAGGCGCAGCGCGTTGTGCACCTTGTGGCTGATGTCGGCGGGTAGGTTGTCCCTGACCCAGGTTCGGATTTCCTCCCGGAAAGCCTGTTCTTCGGGCGTGAATGCCAGATCCATGTGTGTCTCCGTGTGTGGCAACAAACGACGGGCCTGCAGAGCAGACCACCCGAACAGTTTGGCACGACCGTTCGATTTTCCCCTGTCAGGGCTGCGACAGACCCAGCTGTTCGCTGAGGTTTTGCAGCAGGCGTTCCAGTTCGTCGACCCGTGCCTCCAGGGCCTGCAGGCGTTCCTCCGGCACGGCGGCGGCTGGGCGGGGCGGCGCTTCGGCGGGGATGGACATGTCCACCGGTCCTCCCAGCAGGTGGGCCCAGCGCTGCTCTCTGGCACCCGGCGCCCGGGGGAGCTTGGCCACCAGTGGCCCCCCTTTTTCCTCGGCGCGGTCCTGCAGTTCTTCCAGGAAGGCTTCGACCGAGGCAATGTCCAGGAATTTGTACCAGCGATCGGCGTTGATGCGCAGTTCACCAGCGGTCTGTGGGCCCCGCAACATCAGCAGGCCCAGCAGGACGGCCGACTGCTCCGGCACACCGACCCCCCGCTGGAAGTTGTGTTCGTAGCGGGTCACGCGCGAGCCGCTGGACTCGACCACCAGACTGAGTTCCCGCAGACCATCGATGGCTTCGCTGATCTCCGCCTCGCTCAGGTTCATCACCGGATCGCGGCTGGACTTCTGGTTGCAGCCCGTCTGCAGGCTGTTGAGCGTCAGCGGGTAACTGTCGGGTACCGTGCGGGCTTTCTCCATCAGGGTGGCCAGCACGCGGGCTTCGGCGGGGCTCAGGGGGCGGGATGTGAAAGAGTGGTTCATTACACTTGCGGGCTTATGTCTTCGGCTAACAACATTGTCATCCTGATTTCTGGCAGCGGCTCCAACATGGCGGCCATTGTCGAGGCGGCCCAGTCCCGCCACTGGTCAACCCGGTATGGTGCCCGGGTGGCCGCCGTGATCAGCAACCGGGCCGATGCGGCGGGGCTGGTGTTTGCGCGCGAACGGCGGATCGACACGGCGGTGCTCGACCACAAGGCACACGCCTCGCGCGAGGCCTTCGATGCCGCCCTGATGGCCGAGATCGACCGCCACCGCCCGGCCCTGGTGGTGCTGGCTGGCTTCATGCGCATCCTGACGCCCGGGTTTGTCCAGCACTATGAAGGCAGGCTCATCAACATCCATCCCAGCCTGCTGCCCGCTTTCCCGGGACTGAACACCCATCAGCGGGCCATCGATGCTGGCTGCCGATTCGCAGGCTGCACGGTGCACCGGGTGACGGCCGAACTCGATCATGGGGAATACCTGGACCAGGCGGTGGTGCCCATCCTGCCGGGCGATACGGCTCAGGTGCTGGCCGCCCGGGTGCTCTCCCAGGAGCATCTGATCTATCCCCGGGCGGTCGAGCGCCTGATTGCCCGCTGATCTCAGCCCTTTAAGGCGAGGTAGGCGGCAGCGCCCAGCGCGACCAGGGCCACCGTGGCCCATCCCAGGCGATCGATGTGCTGGCGAAGTTGCGCTTCCATGCGGGCACCGCCCCAGCGCATCAGGCCTGCCACCAGGAAGAACCGCGCGCCGCGACCGACCACCGATGCGAGGGTGAAGGGCAGCAGGGCCATGGACAGGGCGCCGGCGGCGATCGTGAACACCTTGTATGGAATCGGCGAGAAGCCGGCGATGAACACCGCCACCACACCCCATTCGTCGAACCACTGGGTGGCGGTCTGGTAGGCGCCCCAGTAACGGCTGGTCTGCAGCCAGGGCTCGATGGCGTCGAAAGCCAGCAGCCCGATGAAGTAGCCAAAGACACCGCCAGCCACCGAGGCCAGCGTCGTGATCCAGGCATAGAGCCAGGCCTTCTCCGGCCGGGCCAATGCCATTGGCGCCAGCATCACGTCGGGCGGGATGGGAAAGAACGACGATTCCGCGAAGCTCATGCCGCCCAGATACCAGGGCGCATGGCGGTGGCGGGCCCATTGCATGGCGCGTTCGTACAGGGGCGCAAACAGCTTCATGTCGGTGAATTCTGATCAGACGCCTTTGTGGAAGACCAGGCCGGCGTGCTCGCGCATCGCGTGGAACTTGATCTTGGGCCAGTTGGCCTCGACCGCCCGCAGGGTGGCCATGTGGTCCAGCAGCACGGTGGGCGCATCCACGGCGTCCAGCGCCACGCGGTGGGCGTTGGCGTCCATGAAGCGCTTGAGCTCCTGCTCGCCGCCATCCTCGGGCGCGCAGGTCACCCAGCGCGCCACGTTGTAGCTGCTGCCCATGATGCGTGCCTTGACGCCGTACTCGTGCTCCAGCCGGTGGGCGACGACCTCGAACTGCAGCTGGCCGACGGCGCCCAGCAGCAGCACCGTGCCGGCGATGGGGCGGAACACCTGGATCGCGCCTTCTTCGCCCAGCTGGGTCAGGCCGGCGCGCAGCTGCTTGGTCTTGAGCGGGTCGGCCACTTCCACGCTTCGGATGATTTCCGGCGCAAAGAAGGGCAGGCCGGTGAACTGCAGCGCTTCGCCTTCGGTCAGGGTGTCGCCCAGCTGCAGCACGCCGTGGTTCGGGATGCCGATGATGTCGCCGGCAAAGGCCTCGTCCAGCAGTTCGCGGCGCTGAGACAGGAAACTCACCACCGTGTTGGGGCGCAGTTCCTTGCCGCTGCGCACCACTTTCAGGCGCATGCCGCGCTCGAAGTGGCCGCTGGCGCAGCGCACGAAGGCGATGCGGTCGCGGTGCGCCGGGTCCATGTTGGCCTGGATCTTGAACACCACGCCACTGAACTTGGGTTCGGTCGGCTCCACCGTGCGCTGGATCGCGGCCTTCGCGCCCGGTGACGGGGCCAGGTCGACCAGCGCGTCCAGCACCTCGCGCACGCCAAAGTTGTTGACGGCCGAGCCGAACAGCATCGGCGTCTGCGTACCGTTCAGGAACGCGTCCTTGTCGAAGGCTGGGGAAGCGCCTTCGACCAGTTCCAGTTCGTCCTTGGCTGCCGTCCACTCCATGCCGAAGCGGCGGGCGCTCTCGGGGTTGTCCAGGCCGGCCAGCACTTCTTCGTCGCCGCCGCGGCGGTCTTCACCGGCGGCGAACACGCGCATCTGGTCCTCGCGGCGGTCGTACACCCCGCGGAAGGTCTTGCCCATGCCCACCGGCCAGGTGAAGGGAACCACGGTCATGCCCAGCTCGCGCTCGATCTCGTCCATCAGGTCCAGCGGGGCCTTGACCTCGCGGTCCATCTTGTTGACGAAGGTGAGAATGGGCGTATTGCGAGCGCGGCAGACCTGCAGCAGGCGCCGGGTTTGCGGCTCCACACCGTTGCCGGCGTCGATCACCATCAGCGCGGCGTCCACCGCGGTGAGCACGCGGTAGGTGTCTTCCGAGAAGTCCTGGTGGCCCGGGGTGTCCAGCAGGTTGATGACGCAGTCGCGGTACTCCATCTGCATGACGGACGACGCCACGGAAATGCCGCGCTGCTTTTCGATCTCCATCCAGTCGGACGTCGCGTGGCGTGCGGCCTTGCGCGCCTTGACCGAGCCGGCGATGTTGATGGCGCCCGAGAAGAGCAGCAGCTTCTCGGTCAGCGTGGTCTTACCCGCGTCGGGGTGCGAAATGATGGCGAAGGTGCGGCGGCGGCGCACCTGTTGGGCGATGTCGGACATAACCTTTGATTATCGCCGGTGGGACAATACGGCCCATGCATCCCAAAGCCCTCCTCGACGAATCGACCCGTCTCATTGAAAAAGTCTTCAAGTTCGACCACCCGGCCGACGCCGTGGTCGCGCGCCATTTCCGCGAGAACAAGGCCCTGGGGCCCCGCGAACGCGCCACGCTGTCGGACACGGTCTATGCGGTGCTGCGCGAGCGCCTCAAGCTGGAATGGCTGGCACGCTCGGGCACCGGGTCCAAGTGGCGCCGACTCGCCATCCTGGGTTTTCCGGGCGACCGCGACTTTCTCAAGAGTGCGCTGACCGATCCGGAAAAGACCTGGCTGGATGCCTGCGCGCGGGTGACCGACGGCGATTTTCTGGCGCCGCACCGCCACAACTTGCCGGAATGGCTGGCGCAGGCGCTGCGCGATCAGGTGGGCAAGGAGTTCGATGCACTGGCGACCAGTCTGAATCAGCCGGCTCCGCTCGACCTGCGTGTCAACACGCTCAAGATGAAACGCGACGCCGCGGTGACCGAGCTCAAGGCAGCGGGGCTGGCCGCGCAGGCAACACCTTTTTCACCCTGGGGCGTGCGCCTGCAGGACAAGGCCAACCTGGGCAAGCTGCCCCTGTTCATCAATGGCGGGATCGAGGTGCAGGACGAGGGTTCCCAGTTGCTGGCCTTGCTGATGGACGCCAAGCGGGGCGAGATGGTGGCTGATTTCTGTGCCGGTGCGGGCGGCAAAACCCTGGCCATCGGGGCGTCCATGCGCAACAGTGGCCGGCTCTACGCTTTCGACACCTCGGCGCACCGCCTCGACGCCATCAAGCCTCGGCTGGCGCGCAGCGGCCTGTCCAATGTTCATCCCGTGGCCATCGCCCATGAGCGGGACGAGCGGGTCAAGCGCCTGGCCGGCAAGATGGACCGGGTGCTGGTGGATGCGCCCTGCTCGGGTTTGGGAACCTTGCGCCGCAGCCCGGATCTCAAATGGCGTCAGACGCCCGAGACCGTGGCAGCCCAGGCCGAGTTGCAGGGGCGCATCCTGGCCAGCGCCGCGCGCCTGGTCAAGCCCGGAGGGCGGCTGGTCTACGCCACCTGCAGTCTGTTGCCCCAGGAGAACGAGGCGGTCGCCGGGGCTTTCACCCGAGAGCACCCGGATTTTGAGGTGCTGCCGGTCTCAGCCCTGTTGGCCGCCGCTCATGTGGTCGACAGCGACCAATTGGTGGCCGGTGAGGGCGGATGTTTCCTTCGCCTGTGGCCGCATCGCCATGCGACCGACGGATTTTTTGCCGCGGTCTGGACGAAGAAGCCTTGAATTGCCGGCAAAACACCCGAACTGTTGGAAAAGTTGCCGGCATTTGACGCATTCTTGGCGGTGGTTGCCGTTTGGTGTTTTGGGACTACTCACTTAAAATTGATGAACTGACATGAGTCAGTGCATGCCTTGCCGGTCGGGCCTTGTGGCCGGCACGTCGCCTCCGTCGTTGGGCGATTCTGCTAGGAACTGAATGAACATTTTCGAGAACGTGTGGTCCACCGGGTGGGATGCCCTGGTCCATTTCGTACAGCACGGCCTGACCGGTGCCAGCTGGTGGCAAATCGTCCTCGTGACGCTGGTGCTCACCCACATCACCATCGCCAGCGTCACCATCTACCTGCACCGCCATTCGGCGCACCGCGCGCTGGATCTGCATCCGATTCCTGCCCACTTCTTCCGGTTCTGGCTCTGGATGACCACCGGCATGGTCACCAAGCAGTGGACAGCCATCCACCGCAAGCACCACGCCAAGTGCGAGCGCGAGGAAGATCCTCACAGCCCCCAGATCTATGGCATCAAGAAGGTGTTCTGGGAGGGGGCTGAGTTGTACCGTGCCGAGGCCAAGAACGCCGAGACCATGGCCCGCTATGGTCACGGCACGCCCGACGACTGGATCGAACGCAACCTCTACACCAAGCATTCGGCGCTGGGGGTCAGTCTGATGCTGATCATCAACGTCGCGCTGTTCGGTGCCCTGGGCCTGACGGTCTGGGCGGTGCAGATGATCTGGATTCCGCTGTGGGCCGCCGGTGTCATCAACGGGATCGGCCACTACTGGGGTTACCGCAATTTCGAGGCGGTCGACGCCAGCACCAACGTCTCCCCCTGGGGCATCATCGTCGGTGGTGAGGAACTGCACAACAACCACCACACCTACCCCACCTCGGCCAAGTTCTCGGTCAAGCCCTACGAGTTCGACATCGGCTGGATGTACATCCGTGGCCTGCAGGCCCTGGGTCTGGCGCATCCCAAGAAGGTGCCGCCCCGCCTGGCTTTCGGTGACGTCAAGCCGGTGGCTGACGAGAAGACGCTCGAAGCGATCATTGCCAACCGCTATGAGGTGATGGCCGGCTATGCCGCCGAGCTGCGCGCGGCCTGCCAGCGCGAACTCCAGGGTGTGAAGTCCCGCAGTGCCGACGTCGCTCTCGTGAAGGCGGCCCAGCGCTGGTTGCACCGCGATGACGACAAGGTGCCCGCCAACGTCAAGCCGCAGCTGGCCCAGGTGCTGGCCCAGAGCCCGGTGCTGGACAAGATGGTGACCATGCGCGAGGAACTGCGCGCCCTGTGGTCCAGCACCAACGCCACCCGTGAGCAACTGGCCGCCGACCTGCAGGCCTGGTGCCGCCGCGCGGAAGAGAGCGGCATCGCCGCCTTGCGCGACTTCTCCATCAAGCTGCGTTCGGCGCACGCCTGATCTGGATCTGCGCCGCTTCGGCGGCGCGGCGTGCCTCTCGGAAGAAATCTTCGAGAGGCAACAAAAAACCCGCTGTTTTCACAGCGGGTTTTTTTGTGGGTCTCAGGCCGAATTACTTCAGCTTGATTTCCTTGTAGTCCACGTGCTTGCGAGCCTTCGGATCAAATTTCTTGATCAGCATCTTCTCGGGCGTGGTCTTCTTGTTCTTGGTGGTGGTGTAGAAGTGGCCGGTTCCAGCGGTGGATTCCAGCTTGATCTTCTCGCGTGCGCCTTTGGTTGCCATGGTGCCTTACTCCTTATGCCTGGCCGCGTGCGCGCAGGTCGGCGAGCACGGCATCGATGCCCTTCTTGTCGATCAGGCGCAGGGCAGCACCCGAGACGCGCAGACGAACCCAGCGGTTCTCGCTCTCGACCCAGAAACGGCGGTATTGCAGGTTCGGCAGGAACCGGCGCTTGGTTTTGTTGTTGGCGTGGGAAACGTTGTTCCCGACCATGGGCTTCTTGCCCGTGACGTCGCAGACGCGTGCCATGAGGACACTCCGATCTCATCAAACGGCCGCCACCCGAGCGGTGGGGGCCTCACCTCGCCATAAGGGTGGCGGTAACCCATTTCCTGTCTGATCTGGCCAAGCCGGATTCAGCAAAGCCTTGCATTATAGGTTGCTCGGCAAAGCAAGCGCCAGTCTCACCCGACCGACGGCTTCGTGTGCGGGGCAGATCAGGCGTTTTCGAGGTATCGCTGGGCGTCCAAAGCGGCCATGCACCCGGTACCGGCGCTGGTGATGGCCTGGCGATAGATGTGGTCCTGGACGTCGCCGGCGGCAAAGACACCGGGCACGCTGGTCATGGTGGCCATGCCATTGAGACCCGATTTTGTGACGATGTAGCCGTCCTTCATCTCCAGCTGGTCCTTGAAGATGTCGGTGTTGGGGCTGTGTCCGATGGCGATGAAGCAGCCCTTGACCGCCAGATCCTCCAGGGCGCCGGACTGCACGTTCCTGAGGCGGACGCCGGTCACACCGGAAGCATCACCCAGCACCTCATCCAGCACGCTGTGCAGCTTGAGTTCGATCTTGCCCTCGCGCACTTTCTCCATCAGCTTGTCGATCATGATCGCCTCGGCCTTGAAGGTGTCGCGGCGGTGGATCAGGGTGACCTTGCTGGCGATGTTCGACAGGTACAGGGCCTCCTCGACCGCCGTGTTGCCGCCGCCGACCACGGCCACTTCCTGTCCGCGGTAGAAGAAACCGTCACAGGTGGCGCAGCCGCTGACGCCTTTGCCCATGAAAGCCTGCTCGGAGGGCAGACCCAGGTACTTGGCCGAGGCCCCGGTGGCAATGATCAGGGCATCGCAGCTGTATTCGCCGCTGTCGCCCTTGAGCACGAAGGGCCGCACAGAAAAGTCGACCGTGTGGATGTGGTCGAACACGATCTCGGTGTTGAACCGCTCGGCGTGCTGCTGGAAGCGCTGCATCAGGTCCGGTCCCTGCACGCCATGGACGTCGGCGGGCCAGTTGTCCACCTCGGTGGTGGTCATGAGCTGACCGCCCTGGGCGATGCCGGTGATCAGCACCGGGTTGAGGTTGGCCCGGGCAGCATAGACAGCGGCGGTGTAGCCAGCGGGGCCGGAACCAAGAATCAGGACTTTGCAGTGTTTCATGAGGAAGGTCCCGGGTTTGTCGGCCGGGCGATTGGTATACATTTGGCAGTACACGCGGACGGCAGCGGCATGGAGGCAATGCCTGCCCCGAACCGGTGAGGTTCGAGGGGCATTTTACGAAGCTGGGCCGTCGCGGGACATGACAACAAGGAATACACGCATGGCCATCCTGTCCAATCTCGAGCTGATCCGACGCGTTCCCCTGTTTTCCACGCTGACCCAGGCCCAGGCCGAATCGGTGTCAGAGGCGGTGGTCAAGCGACGCTACAAGCGGGGCGAAGAGATTGTCGAGCAGGGCAAGAAGTCCAACTTCCTGGCCATCGTGCTCACCGGTCGTGCCCGGGTCATCACCCAGGACAGCCGGGGGCGCGAGGTGATTCTCGCTACCATGAACCCGGGCGATTACGTCGGTGAGATGAGCCTGATCGACAACCAGCCCCATTCGGCCACCGTGCGGGCCGAGGTGCAGACCGATGTGCTGATTCTGGGGCGCGCCGAATTTGCCCGCTGCCTGCCCGAAAACACCTCCATGGCCTATGCGGTGATGAAGGGCCTGGTGCAACGCCTGCGTCAGGCCGACCGCAAGATCGAGTCGCTGGCCCTGATGGATGTGTATGGCCGCGTGGCCCGGGCGCTCCTGGAGTTTGCGCAGCCCGACAAGGACGGGCAACTGGTGATCCGCGAACGGGTCTCGCGTCAGGATGTGGCCAAGATGATCGGCGCTTCCCGGGAGATGGTCAGCCGGGTCATGAAGGATCTGGAGGACCGCGGCTTCATCGAGTCGGCCGACGACGGCAGCACCATCATCAAGGAGCGGCTCAATTCCCTGGGTTGAGGCGATCCTGGTTTTTCCATGGGGTAAGCTCGCATCCGGATCGTTGCGAGCGACATGACCTATTCACTGAACACACTCAATGCCGACCGGGCCGCGCAAGGGCCCTCGGGTCTGGCACGCTTTGCCCAGGAGATTGGCTTGGTGCTGGGCGCCGCCGGCTTGCTGTTTGCTTTGGTGGCACTGCTGACCCATTCACCGTCCGATAGCGCCTGGAGCACCTCGGGCACCAGTGCGGCCATTCACAACTGGGGCGGCCAGGCGGGCGCCTGGCTCTCTGATGGCGCCTATTTCCTTTTTGGTTTCTCCTGCTGGTGGTTGGTCTTCGCCGGGGTTCGGGCCTGGCTGTCGACGCTGGCGCGCTGGCTTCGGGGCCAGCAGGATCTTCCGCCCGCGCCGGGTGAGTCGGACGAGTCGGTCGCCTGGTGGCGCTGGCGGGGGCGGCTGGGGTTCTGGGTGGCGCTGGTTCTTCTGATGGTGGCCAGCTGCGTGCTGGAGTGGACGCGCCTGCACCGGCTCGATGGCCTGTTGCCCGATGACGCGGGCGGCGCCCTGGGGCATGCCCTGGGGCCTCTGACCATGCGCTGGCTGGGTTTCACCGGCTCGGCCCTGGTTCTGCTGGCCCTGCTGGTGCTGGCGCTGCCGCGGGTGTTCGCCTTTTCCTGGGGGCACTGGTCCGAGGCCCTGGGCAGCCGCCTGGAAGGCTGGTTCGAATCGCGCCGTGAAAAGCGCGAGGCGGATGAGGACCTGCGCATCGGCGAGCAGGCGGCACGCGAGCGCGAAGTCGTCGTGGCGGTGGAGCGCGAGGAGATCGAGGAGCATCACCCGACCCCCGTGTTCATCGAACCGGCGGTCGTCGAGGTACCCAAAAGCGAACGGGTGGCCAAGGAGCGCCAGAAGCCGCTGTTCACCGAACTGCCGGACAGCAAGCTGCCCCAGGTGGACCTGCTGGACAGCGCGCCGGCGCAGCAACAGGGTGTGGACGCCCAGACGCTGGAGATGACCAGCCGCCTCATCGAGAAGAAACTCAAGGACTTCGGCGTCGAGGTCCGCGTGGTGGCGGCGGCGCCGGGCCCGGTGATCACGCGCTACGAAATCGAGCCGGCCACGGGGGTGAAGGGCTCGCAGATCGTCAACCTGAGCCGCGATCTGGCGCGTTCGCTGTCGCTGGTGTCCATCCGTGTGATCGAGACCATCCCGGGCAAGAACCTGATGGCGCTGGAACTGCCCAACGCCAAGCGACAGACCATCAAGCTCAGCGAGATCCTCGGTTCACAGGTCTACAACGACGCCAAGAGCCTGTTGACCATGGGCCTGGGCAAGGACATCGCCGGCCTGCCGGTGGTCGCTGACCTGGCCAAGATGCCGCACTGCCTGGTGGCTGGTACCACCGGTTCGGGCAAGTCGGTGGGCATCAACGCCATGATCCTGTCGCTGCTCTACAAGGCCGACGCCAAGGACGTGCGCCTGCTGCTGATCGACCCGAAGATGCTGGAACTCAGCGTCTACGAAGGCATTCCGCACCTGCTGTGCCCGGTGGTGACCGACATGAAGCAGGCGGCCAATGGCCTGAACTGGTGCGTGGCCGAGATGGAAAAGCGCTACAAGCTCATGAGCAAGATGGGTGTGCGCAACCTGGCGGGCTTCAATGCCAAGATCGACGAGGCCAAGGCGCGCGGCGAGCACATTGGCAACCCCTTCAGCCTCACGCCCGAGCAGCCCGAGCCGCTGGAGCGGCTGCCGCACATCGTGGTGGTGATCGACGAGCTGGCCGACCTGATGATGGTGGTGGGCAAGAAGATCGAAGAGCTGATCGCCCGCCTGGCGCAGAAGGCCCGCGCCGCCGGCATCCACCTGATCCTGGCCACGCAGCGCCCCAGCGTGGACGTGATCACCGGTCTGATCAAGGCCAACATCCCGACCCGCATTTCCTTCCAGGTCAGCAGCAAGATCGACAGCCGGACCATCCTGGACCAGATGGGTGCCGAGAGCCTGCTGGGCATGGGCGACATGCTCTACATGCCCTCGGGCACCGGTTTCCCGATCCGCGTGCACGGCGCCTTCGTCAGCGACGACGAGGTGCACCGCGTGGCCTCGTACCTGAAAGAACAGTACGGCGAGCCCAACTACATCGATGGCGTGCTGGAATCGGCGGCGGGCGATGGTGAGGGCGGAGATCTGCTGGGCGAAGGTGGTGAGGGTGGTGAAAAAGACCCGCTGTACGACCAGGCGGTGGCCATCGTGCTGCAGGACCGAAAGGCCAGCATCTCGTATGTGCAGCGCAAGCTCAAGATCGGTTACAACCGCGCCGCCCGCCTGCTGGAAGACATGGAGAATGCAGGACTGGTCAGCGCATTGACCTCCAGCGGCCAGCGCGACATCCTGGTGGCACCGCGAGGGGATTGAACCCGGCTCGCAGATCTCCGGAAACTCCCGGACCACAGGAGGGTCCCAGTTCCATGAAAACATCCTTGCTCACGGCCCTGGCGGCCACTTTTCTGATGGGCTCGGCGTACGCCGACGGTTTGCAGGACCTGGAGCGTTTCCTGCGTGAGGTCACCGGTGGCAGCGCGTCGTTCACCCAGGTGGTGACCTCACCCAAACGTGAGGGCGACACCCGGGCGCGCACCAAGACCTCCAGCGGCCGCTTCGACTTCCAGCGGCCCAACCGCTTCCGCTTTGACTACACCAAGCCCTTCGAGCAGACCATCGTGGCCGATGGTCAGACGCTCTGGCTGCACGATGTGGATCTCAACCAGGTGACGGCCCGCAAACAGCAGGATGTGCTGGGCAGCACGCCGGCAGCCCTCATTGCCGCGGGCACCGACCTCAAGTCGCTGCAGGGTGTTTTCGAGCTGGCTGCGCAGCCGGATCGCGACGGCCTGTCGTGGGTGGAGGCCAGGCCGCGCGAGAAGGACGGCCAGCTGCAGCGGGTGCGGGTGGGGTTTCGCGCCGGTCAACTGGCGGTGCTGGAGATCGCCGACAGCCTGGGCCAGCAGTCGGTGCTGACTTTCACCCAATGGCAGGCAGGTGCGGCCCTGCCGGCGGAACGTTTCCGGTTCAGCCCGCCGGCGGGTGCCGACGTGATCCGCCCCTGACCCCTCATGGCGACGGGCACGCATGTTCCGCTGGCTGAACGGCTGCGACCGCGCAGCCTCGGCGAGGTCATCGGGCAGCAGCACTTGCTGGGTGAAGGCATGGCCTTGCGCCTGGCCTTCGAGTCCGGGCAACCTCACAGCTGCATTCTCTGGGGGCCGCCGGGGGTGGGCAAGACGACCATTGCCCGGTTGATGGCCGATGCGTTCGACGCCCAGTTCATCACCATCAGTGCGGTGCTGGGCGGGGTCAAGGACATCCGCGAAGCCGTGGAACGCGCCGAGGCCGCGCGGGACGGGCTGCATGCGCAGCGCACCATCGTGTTTGTGGACGAGGTCCACCGGTTCAACAAGAGCCAGCAGGACGCCTTTCTGCCCCATGTGGAGAGCGGGCTGTTCACCTTCATCGGTGCCACCACCGAGAATCCCTCGTTCGAGGTCAATTCGGCCCTGCTGTCGCGGGCGGCGGTCTATGTGCTCCAGCCCCTGGGTGAGGAGGATCTGCGTCAGCTGGTGAACCGGGCGCAGGGCATCGGTGCCGTGCCCGTGATCGAGAAGGCCGCCGAGGATCGGCTGGTGGCGTATGCCGATGGGGATGCCCGGCGTCTGCTCAACACGCTGGAGACGCTGGCCGTGGCGGCGGCGCGGGAGAAGCTGGCCGAGGTGACCGATGCCTGGCTGCTGCGCGTCCTGGGTGAACGCATGCGCCGCTACGACAAGGGCGGCGAGCAGTTCTACGACACCATCAGCGCCCTGCACAAGAGCGTGAGGGGATCGGATCCGGATGCGTCCCTGTACTGGTTCGCGCGCATGCTCGACGGCGGTGCCGATCCCCGCTACCTGGCCCGGCGCTTGATCCGCATGGCGGCCGAGGACATCGGCCTGGCCGATCCGCGGGCCTTGCGTCTGGCGCTCGATGCCGCCGAGGTGTACGAGCGGCTGGGCTCGCCCGAAGGGGAGCTGGCCCTGGCCGAATGTGTGGTCTACCTGGCCGTGGCCCCCAAGTCCAATGCGGTCTACAAGGCGTTCAACGAAGCCAAGGCCTTCGTCAAGAAAGATGGCAGCCGCCCGGTGCCCATGCATCTGCGCAATGCGCCCACGAAGCTCATGAAGGATCTGGATTACGGGAAAGGCTATCGCTACGCGCACGACGAGGCCGGTGGCTTCGCTGCCGGCGAACGATATCTGCCCGAAGGCATGCCTGACCCGGATTTTTACCGGCCTGTGGACCGAGGGCTGGAAATTCGTATTGGCGAGAAGCTCCGGGAGCTGTGTGCGCTGAACAATAAGAAAGTCTAATGAAATCTCTGTACTGTTGATGCAGGGCTGATGCTGCCGCCGAAACGAGGGTAAACCCGTGCGGCATAAGGGCTTGCACGCATCGGAAGGCGATTAACCCTTCGCTACAATGCCGCCACCAACCCGCAGACCGCCCTGTAAACAGGTCGAGCCTGGCGGGTTTTTTGCTAGGTTGAAGCGGGTAAGAACACGGGACTCCTCGCCCTACCCGGGCGCGGGATCGGATCTCCCGGTCGGTGTCCCGGCCTGTCACAAACACGGAGTAACTTCATGGACGTCTTGCTGCAGCAGATCATCAATGGTCTGGTCCTGGGCAGTATGTATGCGCTGGTGGCCCTCGGGTACACCATGGTGTACGGCATCATCGGACTCATCAACTTCGCGCACGGCGACGTGCTCATGGTCGGCGCGCTGACCAGCTGGACCATCATCCGCCTGATGATGGAAGCGTCCATCGGCTTGCCGGGCTGGATGATCCTGCTCATGGCCACCGCGATTGCGATGGTGGTGTGCGCGGCGCTGAACTTCACGATCGAGAAACTGGCCTACCGGCCCTTGCGCAACTCGCCGCGCCTGGCCCCGCTGATCACCGCCATCGGCATGTCCTTGCTGCTGCAGACATTGGCGATGATCATCTGGGCACCCAACCCCAAGTCCTATCCGTCGATGCTCTCGCGCGAGCCGATCCAGCTGGGCGGCGCGGTGATCTCGGTGACCCAGATCACCATCCTGGCGGTGACCGCGATCACGCTGGCGCTCCTGATGTGGCTGGTGAACAAGACCAACCTGGGACGCGCCATGCGTGCCACCGCCGAGAACCCGCGCGTGGCCGCCCTGATGGGCATCCGCCCCGACGTGGTGATTTCCGCGACCTTCATCATCGGCGCCATGCTGGCGGCCATCGCCGGCGTGATGTGGGCCTCGAACTACGGCACCGTGCAACACGCCATGGGTTTCATGCCCGGTCTCAAGGCCTTTGTCGCTGCCGTCATGGGCGGTATCGGCAACCTGGCCGGTGCCGTGGTCGGGGGCATCGCGCTGGGGCTGATCGAAGCCCTGGGGGCTGGTTATCTGGGTGCCCTGACGGGCGGCTTCCTGGGCAGCCAGTACGTCGACATCTTCGCGTTCATCGTGCTGGCCCTGGTGCTGACCCTGCGTCCGTCCGGCCTGCTGGGTGAGCGTGTGGCCGATCGCGCCTGATACCGGAGGACACCATCATGATGAACTCGAAATCCGGAAAAATCGTCACCTTCATCATTGCGGGCATTGCCCTCATGGTGCTGCCTCTGCTGCTGCAGGCCACCGGCAGCAACTCCTGGGTCCGCATCGTTGACATCGCCCTGCTGTATGTGCTGCTGGCCTTGGGCCTGAACATCGTGGTCGGCTACGCCGGCCTGCTGGACCTGGGTTACATCGCCTTCTTTGCCGTCGGCGCGTACCTGTACGGCCTGCTGGCCTCACCCCATCTGGCGGACACCTTCCCGGCCATCAAGGCCATGTTCCCTGATGGTCTGCATGTCAACATCTGGATCGTGATGATCGTGGCGGCGGTGCTTGCCGGCATCGTCGGCATGATCCTGGGCGCGCCCACGCTCAAGCTGCGCGGCGACTACCTGGCCATCATCACCCTGGGCTTCGGCGAAATCATCCGCATCTTCCTGCTGAACCTGGACCGCCCGGTCAACATCACCAACGGTCCCAAGGGCATCAGCCAGATCGACCCGCTGACGGTCTTCGGCTTCAACATGGGGCAGCGGCACACGCTGAGCATCGGCGACTGGAGCTTCACCTTCCAGCCGGTCACGCTGTATTACTACCTGTTCCTGTTCTTCGTGATCCTGACGGTGATCATTTCCTACCGCATCCAGGACTCGCGCATCGGCCGTGCCTGGATGGCCATCCGCGAAGACGAGATCGCCGCCAAGGCCATGGGCCTGAACACCCGCAACCTCAAGCTGCTGGCCTTCGGCATGGGTGCCACCTTCGGTGGCATGTCCGGGGTGCTGTTCGCGTCGTTCCAGCGCTTTGTCTCGCCCGAGTCCTTCTCGCTGATGGAGTCGGTGATGGTCGTGGCGATGGTGGTGCTCGGTGGCATCGGTCATATCCCTGGCGTGATTCTGGGCGCCCTGATGCTGGCCGGCCTGCCGGAGTTGCTGCGTCATCTGCCCGACCTGTCGCACATGACCGATGGCCGCCTGGGCCCCGAGATCCTGCGCCAGCTGCTGATCGCGCTGGCCATGGTGGTGATCATGCTGATCCGTCCGAAGGGGCTGTGGCCTTCTCCGGAACACGGCAAATCCCTGGCGAAGTGAGCGAAAGGACACCATCATGAGCGAGACCATTCTCAAAGTGGCGAACGTGTCCAAGCGCTTTGGCGGCCTGCAGGCCCTGAGCGATGTGGGCATCGAGATCAAGCGTGGCCAGGTCTATGGCCTGATCGGCCCCAACGGCGCCGGCAAGACCACGTTCTTCAACGTGCTGACGGGCCTGTACACCCCCGACAGCGGCAGCTTCGAGCTGGCGGGCAAGCCATACACCCCCACGGCGGTGCATGAGGTGGCCAAGGCCGGCATCGCGCGCACCTTCCAGAATATCCGTCTGTTTCCTGAGATGACGGCCCTGGAAAATGTGATGGTGGGGCGCCATGTGCGCACCACTTCGGGGCTGGTGGGCGCCATCCTGCGCACCGGGTCGTTCAAAAAGGAAGAGGCAGCCATCCAGGCCCGCGCCATGGAGTTGCTGGAATATGTGGGCATCGCCAAGTTCGCCGACTACAAGTCGCGCACGCTGAGCTATGGTGACCAGCGACGTCTGGAAATTGCCCGTGCGCTGGCCACGGACCCGCAACTGATTGCGCTGGACGAACCGGCCGCCGGCATGAACGCGACCGAGAAGGTCCAGCTGCGCGAACTGATTGACCAGATCCGCAAGGACAACCGGACCATCCTGCTGATCGAGCACGACGTCAAGCTGGTGATGGGTCTGTGTGACCGTGTGACCGTGCTGGACTACGGCAAGCAGCTGTCTTCGGGTACGCCCGCCGAAGTGCAGAAGGACCCCAAGGTGATCGAGGCTTACCTCGGCACCGGCGGCCACTGATCGAGGATGGACAAGAACATGGCAAACACACTCCTGAAAGTTTCGGGCCTGAAGGTGTCTTACGGTGGCATCAAGGCCGTCAAGGGCATCGACATGGAGGTCCGCGAGGGTGAACTGATCACCCTGATCGGCTCCAACGGCGCCGGCAAGACCACCACCATGAAGGCCATCACCGGCTCGCTGGGGGCCGAAGGCGGCAGCATCGAGTACCTGGGCCAGAACATCAAGGGCCAGGGTGCCTGGGATCTGGTCAAGCAGGGTCTGGCGATGGTGCCGGAAGGACGCGGCATCTTCACCCGCATGACGATCACCGAGAACCTCCTGATGGGTTCGTACATCCGCTCGGACAAGGCTGGCATCCAGGCCGACATCGAGCGCATGTTCGGTATCTTCCCGCGCCTGAAGGAACGCAAGGACCAGCTGGCGGGCACCATGTCCGGTGGCGAGCAGCAGATGCTGGCCATGGCCCGTGCCCTGATGAGCCAGCCCAAGGTGCTGCTGCTCGACGAGCCGTCCATGGGCCTGTCACCCATCATGGTGGACAAGATCTTCGAGGTGGTGCGCGACGTGTCCGCCCAGGGCGTGACCATCGTGCTGGTGGAGCAGAACGCCCAGCGCGCGCTGCAGATCGCCGACCGCGGTTACGTGATGGATTCGGGTCTGATCACCATGACGGGCCCCGGCAAGGATCTGCTGACCGATCCCAAGGTCCGCGAGGCCTACCTGGGTCACTGACCGGACCGGTTCCGCCGGAAATTACAATGACGGGTTGCGCCTGCCTGGCGCAACCCGTTTTTTCATGCCTTCCACCATGACCACCGAACACGCCCACGCCGCCCCTGCCACCGACGACAACCAGCTGATTGCGGAGCGTCGCGAAAAACTCAAGGCCTTGCGCGAGGCCCAGCAGCGCGGTGAAGGCGTGGCCTTTCCGAACGACTTCAAGCCCGCCAACAAGGCAGAAGAGCTCTTCTCGCTCTATGGCGAGATGACCAAGGAGCAGCTGGAAGCCGAGCCGGTGCGCGCCAGCGTGGCGGGCCGGATGATGCTCAAGCGCGTGATGGGCAAGGCGTGCTTTGCGACCCTGCAGGACGCTTCCTTCGGCCCCACGGCCGGGCGCATCCAGATCTACCTGAACAAGGACAGCGTGGGCGAGGCGACGCTGGAAGCTTTCAAGCACTGGGACCTGGGTGACATCATTGCCGCCGAGGGGGTGCTGATGCGCACCCGCACCGGCGAACTGACGATTCATGCCGATCACCTCCGGCTGATCACCAAGAGCCTTCGTCCGCTGCCCGACAAGTTCCACGGCATCCAGGACCAGGAGGTCAAGTACCGGCAGCGCTACGTGGACCTGATGACGGACGAGGAAACCCGCCAGCGCTTCATGGCCCGCAGCCGGGGTCTGTCCAGCATCCGCGAGTTCATGGTCGCGCACGGCTTCCTGGAGGTGGAGACGCCGATGCTGCATCCCATCCCGGGCGGCGCCAACGCCAAGCCGTTTGAAACCCACCATAACGCGCTGGACCAGCAGATGTTTCTGCGCATCGCGCCCGAGCTGTACCTCAAGCGCCTGCTGGTGGGCGGCTTCGACCGCGTGTTCGAGATCAACCGCAATTTCCGCAACGAAGGCATCAGCGTCCGGCACAACCCGGAGTTCACGATGATGGAGTTCTATGCGGCCTACTGGAACTACCAGGACCTGATGGGCTTTACCGAGCAGCTGATCCGCCATGCGGTGCGGACGGTTCGTGGCGACCAGCCCTTGAGCTACCAGGGCCAGCCGGTGGACATCGACAGTCCGTTCGAGCGCCTGACCATCCGCGAGGCGATCCTCAAGCACACGGCTGCAGGCGCCCATGTGGACGACGCCGCCTGGCTGCGTCAGGCCCTGCTCAAGCTGGGCCTGACCGAAGAAAAGGACAAGCTCTCCAGCCGCTCGCTGGCTGGCTTGCAGGTGCTGTATTTCGAGGAACTGGTCGAGGAAAAGCTGTGGCAGCCCACCTTCATCATGGAGCACCCGACCGAGATCTCTCCGCTGGCGCGCGCCAATGATCAGCGACCTGAAGTGACCGAGCGCTTTGAGCTGTACATCACCGGTCGCGAGTTCGGCAATGGTTTCTCCGAGCTCAATGACGCCGAGGACCAGGCCGCGCGTTTCCATGCCCAGGTGGCCAACAAGGACGCTGGTGATGACGAGGCGATGTTCTACGACGCCGACTACATCCGGGCGCTGGAATACGGCATGCCGCCCGCCGGTGGCTGCGGCATTGGCATCGATCGCCTGATGATGCTGCTGACCGACAGCGCCAGCATCCGCGACATCATCCTGTTCCCGGCCCTGCGTCGAGAGGCCTGATTCTGCCGGTGGTGGCCCGCGGGCCGCTCAGAAGTTCACGGTGGCGATGTTGCGCTGCCGGTCCCATTGCAGGTTGTCGGCTTCATCGTGCAGCCACGCCAGATGCTGCTGCGCATCCATCGGCAGCTCGATCGACGGGTCTGGCAGCAGGGCAATCACGATCTTGAAGCGCAGCGTCGCTCCGACCGGCAGTTGCTCGTTCGGCCGCAGGCCACCCGCCAGAATCGCGGTGGCGGCGGAAACGGCTTGGGCGGGGCGCACCGGTCCCTCCATGAGCAGGGCAAAGGTCCGGTCGTCGATCCGCGCGGCCGTGTCCACATCACGGGCCACCGTGCGCAGCAGTGATCCGGTCAGCACCAGGGCGCGGTCCCCCACCTCGCGCCCATGCTCCTGGGTGAACCATTCGTGGTTGTCGAGGTTGATCACCAGCAGCGCACAGCGGTGCTGATAGCGCTGGGCACGAATCAGGGCGTCGTGCAGGCGCAGGATGCAGTTGTGGCGGTTGGTCAGCCCTGTCAGCGGCTCGGTCAGCGCCAGGGCCTTGGCTCGAGCGCGCGCCTCATGCTGGATGGAGGAGCGTTGCACCAGGCCGTAGATCAGCAGTGGTGCCTCGATGGTGGCGGCCAGCACCATGCCGTACTGCGAGAGGAATCCCGACGACACCAGGTTGAAGTTGCGCAGCACCGGGAGGGTGCCTGCCAGCAGCATGGGCAGCACACCCAGGGCAATCCAGCGCACCCAGCGTTCCCCCGAGCGCCAGGCTGACCACAGCAGCGCATAGGTCAGCGCCATGGTGGCGGCACCGGCTGCGCTGAGTGCCTGCATGCTGGCGGTACTCGGTTCGCTTTGGTCCCAGACAATCAAACCGACCCAGATGATCGACAGCGCGACGGCCATCCGGTCCAGGCGCCGGTCGATCCAGCTGGCCTGGATGACCTGCCGGATGAAGAGCAGTCCGGCCATGGCCACCAGGGGCAGCAGAATGAACTCGGCGCGGCTGTTCCAGACCACACTGTCCGGCCACAGGAATTGACCTCCCACGCCCAGGGAGGCTGCCATGCTCAGGGCCAGCACACCGGTGTAGATCGCATAGGCCAGGAAGCTCTTGTCCCGGAACACCAGGCCGTTGGCCAGCGCCACCAGACTCAGCAGCAAGGCCATGCCGAAGTAGGCACCGATCAGGAACTGCTGGTGGATGCGCTGCTCGCGCAGATGGGGATGGCTGTGGACATAGAACTCTCCCGAGAACGGTACCCGGGCATGTTCGATCTTCACCCAGTACCTCACCGGACCCTCGGTTCGGGTGTCCAGGGTGAAGACGGGGTAGCGATCCGGTGAATGCCAGCGGCTGACTGCCAGGTGGTCACCGGCTTCCTGCCGGACCCACTGGCCGTGTCGATCCCTGTAGTGCAGGGCGACGTGATCGGTGCCGGATCTGGCCAGCTCCAGTTCCCAGTGGACGTCATCGTGCTGTACCCAGGCATCGAACCGGATCCACAGCGCGGCGGATTCGCCGAGGGTGACGCGCTGCCCGTTCGTTCGTTCCGACCAGGGCAGCAGGTCCTGCCTGGCTTCAATCTCGTCCGGCTCCAGCTGGCCGGTGGGGTCGATCCAGTAAATGCTCCGACCCGCCAAAGGGAAACTCTGAACGGATCCGTCGATGATGACTGGCCCCGGGTATCCGTCCTGGAGCGGCAGGGCGTGGGTGCGTCCCGTGGTGAACCAGAGGAGAAGGCCCGCCAGCAGCATGGCCATCCAGGCTCGAAGGGCAGTGGTGCCCGCAATGGGGCTTGGCAGACGGCGCGCGACGGACATTCCCGGATTGTGACCGGACGGCACGCGACGGGAATCCATCTGGACCGGGTAAGTGCTCAAAGAAAAGGCCCTTGTGGCGCGCACGCCGCAAGAGCCTCAGCGATCAAGGAAAGATGGTTCGTCAGGCGTACGCAGCCAGGGCCTTGCGCATCTTCTTCATGGCCGCCACCTCGATCTGACGCACGCGTTCGGCGCTGACACCGTACTCGGCCGCGAGTTCGTGCAGCGTCATGCCGCCCGAGCCGTCGTCGTTGACCTTGAGCCAGCGCTCGGTCACGATGCGGCGGGAGCGGTCGTCCAGCTCGCCCATGGCCTTGGCGATCCCTTCGGTCGCCAGACGGTCGCGTTCGGCGGACTCCAGCATGGCGGTGGGCTCATGGGAGCCATCGGCCAGAAAGGCAATGGGGCCGTATGCCTCCTCACCATCGTCGGAAGGGGAGGGATCGAGCACGACATCGCCGCCCGCCAGACGCGTTTCCATCTCGCGCACCTCTTCCGGCTTCACGTTGAGGTCGCGTGCCACCACGTCGATTTCGTGGTCGGACAGCGCCTCCCGGTGGGTGTCGCCATCGGCCGCCTCGGCCCGGAAGCCCTGCTTCATGCTGCGCAGGTTGAAGAACAGCTTGCGCTGGGCCTTGGTGGTCGCCACCTTGACCATGCGCCAGTTCTTGAGGATGTACTCGTGGATCTCGGCCTTGATCCAGTGCATGGCGTAGCTCACCAGGCGCACGCCCTGGTCAGGGTCAAAGCGCTTGACCGCCTTCATCAGGCCCACGTTGCCTTCCTGGATCAGGTCGCCGTGCGGCAGGCCGTAACCGAGGTACTGGCGGGCAATCGACACCACCAGACGGAGGTGCGACATGACCAGCTGGCCAGCCGCGTCCAGGTCGTTGTGGTCGCGCAGGCGTCGCGCGGCCTGCTGCTCTTCTTCCAGGGTGAGCAGCGGAATGCGGTTGACCGCCGAGATGTAGGCGTCCAGATTGCCCAGCGGCGGCAGGGTGAGCGAACGTCCCGTCCACGCGCCAGCCACGGCCAGCTGGCCAGAGGGAACTGCGGTGGTGGGAGCAAGCATCTGGGACATGTGAAACACCCTCCTGAGGTATTTGTATGAATCTATGTTAGCACTCCCAGGTCAAGAGTGCTAACGTGAGACAGCATGTCCCCCGGAAAGTTCCGTCGGCTTGTACAGTGGCTGTTTTCATGTGAGTGAATGCAAACTTTCATTGATTTCCACCGTCTGAAGTCCCCTCTATGCCTGCAGCGATTTCGGACCGCTCGAGTGCATACCTGTTGGCGTGCCGCTGATCGCCGGGTGCCTATGACGCAGCAGTGGTCCGCCAAATCGTGTCGGCGGAGCAAAATATCCTTCGTTTGAGCAACAGGAAACCCATGACAGTCTCCCCGACCAAGATGCAGTTCCATGTGGTTTCGCGCCGCGAAAGTGCTCAACTCAGTCGTGCCCGCTGCAAGAACGCGCAAATCGACCTGGACACCGACCTGGCGGGCAACCCGGACGCCTTCAACCCGGCCGAGGTGCTGCTGGCTGCGCTCTCAGCCTGCATGATCAAGGGCATCGAGCGCGTGATCCCCATTCTCAAGTTCCAGCTGCGCGGGGTGGAGGTGCGGGTACACGGCGTACGACAGGACGTACCCCCGCGCATGGAATCCATCGACTATGAAATCGTGGTGGACACCGACGAAGACGACCGCCGCCTGGCCCTGCTGCACGACAACGTGAAGAAGTTCGGCACCGTGTTCAACACGGTAGCCCCGGGGACGGAACTCTCCGGAATCCTGCGGCGCAGGACCGATGCCGAATGAGTGCGGGACACGACCACCACCACGCGCCCACCAGTTTCGACCGGGCGTTTGCCATCGGCATCGCCCTGAACCTGGCCTTTGTCGGCATCGAGGCTTTCTACGGATGGCGCATCAACTCTCTGGCGCTGCTGGCCGATGCGGGCCACAACCTCAGCGATGTGGCCGGGCTGGTGCTGGCCTGGGGCGGGGCCCTGGCTGGCCAGCTGCGGCCCAACCCGCGCCACACCTATGGCTGGAGGAAGGGGAGCATCCTGGCGGCGTTCGCCAACGCCTTGCTGCTGCTGGTGGCCATGGGCGCGCTGGTGTGGGAAGCCATCGGGCGCGTGCTGGACCCCGATCCGGTAGCAGGCCGTGAAGGCCTGACCATCATGGCCGTGGCGGGGGTGGGCATCGTCGTCAATTCGGTCACGGCCTGGCTGTTCATGCGCGGGCGCCAGACCGACCTGAACATCCGTGGTGCCTTCCTGCACATGGCCGCCGACGCGCTGGTGTCGGCCGGCGTGGTACTCGCCGGCGCCCTGACGCTGTGGATGGGCTGGACCTGGCTGGACCCGGTGGTCAGCCTGCTGATCGCCGCTGTGATCCTCTGGGGCACCTGGAGCCTGTTCCGGCAATCGCTGCACCTGCTGTTCGACGGCGTGCCTGACAGCGTAGACCCGCATGCGGTGCACGTCAGCTTGCTGGCGCTGCCGGGCATCGTGCAGGTGCACGACCTGCACATCTGGGCCATGGACACATCACAGGTGGCCATGACGGCCCATCTGGTGATGCCGGTGGGGCATGCCGACGACGCCTTCCTCCAGGCTGCGACCGATATGCTGCACGAGCGTTTCGAGATCACCCACGTCACGCTGCAGGTGGTGAACGTGCCCTTCACCCGACCCTGCGGCGACTGGTCCTCAGTGCCAGCCGTGGAGCCGCTGCCGGCGGATCACCACCACCACCATCACCACTGACAAGTCACCTGTCAAGCGGTGAGCCACTTCTGCACTTCGGCCACGGTGGGGATGCGGCCGCTGCTGACCAGCTTCTCGTTGATCACCAGCCCGGGCGTGGACAGCAGGTCGTAAGTCATGATCTGCCGCATGTCGGTCACTTTGATGAACTCGGCCTCCAGTTGGGCGGCCGTGGCGGCCTCACGGGCGACGGCTTCAAGCTTCTTGCAATTGGCACAGCCTGAGCCGAGAATTTTGACAGTCAGCATGGTGCTTTCCTTTGAGGGTCGATTGAGATCAGGCGGGAACTGACCTGGCTTGACGCCGCCGCAGCCAGGTCAGCCCGGCGCCGAGCAGGGCGATGAAAACAGCCAGTGACAGACTCAACGGTAACCAGCCGAGGCCGTCCACCCAGGCCCCGTAAAGCAGACCGGCGCAGATGCTGAACACCGCCACGAGGCTCACGTACGCAGCCGTTTTCTGGCGACCGATCACGGCAGCGACCATCAGCATGCTCTGCAGGCTCAGCTCGGGGTCGGCCATCAGGTAGGCCAGCAGCGGTCCGGGGTGCATGCCCAGGTCCAGGAACATGCGGGCCACCGGTACCTCGACGAGGGTCGGGAAGTACATGAAAACGCCGAACAGGACGGCGACCGCATTGGCCTGCACCGTGTTGCTGCCGGCCAGCGATTCGATCCATTCCGGTCGGATGATCTGGCGCACCACGCCGACGATGAAGACACCCACGACCAGCAGGACAAAGATCTGTTTCACAAAGCGCCAGGACTCCCAGAGCCAGGCCTGGCGGTCGTCCGCGCACAGCTGGCGAGCGAAATGCCAGCAGGCCACGAGCGTAGCTGCCACGGCCAGCACGCGGCCGGTCAGGCCGAGTTCCAGGCCGCCAGCCACCGGCGTCAGGCGCAGGGCAGCGACCAGCAGCGTGGTGACTGTCAGTCCCAGTGTGATCCAAGTCCATTGGTTCGGACCCTCGATGACGTTCTCCAGCCCTTTCCAGGCTGTGGCGGCGATCAGCAGCAGCAAGGCGATCAGCACCGAACCCTGGAAGCTCACGCCTTCCTCGCCCTTGGCTGGGTCGAAGGGCACCCAGCCGAACAATGTCGCCTGCCAGTCGGCCGCCCAGGACAGGGGCAGCCTGACCGTCGCGAAGGTCTCGGTCAGTGGCCAGAGCTTGAGCGTGCCAGCGATGAGTACGGCCACCAGAGACAGCAGCAGGCCGGTCGCGGCGGGTCCGACGCTGGCCTGCTGGGCAAACAGGGCATCGGACTGGGCATCGTGGCTGGCATCGTCCTTCCAGAACAGCATGGCCATCAGCAGGCCGATACCGATGCCGAACAACAGACAGAGCAACAGCCGTGCTGCGGCAAATTCGGGCCCCAGGATACTGCCGGTATAGGCCAGCGCCATGATGTTGCCGGCCGGTGCGAAGAACAGGAAGGTAATGGCTGGCCCGATGCCGGCACCCTTGCGGTAGATGCCGGCAAACAGCGGCACGATGGTGCAAGAGCAGACCGCCAGCAACGAACCCGCCGCAGCTGCCGCCGGATACGAGACATGGGCCGGCGTACTGCGACCGAGCCAGCGCGTGATGCTGGCCTTGGGGATCAGAGCCGCCATGGCCCCGGCAATGAAGAAGGCGGGCAGCAGGCACAGCAGCACATGGGCCGCTAGATACGCGGCCAGGTTGCCCGCGCCACCCGCCATCAAATGCAAGACATAGTCCATCTGGCACTCCCCTTCTTGATCCTAACCGTCGCTCATGCGCCGGGCAAGCCATTTGCGAGTTTCGCTATAGCACAACACCGTGCTGGCGATGGTCAGGCACTGCAGCCATTGGCTGGCTTCCAGCGCGCGGGTGCCAAAGGCCTGGTTCAGGAAGTCCAGGTGCACAACCGCCACCTGGAGCACGGCGCCCAGCCCGACGGCTCCCCAGAGCCAGCGGTTGACGAACAGGCCGCGCCAGGCGCTGCCGGTCTCCGATCGGGCATTGAAGGCGTTGAACAATTGCGAAAACACCAGCACGGTGAACGCCGCCGTGCGAGCGGTCTCCAGCGACTGATCGCCCTCGATCAGTCCGCCGGGCATGAAGAGGTCGAGTGTGAACAGGGTGGCAATGGCCATGACCAGACCGACCTGCAGCACACCCGACCACATGCGCGCATCGATGATGCGCTCGTGCGGGCTTCTCGGACGACGGTTCATCACATCGTCGGTCTGTGGGTCGACCCCCATGGCCAGCGCCGGAGCGGCGTCGGTGATGAGGTTGATCCATAGGATCTGTGTCGCCAGCAGTGGCAGCACGATCGCGCCACTTGCGTCGATCAGCCCCAGCGCTTGGGCGGCGAGCACGCCGAGCAGCACGGTCAGCACCTCGCCCATGTTCGAAGACAGCAGGTAGCGCAGAAACTTCCGAATGTTGTCGAGGATGCCGCGGCCCTCCCGTACCGCCGCCACGATGGTCGCGAAGTTGTCGTCGGCCAGGATCATCTTGCCGGCCTCCTTGGTCACCTCGGTGCCCGTGATACCCATTGCGGCGCCGATGTCGGCCGACTTGAGTGCCGGCGCATCGTTGACACCGTCACCGGTCATCGCGACCACGTGACCCTGGCCCTGCAGCGCATCAACGATGCGCAGCTTGTGCGCGGGATCGACCCGTGCGTACACCGAGACCTGTTGCACCGCTTGTGCGAGTCCGGCTTCATCAAGCGCATCGATCTCGGCACCGGTCAAGGCAGCACCACCGGCTTCGATGATGCCGAGATCCGACGCGATACGCGCCGCCGTGCGCGGGTGGTCGCCAGTGATCATGATGACCCGGATGCCCGCACGCCGAGCCTCCTGGATGGCGGCTGCCGCTTCGGGGCGTGGCGGATCGATGATGCCCACCGTGCCGACAAAGATCAGGCCTTGTTCGAGCGCATCGCCTGTCCGTTCGTCTTCGCCGGGTGCCAGTGGCCGGTAGGCCACCGCCAGTGTTCTCAGCGCCGCATCCGACAGCTCGTCCACGTCGGCCAGTGCGCGCGTACGGATGGCCTCGCTCATCGGCACGACATCCATGCCCACCCTGGCCTGGGTGCAGTGCTGCAACAGAACATCGGGCGCCCCCTTGACGATGATGACGCGCTGGTCATCATTCTCATGGTCGATGGCAATCACCGCCATGCGCTTGCGCTCGGAGCTGAAGGGAATCTCGGCGATGCGCTCGAAGCGCTCGCGCCGTCGTTCGTGGACACCCAGCTTGCGCTCGGCGACCAGGAAGGCAGCTTCCGTCGGGTCTCCCTGGATCACCCAGCTGCCATCGGTCTGCTGGCGCAAGTCGGCATTGCCGGCCAGGCTTCCGCCACTGAGCATGAGGACCAGCTCGCTGTGCAGGGGGCCGGGCCCGATGAGCTGACCTTGGTGTCGGAACTCGCCGACCGGCTCGTAACCCACGCCCTCCGGACAACTGCACCCTGAAGCGGTCACCACTTTCTCGATCGCCATCTCCGAGCGCGTCAGGGTGCCGGTCTTGTCGGTGCAAATCACAGAGGCGGAGCCCAGTGTCTCGACCGATGACAGCTTCTTGACGATGGCCTGTCGCCTGGCCATGCGCTGGACCCCGATCGCCAGCACAAGCGACAGGATGGCCGGCAGTCCCTCGGGGACGGCCGCCACCGCCAACGATACCCCCAGCAGCAGCACTTCCTCGACATCGGCCCAACTGCGAACCTCGCTCATCAGCAGCACCGTACCAACCACCAGCAGGGCAATCAGCAGCACGGCCCGACCGAGCATGATGCCGATCTGGCGTACTTCCTTCTGGAGAGGCGTCGCCTCCTCAGGCGTCTCCGCAAGCAAATGGGCGATACGGCCCATCTCGGTGGCCATCCCGCTGGCCGTCACCAGCGCCATGCCCGTGCCCTGAACCACCGCGGTGCCCTTGAACACCATGTTGGCCCGTTCGGCCAGCGGGGTGTCCCGTGGCAGTACGGCAGCGTCCTTGAGCACTGCGTCGCTTTCACCGGTGAGCGACGCCTCCTGCACCCGCAGCGAATGCGCCTGCAGCAAGCGCGCGTCTGCGCCCACGCGGTCGCCTTCGGTCAGCTGCAGCAGATCACCCGGCACCAGTTCGACGCTCGGCACCCGAAGTGGCACACCGTCGCGCAGCACGGCCGAGGTGACCGAGCCCAGACGGGCCAGGGCAGCTGCGGCGCGCTGGGAGCGGACTTCCTGGAAAAACCCCAGCAAGGCATTTAGCAGAACGATGACCAGGATGACCAAGGCATCGATCGGCCATCCGCCCGCGCCTTCCGATAACCAGACCAGCAGTGTGATGCCGACGGCCGCCAGCAGCAGATAGACCAGGGGATCTCGGAACTGCGACAGCAGATGCCGCCATGCCGGTACCGCCGGTTCAAGCTTCAACGCATTCGGACCAAAGCGATCGAGGCGCCGACGTGCCTCTTCTGTGCTCAGCCCACGCACGATGTCGGTGTCGAGGCTTTCAGCCAGTGCGGTTGTCTGCTGATGCCAAGGCTCCTTGAGCAACCGGGAGTCGTCAGCGACTGGTGGCTGTGACATGGGGCTTGCCTGGCATCTCAACGAACTGTTCCTAGAGGGTCTGTTGATTGACGCGTTTCATCAGCTCTTCGGCACTTTCCTTGCGCTCGCTGTAGCGGTCCACCAGATAGGGCGAGATGTCTCGGGGCAGCCAGGTGAACTTCACCAGTTCCTCCATCACATCGACCAGCCGGTCGTGGTAGCTCGACGGCTTCATACGGTCATGGTCGTCGAACTCCTGAAAGGCTTTGGCCACCGACGACTGGTTCGGGATGGTGATCATGCGCATCCAGCGTCCGAGCACACGCATCTGGTTGACGGCATTGAAGGACTGGGAACCGCCGCACACCTGCATCACGGCCAGCGTCTTGCCCTGGGTCGGACGAACCGCGCCGGCCGACAGTGGAATCCAGTCGATCTGGGTTTTCATGATGCCGGTCATGGCGCCGTGACGCTCGGGCGAGCACCAGACCATCCCCTCGGACCACTGGGTCAAATCGCGCAGCTCCTGCACTTTGGGGTGGCTGTCCGGTGCATCGTCGGGCAAGGGCAATCCACTGGGATTGAAGATCCGGGTTTCCGCGCCCATGGCATTCAGGAGCCGGGCAGCTTCTTCCACCAGCAGGCGGCTGAAGGAGCGCGGGCGTAGGGATCCGTACAGCAGCAGGATGCGCGGCGGGTGGGCCGAATGCGCACGCAGCAGTTGCGCCGGGTTGGGCACGCGAAAGTGTTCCGGCTGCACCTGGGGCAGATCGGCCAAAGGTTTGCTGACAGATTCAGACACGGCGTCCCTTGGCATCGATGACCATCTCGCCATCCTCCTTGATGAATGGACCTTGCTGGGGATTGGGGAGGATGTCCAGCACCACCTCGGATGGTCGGCAAAGTCGTACACCCAGCGGCGTGACCACGATTGGGCGATTGAGGAGGATGGGATGCTGCTGGATGAAGGCCAGCAGCTCGTCGTCGGACCACTTCGGGTTACCCAGGTCCAACTCGGCAAATGGCGTTCCCTTCTCGCGCAGTACCTGGCGCGCCGAGGCGCCCATGGCGTTGAGCCAGGTCTTGATCTGCTCCGTGCTGGGTGGGGTCTTGAGGTATTCGATGACCGTGGGTTCGACGCCGCTGTTGCGGATCATGGCCAGCACGTTGCGTGAGGTGCCACAGGCTGGGTTGTGATAGATCGTGATGTCGGACATGGCAAGTTCAGGTGCTGCGGGGTTTCCAGGCGTTGACGATGGCCACCAGGGACAGCATCACCGGCACTTCCACCAGCACCCCCACCACGGTGGCCAGTGCGGCGCCGGAATTCAGCCCGAACAGCGAGATGGCCACGGCCACCGCGAGCTCGAAGAAGTTGGAAGTGCCAATCAGGCAGGCTGGCCCAGCAATGTCGTGTGGCAACTTGAGCAGTTTGGCACCCCACCAGCCGATGAAAAAGATGCCGTAGGACTGAAGGATCAGCGGCACGGCGATCAACGCGATCACGCCTGGCTGCTCGACGATGGTGCCGGCCTGGAAGCCGAACAGCAGGACCACGGTGGCGATCAGGCCGACCACCGACCAGGGCTTCAGGCGCGCGACGAACTGTCCCAGTGCCTGCGGGGAACGCTTGACCAGCATCTGGCGGGTGGCCATGCCCGCCAGCAGGGGCAGCACCACATACAGCACGGTGGACAGCAGCAGCGTTTCCCATGGCACGGTCACGTCGGTCACGCCCAGCAGAAAAGCGGCGATGGGCGCAAACGCGACTACCATGATGAGGTCGTTCACCGAGACCTGCACCAGGGTGTAGTTGGCATCGCCTTTGACCAGCTGGCTCCAGACGAACACCATGGCGGTGCAGGGCGCCACGCCCAGCAGGATCATGCCGGCGATGTATTCGCTGGCCGACTGCGGGTCGACCCAGCCCGCAAAGATGTACTGGAAGAACAGCACGCCCAGCGCCGCCATGGTGAAAGGCTTGATCAGCCAGTTGACCACCAGGGTGAGCATCAGCCCCTGAGGCTTCTTGCCCACGTCTTTGACTGCATGCCAGTCAATCTGGATCATCATCGGGTAGATCATGATCCAGATGAACACGGCCACCACCAGGTTGACCTGCGCGACTTCCATCGCTGCCACGGCCTGGAAGACCCCCGGCATGACGAGCCCGAGGCCCACACCGGCCAGAATGCCCAGCCCGACCCACACGGTCAGGTAACGTTCGAAAAGTCCCATGGCGGATCAGCAGCAGCGTGGGGTGGAGGACGTCTTGCTGGTGGCGCAGCACTTTTGGACGGAGTCGCTGGTAGGTGAACAGCAGGCCACGGCCGAGGTCTCATCAGGCTTTTCGCGGAACACCGGGATGTTGCCCAGCGTGTGAAAGTGTTCCCAGGCAATGCCCTGCGGATCGGTGATCCAGTGCTTCTCGCTGCGGGCGTAGCAGCAGGTGGTGGCGCCTTCGTCCAGCAGGCTCATGTCGGCAGCGGTGGCGCGGTCCTTCAGGGCCTGAAGCTCTTCGGCATTGTCGGTCTGTATGCCCAGGTGGTCGATGCCGGGTTGGTTGCCGCGGGTGGAGATGGCGAAGTTCACCGGCGGGTCGTCGAGCATCCACTTGGCGTAGTCGGCCTCCGTGCGCGCTGGTTTTGCCGCAAACAGCTGGCTGTAGAAGGCAATGCTCTGTGCCAGATCGGCCACATGCAGATGGACATGGAATCTCTTCATGGTCGGTTTCCTCAGCAGTGGCTGCAGTCGAGCCTGGTGGTCGCATCCAGACAGGGCTGACCCTGGCAGCAGTGCGCGGTCAGGAACCCCAGCAGGTCGTTCATCAAGGGAATGGATGCCCGGTAAATCAGGTGGCGGCCGTCACGCTCCACGTCGATCAGGCCAGCATGGCTCAGTTCCTTCAAGTGAAAGGACAGGGCTGTCGGCGAGGCCCCCAGTTGCTCTGACATGTGACCCGGGGTCATGCCTTGCGGCCCGGCCACCACCAGCAGGCGGAAGATACGCAGGCGCGTCTCCTGAGCCAGCGCCCCCAGCGCCTTGACGACATCGGCTTCTTCCATGGCTTTTCCTCAGACCGTTGAATGACTGGGCATGGCCAGCCTGGTTGGAAGTGCCAGCGTGACCAGCCAGCAGACCAGCAGCATGAACGCCGAGCCCACCAGTGCATACAGCAGGCCGCCCCACTGGTAGAGCAGGCCCGACATGAGCGTGCCGAAGAAGCGACCCAGCGCGTTGGCCGCGTAGTAAAAGCCCACATCCTCCGCCGCTTTCTCGCTGCCGGCGTAGGCCAGGATCAGGTAGGAGTGCACGGACGAATTGACCGCGAAGGCGAAGCCAAACAGCCCCAAGCCGCCAACCACCCACCACTGCAGGTGAGGAGCGTCCATCAGCACGGCGGCCGCGATGCCGACCGGAATCAATGCCAGCGCCAGCGACCAGCCACGTGCGGCAGGTACCTCGCTGCTCAGGCCGTCGGCACTGCGTTTGACCAGATTGGGCGCCAGCGCCTGCACCAGGCCGTAGCCAATGGTCCAGGCCGCCAGAAAGCCGCCCACCATGGTGAAGTTCCAGCCCTGCGAATAGAGGAACACCGGCACGCCGACCACAAACCACACGTCCCGCGCGCCGAACAGCGCCACGCGTGCGGCGGCCAGGTAGTTGATGCCCTGGTTCTTGGCGAACAGCTCCTTGGCCGATTTGGAGGCCTTGGCCTTGCCCATCATCGGCGGCACCGACAGCACCACGCCTGCGAGCACCAGCACCAGCAGGCCGGCCATGGCCCACAGCGAGTGCTGGAAGCCCAGCGCCTGCAGCAGCACGCCGCCCAGGAAGAAGCCGAAGCCCTTCATGGCGTTTTTGCTGCCGGTGAACCAGGCCACCCACTTGAAGAGCTGGTTGTTGCCGCCGTCCTCGGCCTTGGCCTGCGCCTGCGTGACCTTGATGGCCGACTTGCTGGCGGTCTTGGTCAGGTCCTTGGCCACGCCGCAGATGCCTTGCGCCACCACCACCCAGGCCACCGACATGGCGGCCGTCCACGCCGGGTTCAGCAGAGAGAGCAGGATGAAGCCGGTGATCTGCGTGGCCAGGCCCACGGTCAGCATGCGCTGGATGCCGTAGCGCGTGGCCAGCCAGCCGCCAATCAGGTTGGCCAGCACGCCGGCCGCCTCGTACAGCAGGAACAGAAAGGCCAGCGTGAAGGGTGAATAGCCGAGCTTGTAGAAGTGCAGCAGCACCAGCATGCGCAGCGCGCCGTCGGTGAGCGTGAAGCCCCAGTAGGCGGCGGTGACGATGGCGTAGTTGCGCACCGCGTGGCTTGTTGTGGTTGTCGGGGCGTTCATCAGATGCCGACGGATTCGAGGTGGCAGGCCAGGTCCACCATACGCGTGGCGTAGCCCATCTCGTTGTCGTACCAGGCGTAGAGCTTGAGCAGCGTGCCGTCGGTCACCATGGTGGACAGACCGTCGACGATGGAGCTGCGCGTGTCGCGGGCGTAATCGGCACTCACCAGCGGGCGGGTCTCGTAACCCAGAATACCGGCCAGCGGACCTTGGGCCGCGGCCTCGAACAGGGCGTTCACTTCTTCGGCCGTGGTCGCGCGGTTGAGCTCGAACACGCAGTCGGTCAGCGAAGCGTTGAGCGCCGGCACGCGCACCGCGTGTCCGTTGAGCTTGCCCTTGAGTTCGGGGTATATCAGTGCGATGGCGGTGGCGCTGCCGGTGGTCGTGGGGGCCAGGTTCACCATGGCGCTGCGCGCGCGGCGCAGGTCCTTGTGCGGTGCGTCCACCACCAGGTTGGTGTTGGTCGGGTTGTGCAACGTGGTGATCTGGCCGTGCTTGATACCGATGGCTTCGTGAACCACCTTGACCACCGGGGCCAGGCAGTTGGTGGTGCAGCTGGCGGCGGTGACGATGCGGTCGCGCGCCGGGTTGTAGAGGTGCTCGTTGACGCCAACCACGATGTTCAGCACATCGCCCACCTTGACGGGCGCGGCCACGATCACGCGCTTCGCGCCGCGGTCCAGGTGGCCTTGCAGAGTCTCGGGCGTGAGGAACTTGCCGGTGCACTCCAGCACCACGTCCACGCCCAGATCGCCCCAGGGGATCTCGGCGGCGGTGGCGTGTTCGCTGAACGACAGGTGGCGGTCGTTGATGCGGATGGTGTCGCTGCGCTCGGCCGCGATGTGCGCCCGCCACTTGCCCTGCACCGTGTCAAAGGCCAGCAGGTGGGCGGTGGCGGCCGCGCCGCCCTTGATTTCGTTGAGGTGCACCACCTCCAGGCGATTGCCCTGGCGGGGGTCGATGGCTTCGCGTTCGATGGCGCCGAACGCCGCGCGCAGGGCCAGCCGCCCCATGCGTCCCATGCCGTTGATACCGACCTTCATAGCCTCTTTCCTTTCTTCTATGGTTCAATAATAGTTGAAATATAAGGGAGAAATGTGACAAATGAATGACCGCACAATGCGGCATGGCCATTCCCTTCCTGTCTCAAGAAGTCCACTCAGCGCCCTTGCCCTCAGCCACTGTACTGGTGCTGAGAGATGGTTCCACCGGGCTGGAGGTGCTCATGGTTCGCCGCCATGGCAACGCTGGCGTGCTGGGAGGTGTGCATGTGTTCCCGGGCGGCAAGCTCGATGCGGCGGATGGTCAGGTAGCCGCCGGCGCCCTCGACCTGACACCTCAGGCCTGTGTGGCCCGACTGGCCGAGTCCGCGTTGTCGGCGGATGAGGCCGTGGCCTTGCATGTGGCGGCCCTCAGGGAGACCTGGGAGGAGGTGGAACTGGTCCTGGGCATGGATGCCTGGACGCGGAGCCGGCAGCAGTCGCTGGAAGAGCGAATCGGCCAAGGCCAGGACTGGGCCGCAGCCATGCAGACAGAAGCAAGGCGCATCCCTGTCTCGGCGCTGGTGCCGTGGTCCCGGTGGATCACGCCCCGCCTGCCGTCGGTATCCAGCAAGCGTTTTGATACGCGGTTCTTTCTGGCCCGGCTTCCGTCCGGGCAAACGGCTCGCCACGACGGACACGAAGCCACGGAGGCGGTCTGGCTGTCGCCACGCGATGCTCTGGAGCGGTTCTGGGCCGATGACATTGAGCTGGCACCGCCGCAGATCATGAGCCTAGTGGCGCTGTCCCGATTTCGCGATGTCGATGCCGCGCTGGCGCATGCGCAGGGGCGCAGACCGCCCCTCATCGAGCCTCACCCGTTTGACCGTGACGGCTGCCGGGTGATCTGCTATCCCGGGGACCCGGAGCACCCGGTGTCCGAGCCCGCCTGGCAAGGGCCCACGCGCCTGACCTACCGCAACCGGCGCTTCGAGCCCGATGGCGGATTGACCGCCTTGTTGGCGTGATGCCCCAGGTGTCACCGATGGCGCGCCTGCACGGGAACCTGTGGCCTCCGATGAGGTCTTGCCAGCGTACCCGCTTGAGGAGATTTGCATGAGCTTCACTGCCCGTCGCCCCCTTTCGTTGCCGATTTTGGCCAGTGTGTTGCTGGCCGTCGGCGCGGTCACCAGCATTCCTTCGCGCGCCGCCGAGCCGGTGGTGGAGGTGGTCGCCCGTGACCTGCAGAACCCCTGGGCCGTGGCTTTCATCGGTCAGGGACGCATGCTCGTCACCGAACGGCCCGGCCGCATGAGGGTCATCGAGCCCGATGGCCGCGTCGGGCAGCCGCTGGAAGGCCTGCCAGCCATCGATGCGGTCGGGCAGGGCGGACTGCTGGACCTGATCACCGACAGCGGTTTTGCCAGCAATCGCCGTCTCTACTTCTGCTACAGCGAGCCGGGCAGCGCAGGCACCAACTCGACCGCGCTGGCCAGCGCCCGCCTCTCCGATGACGCGCGGCGCCTGGAAGATGTCAAGGTCATCTTCAGCCAGCGGCCCAAGGTGGCCAGTCGTCTGCATTTCGGTTGTCGCGTGGTTGAGGCGCCGGGTGGTCTGCTCTTCCTCACGCTGGGCGACCGCTTTCACCGGATGGCCGACGCCCAGACCCTGGACAACCACCATGGCAAGGTGGTGCGGATCCGCAAGGACGGCGGCGTGCCGCCGGACAATCCGTTCGTGCAGCGGGCGGGCGCGCGGCCGGAAATCTGGAGCTACGGTCACCGCAATCCGCAAGGGGCTGCGCTGGGCGTGGACGGGCGGCTCTGGACCCAGGAGCACGGTCCCCAGGGCGGTGACGAAATCAACCGTCCCGACGCCGGCAAGAACTACGGCTGGCCGGTGATCACCTATGGTGAGAACTACGGCGGCGGCAAGATCGGCGACGGCATCACGGCCAAGCAGGGCATGGAGCAACCCTTGCACCAGTGGACGCCGTCGATCGCGCCCTCGGGCATGGTGTTCGTTCGGACCGACCGCTATGGCCCCGCCTGGAAGGGCAGCTTGCTGGTGGGGTCGCTGAAGTTCCGCTACCTGTCGCGCCTGGAGATTGACGGCACCCGCGTGGTGCGTGAAGAGCGTCTGCTGCCGGAACTGGGCCAGCGCGTGCGCGACGTGCGCGAAGGGCCCGATGGGCTCATCTACCTGTTGACCGATGATCGCAACGGGCAGTTGTTGCGGCTCCAACCTGTCCGGTGAAGTCTCGGAGTATGCTCCAAGGGGTATGTGGTGACTCCGCGCTGAACTGGCGATGTCGACGTGACCTGTAAGGAGGGCGCGCGAAAGACGACAGACAGGCGTGTCGGGATCCACCGCCACCATCGCCTCTTCCTTCACTCATGCAGCTATCCCTCAGCCCAGCCGGGCGTACCTTGATTCTGTTCAACCACGACTGGGATGAGATCGGTCACGAGCGCGCTTTGCGTGGTACCGGTCACCCGGTGGATATTGACGGTTTCGACCTGTTTTCTTTCCCCAGCAATGTGCAGCTGGCGTTTCTGGACCTGCAGCGCTGGGTGAACCGTTTGGCACGCAAGGCCTCATCCAGGGCATGGACGGCGGTGGTGTCCCACCAAGAGCAGTTTGGTGCGCTGGCTGCAGCCCTGTTGGCCGAGCGCATGGGGTGGCCCGGCACGCCGGTGCAGGCCATCCTGGCCTGCCAGCACAAGGTTTATGCCAGGCAGGTGCTGCAGCAGGTGGCACCGGAGGCCTGTGTGGCGTACGCCCTGATGGAGGCCGAATATGGTGATCCTGTACCTCCAGGGCTTCGCTATCCCGCCTTCGTCAAGCCGGTCAAGGCAGCCTTCTCGGTGTTGGCCCGTGAGGTGCGCTCCCAACAGGAGCTCCATCGTCATACCCGCTTCGGCCCCTGGGAGCGCTGGGTCATCCGGCGTCTGGTCGAGCCATTTGATCGCCTGTCACGGGAGCGCCTGGGTCCCGGGGTGTCGAGCGCCCATCGGATGATGCTGGAGGAGCCTGTGCATGCCGAGCAGTTCAACCTTGATGGCTATGTGTTTCAGGGGCAGCTGTATCCCATCGGTGTGGTCGACGCCATCATGTATCCCGGGACCCAGGCCTTCATGCGGCACCAGTTGCCCACGCGGCTGCCGCAGGCTGTGCAGGACCGAGCCACCGATGTGGCCCGGCGGTTTCTGGGCGCGGTAGGCTTCACGCACGGCCTGTTCAACATGGAGTTCTTCTACGATGAGGCGCGGGACCGACTCAGCGTCATCGAGTTCAATCCGCGCATGGCCTCGCAATATTCGGATCTGTACCTGAGAGTCCTGGGCATTGATCTGCACGCGATCGGCCTCGCACTCGCGCACGGGCAGGACCCGGCCTGTCTGGGCCGTGTGGTGCCTCAGGCTGGTTCAGCAGCCAGCTTCGTCTATCGACAGTTCGATCCGGTCGACCAGGTGTCCATGCCCGATAGACACCAGCGGGAGGCTTTTGTCCGAGGCTTCCCCGATGGTTTGCTGTTCTGCTATCCCAAGTCCGCCGGTTCCGTGGCGCGCGATCACAAATGGCTGGGCAGCTGGCGCTATGGCATCGTTCACCTGGGCGGCCGCGACGAGGCCCAATTGCGCGAACGGTGCGAAGCCGCCAGCGCTTTGTTGGGCTGGCCGGCGCCTTATGACGAACTTTCGCAACCTTCGGCCGCTCTCAAGCCTGGTGAGGCATTGCACAAGCCCACTCCCTCCTTTTCTCCTGCCATCCGGACCAGACCATGACAACAGCCGTATCGACGCGTTCCTTGAAGACCAGCCGTGGGCTGGCTGCCACCATCCTTGCCGCGGCTGCCATTGGCCTGTCCGGTTGCGGAGCCATGCAGGCCCAGAATCCATCCGGCAATCTCAGGCCCGTCAATGCGGTCGAGATGGCGCCCGATGCCCGCGTCATGCTCAAGGGGGCCGATGTGGTGGCCTATTTCACGGAGAGCCGCTACCGCCAGGGCAAACCCGAGTTCCGCAGCGAGTTCGAAGGCGTGGTGTTTCACTTCGCGACGGCCGACCACAAAGCACGCTTTGATGCTTCGCCGGCGAAATATCTGCCCCAATACGGCGGCTACTGCACCAACGGCATCGTTTATGGCATCCCATGGGGCGGCGACGCGGACACCTGGAAGATGATTGACGGCAAGCTCTACATCTTTGGTGGCCAGGCCAGCAAGGACGCCTTCGAACTCGACGAGAAAGCCAACCTCGCTCTGGCTGAAAAGTACTGGACCGAAGAGGTCAAGGGCCGCAACAGCTTCATTCAGCGGGCTCAGCGCCTGGTGTTCAAGGTGCCGCACTACAAAAGCGGCGAGGACCTGGCCAAGGCAGTGGCCGCGGCCCACGCTGGCAAACCCTGATGCCTGGCTGGCGATGGTGCCGCCCGGTGGCATGTGTGTGTCCGATGCCAGCGTCCGTGCGGACCGCCCGCGCAGGTGCCGTGAGCTTGTGTCGTGTATTCACAAGTCCTTGGCCAGCCTGACCCCCATGAACTGCCAGCGCGAATGGGTGGGGAAAAAGTTGCGGTAACTGGAGCGGATGTGATCGCGTGGGGTGGCACACGATCCGCCACGCAACACCATCTGGTCGACCATGAATTTGCCGTTGTATTCCCCCACCGCGCCAGCCCAGGGCCGGTAGCCGGGGTAGGCGGTATAAGGGCTGGCGGTCCACTCCCATACGTCGCCTCCCATCTGCTGCGGGTCCGACGCACCGTCTGCATGGCACGACAGCGGAACCGGGTGCAGGGTCCCGTTGTCCAGGAAGTTGCCGCTTGCCTGCTGCGCCGGGCTGAGCCTCTGGGCGGCGTGCTCCCATTCGGCTTCTGTTGGCAGGCGAAGACACTCACCGGTCTGTGTGCCAAGCCAGCGGGCGTAGGCGTCGGCCTCGAACCAGCTGATGTGCACCACCGGGGTATCAGGATCCACCGGCACGCGGCCGTGCAGGGTGAAGTGGGTCCAGCCATCGCACGGCGTCATGTCTTGACCCTGCTGCCAGTACAGCGGCGCCTGGATGCCCTGGGTGCGAACCCAGTCCCAGCCGGCAGCCATCCACCAGCGCGAGTCGGCATAGCCACCAGCCTGCATGAACGTCAGCCACTCGCCGTTGGTCACCAGCCGGCTGGCCATCGCATAGGGCTGCAGCAGCACGGCGTGGCGCGGGGTTTCGTTGTCGAACGCAAAGCCCTCGCCTGCGTGGCCGATCTCGGTGATGCCGCCGTCGAACACGCACCAGCGCAGCGGCTGTGGCACTACGGCAGGCAGCGGGCATTGCGGGTGGTAGACCGGGTTCGTGGGGTTGCACGAGAGCAGGTGCTTGATGTCGGTGAGCAGCAGTTCCTGATGCTGCTGTTCGTGTTGCAGGCCCAGTTCCAGCAGGACGGCCAGTTCGTTGTCGGCGCCATGGGCGAGCAGCGCAGCCATGCGCGCGTCTACCTGCGCACGGTAGGCACGGACCTTGGCCAGGTCAGGTCGTGTGATCAATCCGCGCTGTGGCCGCGGGTAGGCCTCGCCCACACCCTGGTAGTAGCTGTTGAACAGCATGCGGAAGGCAGGGTCGAAGGGCTGAAAGCCGGACTCGAACCGTTCGAGGATGAACGTCTCGAAAAACCAGGTGGTGTGCGCCAGATGCCACTTGGTGGGACTGGCGTCGGGCATGGACTGCGCCTGACAGTCGGCTTCACTCAGTGGCACGGCCAGGGTCAAAGTCTGTTGGCGCACCGCCTCAAAACGTGAGGCAGAGGCAGCGGTTCCGGTGGTGGGACTTGTCTGCGGAGTGGGTGTGGACATGGCGTCACTCTCCGTTTCGCCCGCGCATCGGGCAAGGGTGGGTCGGACCAAAAGCCCGGAGCTCACGGGGAGCCCACCCGCGAGGCCGAATGCAGCCCCATGACACCGATGACGATGAGGCCGATGTTCGCCATCTTGAGTGCGGTTGCGGGTTCCTTGAAGTACCCGATGCCGATGATGGCCGTCAGCACTGTGCCCACGCCGGACCACACGGCGTAGGTCACGCTCAGGCCCAGCACGCGCACCACAAGCGTATTGAGCACGAAGGCACCGGCATAGAACAACAGCATCAGTGCCGCCGGCGCCATGCGTGTGAAGCCGTCGGACAGGCGCATGCTGGTGGTGCCCGCCACTTCCAGCAGGATGGCGCCGGACAGCAGCATCCAGGCCTGGGCGTGGGTGAGGGTGATGGCGGTGGCGTTCATGGTCAGCGGGTCATGAGGCGACGCGCGCCCAGGCTGGCCGCATCGACGATGGCCACCAGCAGCAGCATGGCACCCAGGATGGTGGCGGTCTTGGGCATGTGGAACAGGCCCATGTGGAAGGACAGCAACTGGCCCAGACCGCCCGCGCCCACCACGCCCAGCACAGCCGCGGCGCGGATGTTGTTTTCCCAGCGGTAGAGCGTGTAGCTCAGCAGTTGCGGAAGCACCTGCGGCAGCGTGGCATACAGGAACACGAGGCCGTTGGCCACGCCCTGCGCGCGCAGTGCCTCGGCCGGGCCGGCGGGGGCGTTCTCGATGGCCTCGGCAAACAAGCGGCCCAGCACGCCGGCCGTGTGCAGGGCAAGCGCCAGCGTGCCGGCCAGCGGGCCGAGGCCCGCGGAGATGAGCAGCAGCGCGGCCCATACCAGTTCGGGGATGCTGCGCAGGGCGTTGAGCAGCATGCGTGTGGATGCGCGGCCCCAGGCCGGGTCCTGCGGGTGCAGGCGCGCGGCGGGCAGGGCCAAGGCGAGCGCGGCGGCAGCGGCCAGTAGCGTGCCCAGGGCCGACATGGCCAGCGTTTCCCACGCGGCCACGCCCACCTTGTGCAGGAAGGAAGGGGAGATGTCAGGCGGGAAGAACTCGCCGATGAAGCTGCCCATGCTGTCCACCGCCTCGGCCGAGAAGAACTGCGCCCATTGCAGGTCCAGGCTCCAGAAGCTCAGCACCACCAGCACCAGCAGGCCCGCGGTGAACCAGCAGGCCTTGCAGCGTGCGTCGAACAGCGGCGGCGGCAGCTTGTAGGGCGGGTTGGCGGCGCGGGGTTTGTTCATGCCAACACCTTGCGCAACCACGCGCTCACCCGGTCAGCCAGGGCAACCAGTGCCATGAAGACCAGTAACATGGTGGCGACCTCGCCACCGTTGAACATCTTCATCGAGTTGTCCATCTGCTGGCCCAGGCCGCCGGCGCCCACAAAGCCCAGGATGACCGAGGAGCGGATCGCGCATTCCCAGCGGTAGACGGTGTAGCTGGTCAGCTCGGCCGCGCTGGCCGGCAGCAGGCCGTAGAAGAAGGCCTGCACGCGACCGGCGCCGTTGCGCAGCAGCGCTTCGGTGGCGTGGGTCTCACCGCTTTCCAGGATCTCGCCGTACACCTTGCCCAGCATGCCGCCGTAGGTGAGCGCGATGGCCAGCACGCCGGCCGTGGGCCCCAGGCCGACCACGCGCACGAACACCAGTGCCCAGACCAGTTCCGGGATGCTGCGCAGCACGATGAGCGTCCAGCGCACCAGCTGGCGCAGCCAGAACGGCCCGCGCGCCATGCGGCCCGACAGCGCCGAGATCGACAGCCCGCGTGTGGACAGCAGCGTCAGCGGCACGGCGATCAGCAGCGCCAGCGTCACCCCTGCGGTGGCCATGGCCACGGTACGCCAGGTTTCCTGCGCCACCATCCACAAAAAGTCGGCGCCGTGCGCGGGCGGAAAGAAGCTGGCGATGAACTGGCCGCTGACCTTCAGGCTTTCGGGCTCGAACATCACCCAGGGCTTGAATTCCGTGGCCACCAGCAGCGGCCACAGCAGCACCAGGGCCGCACCGGTCCAGAACAGGCGCGGCAGCCAAGCAGGGTCTCGGGTGGTTGCGGTGCGTGCGGGCAGGGCGGCAGCGGTCATCGCGTCACCTGCAATGCATCACCACCCGTTGCGGCGAGGCAGGTGTGACTTCGTCGATAACAGGTGGCGGGCCGTCCAGCTCGTGTTCGTGCTGCGCGTACAGCGCGGCCAGGCGCTCTCGCGTGACCTCAGCAGCGGGCAGGTCGAAGGCCAGCGCGCCGTCGCGCAGGCCGACGATGCGCGGGAAGTGCGCCAGCGCCACGTCCACCTGGTGCAGCGTGGTCACCAGCGTGGTGCCACGTTCACGCGCGGCATCCAGCAGCGTGTCCATGGCCTGGCGAGCCCGCATCGGGTCCAGTGCCGACAGCGGCTCGTCGATCAGCCAGAGCGAGGCCGGTGACAGCAGCGCGCGCGCCAGACCCACGCGCTGGCGCTCGCCGCCCGAAAGGCGGTCCACCCGCTCAAACAGCTTGTCGGCCAGGTCGAAGCGGTCCAGCGCCTCGAAGGCCGCCGGAATGTCCACCGGGTAGAACAGCGAGCGCAGGCTCTGCCAGGTGCCCATGGCGGGCAGGCGCCCGGCCAGCACCGACGTGACCACACGCTGGCGCGGCGGCAGCGGCGGCACCTGCGGCGCCAGGAACAGGCGCCCACGCAGGCGCTGCAGTTCGGCGCGCGGCAGCTGCCAGGGCGACTGGCCGTCCAGCTGCAGCACGCCGGCACCGGGCGGCAGCGCGCAGGCCAGCAGCTGCAGCAGCGTGGTCTTGCCGGCGCCGCTGGGGCCGATGATGGCCAGCTGTTCGCCGGCGGCTACCTGCAGATCCAGCGCGCGGATGGCAGGGGCTGCGCCAGCGCGCGCTGCCGGATGGCGGGCGCTGGCTGCGCTCAGGTCGATCTTCACGCGAATCGCGTCAGGCGATCACAGCAGCTCGGCGCTGCGTGCGGCAGACTCGATGCCTTTGTAGTTCTCGACCTTGGTTGGCACGAACTTTGTGGCGCGCTGCAGTTCCAGGATCTGCTTGCCCTCGGGCGTGGCTGGGCTGAGAGAGAGGAAGGCGTCGGTCAGCTTCTGGCGCAGCGCGGCCGGCATGTCGGCGTGCACGGTCCAGTTGTAGTCGTAGTAGGGCGGGGTGGTGTAGATCACGCGCACCTTGCTGGTGTCCACCTTCTTGTCGGCGACGAACTTGTCCCAGACCGAAATGTTGAGCGCGCCGCCCTGCACCTTGCCCGAGGCCACGGCCGCAATCGTCGCGTCGTGCGCGCCGCTGTAGGCCACGCGGCGGAAGGCTTTCTCGGGGTTGATGCCCTGATCCAGCAGGAAGCTGCGCGGCATCAGGTGGCCGCTGGTAGAGCTTTGCGAACCAAAGGACACGTCCTTGCCCTTGAGGTCGGCCAAGGTCTTGACCGTGGGGTCGCTGGTGATGAAGACCGAGCGGAATTTCTCGTCTTCCTCGCGCTGCACCAGCGGAATCACCTTACCGCCGGAGCGCACATGGGCCTGCACGAAGGTGAAGCCGCCGAACCAGGCTAGGTCGACCTTCTTGTTCACCAGCGCCTCGACCGAGGCGGCGTAGTCGGTCACCGGGGTGAACTCGACCTTCACCCCCAGTTTGGACTCCAGGTACTTCACCAGCGGCGCGGCCTTGCGTGCCAGTTCGGTTGGCGATTCGTCGGGGATGGCGGTGATGCGGAACACCGCCTGTTGCGCATGGGCCAGCGGGGCGAGGACGGTGATGGCAAGCACGGCGCAGGTCAAGAGTGCGCTGGTGATTCGGCGTTGGAAGTTCATGAAAATCCAGGGTAAAAGTGGATGGAATTGGTATTAAAACCCGAAACCCCAGGAAGATAGAGCAATGGGTCTTCCCGGCGCCCTCCTTTCTGACTCGCCTGAGGTTGAAGACTGGCACGTCATCTGGCTCCTGCCTGTATAACGTGATCATGTCCAAACATCATCCTTCCCATCGAGACGCCGTTTGGTCACGCCCCCACTTCCTTCAACGGCACCGCCAGGACATGGCAGCCGTGCGCGCGGAGCTCGCCAGGGGCCTGATCTCCAGTCCGGCCCGGCTGGCGCCCAAGTACTTCTACGACGCTCTGGGCTCACGTCTCTTTGATGCCATCACCGAGCTCGACGAGTACTACCCCACGCGAACCGAGGCCGCCATCTTCCAGTCGCATGCCCAAGCCATCGCACAGCTGGTGCCTGCGGATGCGGTCTGGTTCGATCTGGGCGCGGGCAGTTGCGCGAAGGCGGCGTCGCTGTTCGATGCGATGCGTCCTGGCGCCTACGTGCCCATCGACATTTCGGTCGACTACTTGCGGGGGTCGGTCATCGCCTTGCAGGAGCGGCATCCGTCCTTGCCAATGCTGGGGCTGGGGCTGGATTTCTCTTCGTCGCTGGCGCTGCCTGAAGAGGTGGATCGCTGGCTGGGTGACCATCAACTGCGTTTGGCGCCCCGCTGTGTGTTCTATCCCGGATCGAGCATCGGCAACTTCATGCCCACCGACGCCCTGCAATTGCTCTCCCAGGTGCACGGGGTTTGCGCCGGAGGCGCTGATGGCTCCGGCCTCCTGATCGGGGTCGACCTGGTCAAGGACACCGCGGTGCTGGAGCCCGCTTATGACGACGCCCTGGGTGTGACGGCGGCCTTCAACCGCAACCTGCTCAGGCACGTCAACCGGCTGCTGGGCAGCGACTTCGATCCATCGAAGTGGCGGCACCTGGCCTTTTTCGATCCTCACCAGTCACGCATCGAGATGCATCTGGTGGCCGAGGAAGCCCAGACGGTGAACTGGTCGGGCGGCGTGCGCCACTTCGCACGCGATGAGCGACTGCATACTGAGAACTCCTACAAGTGGACCGTTGCCGGTTTCGAGGCTCTGCTGCGTGAGGCCGGTTTTCGCCTCACCCGATGCTGGTCCGATCCCCGTGACTGGTTCGGCGTCTTCTGGGCGCAAGCCTGATCCGGGCAATCCTCAGCAGGCCACCGAACGAAAGCCGGCAAAAATGTCGTTGCGCTCGGGGGTGAAATAGTTGCGGTACTGCCGGTGCATCAGACGCGGGTCGGTGGCTGTGCTGGCGCCCTTGAGGACCGGGCGGCCATCAAACCAGGGCTGCGAGTAGTCCCGGTAGGGGTGAGGTTCGAAGCCGGGGAAAGGGGCAAACGCACTGGCCGTCCATTCCCAGACCTGGCCCCAGGCGAAGCCGGGCTGCAGGCTGGCCGCGATCCATTCGGACTCGGTCGGCAGGCGCCGCCCCGCCCAGGCGCACCAGGCCTGGGCTTCAAAGAAAGACAGGTGGCATGCCGGTGCGTTCAGGTCCAGGGCCTGCCAGCGACCCCAGCGCTGATGCTCCCAGCCTCTGGGCGTTTGCCGCGTGTAGCGTGGGCACCTGACACCGCTGGACGTCCGCCACGCCAGGCCCGCCTCGCTCCAGAAACGTGGCTGCGCCCAGCATCCGCTGTCCACAAACGCCAGATACTGGGCCCAGCTGACCGGTCGGGCATCGATGTCAAAGGCCTCCACGGCCTTGAGCTGGGGACCGAGTTCGTTGTCGAAGGCAAATCCGGCACCGGCGTGCCCCAGGGGCACCACACCGGCAGGGACCGAGATCTGGGCCGGCACCGGGGAAGCCGCAGAAATTGCCCATCGCTTGTCATGTCCCTCGCAGGGATCGAAGCCGAGGGCTTGCGCCATGTAGACCGCTGCCTCTGCGTGCATATCCTCGTGGAAGAGGGACAGGCGGAAAAAGTACAGACCGTCGTCCGTCTCGGGGGCCTGCGCCAGCCACATCAGGGTGTCGTCCAGACTGCGCACCAAGGCGTCCCGGGTGGACGCGGCGTCGGGCAGAGTCAGGTGCCAGCGGCGGTCGTGCGGCACCACGCTGGAGTTGTAGAGCGCATCGGCGTCCACACCTGCCAGGGCCTGCCGAGCGGGTGCCCGGGGGATGACCGGATCGGCTCTGCTGCCTTGGTCTCGCTGCGGGTTGCGGGCAATCCACCAGTCCGCGAACCACCCGACATGCCCCAGTTCCCACAGCGGCGGATTGAGCTCGGGTGTGCAGGGCACCATCAGATCGGGACCCAAGGCTTCTTCGTAGGCCGAAAACAGGTTCAGGGTGCGTGCCCGGCTGTGGGTCAGGGCCTGGGCCAGTGCGGTCTTGTCCAGCGTCCTGGCATGCAATCCCGCGTTTGCACGGACAATCGAACCGGATACCTGATCCATGGCCAAGAAACCCTCCATCTGCATCGTCACGCCAGCACTGGCGGACGCCAACAACGGCAACTGGCAGACCGCCCGTCGGTGGGCGCGCATGCTTGCGGGTCATTATGCGGTGCGACTGGTCAAATCGTGGCCCGATACCCCCTCGACGCGGGATGGCACCGACATCCTGCTGGCCTTGCACGCCCGTCGCTCGGCGGACAGCATACAGGCCTGGGCGCAGGCGAACCCGCAGCGGCCACTGGTGGTGGCGCTCACCGGTACCGACCTCTACCGCGACATTGCCACCGATGCCGCCGCACAGCGTTCGTTGGCGCTGGCCCATCGACTGATCGTGCTGCAGGACCAGGGCCCTCTGGCCTTGCCCGAGGCGTTGCGGGGCAAATGCCGTGTGGTGCTGCAGTCCAGCACGCGCCGGCAGACGCTGGCCAAGTCGGGTTCCCGCCTGCGGGTGGTGGTGGCCGGGCACCTGCGCGACGAAAAGTGGCCGCAGACCATTTTCGAAGCGGCACGTCTGTTGTCGCCCGATGAGGGTATCCACATTGACCACATCGGGCGCGAGCTGGACCCGGCCCTGGCCGAGGCAGCACGCGCCACCCAGCTGTCCTGTCCCCACTACCGCTGGTGGGGCGGCCTGCCTCATGGCGCCACGCGCTCACGCATCCAGCGCGCGCATTTGCTGGTGCACCCCAGCCGCATGGAAGGCGGTGCGCATGTCATCATGGAAGCCGTGCTCAGCGGCACGCCGGTGCTGGCATCCCGCATTGCCGGCAATGTGGGCATGCTGGGCACCGATTACAGCGGCTACTTTCCACCCGGGGATGCGCGTGCCCTGGTGGCTTTGCTGCGCGACTGCCGTGCTGGACAGTCAAGACCCGACGGCGGCATGCTGGCCGAACTGCAAGCACAATGCGGGCTGAGAGCACCTCTGTTCGAGCGCCAGACCGAGCAGGCTGTCTTGCTGTCAGTGCTGCGGGAGCTGCTGTAAGGTGCTCGCGCACCCCGCCCGTTCCACCCCTTTTCGTACCGACCACCGGAGACCCCGATGAATGCACCCGTGACCGTCGCACAACCGCGCCTGACCAGCCTCTCCCACGGGGGCGGCTGCGGCTGCAAGATTGCGCCGGGCGTGCTGTCTGACATCCTCAAGAGCACCACCGCCATGCCGGTGCCCCGGGAACTGCTGGTGGGCATCGAGACCGCCGACGATGCCGCGGTCTACCAGCTCAACGACGAGCAGGCCCTGATCGCCACCACCGACTTTTTCATGCCCATCGTCGATGACCCGTTCGACTTTGGTCGCATCGCGGCCACCAACGCCATCAGCGACGTGTACGCCATGGGCGGCACCCCCATCATGGCGCTGGCGCTGGTGGGCATGCCCATTAACGTGTTGTCGACCGAGACCATCGGCAAGATCCTCGAAGGCGGGCGCGCCGTCTGCGCGGCGGCGGGCATCCCCATCGCGGGCGGCCACACCATCGACTCGGTCGAACCCATCTACGGACTGGTGGCCATGGGTCTGGTGCATCCCAAACGCGTCAAGCGCAACGCCGATGCCAAGGTGGGTGACCGCCTGATCCTGGGCAAGCCACTGGGCGTGGGTGTGCTCTCGGCCGCGCTCAAGAAGGACGCATTGGGCGCAGACGGCTACGCGCAGATGATTGCCAACACCACCAAGCTGAACACGCCCGGTCCTGAGCTGGCGGCCATCGATGGCGTGCATGCCCTGACCGATGTGACCGGCTTCGGTCTGGCGGGGCACGCGCTGGAAATGGCGCGCGGTTCGGGCACGACGGTCCAGCTCGACATGGCCCGTGTGCCACTGATCGGCGGTGTGCGTGACCTGGCAGCGCAGGGCATGGTCACCGGCGCCAGCGGCCGCAACTGGGCCGCCTATGGCAGCGAGGTGCAACTGGCCGGGCGCCTGCAGCCGGTGGATCAAGCCCTGCTGACCGATCCGCAGACCAGTGGCGGCCTGCTGGTGGCCTGTGCGCCCGAGTCGGTGCAGCAGGTGCTGGACGTGTTTGCTCGGCATGGCTTTGAAGCCGCCGCCGAGGTGGGCGAGATCCTGCCTGCCGACGCCGGCAACGTCCGCCTGAAGGTTCTCTGAGCGTCCATCTTCGCAGTTTCCTCACCGACCCCGGCTTGCCCATGACCGAACCGAAGATTCTGGTGTTTGACATTTTCGGCACGGTGGTGGACTGGCACCGCAGCATCGTGCGCGAGGTGCTGGCTCGTCATCCGCAGGTGGATGCCGATGCCTTTGCCCTGGCCTGGCGTGCCGGCTACCAGCCGGCCATGGAGACCGTGCGATCCGGGGGGCGCGGCTGGGTCAAGCTCGATACCCTGCACCGCGAGATCCTCGACAGGATCCTGCCGCGCTTTGGCCTGGACCATCTGGACGACACACAGCGCCATGCACTCAACCTGGTCTGGCACCGGCTTGATCCCTGGCCGGACAGCGTGCGCGGCCTCACGCGCCTGAAAAGCCGCTTCACCATCTGCTCGCTGTCCAATGGCAATCTCGGCCTCCTGACCGACATGGCCAAGCGGGCGGGCTTGCCCTGGGACTGTGTGCTGGGGGCGGAGGTGTTCCGTACCTACAAGCCTGATCCGCGTGTCTACCGCGGCGCGGCCGAGGTGTTCGATGTCGAACCCGCAAAGGTCATGATGGTGGCTGCGCATCAGGATGACCTGGCGGCGGCACGTGCCTGTGGTCTGCAGACCGCCTACATCGAACGTCCCATGGAGTTCGGAGCAGCCCGCCCCAAGGACGTTTCCCCCGATTCGGCCAATACCGTGCATGCCCGTGACCTGATGCATCTCGCCGACCTGCTCGGCTGCGCCTGACCCGGCCGATCTGTCTTCATGAACCGTCCTTCATCCCCCCGTCGCCCATCGCCCGCATCTACCGCGCAGGCCCCGCAAGAGGTCCGCATCATCGGAGGGCAGTGGAAGCGCACGCCTTTGCCCGTGAAGAATGCGCCGGGACTGCGGCCCACGCCCGCGCGGGTGCGTGAAACCCTGTTCAACTGGCTGGGGCAGGACCTCAGCGGCTGGCGCTGCCTGGATGCGTTTGCCGGCAGTGGTGCCCTGGGCCTGGAGGCCGCATCTCGCGGGGCTTCGGAGGTTACGCTGGTCGAGCAGGATCCTTCGCTGGCCAAAGGCCTTCAGGCCATCGTGACCCGGCTGAAGGCCGAGGGCAGTGTCCGGGTCGAGCGGGGCGACGCGCTGGCTGCCATGCGGCAACGACAGGGTGCTGCCCTGGATCTCGTTTTTCTGGATCCGCCGTTCGGGGACGGAGGCAACGAGGCGCTATTCCGGTCGGCCCTGCAGGCTGCGCGGGGCGCCATTGGCGTCAACGGCCTGATCTACCTGGAGGCCCCCGTGGTGTGGACGGCCGACGCCCTGGCGAGCCTGGGCCTGCAGGTGCACCGGCAGGGCCGGGCAGGGCAGGTGGCCTTTCACCTGTTGCGGACTTTGGCGGTCGACTGAGTGCTGGCGGGCCCCTCGCGCATAATTCAAGGATGAGTTCCGAGCTTTCCAGGCCGGCCAGTGGCCGCATTGCTGTCTACAGCGGCACCTTCGATCCCATCACCCTGGGTCATGAGGATGTGGCCCGCCGTGCCGCGCGGATGTTCGATGAGCTGATCATCGCGGTGGCGATCGCGCACCACAAGAAGACACGATTCACCCTGCATGAGCGCATGGCCATGGCGGCCGAGGCCCTCTCCGCCGAGGGTTCCCGGATCCGCGTCCTGCCGTTTGACGGACTGATCATGGACTTCTGCCGCGAGCAGGGCGCCTGCGCCGTGGTGCGCGGCATCCGTAACCTGACCGACTTCGACTATGAAGCCCAGATGGCGGCCATGAACCGCAAGCTCAATCCGGCCGTAGAAACCGTGTTCCTGCTGCCGCAGGCAGAGACCCAGTGCATCTCCAGCACCCTGGTGCGCGAGATTGCGAAGCTCGGTGGCGATGTGTCCCAGATGGTCAGTCCCTCCGTGGCCGATCGCCTGCGCACGCCTCCCTTGCAGGCTTGAGGGATTCACCATGGCCCTGATGATCACCGCCGAGTGCATCAACTGCGATGTCTGCGAGCCCGAGTGCCCCAACCAGGCCATCTCGATGGGTGAGGAGTACTACCAGATCGACCCGAACCGTTGCACCGAGTGCGTGGGCCACTTCGATGAACCTCAGTGCGTGCAGGTGTGTCCGGTGGAGTGCATCCCGGTCGATCCGCAGCACGTGGAAAACCGCGAGACGCTGTGGCAGAAGTACCAGCGCTTGCAGCAGGCCGGTCAGTCGCTGGCGTCCGCAGGGCCTGCCACGGCGCCACCCTCTGCCGCTTGACCCGTCGCCGCCGGGGTCTTGGGCGGCCGCGGCGGTTTTGGACGGGGTGGCTTGCTGGTGTGAATCAGGGCAGTCGCCTTGTCCATCTCGCCGTCAATCAGGTGGCCCAGCGCCTTGAGGCTGCGGTCCATGGCCTGTGCAATCGCGATCCGGTCGTCCGGCGAGGGTTTCTTGAGGACCCAGTTGGCCACTTCGGCCTTGTTGCCGGGGTGACCGATGCCCAGGCGCAAGCGCCAGTACTCCGGACTGCCCAGCTGGGCGTGGATGTCGCGCAGTCCGTTGTGGCCAGCATGGCCTCCGCCTTTCTTGAGCTTGGCTTCGCCGGGCGGCAGATCCAGTTCGTCGTGGACAACCAGCACCTCCTCCGGGGCAATCTTGAAGAAACGCGCCACCGAGGCCACGGCCTGGCCCGAGCGGTTCATGTAGGTCTGCGGCTCCACCAGCCAGACGCTCTGCCCGCGCACGTTGGCCCTGGCCAGCAGACCGAAGTGACCGCGCTCCATCTGCAGCGACACGCCCAGCTGGCGTGCGGCTTCGTCCACCCACCAGAAGCCGGCGTTGTGTCGGGTCTGTTCGTAGTCGGGGCCCGGGTTGCCCAGGCCGGCTATCAGTCGGATCATGGTGTCGGATTATCGGGGGGGGACCCAAGAAAAAGGGCCCGCAGAGCGGGCCCCAGGACAGTCCGGACAGGTTGGCGTCCGGGAAGAATCACTTCTTCTTCTTGCCCTTCTTGTCGTCGGCGGCGGCGGCCACCGGCGCAGCGATGACTTCCTCGACCGGCTCCACCACCGTGGCGATGGTGATGTCCTTGCGGCCGTGGGTCACCAGCTTGACGTCCTTGGGCAGCTTCAGGTCACCCGTGTGGATGGTGGCACCCTTCTCGACCTTGGACAGATCCACCTCGATGAACTCGGGCAGCTGCATGGCCAGGCATTCGATCTCGATTTCGGTGACGACGTGATTCACCAGGCACTTGTCGTTCTTGACGGCCGGCGAGTTCTCGGCACCCACGAAGTGCAGGGGCACCTTTTTGTGCAGGCGGGTCTTCTCGTCCACGCGCTGGAAGTCCACGTGCAGGACCAGGGGCTTGAACGGGTGGTACTGCACGTCACGCAGCAGCACCTTCTCGACCTTGCCATTGAGCTCCATGTCGAGGATGGAGGCGTGGAAGGCTTCCTTTTTCAGGGCGTGCCACAGGGCGTTGTGATCGACTTCGATCGTGGCGGGGGCGGTGCTGCCACCGAAAACGATACCGGGCGCACGACCGGTGTTGCGCAGGCGGCGGCTCGCACCCGTGCCCTGCTTGGTACGCTCAAAAGCGACGAATTGCATGTCTGACTCCAGTTGAGGGGTTCCGCGACCAGAACGCCTCTGTTTCAAAATGGCCGCCACGGTGGCGGCCGGCTTCTTGCTGCCTCAGAACAGGTTGTCCTGGTCGGCGAACAAACTCATGACCGACTCGCCCGAGGCAATGCGCGCAATGGTCTCGGCCATCAGCGGCGCCACGGAGAGCTGGCGGATCTTGCTGCAGGCCTGCGCGGCCTGGGACAGCGGAATGGTGTTGGTCACCACCACCTCGTCCAGGGCCGAGCCCTTGGCAATCCGGTCGATGGCCGGACCCGAGAAGATGGGGTGGGTGCAGTAGGCATACACGTTCTTGGCGCCGCGCTCCTTCAGGACCTCGGCGGCCTTGACCAGCGTACCGGCGGTATCGATCATGTCGTCCATGATCACGCAGTTGCGGCCTTCGATATCGCCGATCACGTGCATCACTTCGGAGACGTTGGCCTTGGGCCGGCGCTTGTCGATGATCGCCATGTCGCAGCCCAGCTGCTTTGCCAGGGCACGGGCGCGCACCACGCCGCCCACGTCGGGCGACACCACCAGCAGGTCAGGGTAGTTCTTGGCTCGAAGGTCACCCAGCAACACAGGCGACGCGTAGATGTTGTCCACCGGGATGTCGAAGAAGCCCTGGATCTGGTCGGCGTGCAGGTCCATGGTCAGCACGCGGTCGACACCCACGGTCTGCAGCATGTTGGCCACCACTTTGGCCGAGATCGGCACGCGGCTCGAACGCGGACGGCGGTCCTGACGCGCGTAACCGAAGTAGGGGATGACCGCGGAAATGCGCTCGGCCGAGGCGCGTTTGAGCGCGTCGACCATGATGAGCAGTTCCATCAGGTTGTCGTTGGTCGGCGCGCAGGTCGACTGAATCACGAACACATGGCGGGCACGCACGTTCTGCGTGATCTCGACCGTGACTTCGCCGTCAGAGAAGCGCCCCACGTTGGCCGCACCCAGCTGGGTGTTCAGGTGGAGGGCAATCTCGGACGCCAGCACCGGATTGGCGTTGCCGGTGAAGATCATGAAGTCCGGCGACTGAACTTGGGCGGTGTTTCCAGCTTGCATGGCGTCCCCAGCGGCATCAACGAAAAAAGAGGCCGCGCAACGTACTGTCAGGCGGCCTGTCTCTGCGGTATCAAAAGGTTTGGCAGGGGAGGAAGGACTCGAACCCTCGCATGCCGGAATCAAAATCCGGTGCCTTAACCAACTTGGCGACTCCCCTACGCAGGTTGACGACTTGGAATTTCCTTGGCGTCCACCGAAATTGTCGCTGGTTGCCCATCAACTGGACCAACTGTGCAGCACTGGTATTCTAACCTGTGTGCCAATGGGCCAATGGATGCACATCCATGTTGCTGCATGTCTGAACCCGCCATCCCTCAGGATGGCTGCCCAGCGCCTTCAGGTCGGGTTGGTGAGCAAACACCGCCGTTCCCGATCCGGTCATCCTGCCTTGCAACCCTTGACTGTTTAGCCAGTTGATGCATTGCGAAACTTCCGGACAGAGGCTTTGGGCCACCGGCTGCAGATCGTTGTGCGTTTCGGTCAGCAGTTTCTGAAGATTCAGAAAACTCTCCAACTTGGCGCCAGCTTCTGAACCGTTGTCATCAGCAGCAAAGCTCAGCATTGTAGCAGTTTTTGTGTCCCGTTTCAAATCTGGCGACGCAAAAATTTGCTGGGTCGATGCACCGGTGGGGGGCTTGACCACCACAAACCGGGAAGGGGGCAAGCGCACGGGCGTGATGATCTCGCCGACGCCCTCCACCCAGGCGGTGCGTCCGTGGATGAAAAAAGGCACATCGGCACCCAGTTGCAGGCCAATGCTGGCCAGGGCCTGGCGATCCAGACCCAACTGCCAGAGACGGTTCAGGCCGATCAGGCAGGTGGCCGCATCGGATGAGCCTCCGCCCATGCCGGCTTCGGCTGGAATGCGCTTGTGCAGGCGGATGTGCGCTCCCAGGGTGCAGCCGGTGGCCTCGCGCAGGGCCTCTGCAGCCCGCACGCACAGGTCGCGCTCGGGAAGTGGCGTGGGGCTACCCAGATCCTCGCGGGTGATCTGCCCGTCCTGGCGCAGGTCCAGATCGATGGTGTCCTGCCAGTCGATAAGCATGAACACCGATTGCAGCAAGTGATAGCCATCGGCCCGACGGCCGGTGATGTGCAGGAAGAGGTTGAGTTTGGCGGGCGCAGGCAGCCCCATCAGTCGCGGGAGGGCGCCGCCCGATTGAACAGGGGTCATGGATCCAGAATGATGCGCAGGTTGGCAAGGGGGGCGGGTGACTGGCGCTGGGCCACGATGCGCCCTTCGGACAGCCGCGACAGATCGGCCGACCATCCCGGCACATCGGCGGGCTGGTCCTGCAGCCAGTCAAACAGGGCTTTGACCGGAAGCGGCGCCCCGCCCAGCGTGGTGACCAGATCCTCGACGCTGGCGTGCCGCGTGACCTGGCTCCCTTGCGTCAGGGTGGCCCCTTCGGCAGACCATTGCACCAGCGCCAGAAGGGTACCCAGGGGGGACGTGAGGCGCAGCTCACCCTCGGCGGGCTGTCCGGTCAGTTCGAAGCCGGCATGAAAGGACTGCGGCGGGTCACCGTCCACCTGCAGGGCCAGCCGGCCTGACCATGTCTTCTGGCTGCCGGCGGTGCGTGTCGCCCTGGGGCTCGCACAGCCCGCCAGGGCCGTCATCAGGGCGGCAGACAGCAAAATGCGACGGGATGGGCCGATGCGTCCCGTCCGCCTCGTGGGCCCAGTCGTCACGGTTTGACCTGAAACCGCTGCAGGGTCGATTGCAGGGTTTCGTTGTCGCTGCCTTGAAGCAGGCCTTCGCGCCAGACGCGAAGCGCCTCTTCCTTCTGACCGGAGAGCCAAAGCACCTCGCCCAGGTGAGCGGCAATTTCGGCGTCGGGTTTCTTGCGGTAGGCCGCCTGCAGGATCTCCCGGGCGCGGGGCAGATTGCCCAGGCGAAACTCCACCCAGCCGAGGCTGTCCTGGATGTAGGCGTCGTCGGGCGCCATGGCGACGGCCTTTTCGATCAGGGCCTTGGCCTCCGCCAGGCGGATGTTCCGGTCGGCCAGCGCATAGCCCAGGGCGTTGTACGCGTGGTGGTTGTCGGGGCGCTTGGCGATCAGTTCGCGCAGCAGCCGCTCCATGTCGTCCAGACGCCCGGCCTTCTCGGCCACCATGGCCTGGTCATAGAGGAGGTCGGTTTCCTCGGGGAATCGCGCCACGGCCTGGGCGTAAACCTCGTAGGCCTGCTGCCAGGCCTTGGCATCTCGCAGCAACTGCGCCTCGGCCACCAGTTTCACCCGTGCATCTTCGGGGCGCCGCTCGGGGTGGGCGCGCAGCAGCGCGCGTGCTTCATCCAGGCGCCCCTGCCGGGCCAGCAGGGAGGCCCGTCGCATCTGCGCCGCCATGATGTCGTTGCCGTTCTCGATCCGGTCCAGCCAGGCGGTGGCGCCCTGGAAATCGCCGCGCTTTTCCGCCACCTGGGCCAGCAGCAGATAGGCCTGGGTGGCGCCTCGCAAAAGGCGTTCGTCACCCGACGCGCGCGCCAGCGACAGGTAGCGCTGCAGAGACGCTTCGGCCGCTTGCGGTGGGTTGTCCTGGGCCTGCACGGTGCCCAGCAACAGCCAGGGCTCGGCCAGATCCGGTTGTTCGCGGGTCAGCTTGTCCAGCAGGGTGCGGGCGTCGGCAGACCGTTGCAGGTCCAGCAGCAGACGGGCGTAGGCCAGGGGAACCGGTGAGTCGGCGGGTGTCCTCGCGTCGGCCAGGTGGCGGCGCACCAGCACCTCGGCCTCGCCCTGGCCGCGTTCGACCAGTTCAATGGCCAAGAGGGCAGGATAAGGCGAGGCCGGGTCCAGTTGCAGGCCTTGTGCAGCCGACTTCAGCGCATCGCCGGTCAGATTGGCTGCCAGCTCCATCCGGCCGACCGTCGTCCAGGCGGCCGGTCCGGTGTCCGCCCGCGACAGATGGCTGGCCAGCGCCTTGCGAACCTCCTGCAGTGCCGCCGCCTTGTCCGTCACCCGGGCAAAGGTCTGCGGAATGGCATTGATGGTGTCCACCCGTTCGGTCGCAGGTGCGCGCTCGACGATGGCGCGCAGCGTCGGGGCGGTTTCCCCCGGACGGTTGAGCGCCAGGAGGATCTGCAGGACGAAACGGTCGGCTTCCCCGGACTCCGGCATGGCTTGTGCCCAGGCTCTGGCCGCGACCAGGGCCGAGTCGCCAGAACGGCCTTGCAGGGCAATTTCGACGGCTCGACGGTAGAGGCCGGCATCACGCTCGCGCCTGGCGGCATCCAGGATCAGCGAGTAGGCCGCGCCCGGGTCCCCGTTCCGGGCATTCAGTTCGCCCAGCAGCAACTGGTAGAACAAGGGTGCGTCCAAGCGGGAGTTGCGCACCCCGTCGGCGGTGGGTGTGGTGGCTTCCTGGGACAGCGCGGGCGCGACAGCGGCAGCCAGTGCCAGCATCAGGGTCGACAGCCTCAGCAGGGGCCGTGTTCTGGAGAGGTGGGGCTGAAGGCCCGGATGGCACTGGGTGGTCATCGTTTCATCATAATGGAAGGGGTCTGTGTCCTCTGTGATCCGGGCCAATGACCGACGTTCCCACCGTTCCAACGATCGCATGCCCGAACTCCCCGAAGTCGAAGTCACCCGCCGCAGTTTTGCCAGCCGGATCGCCGGTGCTTCGGTGGCATCCGTCAGTCTGGGAAAGCCGCTGCGATGGCCCCTGGGCTGCAATCCCGTCGATCTGGCCGGCCGGCAGGTGCTGGGTGTGGGCCGGCGGGGCAAATACCTCATCCTGGAGTTGGACCAGGGTTTTCTGCTGCTGCACTTGGGCATGTCGGGCAGTTTGCAGTTCGGTGAGGGGTTGCCGCCCTCCGGGCCTCATGACCATCTGAATATCGTCACCAGCCGCGGCACCCTGCGGCTGCATGACCCGCGCCGTTTCGGAGCGGTCATCTACGCCACTTCCCTGCAGGACGGCGTGGTGAGCAAGCTGCTGGGCGGCCTGGGCGTCGAGCCGCTGGAGGCCGGATTCGACCCGGTGAGCTTTCATCAGGCGCTCAAGCGCCGCCGCAGCCCCATCAAGCAGGTTCTGTTGGCGGGTGACGTGGTGGTGGGGGTGGGCAATATCTACGCCAGCGAAGCCTTGTTTGCGGCAGGCATCCGGCCGACGACCCGGGCTGATCGCATCAGCCTGCCGCGCGCCCGCAAGCTGCATGCCGCCATCGTGGCGGTGCTGCAGCGCGCGCTGGCGCTGGGCGGCAGCACCCTGCGCGATTTCAGCAGTGCCGAGGGGCAAAGTGGCTACTTCCAGCTCGATGCCATGGTGTACGGCCGGGTTGGGCAGCCCTGCCGCGTCTGCGGCACCGCCATCCGCCAGATACGTCAGGGGCAGCGGTCGACCTACTACTGCCCGAGCTGCCAGAAGCCGTGAGAGCGTTGACCGCAAGGGCCTTGCATGGACGCGATGCTATATTGACTGGCAGAGGAAAAGAGACCCCATGACATTCAATCAGGAACTGGACGAACACGGCACCTGGCGCAAGCAGTTTGCGCTGCGCCTGAAGCTGCTGGCCGAGTGGCTCAATGACCACGACCTGATGGATCCGGCCATCCGCGAGCGTCTTGACCAGTTGCATGCCCAGGTCAAGGATGACCGGATCATGGTGGCGTTCGTGGCCGAGTTCTCGCGCGGCAAGTCGGAACTGATCAACGCGGTGTTCTTTGCCGGCTACGGGCGCCGGATCATGCCGGCCAGTGCAGGGCGCACCACCATGTGTCCGACCGAGCTGGGCTACGACGCCGAGGTGCCTCCCTGCATCCGCCTGCTTCCCATCGAAACCCGCCTGCAACCGCAATCCCTGCTGGACTGGCGCAATGCGCCAGGCAAGTGGGAGCGGGTCGATCTGGACGTCAACGATCCCAAGCAGTTGGCCAAGGCCATCCAGAAAGTGGCCGAGGTCCGGCGTGTCACCCAGGACGAGGCGCGTGCCCTCGGGTTCTGGAACGACGAGTTGCCCGATGACAACCCGCCGCTGGGGGCCGACGGCCTGGTCGAGGTGCCCAAATGGCGCCATGCGCTCATCAACATGGCGCACCCCCTGCTCAAGCAGGGCCTGGTGATTCTGGATACCCCCGGCCTGAATGCGATCGGCGCCGAGCCCGAGTTGACGGTGAGCCTCTTGCCCCAGGCGCATGCCGTGGTGTTCATCCTGGCGGCCGACACCGGCGTGACCAAGTCGGACCTGACCATCTGGCGCCAGCACCTCAGTGCCCTGGGCAACACGCCCGAATCGCGGCTGGTGGTGCTCAACAAGATCGACACCATGTGGGACGAGCTCAGCTCGCCCGAACAGGTTCAGTTGCAGATCGCCTCCCAGCGCAGCGATTCGGCCGACGTGCTCGGTATCTCGCCGACGCAGGTGCTGGCGGTCTCGGCCCAGAAGGGCCTGCTGGCCAAGGTCAACCGGGACGACGAGCTGCTCAAGGCCAGCCGGCTGGCCGAGCTGGAAAAGGCGCTGGGTGTGGGCCTGATCGGCCAGCGCCGCCAGATCCTGCAGTCCGCCGTGAGCAAGGGCATCGAGGCCCTGCGGCAGGATACCGGGCGACTGGTGCGAACCCGCACCCGTGACATCGTCGAGCAGATGCAGGAGCTGGACGGCCTGCGTGGCAAGAATGCCGGCGTCATCAAGCAGATGCGGCTGCGCATCGAGCAGGAACAGGCCGATTTCGACGCCAGCGGCGCCAAGATCCAGGCGGTCCGCTCGGTGCATCTGCGTCTGCTGCGCGAACTGTTTGCCCTGCTCAGCAGTTCCCACCTGAAGAAGGAAGTCAGTGCGCTGGCCAAGGCGCTCAAGCAGCCGGGCATCAAGCTGGGCGTTCGCAGGGCGTACAGCGAGACCTTCGACCGCTTGCGGGCTGATCTGGGCAGTGCGGTCCGGCTGGTGGGCGAAATCCAGTCCATGCTGGAAGGCAGCTTCCGCAATCTCAATGCGGAGTACGGTTTCTCCCTGCAGCCGCCTGCCGCGCCGCAGTTGGAGAGCTGTGCCCGGGATCTGGATCAGATCGAGAAGAGCCACCTGCAGTACCTGAGTCTGGGCAATGCCTTGAGGCTGGCGCAGCCCGAGTTTGGCGAGCGTCTGGCCAGGGCGCTGATGAGCCGCCTGCGCGTGGTCTACGACTCGGCGGTCAACGAGGTGGAGTTGTGGAACAAGTCTGCGGCCTCCCAGCTGGATGCCCAGTTGCGTGAGCGGCGGCGCAACTTTGCCCGCCGGATTGAGGCGGTCTCCCGCATCCAGCAGGCCGCTGGCGGTCTGGATGAGCGCATCCGGGAACTGCAGAAGCAGCAGGGCGAGTTGCTGCTGCTCGATGCCAAGCTGGCCGAACTCACCAGCGCGCTGGTGGCGGGAGACGGTGTCCAGAAGCCGGCGGCCGTCACCGCATGAGTGCGCCGAGGTCGCCGGCGCTGTCGCTGGCGGTGCCTGCCGACATTGTTGAGGCCTTCGCGCCGGCGCTGATCGACTGGCAACGCCGTTGCGGCCGGCATGGGTTGCCGTGGCAGGGCACCCGCGATCCTTACCGGGTCTGGCTGTCCGAAATCATGTTGCAGCAGACCCAGGTGTCGACGGTGCTGTCGTACTACCCGCGCTTCCTGGCACGGTTTGACACCGTGCAGGCGTTGGCCGCTGCGAGCACGGACGAGGTCATGGCGCTGTGGAGTGGGCTGGGCTACTACAGCCGCGCGCGCAACCTGCATCGCTGTGCCCAGATGGTGGTCAGCGAATACGGCGGGGTGTTTCCCTTCAGCTGGCAGGAGTTGCAGAAGTTGCCAGGCATCGGCGCCTCGACAGCGGCGGCCATTGCCGCCTTCTGTCACGGCGAGCGCGTGTCGATCGCCGATGGCAATGTCCGTCGGGTGCTGTCCCGGTTGCTGGCCTACGAGGGTGATCTGGCCCAGGCGGCCGGGCAGGCGTCCCTGTGGGAGGCGGCGCAGCAGCTGGCGCCGCTTGCCCCCTCGCTGGCCGACATGCAGGCTTACACGCAGGGTCTGATGGATCTGGGGGCCACCGTGTGCACCCGCAGCAAACCCGCCTGTGTGGTGTGCCCCATGTCCGGGCTCTGCCGGGGGCGCCTCCAGGGGGATCCCGCGCGCTTTCCCGTGAAGTCGCAGCGCGCAGTCCGGCGACACGAAAGCTGGTGGTTGCTGGCGCTGCTGCGAGAGGGATCGGACGGGGCCGAGGTTTGGCTGGAGAGGCGGCCTGCGCCGGGCATCTGGGCTGGACTCCACTGCCTGCCCGTGTTCGCATCCGAGTCGGATGCTGCCCAGCAGGTGCCCGGTGGACTGGACGCAGCCACGGTGCTGCCGGTGAGGGGCCATGCACTCACCCACCGTGAACTTCGGCTCCACCCCCTGTCGGTGGCGGTCAGCGGCGACTGGCAGCCTGGTGGCCCCGGCCAATGGTTGCCCCTGTCCCGGCTCGCTGAGGTGGGCATGCCCACACCCGTTCGGGAGCTGCTGGCCGGCTTCTGAGGGGGGTGGCGCTCAGGCCGTGGCGCTGCCTTCGGCGGAGCGGGAGGGTGGTGTGGGCCAGGCCTCGATTTCCCGGTGCCGGATGCGGGTGGTCCAATCGGCGGCAAACCGTTTGGCCAGCAGCTCACTGAGGTAGACCGAGCGGTGCTGACCACCGGTGCAGCCGATCGCCACGGTCACATAGCTGCGGTGGTCTTCGAGCATCTGCGGCAACCAGTGCTCAAGAAAGCCGGTGATGTGATCGGCCATGCGCGCCACACCGGCTTGGCTGGCCAGGTAGTCGGCCACCGGGGCGTCCCGGCCCGTCAGCGGGCGCAGTTGCGGGTCGTAGTGGGGATTGGGCAGCATCCGCACATCGAAGACGAAGTCCGCATCGGTGGGGATGCCCCGTTTGAACGCGAAGGACTCGAACACCAGCGTCAGCGGCGAACTGGTGGTGCCGAGCAGCTCCTTGATGTGGCTGCGCAACTGGGCGGGCCGGATGATGCTGGTGTCCAGCACCAGGGCGTGCTCACGCAGCTCGGCCAGCAGCTCGCGCTCATGCTCGATCGCTTCGGTCAGTGCGCGCCGCTGGTCGTCGGACTGCTTGAGCGAGAGCGGGTGGCGGCGACGGGTCTCCGAAAAACGCCTGACCAGGGCGTCGGTGGCGGCGTCCAGAAACAGGGTGGTCAGGTGCACCGGACGTCCCGGGTGATGCCGCAGCGCATCGAGACGGGCGGGCAGCCCGGGCAGCGATCGGGCGCTTCGCACGTCCATGGCGATCGCCACCCGTTCGGCGCGGTGGCTTTGCTCCAGGGCAATGAACGCATCGAGCAGTTCGGGCGGCAGGTTGTCCACGCAATAGAACCCCAGGTCCTCCAGCGCGGTCAGGGCCACCGACTTGCCCGAGCCGGACATGCCTGTGATCAGCACGAGCTCAATGGGGGGCGCATCCATGGTCCGGGTCACGTCAGGCTCCCAGCAGTTCGCGGGCATGGGCCAGTGAGGCTTCAGACCGGTCATTGCCGCCGAGCATTCGGGCGAGCTCGCGCACACGCGATTCGGCATCGATGATGGTCACACCGCTTTCGGTCTGGCTGCCACTCAGGCGTTTGCTCACCAGCAGGTGGTGGTGCGCACTGGCAGCCACCTGGGCCAGGTGCGTGACGGCCAGCACCTGGCGGTCCTGTCCCAGCTGGCTCAACAGGCGACCGACCGTGTGGGCCACCGCACCACCGATGCCGGAATCCACTTCGTCGAAGATCAGGGTAGGTGCCTGCCCCAGCTGGCTGGTCACCACCGAGATGGCCAGGGCGATGCGCGAGAGTTCGCCACCCGAGGCTACCTTGCCTACCGGGCGTGGCGTGACCCCGGCATGACCGGCCACCAGGAACTCGACCTGTTCCCAGCCATGGGCCTGAGGCTCGTCCAGCCGGTTGAGTGCCACCTCGAACAGCCCGCCCTGCATACCCAGCTCCTGCATGGCCGCGGTCACGGCCTTGGCCAGGCGCGGGGCGCTGTCGGCGCGCTGCTTGCCGATGCGCCGGCATTCCGTATCGAAGGCCTTGAACGCTCGCCGCTCGCTGGCCTGCAAAGCGTCCAGATCGAGGGCTTCGTCGAGTCGCGCCAGTTCGGCTTTCCATTGCGCCAGGAGTGCGGGCAGTTCCTCGGGGGGGCGACGGAAACGCCGGGACAGCGACAGCCACTGCGACAGGCGCTCGTCCAGCGCCTGAAGGTCGGAAGGGTCCAGATCGCCGTGGCGCCCGTACTGGTGAAGGCTGTGGACCGTGTCCTGGACCTGGGCCAGAGCCGCTTCCAGCGCTTCGACTGGCGACGAAAAGGCGGGCTCGATCGCGGCCTGGGCCTGCAAGGCCTGCAGGGCGCGGTGAATCATGCCGGCCGCGTTTTCTTCGCCTTCATCCAGGGCGTGAATGGCCGTCTGCGCAGCTTCCTGCAGCGCCTGGGCGTTGGCCAGGCGGCTGTGGCGGGCGTTCAGTTCATCCCACTCGTCTTCCCCCGGCGCCAGCTTGTCCAGTTCACCGATCTGCCAGGACAGCCGCTCGCTTTCCTGCTGCAGACTGGCCTGGCGTTCGGTGGCCTCGTCCAGTCGCCGACGCTCCAGCCGCCACGCGTTCCAGAGACGAAGGGCCGGTGCGGTGTCCACACCCGCGTAGGCGTCCAGCAACTGGCGCACCGCGTCGGCGCGCGTCAGGCTCTGCCAGGCGTGCTGGCCATGAATGTCGACCAGATGGTCGGCCAGGGCCTTGAGCTGGGCCATCGTGGCAGCGCTGCCGTTGATCCAGCCCCGGCTGCGACCTTCGCTGTCGACGGTGCGCCGCAGCAGCAGCGTGTCCTCTCCGGCAAAGCCCTGATCGTCCAGCCAGCTGCGGATGGCAGCCGGCGTGTCGAACTCCGCGCTGATTTCGCAACGGGCAGCACCCTCGCGCACCACACCGGCCTCAGCCCTGGCGCCCAACGCGAGTTGCAGGGCGTCAATCAGGATGGATTTGCCGGCGCCGGTTTCCCCGGTCAGGACACTGAACCCGGGACCCACGTCGAGCTCGAGCTCGGGAACGATGACAAAGTCTCGCAGGGCAATACGGCGAAGGCTCATGGTGGTCGGAAGGACGGCGTATCGGACAGGAAAGGGTCGGATGCCGTGTATTGTGGCCCGGAAATCAGGCGCCTTCGTTCCAGTGGAGTTTCATGCGCAGGGTGTCGAAATAGCTCCAGCCCACCGGGTGCAGCAGCCGCAGCGAATGGGGGGAGCGCCGGACCACGATGCGGTCACCGTGCATCAGGCTGGTGAGCGTCTGCATGTCGAAATTGGCGCTGGCGTCCTTGCCCGCCACGATCTCGACGGCGATCTCGCTGTGCGAGGACAGCACCACCGGCCGGTTGGACAGCGTGTGGGGGGCAATCGGCACCATCACCCAGCCATCGATGGCGGGGTGCAACATGGGTCCGCCGGCCGACAGCGCATATGCGGTGGAACCGGTGGGGGTCGCGATGATCAGGCCGTCGGCCCGCTGGTTGGCCACGAAGTGGCCGTCCACCTCGACCCGCAGTTCGATCATGCTGGCCACACCGCTGCGGTTGACGACCACATCGTTGAGGGCGGTGGCCTCGAACACGCAGCGGCCGTCACGCCAGACACTGGCGGCCATCAACGATCGGGCGTCCTCTTCGTACTCGCCGCGCAGCATGGGTCCCAGCCGCTGCCGGAAATCCTCGAACGGGAGGTCGGTGATGAAGCCCAGGCGCCCCTGGTTGATGCCGATCAGCGGGACGCCATAGCGGGCCAGCTGTCGGCCGATGCCCAGCATCGTGCCGTCGCCCCCCACGACCAGGGCCAGGTTGCAGTCGCGACCGATGGCCGGCACGTCCAGCGCGGCATACTGGCTCAGACCCGTGTTCAGGGCGGTGTCCTTTTCCAGGGAGACATCGCAGCCTTCGTCGTGCAGAAAGTGCGCGATCTCTTCCACCGCGTGCCTGGAGCCCGGCGCCTGGTATTTGCCGATGATGGCCACATGCGCAAAGCGCAGTGTGCGCGGCCGAAGCGTGGCGCCTTGCGGAACGGAGGACTGGATCATGCGCGGATTACAGCATAGGCAGGCAGGGCCTTGCTGCAGGCAAGCCCTTGCCGGGGCTGCAGGCAAGGGCCGACCATCCTCCGTAAAATGGATGAACCATGATGGATGACCGTTCCAAACTGTTGCTCAAAGCGCTGGTCGAGCGTTACATCGCCGACGGACAGCCGGTGGGGTCGCGCACGCTGGCCAAGGCAACGGGTCTGGAGCTGTCGCCGGCGACGATCCGCAACGTCATGAGTGATCTGGAGGAACTGGGTCTGATCGCCAGTCCCCACACATCGGCAGGCCGCATTCCGACCGCGCGGGGCTACCGCCTGTTTGTGGACACCATGCTCACGGTGCGGCGCGAGGAGTTGGCCGGCATGGGTGAGCTGACGGCACCGGCCCTGGAAAGTGCCCAGCCACAGCGGGTGATCAGCCACGCGGCCCAGATGCTGTCCAACCTGTCCCATTTTGTGGGCGTGGTGATGGCTCCCCGGCGGGCGACCGTGTTCCGTCACATCGAGTTTCTCAGCCTGTCCGACCGGCGGGTGCTGGTGATCCTGGTCTCGCCCGACGGAGATGTGCAGAACCGCGTGATCCACACCCAGACCCAGCTGACGCAGTCCCAGCTGCAGGAAGCCGCAAATTTCTTCAACGCCCACTACTCCGGCCTGGCCATGGAGTCGGTGCGTGAGCGACTGAAATCGGAACTGGAAGCCCTGCGCAGCGAGATCGCCGAGCTGATGAAGGTGGCGGTGGACATCGGCAGCGAGGCCGGCGCCGAGCAGGACAAGGTGGTGGTGGCCGGTGAACGCAACCTGCTGTCGGTCAGCGAGTTTTCCAGCGACATGGACAACCTGCGCCGCATGTTCGACCTGTTCGAGCAGAAGACCCAGCTGGCGCGCCTGCTGGACGTGTCGGCCCAGGCCGACGGGGTGCGCATCTATATTGGTGGTGAAAGCCAGGTGGTGCCTTTCGAGGACCTGTCGGTCGTGACTGCACCGTACGAGGTGGACGGGCAGGTGGTCGGCACACTGGGGGTGATCGGCCCCCAGCGCATGCCCTACGACCGGATGATCCAGATCGTCGACGTGACCGCCAAGCTGGTGACCAACGCCTTGAGCCACGGCAAGTGAGGCCGTTGCCCGTCCTACAATAGCGGGTTCGGTGGGGCGTTAGCTCAGTTGGTCAGAGCAGGGGACTCATAATCCCTTGGTCGCTGGTTCGAGCCCAGCACGCCCTACCAACCCATCATCGCAGGCTCCTCAACGCGAGGGGGCTTGGCTGAAGAATTCCCAGATCACCCGACTGGCGTCCAGTGCCTGGCTGGCGGGCTCCTTGCCACGTCGCACGACGCTGGCTCCGGGCCAGGAATGTCCTCCCGTCTCCGTGACGCACAGCTGGACACGTGCACGACCGTCACAGGATTCGGTCACTTCGCATCGTGCGCCGTCGCGCTGCAAGACCGGACGGGGTGCCCCGGTGCAACGGTTGCGCACGATCCAGCGTTCCACGGTCTCGGGGACCGAGACAAAGTCCATCACCTTGGAGCGGTCACGAAACGCCCCTTCCCCTGCGCCACCCTGGTAGAGCACATGGGTGTCGTCCCGGGCATGGATGTGCAGCACGCTGACCGGCCGGGCAGGCTGACAGGCCAGGGTCGCGTCCGTGCCGGCCACCGCAGCGACGGCGCGGAACACATCGGCGGCTTCGCATGCCAGGCGGTAGGCCATCATGCCGCCGTTGGACATGCCGGTGGCGTACACCCTGTCCGGATCGATGGCCGTGCGTGAACCGATGTCTGCCACCACCGCACGCGCGAAGGCCACGTCGTCGATCGCCTTGTCGCGGGCGTCGCCACAGCAATGGCCGGCATTCCAGGTGGCCAGCTTGTCCCCAGGCCATCGGCTGTAGCCGTTGGGGAAGGCCACCACCACGCCTTCGCGATCGGCCAGCGAGCGCAGACCGTAGCGGGCATCATCCGCCATGAACTCGGCGTGTCCGCCACCGCCGTGAAAGGCCAGGATCAGCGGTGCTGGTCTTGCCGGGTTCAACGAGCGAGGGACGTGCAGCAGGTAACGTCGCTCCAGCCCCTGATGCGACAGCACCACGCTCTGCAGTTCAGGCATGTCGGGTGCCTTCTGGCGGGCGGCCAGCCGCTCGCGCAGCGAGGGGCCTTGAGCGTGTGCCGACAAGGTGGTCGATACCAGCAGGGCGGCCATGAGCCACAGAAAGCCATGTCGACAGGATGCGTTCATGTCATCTTCCCCCTGGCGCGCAGTGTAGGCAATCCAGCACTGTTGCCCAAGAAAATCAGGGGGCTGGTCAAGCGCCAAAAAACCATGCTATACTTCATGCTTCAGCGGCTGTAGCTCAGTTGGATAGAGTACTTGGCTACGAACCAAGGGGTCGTGGGTTCGAATCCTGCCAGCCGCGCCAAATAAAAAGCCTGCAGCCAACGCTGCAGGCTTTTTTCTTTGGCGAATCCGTTTCGTTCGTGTATCCCTTCAGCGGATGGCATCACATGAGCAAGGCATTTACCCGTGAGTCCGACCACGAGGACGACGATGAGGACAGTCCGGCAGTGGTGGTTGCCCCGGGCGGCAAGAACTACATCACACGCGCCGGTTACGACCGCTTGCGCGCCGAGCTGATGCAACTCATCGACGAAGAGCGCCCCAGGATCGTCGACGTGGTGCATTGGGCGGCCAGCAACGGCGACCGTTCCGAGAACGGTGACTACCTTTATGGCAAGAAGCGACTGCGCGAGATCGACCGGCGCATCCGCTTCCTGACCAAGCGTCTGGAAATCGCTGAGGTGGTGGATCCGTCCATCCATCATGGCGGCGATCAGGTCTTCTTCGGCGCCACCGTCACCTACGCGGATTCGGATGGCGAAGAGACGACGGTGCGCATCATGGGGATCGACGAAGCCGACAGCAGCCAGGGCCAGATCAGCTGGATTTCCCCGGTGGCCCGAGCCCTGATCAAGAGCAAGGTGGGCGACGTGGTCAAGCTGGCGCTTCCCGGCGGGGTTCAGGAACTGGAAGTGCTGGCGGTCGAGTACCCGGCACCCTGACGGGGCAGCCGCCAGGCTCAGGTCTTGGTGGGCGGTTTGTAGCGCTGGGCCCGGACGACCGATGTCGTGCGTTTGAGGCTGCGCAGCACCGCCGCCAGGTGCTGGCGGTCACGGACCGAGACCGTGAACCGGATGTCGGTGGCCGTTTGTGCCGGTTCATCTCCCATGTCCACATGGGTGATGTCCGACTCGGCCTGGGCAATGGCCGAGGCGACGCGCGCCAGCACGCCCTTTCCATTGGTGACCGTCACGACCAGCGTCGCGTCGAAGGCGCGCACCGGTTCGTCGGCCCACTCAACCGGCAGGAAGCGCTCGCTGTCACGGGCCAAGAGGCGTTTGCCGGTAGGGCAGTCCTCGACGTGGACCACTAGGCCCTCGCCACGGCCCAGGTAGCCCACGATGCGATCGCCGGGAATGGGGCGGCAGCAGGGCGCATACTGCACCGAGGCACCTTCGCTGCCGTCCAGGCTGACAACGCCCTGGCTGACGGTTTCGTCCTGTCCGCTGGCGTAACGTTCCCGGCTGATCAGCAAGGCGTCGGGTTTGTGTCCGGCTTCGGCCAGCAGGACAGCCAACTTCTTGCCCACCATGCTGGCGATGCGCTTGCCCATGCCGATGTCGGACAGCAGTTCCTCGCGGGTCCGGTTGCCGGAGAAGCGCAACAGTTTTTCCCAGGTGGCCTTGTCCTCGCCATCCTGGGCAGGCAGTGCTGCAATGCCTTCGGAGCGCAGGGCCTGGGTGAGCATGCGCTCACCCAGTTCCAGGGCTTTCTCGTGGGCCACCGTCTTGAGGTGGTGACGCAGCTTGGACCGCGCGCGCCCGGTCTTGACAAAGGACAGCCAGGCCGGATTCGGCTCGGCCTTGTCGCTGGTGACGATCTCGACGACGTCGCCGTTGTTGAGTTCGGTGCGCAGTGGCCGCTGCTCACCATTGACGATGGCGCCCACCGCGCTGTTGCCGACGCCGCTGTGGATGGCGTAGGCAAAGTCGATGACGGTGGCGCCCCGGGGCAGGGACAGGATCTTGCTCTTGGGCGTGAACACGTAGACCGCGTCCGGAAAGAGGTCGATCTTGACGTGGTCCCAGAACTCGGCGGCGTCGTGGGTTTCCTGCTGGATGTCCAGCAAGGATTGCAGCCACTGGGTGCCCAGTCGCTGCGAGGTGTCGCTGCCGGGTTCGCTGGCCTTGTACAGCCAGTGAGCGGCCACACCGGACTCGGCCACCACGTCCATGGCATGGGTGCGCAACTGGAACTCGATGTTGGTGCCGACGGGGCCAATCAGCGTGGTGTGCAGCGACTGGTAGCCATTGAGCTTGGGAATGGCCACATAGTCGCGGAACTTGCCCGGCACCGGCTTGTACAGCTGGTGCAGAACCCCCAGCCCGGTGTAGCAGTCGGTCAGCTCCGGCACGATGATGCGAAAGCCGTAGATGTCGGTGACCTGCGAGAAGGACAGGTGCTTGCTGTCCATCTTGCGGTAGACGGAATAGAGCGTTTTCTCGCGCCCCATGATGCGCACCTGCATGCCCTGCCGTGCGAACGCGGTTTCGACTTCACCTTGCACCCGGGCGATCAGATCCTTGCGGCGTGTGCGCGATTTGTTCAGGGCCTTGCTCAGCACCTCGTAGCGCCAGGGGTGCAGGAAGCGGAAGCACAGGTCCTGCAGTTCGCGGTAGGTGAAATTCAGGCCCAGCCGGTGGGCGATCGGGGCGTAGATCTCCAGGGTTTCGTTGCTGATGCGCTGCCACTTGCTGCGGGGCATGTCGCTCATGGTCCGCATGTTGTGGGTGCGGTCGGCCAGCTTGATCAGGATGACGCGCACATCCTTGGCCATGGCCAGCAGCATCTTGCGAAAACTCTCGGCCTGGTTCTGCTCTCGGGTGTCGAACTCCAGCTTTTCCAGCTTGGTCAGACCATCGACCAGGTCGGCCACCGTGACCCCGAAGCGCTCCGCCAGGTCCAGCTTGGTGATGCCGCAGTCCTCGATGACGTCGTGCATCAGCGCGGCCATCAGGGCCTGGGCGTCGAGCTTCCATTCGGCGCATTGCGCGGCGACCGCGATCGGATGGGTAATGTAGGGGTCACCGTTCTTGCGCAACTGACCCAGATGCGCTTCGTCGGCCAGCCGGTAAGCCTGCCGGATCTGTTCGATGTCGGTCGGACCCAGGTAGTCCAGCTTGCCCAACAGAGCGGCAAAGCTGGCCGCAGCCGCACTGGCCGTGGCCGAAACGAGGGCCTCGGAAGGGGATGCGACGGCTGGCTCGGCGAGCTGGGACATGCCCCTACTTTAGCGCGAGAAGCGGTGAGTTGCAGCCGGCAGCACGAATTCGGTGCGTATGCATGTGGTTGGACAGGGGGCGGTCACCGGATTCAACGGGCCGGAGGCACCAGAACAGTGGGCTTGGCCTCGGGCAGGCGGTCGGGGTAGTCGCGGCTGAAATGCAGGCCCCGGCTTTCACGGCGCAGCATGGCCGACATCACGATCAGGTCGGCCACCTGCACCAGGTTGCGCAGCTCCAGAAGATCCCGAGTGACGTGGAACTGCGAGTAGAACTCGTGGATTTCGCTCTGCAGCAGGGCGATGCGGTGGGCCGCCCGCTCCAGGCGCTTGTTGGTGCGGACAATCCCCACGTAATCCCACATGAAGCGGCGCAACTCGTCCCAGTTGTGGGAAATGACCACCTGTTCGTCCGCGTCGGTCACCCGGCTTTCGTCCCACAGCGGCATGGACGGGCGTTCGGCCACCTCGGCTTGACGGATGGCCGCCACCGCCGCCCTGGCGAACACCATGCATTCCACCAGCGAGTTGCTGGCCAGGCGGTTGGCCCCGTGCAGGCCGGTGCAGGTGGTTTCACCCACCGCGTACAGGCCCGACAGGTCGGTACGCCCTTCCAGGTCGGTGACCACGCCGCCGCAGGTGTAATGCGCCGCTGGCACCACGGGAATGGGTTCCTTCGTGATGTCGATGCCCAGTTCCGCACAGCGGGCCAGGATGTTGGGAAAGTGCTCGCGGATGAACTCGGGGCTCTGGTGCGAGATGTCGAGGTAGACGCAGTCCAGGCCGTGCTTCTTCATCTCGAAGTCGATCGCCCGCGCGACGATGTCCCGTGGCGCCAGCTCGGCGCGCGGGTCGTGGTCGGGCATGAAGCGGTGGCTGCCCAGGTGGGGCGGCAGCAGCAGCCGGCCGCCTTCGCCACGGACAGCCTCGGTGATGAGGAAATTCTTGACGTGCGGGTGGTACAGGCAGGTCGGGTGGAACTGGATGAACTCCATGTTGCCGACCCGGCAACCCGCGCGCCAGGCCGAGGCGATGCCGTCGCCCGTGGCCGTGTCCGGGTTGGTGGTGTAGAGGTAGACCTTGCCTGCCCCCCCGGTGGCCAGGATGGTGTGGGGGGCGCTGAAGGTCTCGACCTCGTCGCGGTCCACATCCAGGATGTAGGCGCCATGGCAGCGCAGCGGTGTGGCACCCGGCCGGTGGTCCGGCAATTTCCGGTCAGTGATCAGGTCCACCAGCATGTGGTTCTCGAAGAACGTGATGCCAGGGGTCGCTCGGGCCCGCTCGCTCAGTGTGGTCTGCACGGCGGCCCCGGTGGCGTCGGTCACGTGCACGATGCGCCGGTGGCTGTGGCCGCCTTCCCGCGTGAGGTGAAGTTCGCCGTTCTCGGTGGAAAAGGGCACGCCCATCTCCCGCAACCAGGTGATGGCCGAGGGCGCATTCTCCACCGTGAAACGGGTGGCTTCGAGGTCGCACAGGCCGGCACCGGCTTCCAGCGTGTCGTCCACATGAGAGGCGTAGCTGTCGCCTTCAGCGAGTACCGCGGCGATACCGCCCTGTGCCCAGTTGCTGGAACCGTCGGAAATGCCGCGCTTGGTGACAACCGCCACGCGGTATTGGGGGGCCAGGTGCAGGGCGGCTGTCAGGCCGGCCAGTCCGCTGCCGATGATCAGGACATCGTAGTGATGGGTGGTGGTCATGGTGTGTCGCTGGGGGTGTAGGCCAGGCGAACATAAATGGGGGCAAAGGCTTCGGCCTGGGTCAGCTCGATCAGCGTTTCCTTGGCCAGCTCCAGCATGGCGATAAAGGTCACGACCAGCAGCGGTGTGCCCTGGGTCACGTCGAACAGGTCGGCAAACTCGACGAACTTGCGGCCCTGAAGCTTGCGCAGCACGATGCTCATGTGTTCGCGCACCGACAGCTCTTCCCGGCTGATGCGGTGGTGTTGCACCAGCTTGGCCCGCTTGAGGATGTCGCGCCAGGCGCTTTGCAGGTCCAGCACGCTCACATCCGGAAAACGCGGCACCAGCGCCTGCTCGACATATACCTGCGCGCGCAGGAAATCGCGGCCGTACTGGGGCATGTCCGCCAGCCGCTGCGCCGCGATCTTCATCTGCTCGTATTCGAGCAGCCGGCGCACCAGCTCGGCACGCGGGTCTTCGGCCTCCTCGCCGTCGGCGGTCTTCTTGGGTGGCAGCAGCATGCGCGACTTGATCTCGATCAGCATGGCCGCCATCAGCAGGTATTCGGCGGCCAGTTCGAGGTTGCTGGCGCGGATCTCGTCGACGTAGCTCAGGTACTGGCGGGTGACCGCCGCCATCGGAATGTCGAGGATGTTGAAGTTCTGCTTGCGGATCAGGTACAGCAGCAGGTCCAGGGGGCCTTCAAAGGCCTCCAGGAAGACGCGCAGCGCGTCCGGTGGGATGTAGAGGTCGCGCGGCAGGTCGAACAGGGGCTCGCCGTACAGGCGTGCCACCGCCACGTGGTCCACGACCTCGGGCAGGACCTCATCCAGACCCTCGGGCGGGTCGTCGAGGACCGGGTTGTCCGGGTTCATGGTCAGTCAGCCGTGGACCGTGCCGGGGATCAGAGGGGGGTGGGCTCGGTCTGGTAGACGTAGGGCTTCTGGGGCACGCGGGCGGCCTCGGCCTGACGCTGGAACTCGCGGTCGACCTGCTTGTCCCACAGCAGGGAGCGCCCCTGGCGCTGACCTTCCTCAAGCTCCGGGCGGGCGGTCTTGAGCTGGTCGATGAACTGCGTGGCGTCGGAGGTGTAGTGGGGGCGACCGAAGATGGACATGCTTGTCTCTCTGCAAAGCGGACGGTGAGGGGAATCAGGGATTTTACCGATCCGCCGCCACCCCTGCAGGCAGGGGCTCCACCGACCGGCTGTCCCAGTTCAGTACCGTCTCACGCACGGTCATCCGGGGGGCCAGCGCGGGGAACTCACGCCGGATCACATCGGCCGCGAACCGCGCCATGAAGCGCGACTTGAGTTCGGCCCGAGCCCGGTCCACGCCGATGTCCTCGTAGGGCACCGAGGACAGGACGAGGAACCCGTCGTCCGGGATGCGGCCGGCCGCCATGTTGCCCTCGATGATGCCCGCTGCCTTGCGGATGGGGTCGGCCAGATCGGGGCTGTAGGGGCCGATGATCAGCGCCACGTTGGGCAGGTGCAGCCAGTCGAAACCTCGACCGACGCAGATCATCCATTCGCGGTGCTCGATGTCCAGGGACCGTTCGGTCTGCCGCAGGGCGGCGATGTGGGCCAGGTTGCCTTCCAGCAGGGGCAGCAGGTCGGCGCGCATCCTGGCCGGCATGTCTGGCAGGAGCTGCTGCAGGCGGGCTGGCAGCTCCGGCCGATCCGCCTCGCTCAGATCGGCCATCGACAGGGTCTGGCCATCGCGCCCGTGCAGGACCAGGGCTTCCTCGTCGGTCTCGAAACCGCAGACCAACGGGTAGACGGTGCCGTGTCCTTGCCCGAACAGTGCGGAGACCTCTTCGCGGATGCCGAAGGTGTGTGCCCGGGCGTCGTCGGTCCGGTAGTGAAAGCCGGCACAGCCGCGACGTTCGTCACCGCGCGAGTAGTGGTAGGTGATCATCATGAGCGCCTGCCGGCCGCTGGCGACCACCTTGCCGACTGCGGCCGTCAGCGTTTCCCCCAGATGGGGCCAGCCCAGGTGGAAGATACCCCCGAGGTTGCGGAACGGCAGGATGATGCCTTTGGGTGTGCGGGTGGCCACCGGGATATTGATGCGGCCATCCATGCATTTCATCACCAGGATCGCCGTGGGATGACTTGCGTGGTAGCGCTGACGGGCCAGCCAGGCTTCCGGACTGGCGTATTCGCCCGCATGGCGCCGGGCCAGGTCGAACAGCCAGTCAATGCGCTCCGCAATGGGTCGGTGGTGAACGGAGGTGGGCATGCCTGGGCCGCCGGGTCAGTCTATTGGCAGGTGTGCAGCCGATCCGCGAAGCCGGAGCGCCGGATCAGGGACATGGGTTGCTCGTGCAGACCCACCATGCCCAGGTGGGCGCCCCGTTTCTCCAGCGCCTTGTGCAATTGCTCCAGGGCGTCCAGGCCGGTGGTGTCCAGCGAGACGAGCTGGCTGGCGTCCAGCATGACGTGAGTACCTGTCGGCGCGGCCTCAACCTCGGCCACGATGGGGTCGATCTTGGCCACGGCACCGAAGAAGAGCGAGCCGTACAGCCGGTAGGTGAGCTGGTGCTCATGCCGGGCGACGAGGTCGGCCCTGAAGAGGTCGCTCTGGCGCCGCACGAACAGCACCACGGCCAGCACCAGACCGAGTTCGACCGCCACCGTGAGGTCGAACACGATGGTGACCAGGAAGGTCGAGACCATCATCAGGCGGTAGTGGTTGCTGAACTGGCGCAGGCGGGCGAACTCTTTCCATTCGCCCATGTTCCAGGCGACGAACAGCAGCACACCGGCCAGCACCGCCAGCGGGATGTGCTGGGCCAGCGGCGCGGCCAGCAGCACCACGGCCGCCAGGGTGAGGGCATGCACGATGCCGGCGATGGGCGACGTGGCGCCCGAGCGGATGTTGGTCACCGTGCGGGCAATGGTGCCGGTGGCCGGCATGCCACCAAAGAAGGGCACCACCGCGTTGGCCACGCCCTGCGCCATGAGCTCCTGGTTGGGGTCGTGCTTGGGGGTGTCGCCCAGCTGGTCAGCCACCCGGGCACAGAGCAGCGATTCGATGGCGCCCAGCATCGCAATCGTCAGGGTGGGGGTGACCAGCAGCCGGACGGTCTCCCAGGAGAAGTCGGGCAACTCGAACGAGGGCACCCCCTGGGGGATGCCGCCAAAGCGGGTGCCGATCGTCTCGACCGGCAGGCTCAGGGCCCAGGCCGCGACCGACAGTGTGACCAGGGCCACCACTGGCGCTGGCAGCCGGGACGTGGCCTTCAGGGCCGAGACGGTGTCGATCTGTTCGATCTGGCGGCGGAACTGCGAGTCGACAGCCCACAGCCGGGGCCAGATGAACAGGCCGATGACACAGATCACACCCAGACCAAAGGCCCAGGGGTTGAAGCTGTCGAGGTGGCGTGAAATGGTGGCGATCTGGCTGAAAAAGTCGGCCGGCATCTTGGTGATGTCCAGCCCGAACCAGTCCCGCAGTTGCGACAGGCCGATCAGCACCGCGATGCCGTTGGTGAAGCCGATGACCACGCTCACGGGCACATAGCGCACCAGCGTCCCGAGGCGGAACAGGCCCAGCAGGAACAGCAGCACCCCCGCACTGGCCGTGGCGATCAGCAGGTTGGCCACGCCGTAGCGTTCGACGATCCCGTAGACGATGACGATGAAGGCACCGGCCGGGCCACCGATCTGCACCGAGGTGCCGCCGAGCGCGGAAATCAGGAAGCCGGCGATGATGGCCGTCCACAGGCCCGCTTCGGGCTTGAGGCCCGAGGCGATGGCGAAGGCCATGGCCAGAGGCAGCGCCACGATGCCCACGGTCGCTCCTGCCCCGACATCACGGGCCAAACGTTCCTTGTTGTAATCCCGCAGATCCTGAACGATGCGGGGGCGAAAGGGGGCGAGGGGCGGCAACTTGACGGCCATCTGCCGATCTTAGCCACGCGCTGGCTTCGCCAAGCTGACACGGTGTGCGCTTCGTCGTCGGGGTTTACACCGACTCAGCGGGCGTGCAGGCGGTGCCAGTCGTCCAGCAGCGGGCGCAGCACCAGCAGGAGCAGCAGTGCCGCCAGCGGCACCGTGCTGATGTAGCCCAGGTACTTGAACCCCAGGGCGCCGGCGACGCCGCCCACCAGAAAGCTGGCCACGAGCTGGGCATGCACCTTCAGGCGTTTGCGGTCTGCCTGTACGGGTGCCATGTCGGGGTGGCGGTTGACGTAGAGCAGCTTGCCCAGTTCGATGCCCAGGTCAGTGATCAGGCCGGTCAGGTGGGTGGTGCGGATGCGCGCCTGCGAAATCTTGGTGATGACGGCATTCTGCAGGCCCATGATGTAGCACAGCAGCACCACAGTGACCGGCAGGAACAGGGTGTGCCAGAGGCTCATGGCGGCACCGAACAGACCGAAGATCAGCAGCAGCGCCGCTTCGATCAGCAGGGGAAGGCCATAGGCACTGCGCAGTTGCAGGCGCATGCCCCAGTTGACGATCCATGCGGTGCTCATCGCACCCAGCAGGAAGGCCAGCACCGAGGCGACGCCTGCACCGACCAGCGCGAACTGACCCAGCACCAGGTTGTCGGTCAGCGATGAAAGAATGCCGGTCATGTGCGAGGTGTACTGGCCCACGGCCAGAAAGCCACCCGCGTTGGTGGCCCCCGCGACAAAAGCCAGCACCGTGCCGAGCTTCAGGTCCGCCTGCGGCGTACGCTGCAGGGCGGTGAAGCCACGGATCGGGGCAAACATGCCAGCCGTGGTCAGTGAATGCGCATGCCGGGCGTGGCGCCTGGCCAGGGGTGCAGCACATGGATGCCGGGCTGGGCTTTCTCGTCGGCGTGGCTGGCGGCCAGCACCATGCCTTCGCTGATGCCGAACTTCATCTTGCGCGGGGCCAGGTTGGCCACCATCACCGTGAGTTTGCCCTCCAGGTCTTCGGGCTTGTACATGCTGGCAATGCCGCTGAAGACATTGCGGGTCTTGCCTTCGCCCACGTCCAGGGTCAGGCGCAGCAGCTTGGTCGAACCTTCGACCGCTTCGCACTTGACGATCTGGGCGATGCGCAGGTCGACCTTGGCGAAATCGTCGATGGAAATCGTTGGGGCAATGGCCTCGCCGCCGGGCCGCCCCAAGACGAGGTCAGCCCCCTCGGGGGGCAGCGAACCAGGCGCAGCCGGGAGCGTGGGGGCCACATTCTGGGGTTCGAACAGTGCATCGAGCTGCTTGATGTCAACCCGCTGCATCAGGTGCTGGTAGACGCCGATGCGGTGGCCGGCGCCCAGGAGCCTGGAGGCGTCGGCAAAGCGCAGCGGTTCGATCTGCAGGAAGGCCTCGACATTGGCGGCCAGGGCCGGCAGCACGGGCTTGAGGTAGAGCGAGATCAGGCGGAAGGCTTCAATGCAGGTGGTGCAGACGTCCTGCAGGCGGCCGTCCATGCCCTCCTGCTTGGCCAGCTCCCAGGGCTTGTTCTGGTCGACGTAGGCGTTGACGCGGTCGGCCAGTTGCATGATCTCGCGCAGCGCCTTGCCGTATTCGCGCTCGGCGTACAGCTCGGCCACCGCGGGAGCCGCGGTCTGGATGTGGTCGAGCAGTGCGTCGCCATCGGCCGCGACGGCGCCGAGCTGGCCGTCGAAGCGTTTGGCGATGAAGCCGGCCGCACGCGAGGCGATGTTGACGTACTTGCCGATCAGGTCGCTGTTGACACGCAGCATGAAGTCGTCGCGGTTGAAGTCGACGTCCTCGTTCTTGCCGGTGAGCTTGGCGGCCAGGTAGTAACGCAGCCATTCGGGGTTCATGCCCAGGCTCAGGTACTTCAAAGGGTCCAGGCCGGTGCCCCGGCTCTTGCTCATCTTCTCGCCGTTGTTGATGGTCAGGAAACCGTGCACGAAGACCGCGTTGGGCACCTTGCGGCCGCTGAACTTGAGCATGGCCGGCCAGAAGAGGGTGTGGAAGGTGATGATGTCCTTGCCGATGAAGTGGTACTGCTCGGTGGTCGGGTCGGCCATGAAGGCGTCGTAGTCGCGGCCGGTCTTGCCGAAGTAGTTCTTGAGCGAGGCGAGGTAGCCGATGGGCGCGTCCAGCCAGACGTAGAAATACTTGCCCGGCGCATCGGGGATCTCGATGCCGAAGTAGGGCGCGTCGCGGCTGATGTCCCAGTCGCCCATCTTGGGCTTGCCGTCCGGACCGGGTTCGATCCACTCGGCGATCTTGTTGAGGACCTCAGGCTGCACAGCGCCACTCTGCGTCCACTGGTCCAGGAAGGCCAGGCAGCGCGGGTCGGACAGCTTGAAGAAGAAGTGATCGGAGGTCTTGAGCACCGGCGTGGCCCCGGAGAGAGCCGAGTACGGGTTCTTGAGTTCGGTGGGTGCATAGACCGCGCCGCAGACCTCGCAGTTGTCGCCGTACTGGTCCTTGGCGCCGCATTTGGGGCATTCGCCCTTGATGAAGCGGTCGGGCAGGAACATGGCCTTCTCGGGGTCGAAGAACTGCTCGATGGTGTGGGTCTCGATCAGGTCATTGGCCTTGAGGGCGCGGTAGATGTCCTGGGCCAGGTGGTGGTTTTCCGGGCCGTCGGTGCTGTGCCAGTTGTCAAAGCCGATGTGGAAGCCATCCAGGTATTGCTTGCGGCCGGCGGCGATGTCGGCCACGAATTGCTGGGGCGTCTTGCCCGCCTTCTCTGCGGCAATCATGATCGGCGCCCCGTGCGCGTCGTCGGCGCAGACGAAATGCACCTCGTGTCCCTGCATGCGCTGGAACCGCACCCAGATGTCGGCCTGGATGTACTCCATGATGTGGCCAATGTGGAAATGGCCGTTGGCGTAGGGAAGGGCGGTGGTGACGAACAGGCGGCGCTGGCTCATGGCAGCTTTCTTTCGGTATCGGCTGGGGAAAACCCGTGATTTTAGGTGGCCTATGTCCATATGGGGGCTGGGTGAATCGGGGGAGTCCCCGCGCAGGGGTAGACTTCGGCCACTTTTCACCGTTTAGCGATACGCCCCACAGGAGACCCGATTCCATGGCCGTCGACCAACAAGCCCTGCTGCAGGCCCTGCAGGGTGTCACCGATCCGAACACCGGCAAGGACTTCGTGTCCACCAAAGCGCTCAAGAACCTGCAGGTGCAGGACGGCGACGTGGCGTTTGATGTCGAGCTGGGCTACCCGGCCAAAAGCCAGATGCCGGCCTTGCGGCGCGCCCTGATCACGGCCGCCAGGGAAGTGGCGGGTGTCGAGAACGTCTCGGTCAACCTGAGCGTGAAGATCATTCCGCACGCCGTGCAGCGCGGCGTGCAACTGTTGCCCAACGTCAAGAACATCGTCGCCGTGGCCTCGGGCAAGGGCGGTGTGGGCAAGAGTACGACCACGGTCAACCTGGCGCTGGCCCTGGCGGCCGAAGGTGCCAAGGTCGGTATTCTGGACGCCGACATCTATGGCCCGAGCCAGCCGATGATGATGGGTATCGAGGGTCGTCCCGAGAGCACGGACGGCAAGACCATGGAGCCGCTGGAGAACTACGGCGTGCAGGTCATCTCGATCGGCTTCCTGATCGACAAGGACGAGGCCATGATCTGGCGCGGTCCAATGGCCACGCAGGCGCTGGAGCAACTGCTGCGCCAGACGAACTGGAAGGACCTGGATTACCTGCTGGTGGACATGCCGCCCGGCACCGGTGACATCCAGCTCACCTTGTCGCAGCGCGTGCCGATCACTGGTGCGGTCATTGTCACCACACCTCAGGACATCGCCCTGCTGGATGCGCGCAAGGGCATTCGCATGTTCGACAAGGTGGGCGTCCCGATCCTGGGCATCGTGGAGAACATGGCGGTGTACTGCTGCCCCAACTGCGGCCACGTGGAGCACATCTTCGGTGCCGATGGCGGCAAGAACATGGCGGCTGAGGTGGGCACGGACTACCTGGGATCCCTGCCTCTGAACATGTCGATCCGCGTGCAGGCCGACAGCGGCATGCCCACCGTGGTGGCGGATCCGGAGGGCGAAGTCGCCAACATCTACAAGACGGTGGCGCGTCAGGTGGCCATCAAGATTGCGGCCAAGGCCAAGGATTTCTCCAGCAAGTTCCCGAGCATCAAGATTTCCAAGGACACCTGAGTGGTGGTGTGACTCGCGTGGCTTGGGGCTGGTTCAATAGCGAAGCTGCCCCTTGTCGTCGATGATGGCCAGTTCCACGTAGGCTGATCCGTTGTGGGATTGCGGCGAGTAGCGTGCCCTGAATGGCCCGAAAGCGATCTCGCCAGTTCCCTCCATGGTTCGGATGAAAGACGCCGCATTCAGTTCGCGGCCAGTGCGTTTGAGCCCTTCGACCAGGAGGCGCGCATGCACAAAACCCTCGAACTGCGACGCCGATGGCGCCGCGTCGGCAGACCGGGCCTTCAGCAGGCGCAGGTACTCCGCCACCACGGGGACGGTGCTGTTGCGCAGCGAAGGCATGATCTGCGCCAGAATGATGCCTCGTGACTTGTCCTTGAGTTCGCGGTTGATCACGTCCAGGCTGGCCACCGAGTAACCATAGAACACCGGCCGTGCTGCCGTGGCCTGCACCGCTTTGACATAGTTGGGGAAGGTCATGCCTGCCGTGCCCAGGATCACCGCCTGGGCGCCCGATTTGGCCGTGGCGACCGCAGCCGCCGCAAAGTCGGGCGAAGCCGGGTCGACGCTGATCTCGGCCACCAGGGGCATGTTCTCCGAGACGGACGCCTTGCGAACCTCGGACAGCAGGGCCTTGCCCAGGGGGTCGTCCTGATAGAAGAATGCCACCTTGCTCACGCCAGTCTGCTTGAGCTGCGACAACATCTTCTCGGACTCGTTGGCATAGCTGGCGCGCACGTGAAACAGGTAGGGATTGACGCCTTCCCGCAGGGACGAAGCGCCTGTCACGGGCCCGAAAAGAATGGTCCTGGATTCCTTCAGCAAAGGAAGCACCGCCGCCGTGTGGGCCGTGCCGGAACTGTTGAACAGCATGAACACCTTGTGTTCGTCCACCAGCTTGCGGGTGTTCTCGACCGAGCGTTTGGGGTCAAAACCATCATCCAGCGACACGAAGCTGATCTTGCGGCCGTGCACGCCACCAGCGGCATTGACCGAATCGAACAGCAGCCGGGCGCCTTCACCGTACTGGGCGGTCTGCGCTCCCAGTGGGCCGGACAGCACCTGGGAGGCCCCCAGCCTGATTTCGGTGGCGGTGACACCTTCATCCACCGCAAAGGCCGTGGTGGTGACCAGGCACATGCCTGCCAGGGTGCGTTTGATCCACAAGTTCTTCATTTCCATACTTTCTCCTCGGTGGGAAGTATGGTTATGAAGTAAAACGATTGCAAGCAAACGGGATCGGGGTTTTCCCGTGTGGCTACAGCTGCCGCGGACCAGCGGTCGCCTTGACCAGGTCAGTGGCGCCCGAACAGCCGCTGTGTCTCGATGTCCCTGAGCTTGAAGCGCTGGATCTTGCCGGTCGCGGTCTTGGGCAACTCGCTCACGAACTCGATGAAGCGCGGGTACTTGTACGGTGCCAGCCTTTCCTTGACGAACGCCTGCAGCTCCGCCTCTGTGGCATTCCAGCCGTTCTTGAGCACCACAAACGCTTTCGTCTTGGTCAGGCCTTCGTCGTCGTTCTTGCCGATGACGGCAGCCTCCAGAACCGCCGGGTGCTGGACCAGGGTGGCCTCCACCTCGAAAGGGCTGACGTAGATGCCGCTGACTTTAAGCATGTCGTCGTTGCGGCCGGCGTAGGTGTAGTAGCCGTCCGGATCGCGCACATACTTGTCGCCGCTCTTGGTCCACAGACCCTGGAAGGTATCGCGCGACTTGGCTCGGTTGTTCCAGTACATCAGGGCAGCGCTCGGCCCCTGGATGTAGAGGTCACCGATCTGGTTGTGCCCGGTGATGACGCTGCCATCTTCGTCGCGCAGTTGCACCTCGTAGCCCGGCACCGGCTTGCCGGTGGTGCCGTAACGCACATCGCCCGGGCGGTTGGACAGGAAGATGTGCAGCATCTCGGTGCTACCAATGCCGTCGATGATCTCGCAGCCGAAGTGGGCGGTCCAGCGCTCGCCGATGTCGCGTGGCAGTGCCTCGCCGGCCGACGAGCACAGGCGCAGGCGGACCTGCGATCGCGCCGGCAGATCCGGGCTGGCCAGCATGCCGCCGTAGCCGGTGGGTGCCCCATAGAACACCGTCGGCTGGTGATCGACCATGCGCTTGAAGGTGGCCTGCGGGGTCGGTCGTTCGGCCATCAGGACCACGCTGGCTCCGACCGACAGCGGGAAGGACAGCCCGTTGCCCAGCCCGTAGGCGAAGAACAGCTTGGCCGCCGAGAACACCACATCGTCTTCGCGCAGGCCGAGCACGCCCTTGCCATACAGTTCGGCGGTCCAGTACAGGTTGGCTTGCGTGTGCACCGTTCCCTTCGGGTTGCCGGTGGAGCCGGACGAGTAGAGCCAGAAGGCAGGCTCGTCGGCATGGGTGTCGGTGCCGTCGCCCGGGGCCTGGGCGTCCAGCAGCTCGCCCAGATCGCACGCACCGTCCGGCAGCGCGACCTGGGCGCGAGAGACGATGATCTGTCTCAGGCTGTGCCCGCCGCTGGCCAGGGCTTCCTGCAGGGCGGGCAGCAAGGCACCCGACACCAGGGCTGCTCGCGCGCGGCTGTCGGCCAGCATGTAGGCGTAGTCCTTGGCGGTCAGCAGCGTGTTGACGCACACCGGCACCACGCCCGCGTGCAGGGCGCCCAGAAAACTCACCACCCAGTCGCTGCTGTCGTGCATCAGCAGCAGGACGCGCTCCTCGCGCTGCAGGCCCAGGGCCTTCAGCGCCGCAGAGCAGCGCTGGACGCGGTCGGCCAGTTGCCCGTAGGTCAGCGTGCCGGCTTCGTCGATCAGCGCGGTCTTGCCGGACCGGTGGGCGTTCAGCGCCATCAGGTGGCGGGCGAAGTTGAAACGCTCCGGAGGTGGGGCGATCTCGGCGGTCGTCATGTCTGTCTCCTCGTGTCCTTTTCGGATCTGTCGGGTGGATTCGGGCGGTGTCTTGTTCCGGCGGTTTGGGCTGGTGTCAGGTGCGCCAGGGGGCCACGGCAACCAGGGCGTCCAGTGCGGCGGTGCTGGCCTGGATGGCACTGCGGCGGTGGTAGAAGCCCATGGCGCGCAAACCACCGAGCTCTTCGCCGCCGCCGGCGCGCCCAGGGCCACCGTGCAGGCTCATGGGCATCACATTGCCATGGCCAGTCTGGCTGGCGGCCACGTCCGGGCTGATGACATGCACGCGCCCGTGGCTGTCGGCCAGCTCCAGCGCTGCTCGTGCCATGAACGCCGGGTCCTCGCTGTAGACCGAGGCCACCAGCGAGCCTTCGCCGCGCCGGATCAGGGCGTAGGCCTGAGCCTCGTTGTCATACGGCATGAGGGTGGCCACCGGACCGAAGACCTCCACCTCATGCAGTACCTTGGCTGCCACCGGGTCCTGGGTGCCCAGCAGCACCGGCGCCACGCAGGCGGCCACCGCACGGTCGGCGTCCAGCAGCTCGGTGCTGTTGCCATCGAACAGCACATCGGCTTCGGTCTTCAGGTGGGTCAGACCAGCGATCACGTTGTCGTACTGCTCACGGCTGACGAGCGAACCCATGCGCACGTTCTCGTGGCGGGGATTGCCCACGCTGCACTTGGCCAGCTTGGCGCCAATGGCCTGCGCGGTGGCTTGATAGAGGGCGCGCGGCACGAAGATGCGGCGGATGGCGGTGCACTTTTGGCCGCTCTTGACGGTCATCTCTCGCACCACTTCGCTGACCAGCAGCTTGAAGGCTTCGCTGTCCTCGGTGGCGGCCGGGTCGAGCAGGGCGCTGTTGAGGCTGTCGGCCTCGATGTTGCAGCGCACCGAGCGCTGCGCCACGGCCGGGTGGCTGCGGATGATGCGTGCCGTCTCGGCCGATCCGGTGAAGCTGACCACATCGAAGGGTTGCAGCTGGTCCATCAGCCCCACGGACGACCCGCAGATGACCGACAGCGCGCCGGCGGGCACCACGCCTGCCTCGATCACGTCCGCCACCATGCGCTGGGTCAGCCACGCGGTGGCGGTGGCGGGCTTGACGATCACCGGCACGCCCGAAAGCAGGGCCGGGGCGGCCTTTTCCCACAGGCCCCAGCTCGGGAAGTTGAAGGCATTGATGAACAGTGCCACCCCCCGGGTGGGGCTGAAGACGTGCTGGGTCTGGAACACCGGGTCCTTGCCCATGCGGATGCGGTCGCCGTCCAGCAGCGCCCGGGCCTCGCCCAGGGCTTCACCCTGCTTGGCGTAGTAGCCCAGCGTGAAGATGCCGCCGTCGATGTCGACGGCCGAGTCCTTGGTGACGGTGCCGCAGTTGCGGGTGGCGATGTCGTAGTAGGCGTCGCGGTTGGCTTGCAGCACCTTCACGATGGCACCGAGCATCGCGGCGCGCTGGCCGTAACTCATGGCACGCAGGGCCGCGCCGCCGGTGTCGCGGGCGAAGGAAAAGCCTTCGGCCAGGTCCAGTCCGCGGTTGTCCACCCGCACCAGAGGGGTGCCCAGCACCGGGTCCAGCAGGGTGGTTCCCGGGCCGGAGCCGGTCTGCCAGCGGCCGGCGAGGTGGTTGGGCAGCAGGGGAATGTCGGTCGGGATGCTCATGGGTGGTGGCAATGGATTGCGTAAATGCCGTGGTCACGGCCAGGGTTTGACGGTATAAATGCACTATCTTGCGTCCCGGCAAGTATGCAATAAAGTGCATGTTTGTGGGACAGCTGGCCGCTAGGGTTTACCCGTGCCAACACCGTAAACAGACGAAAGGCGCCCGCGCCATGACCAGTACCGACACCATCGCCCCCCCATCGCCCGCCCTCTTGTCCGACGAGGAAGATCGCCATCCTTTTCTGGTGGCGCTGGGTGAGCGGGTGCGCAACCTGCGATCGCGCAAGGGCATGACCCGCAAGGCAGTGGCGCTGGCGGCCGACGTGTCGGAACGTCATCTGGCCAATCTGGAGTACGGTACCGGCAACGCCTCCATCCTGGTGCTGTTGCAGGTGGCGCAGGCACTGCATTGCTCGTTGGCCGAACTCATCGGCGACGTCACCACCTCTTCGCCCGAATGGTTGCTGATCCGCGAACTGCTGCAGGGCCGCAGCGAGGCCGATCTGCGTCGCGCACGCCTGCAACTGGTGGATCTGCTGGGGGCCGGCGGGGGGGTCGACGCCCAGGGCCGGCAGGCGCGGGTGGCCCTGATCGGGCTGCGCGGCGCGGGCAAATCCACGCTTGGCCAGCGGCTGGCCGACGACCTGGGCTATCCCTTCATTGAGCTCAGTCGTGAGATCGAGCAGTTCGCCGGCTGCAGCATCAGCGAGATCCACAACCTCTACGGCGCCAATGCCTACCGCCGCTACGAGCGGCGCGCGCTGGAAGAGGCGATCCAGATCTACCCCGAGGTGGTGATTGCCACCCCCGGCGGTCTGGTGGCTGACTCGGCCAACTTCAACCTGCTGCTGCAGCACTGCACCACCGTGTGGCTGCAGGCCGACCCTGCAGACCACATGGGCCGCGTGGCCGCGCAGGGGGACATGCGCCCCATGGCGGCCAGCCGCGAGGCGATGGAGGATCTCAAGCGCATTCTGGATGGGCGGGCGGCGTTCTACTCCAAGGCCGACCTGGCCTTCAACACCAGTGCCCAGCCACTGGAAGAAAGCTTCCAGAAGTTGCGCCAGCAGGTGCGTCAGTTGCTCAAGGTCCCGGTGCCTCGCGGTTGAAATCAGGGTAAATACCGAGGTGCATGCAGTAAATTGCATTTGACCTTGCTGTGATGCATGCACTATTATTCACGTCATGCCGCACGACCCCGTGCACCCTGACCGCCACCGCCCACCCCAGGAGACAACGATGAGCACCGCCAACCCCCGCGTCGACTACCAGACCCATCCGTCCCGTTACCAGCACATCCAGCTGGCCTTTGACGGCGCCATTGCGACGCTGTCGCTGGCCATCAACGAAGACGCCGGCCTGCGTCCCGGCTACAAGCTCAAGCTCAACAGTTACGACCTGGGTGTGGACATCGAACTGCACGACGCGCTGCAGCGCATCCGTTTCGAGCACCCCGAAGTCAAGTCGGTCGTCGTCACCAGTCTGAAGGACCGCGTGTTCTGCTCCGGCGCCAACATCTTCATGCTGGGCTTGTCCAGCCACGGCTGGAAGGTCAACTTCTGCAAGTTCACCAACGAAACCCGCAACGGCATCGAAGACAGCAGCCAGCACAGCGGCCTGAAATTCGTGGCGGCGCTCAACGGCGCCTGCGCCGGCGGCGGCTACGAGCTGGCCCTGGCCTGCGACGAGATCGTGCTGGTGGACGACCGCAGCAGCGCCGTGAGCCTGCCCGAGGTGCCCCTGCTGGGCGTGCTGCCTGGCACCGGCGGTCTGACCCGCGTCACCGACAAGCGCCACGTGCGCCACGATCTGGCCGACATCTTCTGCACCAGCGTCGAAGGCGTGCGCGGACAGAAGGCCGTGGACTGGCGCCTGGTTGATGCCATCGCCAAACCCGCGGTGTTTCAGCAGGCGGTGCGCGAACGCGCCGAGAAGCTGGCCGCCGGCAGCCACCGCGGCGCGCCCGGCGCCAAGGGCATCGAACTGACGCCGCTGAACCGGACCATCGAAGCCGACCGCCTGGTCTACACCAACGTCACGGTCGAGATCGACCGCAGCAAGCGCGTCGCCACCTTCACCGTCAAGGCTCCGCAGGGTGCGCAGCCCACCGACATCGCCGGCATCGAGGCCCTGGGCGCCGACTGGTATGCCCTGCAGATGGTGCGCGAACTGGACGACGCCATCCTGCACATGCGCACCAACGAGCTGGACATCGGCACCTGGCTGCTCAAGACCGAAGGCGACAGCGCTGCGGTGCTGGCCAACGACGCGCTGATGCTGGCCCACAAGGACCACTGGTTCGTCAACGAGACCATCGGCCACCTGCGCCGGACCTTCGCCCGCCTGGACGTGTCCTCGCGCAGCCTGTTCGCGCTGATCGAGTCCGGCTCCTGCTTCGCCGGCACCCTGGCCGAACTGGCCTTCTGCGCCGATCGCGCCTACCAGCTGGTGCTGCCCGACGAGCCGGAGAAGCAGCCGGTGCTGACCCTGGGTGAAATGAACTTCGGCTACCTGCCGATGGTCAATGGCCAGAGCCGCCTGCAGCGCCGCTTCTATGAAGAAGCCGGCCCGATGGAAGCCGCCCGAGGCGCGATCGGTCAGGCGCTGGACGGCGATGCCGCCGTGAAGCTGGGCCTGGTCACCGCCGCACCCGACGACATCGACTGGGCCGACGAGATCCGCCTGGCGCTGGAAGAGCGCGCGGCCATGTCGCCCGACGCGCTGACCGGCCTGGAGGCCAACCTGCGCTTCGCGCAGAAAGAGAACATGTTCACACGCATTTTCGGCCGCCTGACCGCCTGGCAGAACTGGATCTTCCAGCGCCCGAACGCCGTCGGTGAAAAAGGTGCGCTCAAGGTCTACGGCAAGGGCGACAAGGCCCAGTTCGACTGGAACCGCGTCTAAACAGAAAACTCGTTGTGCGGTGGGTTTCCCGGTGGAGCCAGCCGCAACCGAACGACAGTCCACCGAAGAGTCCACCCGCAGGAGCACACCATGTCGAGCATCAACTACAGCGAGAAGATCCCCAACAACGTCAACCTCAGCGAAGACCGCACGCTGCAGCGCGCGCTGGAGCACTGGCAGCCCAATTACCTGCAGTGGTGGCAGGACATGGGCCCGGAAGGCTCGCAGAACTTCGACGTCTACCTGCGCACCGCCGTCAGCGTGGACCCGCAGGGCTGGGCCCAGTTCGGCCATGTGAAGATGCCCGACTACCGCTGGGGCATCTTCCTCAACCCCGCCGAGCAGGACCGCAAGATCCACTTCGGTGACCACATGGGCGAAGCCGCCTGGCAGGACGTGCCTGGCGAACACCGCGCCAACCTGCGCCGCATCATCGTCACGCAGGGTGACACCGAGCCCGCATCGGTCGAACAGCAGCGCCACCTGGGCCTGACCGCGCCCAGCCAGTACGACCTGCGCAACCTGTTCCAGGTCAACGTGGAAGAGGGCCGCCACCTGTGGGCCATGGTGTACCTGCTGCACAAGTACTTCGGCAAGGACGGCCGCGAAGAAGCCGAAGCCCTGCTGGAGCGCAACAGCGGCAACGCCGACAACCCGCGCATCCTGGAAGCCTTCAACGAGAAGACGCCCGACTGGCTGAGCTTCTTCATGTTCACCTACTTCACCGACCGCGACGGCAAGTTCCAGCTCTGCGCGCTGGCCGAATCCGCGTTCGACCCGCTGGCCCGCACGACCAAGTTCATGCTGACCGAGGAAGCGCACCACATGTTCGTGGGCGAGTCGGGTGTCGGCCGCGTCATCACCCGCACCTGCGAGATGATGAACCAGCTCAAGACCGACGACGTGAACAAGCTGCGCGCCGCCGGCGTGATCGACTTGCCGACCATCCAGAAGTACCTGAACTTCCACTTTTCGGTGACCATTGACCTGTTCGGCGCCGACCAGTCGTCCAACGCCGCCACCTTCTACAGCTCGGGTCTCAAGGGCCGTTTCGAAGAGGGCAAGCGCACCGACGACCACGTGCTCAAGGGCAACACCTACAAGATCATCGACGTGGTCAACGGCCAGCTGATCGAGAAGGAAGTGCCGATGCTCAACGCGCTCAACGAAGTGCTGCGCGACGACTACATCAAGGACAGCGTCGGTGGTGTGGAGCGCTGGAACCGCCTGATCGAGAAGGCTGGCATCGACTTCCGCCTGAAGGTGCCGCACAAGGCCTTCCACCGCAACATCGGCACGCTCAAGGGCGTGAAGGTCAGCCCGGACGGCCGCGTGGTCACCGACCACGAGTGGAACGCCAAGGTCGAAGAGTGGCTGCCGACCGATCAGGACCGAGCCTATGTGGCCAGCCTGATGGGCCGCGTGGTGGAGCCGGGCAAGTTCGCCAACTGGATTGCGCCGCCGGTCATGGGTATCAACCGTCAGCCGGTGAACTTCGATTACGTACGCTTCAATTAACCCCCCTGCGCCGCTGCGCGGCTTCCCCCCTTTCTGGCGCACCTTCGGCGCTTGAAGGGGGGACGATGCGAGTGGCCCGGCGAAGCCGGTTCCACCGCATCCTTGACGAAGGCACGGCCTCCGGCGAGCTACAAGATGGACGACTTTTCTTGTCTCGCAAGCCTCCGAGCGTGAGCCTGGGTGGCTGACGCAGTGAGGTAAAGGAGGAGCCGGCCGCAGGCCGGCGGGGGACACGAACGGAGTCAGTCACCCGGGCTCACGCGGTGCCACCACGAAGTCAACCGCGACACGAACGGAGTCGGTTACCCCGGCCCATGCGGTGCCACCACGAAGTCCAAAGACACCACACAATAGAACGCCACGAAAACGAATCGCAACGGAGACCCCAGATGAACGCCCCCTTGGAAGCCGCCGTCATCAAGCAGCACCTGATCGACCCCGAGATCTGCATCCGCTGCAACACCTGCGAATCGATCTGCCCGGTCGGCGCCATCACGCACGACTCGCGCAACTACGTGGTCGACGTCAACAAGTGCAACTGGTGCAACGACTGCATCTCGCCTTGCCCCACCGGTTCGATCGACAACTACCGCCGCGTCGTCAAGGCCAAGGCCTACAGCCTGGAGGAACAACTGGGCTGGGACGTGCTGCCGCCTGAACTCTCGGGTGCCGAGATCGCCGCCATGGCATCGGACGCGGGCGCTGACGAAGCCGTTGCTGTCTACGAGCCGGAGGCCCAGCCCGCCGCCGACCCCAGCGGCCAGAGCGCCTTCAATTCCGCCCAGTACGGCGCCACGGTGCCGCCGTGGAGCGCCGCCCACGCCTACACCAACCTCTACGGCCCCAAGGCCGCCGAGAAGACCGTGACCGCCACCGTCACCGGCAACCTGCGCGTCACCGCGGTCGGCAAGGAGTACGACACCCACCACATCGTGCTCGACTTCGGATCCATGCCCTTCCCGGTGCTCGAAGGCCAGAGCATCGGCATCATCCCGCCCGGTGTGGATGCCAACGGCAAACCCCACCACGCGCGCCAGTACAGCATTGCCAGCCCGCGCAATGGCGAGAGGCCCGGCCACAACAACCTGTCGCTGACCATCAAGCGCGTGCTCGAAGACCATTCGGGCCAGCCGGTGCGCGGCGTTGGCAGCAACTACATGTGTGACCTCAAGGTCGGTGACCAGGTGCAGGTCATCGGGCCGTTCGGCACCAGCTTCCTGATGCCCAACCACCCCAAGTCCAGTATTGTCATGATCTGCACTGGCACCGGTTCGGCGCCCATGCGCGCCATGACCGAATGGCGCCGCCGCCTGCGCGCCAGCGGCAAGTTCGAGTCGGGCAAGCTCATGTTGTTCTTCGGTGCCCGCACGCAGGAGGAGTTGCCGTATTTCGGTCCGCTGCAGAGCCTGCCCAAGGATTTCATCGACAGCAACTTTGCCTTCAGCCGCACGCCAGGCCAGCCCAAGAAGTACGTGCAGGACGCCATGCGCGACCGCGCCGCCGACCTGGCTGCCTTGCTGCAGGACCCGAATGCGTACTTCTACGTCTGTGGCCTCAAGGCCATGGAAGAGGGCGTGGTGCTGGCGCTGCGCGACATCGCCGCCGGTGCCGGGCTTGACTGGGACACCGTGGGTGCTGAGCTCAAGCGCGAGGGCCGGCTGCACCTGGAGACCTACTGACCGACGACCCTTGCAGCCCATACCCATGGGCCAACGCTGACTTAGGGGAGCCACGTACGACGGGTCGGGCATGCATGGCGTACAGTCCGGTTTGCCATGCAAACCGATTCATATGACACGCACGCCCGACGCCCGTCCATCGATGTCGCCGTCGTGATGCGGCGCGAGCCTGTCACCGGCCCGATGAGCCGGTGGCAGTCCGCGCGCTGGGTGCTGGTGGACGTCATCCCCGAGGGCGAGCCGTTCCTGGCCGATCTCTCGGACGTTGGGCAGGCGATGCTGCCACCCGAGGAGGTGGTGCCCGTGGATGCGGGTGGATTGCCTGAAGCACGCCACTGGATATTCCGGCATCGCCGCGTGACCCTGTTCCGGGATGACGCCGAAGGCTATTTTCTGAACCTCACCAGCCCCACCCCTTGCTTCTGGGTGTTCTGGCGCAGCGACGACGAGTGGCTGGTGGACGGCGAGCCTGGAGCGATGCCGCAGATCGTCACCCTCAGCTACCACGACGCCGGCCGCTGGCTCGATGCCCAGGAAAAGGTCGATCAGGTGCCGGCGCCACCCGCGGTGGTGGGTTGGTTGCAGGCGTTCGTCGATCGGCACCACCAGGTCGAACCCAAGCGTCGCAAACGGCCGGAAAGCTTCCGCCCGCTCACCGACCGCTTCGGTCAACCTGTCCGGATCTCCACCGACAAGCTCTCGCGTGGCAGGGGCGGCACATGAGCCTGCGCATTGGCATCTCGGCCCGCCTCTTGCACGACCCGCCCCCCGGATTGGGACTGCCCCAGAAGCGGCTGCAGTTCCTGGAGAGTTCCATGGCCCACTGGATCATGGCACACAACGCCATAGCCCTGATGGTGCCTTTCGTGGACGAGGCGGCGCCCACGCTGGTGAACCGGGTGCCGGTCAGCGAGGTGGTCAATCTGCTGGACGGACTGGTGCTGCAAGGCGGCATCGACATCTGTCCGCAAACCTACGGTGCGCTGCCAGGTCATCCGGACTGGGCTGGCGATCCCATCCGCGATCGCTACGAGCTGGCCCTGCTTCGCGGGTTCGTGGAAGCGGGCAAACCGGTGCTGGGGGTCTGCCGCGGTGCACAACTCATCAATGTCTATTTCGGTGGCACCCTGGTGCAGGACATTCCGTCGCAGTGGCAGGACGCGGTGCCGCACCAGGATACCGGGCGCTATGACCGTCTGATGCACGACGTGACTTTTTCTCCGGACGGGCTGCTGGCCGACCTGTACGGTGCAGACCTCACCCATCGCGTGACCAGCATCCACCACCAATGCGTTGACCGACTGGGCGACGGTCTGGTGGTGGAAGCCCGCAGCCCTCGCGATGGCGTCATCGAGGCCATCCGCCACGAAGGCACTGGCTTTGTGCTGGGACTGCAATGGCACCCGGAGTTTCACCTGCAGGCGACCGATGAAACCCTGGGCCTGCTGGACAGCGGCCCCGTGATGGAGTCCTTTCTCAGGGCTGCCCGCTTGCGTGCCGGCAGGCCACGGAGCACGGCCCTGTCCAGCCAGGAGACGTCATGAGCAGCGAGGACAATGGCTTCCTCTCCCGCTGGTCACGGCGCAAGGCGCTGGTCCGCAGTGGTCAGTCTTTGCCACCGGAGCCCCCGCCGCCCGAGCCCGAAGCCCCTGTGCCGGTGTCGGCGCAGGCCCAACCTGGGTCAGCGCACGCCGAGGTGTCAGAGCCGGTGGTCAATCACCCTGCTGAGCAGCCCGCGCCCACCCTGGACGATGTGGCGGACCTGACCCCCCAGTCGGATTTCAGGCCGTTTGTCGCGCGGCATGTGCCGGCCGACGTGCGCAACGCCGCGGTCAAGAAGCTGTTTGCCGATCCGCACTTCAATGTGATGGACGGGCTGGACATCTACATCGACGACTACACGAAAAGCGAACCGATTCCCGCCGACATGCTGGCCAAGATGGTGGGCGCCCAGTTTCTCAAGCTGGTCGATGAACCGACGGCCACCGAGGCGCCTGCGCCGCTTGCTCAGCCAGAGCCGGTGGCACCCCCCACAGAACAGCCCCAAGAAGCCCACGATGACCACCCTGATCTGCAACTGCAACCAGACCATGCCCCTGGATCCCAAAGCCCTGGGGCAGGCGCTGGATGAAGACCTGACCCTGCATACCACGCTGTGCCGACGCGACGCACCGGCTTTCCAGCGCGCGGCCCGCAGCCGGGATGAGCTGGTGGTGGCCTGCACCCAGGAAAGCCGCCTGTTCACCGAACTGTCCCAGCAGACCGAAGGCGCGGTCGATCTGGATGTTCGCCCGATCCGTTTTGTCAATATCCGCGAGACCGGTGGGTGGGGGCGGGAGGCACGCCAGGCGACGCCCAAGATGGCGGCTTTGCTGGCGGCCGCGCGCCTGCCCGATCCCGAGCCGGTGCCCACGGTCACCTACCAAAGCGATGGTCGCCTGCTCATCATCGGCCCGCTGGAGCAGGCCGAAACCCTGGCCGCGCTGGTCAGCGACGCGCTGGACGTCACCGTCCTGGCCACCGGGGGCAGCGGCCAGCAGGCGCGTCAGTATCCTGTGGTGGCCGGACAACTGCAGAGCCTGCGAGGCTGGCTCGGTGCTTTCGAGGTGACGGTCAGCAGCAGCAACCCCATCGATCTGGACCTCTGCACCCGCTGTAACGCCTGCGTGGCCGCCTGCCCGGAAGGCGCCATCGGTCTGGACTACCAGATCGATCTGTCGCGGTGCCAATCGCACCGGGCCTGTGTCAAGGCCTGCGATGCCGTTGGTGCCATCAACTTCCAGCGCGATGCGCAGACACGCGAGGAAAAGTTTGACCTCGTGCTGGATTTGCGCGACGCGCCAGGCTTCACGCAGCATGCGCTGCCCCAAGGCTACGTTCATCTGCCGCCGACGGCAGACGCCATGGCGCAGGTGCGCGCCGTCACGCAGTTGCGCGATCTGGTCGGTGAGTTCGAGAAACCCAAGTTCTTCACCTACAAGCAGAAGCTCTGCGCCCACGGGCGCAACCTGAGCGTGGGTTGCAACGCCTGCGTGGATGTTTGCTCGGCCTCGGCCATCAGCAGCGACATCAAGCGCAACCAGATCGTCGTCAACCCCAATCTGTGCGTGGGCTGCGGCACCTGCACCACCGTCTGCCCCACTGGCGCCCTCAGCTACGCCTACCCGCGCGCCAGCGAGCAGGGTGTCAAGCTGCGCACCCTGCTGGCCAGCTACGCCAAGGCGGGCGGCAAGGATGCGGCCGTGTTGTTGCACAGCCAGGCAGCCGGTGCGGCAATGGTCAATGACCTGGGCCGCATGGCCCAACTGGACAAGACGGTGCGCGGTGTGCCGGCACGCGTGATCCCGCTGCCGCTCTGGCACACGTCCTCTGTCGGTATCGACCTCTGGCTCACGGCATTCGCCTACGGTGCCTCGCAGGTCTGGGTGCTGATGACGGGGGAGGAAGCGCCCCAGTACCACGACGCCTTGCGTGAACAGATGGCCGTGGCCGAATCCATCGTGCAGGCGCTGGGCTACAGCGGGCGCCACTTCAAGCTGATCGAGGTGCGCGACGCGCGCGACCTGCCGCTGCTGGACAGCGAACTCGGTGAGGCGCCGGCCCAGGGGGTGACCCGTGCGGCGAGCTTCGCGGTCCAGGCCGAGAAACGGGCCACACTGGACCTGGCACTGGACCACCTGCTGCAGGACAGCGCCAGCCGCGCCGGTCGCACCAAGGACGCCGCCATTGCCCTGCCCGCTGCGTCACCCTTCGGCACCCTGAACGTCAACCGCGATGCCTGCACCCTGTGCCTGAGTTGCGTCAGTGCCTGCCCGGCCGGCGCGCTGCAGGACAACGCCGATCGGCCGCAGCTGCGCTTCATCGAAAAGAACTGTGTGCAGTGCGGCCTGTGTGCCACCACCTGTCCCGAGAATGCCATCTCCCTGCAGCCCCGGTTGCTGCTGGGCGAAGAGCGCCGCCAGCCGCGTGTGCTCAATGAGGCGCAACCCTACCAGTGCGTGCGTTGCGGCAAGCCCTTCGGCACCCTCAAGGGTATCGAGGTCATGATCGCCAAACTCAGTGGCCACGCGATGTTCCAGGGCGAAGCGCTCGAGCGTCTGAAGATGTGCGGCGACTGCCGCGTGGTGGACATCTACACCAATCCGGACGAGAAGAAGATCACGGACATCTAGGCCCCAGCGCTGCTGCTGCGGTGATGAGCGAACCGAACCAAAGAACGATATGAACGAAAAGATTCCCGTGTCCTCCGCCCTGGATGAGGAAACCGCCCGTGCCGAGGTGTACGGCCTGCTCGCGGCCCTCTACTACGCCCCTCCCGGTGCCGATCTGCTGGCGCAGTTGCGTGTCGCCGTCACCGAGGCGCCTGCCGCCGGTGGTTTTCTGGAGGAGCCGTGGCGCCAGTTCGTGGGCACCGTGCGCGAGCTGAGCGATCAGCAGGTGGCTGACGAGTACGACGCCCTGTTCGGCGGCGTGGGCAAGCCCGAGGTGTACCTGTTCGGTTCGTTCTACCTCAGTGGCTTCCTCAACGAAAAGCCGCTGGCCGCCCTGCGTGGTGATCTGGCGGCGCTGGGGCTGGTGCGCGATGAAGCCATGCCCGAGACCGAAGACCACTTCGCCTGCGTGTGTGAAGTGATGCGCTACCTGATCGCGGGAGACGACGTCGAGGTGGCCAACCTGACGCAGCAGCAGAAGTTCTTCAGCACCCACGTGCAGCCCTGGGTGCCCGCCATGTGCGACGCCATTACCGCTCACCCCAAGGCAAGGTTCTACGCCGCGCTGGCGGCGTTCACCGCCGCTTTCATCAGTGTGGAGGCCCAGGGGTTCGATCTGATGGCCTGAGGGGCCGCGTGACCGGTCAAGGCTGAAGCAGCCCGGGCCGACCGTCCCGGGTGGGTGTGGCGTCGGGCACGCGGGGCTCGGTCAGCAAGCGCACGCTGAACACGGCACCGCGCTGGCCGTCTTCCTGGTTCCCAGCATTGATGCTGCCCCCATAGCGCTCCACCAGTCCCAGGCTGATCCACAGGCCCAGACCGTTGCCGTCGTTCTTGGTGGTGAAAAAGGGCCTGAAAAGACGCTCGGTCACGCCCGGCGCCAGTCCGAGGCCGGTGTCCTTCACCTGCAGCATCGCTCCGCGTGCGCCGTGTTCATCGGTCCAGTCCTGGGTGACCAGCCGCAGCGTGCCGCCCTGCGGCATGGCCTGGATGGCGTTGATCAGCAGGTTGATGATGACCTGTTGCAGTTCCTGCCGGTTGAAGCCCACCCGCTGTGTGGCCTGCAGGTCGCGCACCACTTCGATCCGGGTCTGTGCCAGCAGGTGCGCCACCAGCACCAGGCAGTCGTGAATGGTCTGGTTGAGATCCAGCGTTTCCACATAACCGGCGTATTCGGTGGGTCTGGCGTACTGCAGCAGCTGGGTGACGATCAGCCGCATGCGCTCGACCTGCTCGTCCAGGAGCTTGAATTCGTCTTTCACCGGTCGTGCATGCGAGCCCAGCGTCTCCCGGATCAGGTCCAGATTGCCCTGCATGACCGCGATCGGGTTGTTGATCTCGTGTGCGATGCTGGCGGTCAGCTGGCCGATGGCGGCGAGTTTCTCGCTCTTGACCAGCTGCTGCTGCGCCAGCCGCAGTGAGGCGTTGCTTTCCTCCAGCTCCCGCGTGCGTTCGGCCACCTTCTGGTCCAGCTCTTCGCCCCAGCGCCGCAGGGCGGTGGTCTTGTCGTCGATCACGTCCAGCAGCTGGTCCAGATGACCGGCCAGCGCGCCGAGTTCGTCGCGCGCCGGCAGCGGGCCCACACGCGCGGCGCTGTCGCCATCCTCCACGCGCTGCATGGTGCGGTTCATCTGCTCCACCGGGCGGAAGATGCTGCGCGCCCAGCGCACCGAGAGCATGGCCGACACCGCCATCACCCCCAGGAAGATCAGGCCCATGACCGCCAGCATGGCGTGCCGGACCCAGCGAAAGGGCGACTCCAGAAAGCCCACGTACAGCATGCCCACGCGCTGGCCGGCAGCGTCCAGCAGCGGCTCGTAGGCCGAGACATACCAGTCGTTGACGACAAAGGCGCGGTCCAGCCAGGTCTCGCCCTGACCGAGCACCCGGTCGCGCACGGTCTGCGAAACGCGGGTGCCAATGGCGCGCTGGTCCTGGAACAGGCGCACGTTGGTGGTGATCCGCACGTCGTCCAGGAACAGGGTGGCTGTGCCTTCACTTCCAAATGGCAAGGCACCGTCGGGATAGACGATGCGGTTGATGTGGTCGATGAAGTCCAGGTTCTGGTTGAGCAGCAGGCCGCCCACCAGCAAGGCTTGCGGTTGACCGGTCGCATCGAGTACCGGCTGCAGCGCCAGCAGCACCAGCGCGCGGTCTTCGGTGGCGCGCGCATCGGGGGATGCGTTGCGCGTGGGCACCAGGGGGATGTTCAAGCGGGGTAGCAACTGGGGAGCCAGTGCCGCCAGTTCCTCGCGTGAGAGCCGCACGATCTGGGCCGCGCGGCCCTGGTGCCCTGTGGTGGTTTGAAGCAACGGAACCACGCTGGCGGGCAGGGCGCTTCCCGGGTCCTTGTGCCGAAACAGCAGCAGGAAGTCCAGGCCAAGCTCCTGCCGGTCGGCGGCCAGCTGTGCACCCAGGTCATCGCCGGCCATGGCCTGCAGCAGCCTCTGCGAACGCGCCACGCCGCGGGTGCCGCTGCCCACCTCGGCCAGGGTCTGGTCAAAGTAGCCGCGGGCCACCGCCAGGTCACTGCGCACCTTGGTGATCAGCAGGCGGTCATAGGTGATGCTGCTCCAGACCGCGATGGCCAGCACCAGCAGGGGAAACACCACCAGCAAGGGCAGCAGCGCCATCGCCAGCAGCTTGTTGCGCACCGAGGTGGCCAGCCAGCGCGGCGTGGGCAGCTTCATGCCAGGCCCTGCCCCCATTCGGCCACCCGGCGCTCCAGGGTGCGGCGAGATACTCCCAGCAACTCCGCGGCCCGGGTCTTGTCGCCCTGCACCGAGTCCAGCACCGACAGGATGTGAAGCTTCTCCAGGGTGGCCAGGTCCATCGGGCCGCCAGCGGGTACCGGTGGTGTGCGGGGTGCTTCACCAGGGTAGAGGGCCGACACGTTGAGCGAACCCAGAATCAGCGAGCGCTCCAGCAGGTTGCGCAACTCGCGCACATTGCCGGGCCAGTCGTACTGGGCCAGGAAGGCCAGCTCCTCGGGGCTGATGGCCAGGGGGGGCACGCCCAGCGCTGGCGCCAGCTGCGTGATGAAATGCGCCACCAGCTCCGGGATATCCTGCTTGTGCTCGCGCAGCGGCAGCAGCGTCAGCTCCACCACCTGAAGGCGGAAGAACAGGTCCTTGCGGAAGCGTCCGGCCGAGACCTCATCGGCCAGACGCCGGTTGCTGGCGGCGATGATGCGCAGGTTCAGCGGCACCAGCTGTTCGCTGCCCACCGGCCGGATCTTCAGGTCCTCGATCGCCCGCAGCAGCGTGGCCTGCACGGGCAGGGGCAGCTCTGCGATCTCATCCAGGAACAGGGTGCCGCCCTGGGCATAGTGAAAGAGTCCCTCGCGCGCCCGGTTGGCGCCGGTAAAGGCCCCTCTGGCGTGGCCGAACAGCTCGCGTTCAATGAGCTCGGGCGACACCGCTGCGCAATTGACGGGCACGAAGGGGCCGGAGGCTCGCGGACTCTGGGCATGCAGTTCCCGCGCCACCAGCTCCTTGCCGGTGCCCGACTCTCCCTGCAACAGCACCGTGCTGTTGACGGACGCCACGCGGGCTATCGAGGCGCGCAGGGCCTGCATCGCGGGGGAGCTGCCCACCACCGAAGGACCGCCCGTGACCGGCATCGCCATGGCCCGGCGCAGCACGAAGTTCTCCCGCCGCAACCGCGCCCGCTCGTAGCACTGCTTGACCGCGTTCAGGATCTGGGGCACCCGAAACGGCTTGAGGATGAAATCGGACGCACCGGCACGCAGGGCTTCGATCGCGGTGTCCAGGTCGGCAAAGGCGGTGATCAGGATCACCTCGCCGGCGTAACCTTGTTCCCGCAGCTCCTTGAGCCAGGTCACGCCGTTCTTGCCGGGCAGCGAGATGTCCAGGATCACCAGATCGACGTGGTGGCTGCGCAGCCAGTTGGCGCCATCTTCCGCACTGCCGGCACTCATGACGAAATGGCAGCGGGGGGCCAGTGTCTTGACCAGAAAGTTCAGCATCCCCTGCTCGTCGTCGATCACCAGGATCGACCAGCCGGGCCAGCCTTCCAGGTGGCGTTCGGGCAGAGAGGGCAAATTGCTGGGTTCCACGCGGCCGCATTCTACGGACGTAACCGAGCGTTTCACTGGGGCATTGACGGAAAACCGACAGGGGCATCAGGCCTCTGCGCCGCACTGTTCGCGACAAGTTGTCGCATCGGCCAGTCGACAAGCTGACGTCTGCCCGCGGGGAATGGGCGCCCCGATCGCTCGTCCGCAGGGAAGGCGCGCGTCGGGGGGTACTTTTGCGCGGGCCAGCAGGCCCGCAGCGTCAGCAAGCGAAGGGTGGCACGAAAATCGCTTTCAGTTCTGGTTGCTGCGGATGTTGCAGCGCCGCAATCAAATACCCCGGGGTGTTCCCCGTGGGTTGTCGGGTAGGTGCCAGCTTGCACAGCCTGAGCACAATGGGTAGATTCAGCATATGCAAAAAGCCCGCAAGTGCAGCGTCTCGCCTGCACGTGCGATCGTGTTCCACAGGAGACATGCATGAGCAAGCCCCCACGTCCGAGCGACAAGCCTTCCCTGAGCCGCCGCACCCTGTTTGCGGGGGTCGGAACGGCCGGTGCCGTCGCCGCAGCCGCGAGCCTGATGCCCCGCGTGCAGCCGGAGGACATCGCACCCGTTGACAAGCCGGCGCCGACCCGCGGCGGTGGCTACAGCCTGACGGACCACGTCAAGCAGTACTACAAGACCACCCTGATCTGAACCGGACAGGAGCCCCACGATGTTGTTGACCAAAAAATCCGGCGGCGCCCATTCGCGCGGCCACACCCCGTTTGTCCAGAGCCTGCAGCGCGGCCTGTCCGCTGCCTTGCCGACCATGGACCGTCGCGCATTCCTGCGCCGCTCCGGTCTGGGCGTCGGCGTTGGCCTGGCAGCCACCCAGCTCACGCTCGTCAAAAAGGCCAAGGCCGCCAGCGGCGGCTCCATCGACGGCACCGGCAAGATCGAGGTCAAGCGCACCGTCTGCACCCACTGCTCGGTGGGTTGCGCGACCGACGCCATCGTCGAGAACGGTGTCTGGGTGCGGCAGGAGGCCGTGTTTGATTCGCCGATCAACCTGGGCGCCCACTGCGCCAAGGGTGCGTCGCTGCGTGAGCACGGCCACGGCGAGTACCGTCTGCGCTACCCGATGAAGCTCGTCAACGGCAAGTACCAGCGCATCAGCTGGGATCAGGCCTACGACGAGATCACCGCCCGCATGCTGGAGCTTCGCAAGGCCAGCGGTCCCGACTCGGTCTACTTCATTGGCTCGTCCAAGCACAACAACGAACAGGCCTATCTGCTGCGCAAGTTCGTCAGCTTCTGGGGTTCCAACAACTGCGACCACCAGGCGCGCATCTGCCATTCGACCACGGTGGCCGGTGTGGCCAACACCTGGGGTTACGGGGCGATGACGAACTCGTACAACGACATGCAGAACAGCAAGGTCGCCCTGTACATCGGTTCCAACGCCGCCGAAGCCCACCCGGTGTCGATGCTGCACATGCTGCACGCCAAGGAAAACGGCTGCAAGATGATCGTGGTGGACCCCCGGTTCACCCGCACGGCCGCCAAGGCCGACGAGTACGTCCGCATCCGCTCCGGCACCGACATTCCTTTCCTGTTCGGTCTGCTGTATCACATCTTCAAGAACGGCTGGGAAGACAAGAAGTACATCAACGACCGCGTCTACGGCATGGAGAAGGTCCGCGAGGACGTCATGGCCAAGTGGACGCCGGACAAGGTGGAAGAGGCCTGCGGCGTCAAGGAAGCGCAGATGCTCAAGGTCGCCAAGATGCTGGCCGACAGCCGCCCGGGCACCATCGTCTGGTGCATGGGCCAGACGCAGCACACCATCGGCAACGCCATGGTCCGCGCTTCCTGCATCCTGCAACTGGCGCTGGGCAACGTGGGCAAGAGCGGTGGCGGGACGAACATCTTCCGTGGTCACGACAACGTTCAAGGGGCCACCGACGTCGGGCCCAACCCCGATTCGCTGCCGGGCTACTACGGCCTGGCCGCCGGCTCGTGGAAGCACTTTGCCAATGTCTGGGGTGTGGACTACGACTGGATCAAGTCGCAGTACGCCGAAGGCATGATGGAGAAGCCTGGCATCACCGTCTCGCGCTGGATCGATGGCGTGCTCGAGAAGAACGAGCTGATCGATCAGGAAGCCAACATCCGCGGGATGTTCTTCTGGGGCCACGCGCCCAACTCCCAGACCCGTGGTCTGGAGATGAAGCGCGCCATGGACAAGCTTGATCTGCTGGTGGTGGTGGATCCGTATCCGTCGGCCACGGCCGCCATGGCGGCCATGCCGGGCAAGCCGGAAGACCTGAACCCGAACCGGGCGGTCTACCTGCTGCCAGCCGCCACGCAGTTCGAGACCAGCGGTTCCTGCACCGCCTCCAACCGCTCGCTGCAATGGCGCGAGCAGGTGATCGAGCCGCTGTGGGAGAGCCGCACCGATCACATGATCATGCACCAGATGGCGCAGAAGCTGGGTTTTGCCGAGCAGTTGTCCAAGAACTACAAGATGGTCAAGGGCAAGGGCGGCATGGAAGAGCCGTCGGTCGAGGACATCCTGCGCGAGATCAACCGCAGCGTCTGGACCATCGGCTATACCGGGCAGAGTCCCGAGCGGCTGCAGGCCCACATGCGCAACATGGGCGCCTTCGATGTCAAGACGCTCAAGTGCAAAGGCAAGGTGGTCGACAAGGTCAACGGCTACGACATGAGCGGTGACTACTTCGGCCTGCCCTGGCCCTGCTACGGCACGCCCGAAATCAAGCACCCCGGTTCGCCCAACCTGTACGACACGTCCAAGCATGTGATGGACGGTGGCGGCAACTTCCGCGCCAACTTCGGTGTCGAGCGCGAAGGCGTGAGCCTGCTGGCCGAGGACGGTTCGCACTCGGTGGGTGCCGAGATCACCACCGGTTACCCCGAGTTTGACCACGTGCTGCTCAAGAAACTGGGCTGGTGGGACGACCTGAGCGACGCCGAGAAGGCCAAGGCCGAGGGCAAGAACTGGAAGACCGATCCGACGGGCGCGATCATCCGCGTGGCCATGGCCCACGGCTGCCACCCGTTCGGCAACGCCAAGGCCCGCGCCGTGGTGTGGAACTTCCCTGATGCGATCCCGCAGCACCGCGAACCGATCTACGGCATCCGTCCGGACCTGGTGGCCAAGTACCCCAGCCACGACGACCAGAAGAACCGTTGGCGCCTGCCCATCCTCTACAAGTCGCTGCAGCAGAAGAACGTCGAGGAAAAGGTCCACGAGAAATTCCCGCTGATCATGACCTCCGGCCGACTGGTCGAGTACGAGGGCGGCGGCGAGGAAACCCGCTCCAACCCCTGGCTGGCCGAGCTGCAGCAGGAAATGTTTGTCGAGATCAACCCGGCAGCGGCGGCCGAGCGCGGCATCCGCAACGGTGACCGCGTCTGGGTCAGTTCACCGACCGGCGCCCGCCTGAACGTGCAAGCCCTGGTGACCGAACGTGTGGGCCCGGACACGGTGTTTCTGCCCTTCCACTTCTCCGGTCGCTGGCAGGGTCAGGACATGAAGCCGTACTACCCCGATGGCGCGATGCCCGTGGTGCGGGGCGAGGCGGTCAACACCGCCACGACCTACGGTTACGACATCGTGACCATGATGCAGGAAACCAAGACCACCGTCTGCAACGTCGAGAAGGCCTAAGGAGCACACACGATGGCACGAATGAAATTCATCTGTGACGCCGAGCGCTGCATCGAGTGCAACGGCTGCGTCACCGCCTGCAAGAACGAACACGAAGTCCCCTGGGGTGTGAACCGCCGCCGTGTGGTCACGCTCAACGACGGGGTCCCTGGCGAGAAGTCCATCTCGGTGGCCTGCATGCACTGCAGCGACGCACCCTGCATGGCGGTCTGCCCGGTCAACTGCTTCTACCGCACCGACGAAGGGGTGGTGCTGCATGACAAGGACGTGTGCATTGGCTGCGGCTACTGCTCGTACGCCTGCCCGTTCGGCGCGCCGCAGTTCCCTTCCCAGGGCACTTTCGGTGTCCGGGGCAAGATGGACAAATGCACCTTCTGCGCTGGCGGCCCGGAAGAGCACGGCAGCCAGACCGAGTTCGAAAAGTACGGACGCAATCGTCTGGCCGAAGGCAAGCTGCCCGCTTGCGCCGAAATGTGCTCGACCAAGGCACTGCTGGCCGGCGATGGCGACACCGTGGCCGACATCTTCCGCAGCCGCGTGCTGCGCCGCGGCAAGGGCGCCGAGGTCTGGGGCTGGGGAACCGCCTACGGCAGCAGCAATGGAGGCAAGGCATGATCACACGCATCCTGATCGCATCGGGCATGGTGCTGGCCCTGGCGGCCTGTGGCGAAAAACCGCAGGGCATGGGCGGCATCAAGCAGGACGCGGCGCCGTACACCGGCGTCGGCAAGAGCCAGTATGTGCAGGGTGGCTGGACCACCGGTGACAAGGGCAGCTGGGAACAGCAGCTCAAGGCGCGGGCACAGTACGGCCAGAACGACTACAGCCGGGCCAGCAATTGAGGGAGGCCACCATGCCCAACCGTTCTCTTTCGCGTTGGTGTCTGGCGGCCTGTCTGGCGCTCAGCGCCGGGCTGTTGCATGCCCAGGACGCCGCCAAACCCGCTGATGCGCCGGCTGCGGCGGCGCCTGGCGGCATCCGCAGCGCCAACATCTTCGAGATCGCCCCGGACGCCGACAAGGATCCCGGGTATGCATCCCAGACCAACGCCGAGCGGCGGCAGGTCCAGCCCGGCAACAACGCGCCCATGTGGCGCGATGTGGGCAAGGGGGTGACCGGCTACAGCAGCCTGCCGGTGACGCAGGCGCCTGAGGCGGGCAACCTGATCCAGCCCTTCGTCCAGTACCCCGGTTCCGCGTTGACCAATGCGGGAGAAGCCTGGCGCCAGGTGCGCAACCACTGGCTGATTCCTTATGGCGGTTCCTTGCTGTTCATCGTGCTGCTGGCCATGGCCATCTTCTACAAGGCCAAGGGGCCGCTCGGTGGCCACGTACCCGATACCGGCCGCAAGATCGAACGGTTCACGCCGTTGGAGAGGGCGGCCCATTGGACCAACGCCGGTGCCTTCGTGGCGCTGGCCATCTCGGGCATCGTGATGGCTTTCGGCAAGTTCTTCCTGCTGCCCGTGATTGGCACCACCCTGTTCGGCTGGCTGACCTACGCCCTGAAGAATGTCCACAACTTCGTGGGGCCGCTGTTCGCCGTGTCCCTGCTGATTGTCATCATCACCTTCGTCAAGGACAATATCGCCAACAAGGCCGACTTTGTGTGGCTGAGCAAGGCTGGCGGCATGCTGAGCGATCACGAAGTGCCCTCCCATCGCTTCAATGCGGGCGAAAAAGGCATGTTCTGGTGGGGCGTCACCATCCCGGGCATCATCGTGGTGGCCTCGGGGCTGGTGCTGAACAAGCTCGTGCCGGGCCTGCTCTACCTGCGTGGCGACATGCAGATCGCGCACATGATCCACCTGGCGGCGGCTGTGTTCATGATGGCGATCCTGATGGGCCATATCTACATGGGTACCGTGGGGGTCAAGGGCGCCTACGGGGCGATGAAGACGGGCTATGTCGACGAGGGGTGGGCCAAGGAGCACCACGAACTCTGGTACGACGACATCAAGGCCGGCAAGATCCCCGCGCAGCGCAGCCGCGTAGCCGACGATGCCAAGGTGCCGCCAGCCGCGGCGGCCAAGGCCTGAGTTCACACCACGCACGGACGGAAATTCCATGAAGAAGACACTGCTGATCACGGCCAGCCTGTTGCTGGCAGCGACCGCCCAGGCCAAGCTGCCAGCGCCGGTGCTGGACGATGCCGCCAAGGCCAAGGCCGAGGAAGCCAAGGCCAAGACCGCACACGGTGCCAAGGTGGAGGCATACAAGCTCTGCATGGCCATGGAGCGTTCGGCCGCGCACTACTTCAAGACGTCGGCCGCCGGTGGCAAGGCGGTCAAGCCGGCCCAGGCTTCTCCGGCCTGCGCCGATCCAGGGCCTTTCGTGTGGCCTGCGGCGCCCGCCAAGAGCTGATCTCACCCCTGCTGGTCCGGCCAGCGTTGGACAACAAGGCCTTTCGGGGCCTTGTTCCGTCTGTGGCCCGGGTGTTCTCGGTCCTGAACGCTGTCAGGGCATGACGACCGGCTGGTCCATCCGAAGCGATACTCGAACATCCGCATGTTTGCCGACACCCTGGACACCGTTTTGGCCACTTCTCCCACCCTGATGCGCCGTCCGCGTCTGACCAGCGCCAGCGCGCCGCTGACCCGTGATATTGCGGTCGTCAACGAGTTCGGCGAGCAGTCCAGCGTGGCCATTCCGGCCGAGCGGGACCTGACCGTCTATGTCGACAAGCGGGAGCTGGTGACCCTGATGACCCTGGGTGCCCATCCGGAATGGCTGGTGCTGGGTTACCTGCTGAACCAGCGACTGGTGACCTCCATCGATGAGATCGAATCGGTCACGGTGGACTGGGAGGTCGGCGCGGCAGCGGTCACCACCCGCCGGGGCATCGAACGCATCGAGGAGCGCACCGCCCGGCGCGTGGTCACCACCGGTTGCGGGCAGGGCAGTGTCTTTGGTGGGCTGATGGACGAGATCGACCGCATCGTCCTCCCGCCGGAGGCCGTGCTGCGGCAATCCGAGCTGTACCGGATCGTCAACGCCATCCGCCTGAAGGAGAGCACCTACAAGTCCGCCGGATCGGTACATGCCTGCGCCCTGTTCGATGGCGATCAGCTGCAACTCTTTGTCGAGGATGTGGGGCGCCACAACGCGGTGGACACGATCGCCGGCTGGATGGCTCTGCAGTATCCCCAGGTGCCACCGGCCCGGCGCGTGTTCTACACCACCGGGCGCCTGACCAGCGAGATGGTCATCAAGGCGGCCCAGATGCAGGTGCCGGTGGTGGTTTCGCGCTCGGGCATCACGCAGATGGGCCAGGAAGTGGCCCAGCGCGTCGGCCTCTGTGCGGTGGGCCGGGCCACCCACACCCGTTTCCTGTGCTTTGCCAACCCGCACCGGCTGCTGCACGATGCGGTGCCGCCTTTGCAGACTGTCCGGTCGCCGCAGGACTGAGCTGCCCGACTACACTTGGGTGATGGGTCCCGGCCGGGTGGCGCGGGCGGTCATTTCATTTCCGAGAAAGTCTTCCGATGAGCCGAGAAGTCCACATCATCGATCACCCTCTGGTCCAGCACAAGCTCACGCTGATGCGCAAGAAGGACACCAGCACCAAGAGCTTCCGGGAGCTGGTGCATGAGGTCTCCGCCCTGCTGGCCTATGAGCTCACGCGCGACATGCCGATGCAGGAGATCGAGATCGAAACCCCCCTGGAGACGACCAAGTCCCGGGTCATCGATGGCAAGAAGATCGTGCTGGCCTCCATCCTGCGCGCGGGCAATGGCTTCCTGGATGGCATGCTGCAGATCATCCCGGGTGCCCGTGTCGGGCACATCGGCCTGTACCGCGATCCTGAAACCCTGCAGGCGGTCGAGTACTACTTCAAGATGCCGCAGGACATGCACGAGCGGGACGTGATCGTGCTGGACCCGATGCTGGCCACCGGCAATTCCGCAGTGGCGGCGGTGGACCGCCTCAAGCAGACGAACCCGCGCTCCATCCGTTTTGTGTGCCTGGTGACCTGCCCGCAGGGTATCAAGACCTTCCACGATGCCCACCCGGATGTACCGGTCTACACACCCGCCGTCGATCGTGGCCTGAACGAGCACGGGTACATCGTTCCCGGACTGGGCGATGCCGGGGACCGGATCTTCGGCACGAAGTAAGGCCCACCCCCATCGCTGGCTCACTGCGTGTGGCCAGCTCCGCCCCTCAAGGGGCAACGCGAGCGGACCGGCGGAGCCGGATCCGCCGCGTTCTGGACCAGAGCCCCGGTGTTCCATACTTTGTTGAAACACGGGGTTGGGCCGGATGGGTTAACGTTCGGGGATGGCTGCTCTTCCTGTTTCTTCCTGGTCCCTGGGCTGGCGCACGCTGTGGCGCGACTGGCGCGCTGGCGAGTTGCGCTTGCTGGTGATTGCCGTGGTGCTGGCCGTGGCGGCCCTGACCGCTGTCGGATTCTTTGCCGACCGCCTGCAGAACGGGCTCAACCGGGATGCGCGGGCGCTCATCGGAGGTGACGCCGTGGTGGCCAGCGACAACCGGCCGTCCGATGCCTTTGCCACCCGCGCGGCGGAGCTGGGACTGCGCAGCGTGCAGACGCTGGGTTTTCCGACCATGGGTCGCGCACCCGACGATCTGGGTGGCGCGGCCCGGCTGGTGGCCCTGAAAGTGGTGGCGCCCGGTTACCCCCTGCGCGGTGTCCTGCGCGTGGCATCCGCACCGGGTGCCCCCGATGCACCGACCCAGGACATTCCCGCGCCCGGCACCGCCTGGGTCGATCAGGCCCTGCTCGTGGCGCTGGACCTGCAGGTGGGCCAGAACCTGCTGCTGGGCGATGCGGCGCTGCGCATCGATCGCATTCTGGTGGTGGAGCCCGACCGTGGCGCGGGCTTCATGACCTTTGCGCCCCGGGTGATGATCCATGACGCGGATCTGCCCGCCACTGGCCTGCTGCAGCCGGCCAGCCGCGTGACCTGGCGACTGGCCGTGGCCGGTGAAGACGCTGCGGTCCGGCGCTGGAGCGATTGGGCCCAGGCCGAGATCGACCAGCCCGAGGTCCGCGGCATGCGCCTCGAATCGCTTGAAGGGGGGCGGCCGGAGATGCAGCAGACCCTGGAGCGGGCCGAGAAATTCCTCAATCTGGTGGCCCTGCTGGCCGCCTTGCTCTCGGCGGTGGCGGTGGCCATTGCGGCCCGCGGCTTCGCCCAGCGCCATCTGGACGACTGCGCGATGCTGCGTGTGCTGGGTCTGTCCCAGGGTGTGATGGCGCGCGCCTATGCCTTTGAGTTCCTCGTGGTCGGCCTGGTGGCCAGTGCGCTGGGCGTCGCCATCGGTTACGGGGTGCACCACGCCTTCGTGGTGTTGCTGTCCGGTCTGGTGGAGTCGGCCTTGCCGCCGCCTTCGGTCTGGCCGGTGTTGCTGGGTCTGGGCATGGGGCTGACGCTGATGGTGGCCTTCGGCCTGCCGCCGGTGCTGCAACTGGCCCGCGTGCCGCCCCTGCGCGTCATCCGCCGCGATGTCGGACAGCTCAAACCCGCCACGCTGGCCGTGCTGGGCCTGGGTATCGCCGGCTTTGCCGGCCTGCTGCTGGTGGCCAGCCGGGACCTGGTGCTCGGTGGGATCGCGGTGGGTGGCTTTGCAGCGGCGGTGGCTGTGTTCGCCCTGGTCAGCTGGCTTTCGGTGCGCTTGCTGCGGGTGAGCGTCAACGAGACCACCGCGCCCCGTGCGTTGGTGCTGGCCACCCGCCAGTTCTCGGCACGTCCCGTCTTCGCCGTGGTGCAGATCAGTGCCCTGGCCGTGGGCCTGCTGGCTCTGGTGCTGCTGGTGCTGTTGCGCACCGACCTGATCGCCAGCTGGCGCAACGCGACGCCGCCCGATGCGCCAGACCGCTTCGTCATCAACATCCAGCCCGAGCAGGGCGATGCCTTCCGTCAGACGCTGGCACAGGCCGGCGTCGAGCGCTACGACTGGTTTCCCATGATCCGGGGCCGACTGGTCACTGTCAATGGTCAGGCGGTGCAGCCCGAGCAGTACGCCACCGACCGGGCGCAACGGCTGGTCGAGCGCGAGTTCAACCTCTCGCACACCGCCGAGAAGCCCGCACACAACACCGTGAGCGCCGGTCGCTGGACCGACGATGAGGCCGATGGGCTGAGTGTCGAGGACGGTCTGGCCGAGGAACTCGGTCTCCAGCTTGGGGACCGCCTCGGCTTCGATATCTCTGGCCAGATCGTCGAGCGGCGCATCACCAGCCTGCGCAAGGTGGACTGGGGCTCGATGCGGGTCAACTTCTTCGTGATCTTCCCGGTCTCGTCCCTGCCGGAGGTGCCCGTCACCTACATCAGCGCCTTCCGGGCGCCAGCGGGCGATCTCCGCTTTGACAACGCGCTGGTGCGCCAGTACCCCAACATCACCAACGTGGACATGAGCCAGACGATTGGTCAGGTGCAGCGCGTGCTGGGACAGGTGATCCGTGCGGTGGAGTTCCTGTTCGGCTTTGCATTGGCCGCCGGCCTGGTCGTGCTGTTGGCCACCATCACCGCCACCCGCGGTGAGCGCGAGCGAGAGTTTGCGGTGCTGCGCGCGGTGGGCGCCGGCTCGGTGCTGCTGCGGCGCGTGCAACGCATCGAACTGCTGGGCGTGGGCCTGCTGGCCGGTTTTCTGGCCTCGGTGGTGGCGGTGGTCGTCGGCTGGGCCCTGGCGAAATACGCCTTCCAGTTCAGCTGGCAGCCGCCCCTGCTCGTCCCGCTGGCGGGGTCGCTGGCAGGTGGTCTGCTGGCACTGGGTGCCGGCTGGTGGACCTTGCGCGGTATCCTGCGGACGCCCGTTGTCGATACCCTGCGAAAGGCCAGTGCCTGATGACCATGGAACCACCCACAAAGCCGTCCACCCCCTTCGATTGGATCGGGGGAGAACCCCGGGTGCGGGCGCTGGTCGACCGTTTCTACGACCTGATGGACATCGAACCAGGCTACCGGGAGTTGCGTGCAGCCCACGGCAGCCTGTTGGACGATGCGCGCGACAAGCTGTTCTGGTTTCTGTGCGGCTGGCTGGGCGGTCCGTCGCACTACGAAGACCGGTTCGGCCATCCCCGGCTGCGCATGCGCCACATGCCCTTTGCCATTGGCATCCTTGAACGCGACCAGTGGCTGGCCTGCATGGACCAGGCCATGGGCGAGACGGGGGTGCCCGAGGACTTGCGGGCACGGCTGCGCGAGAGTTTCTTTCGCACCGCCGACTGGATGCGCAACACCCCGGGATCCTGAGCCTCAGCGGCCGACCGGCCGCAGCAGCACCACCAGCGCGCCGGCACCGCCCTCGGCCGGCCGGGCCTGCACAAAGGCCATGACCTCGTTCTTCTGCACCAGCCAGCGCTGCACGCGCCCCTTGAGCACCGGGGTGCGACCGGGCGAGCCCAGGCCTTTGCCGTGCACCACGCGCACACAGCGCAGGCCCATCTGGTGACAGTCGCGGATGAACTGTCCCAAGGCTTCGCGGGCCTGATCGGTGCGCAGGCCATGCAGATCGATCTGGCGCTGGATGCTCCAGTGCCCCTCCCGCAGCTTGCGCATGACGTCGTCACCCAGACCCGGCCGACGGAAACTCAGGTGTTCGTCGGTATGCAGCAGTGTCTCGACGTCAAACTCGTCCGACAGGGCTTCCTGCATCACGGCCTGCTCGTCGCGCTGGCGCTGCACCGGCCGGGGCGGGACGGCAGGTGGACGGTGGTGCACCCGCCGCTGGTCGTTCAGGGGCCGCACGGGGCCCACCGTCAATTCGAAAAGCCTGCGCTGGCGCTCCTCTCGCTGGGCACGCTCGCGCTCTGCCGCCGCCTGTGCGGCAGCCGCCTCGGCACGGGCGCGCAACTCGCGCCTCAACTCACCCAGATCGGCCAGCGCATGAACCTTCATGCCCCGCATTGTCCCGCAGCCTGCAAGACCGTGCGGTCCGACCCGGCAAGTTCACACCAGTCCCATTTCCGCCATCGAGGCGGCCTCGGTCCGCGTGACAATGAAATGGTCCAGTACCCGCACGTCCACCAGGGACAGCGCGGCCTTGAGCGATTGGGTCAGGGTCTCGTCGGCGCGGGACGGCCGGGCCGTCCCGCTGGGGTGGTTGTGGGCCAGCACCACGGCCGCCGCGTGGTGGTGCAGGGCACGCAACACCACCTCCCGCGGGTAGACGCTGGTCTGGGTCAGGGTGCCGCGAAACAGCTCTTCCAGCACGATCAGGCGGTTCTGGCTGTCCAGGAACAGCACGCAGAACACCTCGTGCTCCCGTGCGCCCAGCTGAAGCTGCAGGTAGTGACGGACAGCGGCGGGGCTGTCGAACAGAGGCTGCTCGCGCAACTCCTGCACCAGGGCGCGGCGCGAGAGCTCCAGCACGGCCGACAGCTCGGCCCGCTTGGCCGGCCCCAGGCCCTTGACACTGCGCAACACCTCCGGGGAGGCATGCAAGAGGCCCCCGACACCACCGAGACGCTCGAGCACTTCGGCGGCCAGCTGCATCACGCCCTTGCCTTGCAGGCCGGTGCGCAGCAGCAAGGCCACCAGCTCGGTGTCGCTGAGTGTGCCTGCGCCGCGCGCGAGCAGCTTTTCGCGCGGTCGCGCGTCGGCCGGCAGGCCCCTCACACCTGGCCGTGTGGATGCTTCCATGGTCTTTTCCTCCCTGTCTGGCCCGCTTTTTACAATAGCGGCTTGGGGTCTTGACGCCCCCTCATCCCCCAGCTTGATGACGAAAGGCCGCTGCTGGCCCGCCATCTCACCGGAAACACGCATGTCCCAAGTCCAAGAAGGCTCCTTTCTGACCCTGCATTACCGCCTGTCCGGCCCCGATGGCCAGGTGGTGATCAACACCTTCGAGGGGCAACCGGCCACGCTGAGCATCGGCGGAGGGCAGCTCTCGCCCGCCATCGAGCAGCGCCTGCTGGGGCTGGCTGAAGGGGTGCACACCACCATCGAGCTGGCCGCCGGCGAGGCCTTCGGTGAACGCCAGCCCGACATGCTGCAATGGGTGGCGCGCAAGCTGCTGAACGAACTGGGTGATCCGCATGAGCAGTACGCCGTGGGTGATGTGGTGCAGTTCCCCACACCCGACGGGCTGGGCAGCTACGCGGGCGCCGTTCGGGAAGTGCGCGAGGATGGTGCGGTGCTGTTCGACTTCAACCACCCGCTGGCCGGCCAGCCGGTGACCTTTGAAGTGCAGCTGATCGGAGTCCTGTGATGTCTGAGATCCTTCTGGCAGAGCCGCGAGGCTTCTGCGCCGGCGTGGACCGGGCCATCGAGATCGTGGAGCGGGCGCTGGCCAAGTTCGGCCGGCCCATCTATGTGCGTCACGAGATCGTGCATAACACCTATGTGGTCAACGACCTCAAGGCCAAGGGTGCCATCTTCATCGAGGAGCTGGACGAGGTGCCACCGGGGGCGACCCTGGTGTTTTCGGCCCACGGCGTCAGCAAGGCCGTCCAGGACGAGGCCGAGCGCCGTGGGTTCCGCATCTTCGACGCGACCTGTCCGCTGGTGACCAAGGTGCATGTGGAGGTGGCCAAGTTGCACCGCGAGGGCTACGAGTTCATCATGATCGGCCACAAGGGTCATCCGGAGGTCGAGGGGACCATGGGTCAGCTCGACAGCGGCATCCACCTGGTCGAGGACGAGGCCGACGTGGCGCGCGTTCAGCTGACGCAGACCGAGAAGCTCGCGGTGGTCACCCAGACGACGCTCAGTGTGGACGATGCCGCGGGCATCCTGGCGGCCGTCAAGGCGCGCTTTCCACAGGTGCGAGAGCCCAAACAGCAGGATATCTGCTACGCCACCCAGAACCGCCAGGATGCGGTCAAGCTGCTGAGTCCGCAGGTCGACATCGTGATCGTGGTGGGCAGTCCGACCAGTTCAAACAGCAACCGCCTGCGTGAGGTGGCCCTCAAGCTGGGCACCCCGTCGTACATGGTGGACAACGCCGATGAACTGCGCCCGGAGTGGTTCGAGGGCAAGACCCGCGTGGGCCTGACCGCCGGGGCTTCCGCGCCCGACATCCTGGTGCAGCAGGTGATCGATCGCCTGCGCGAACTCGGGGCCATCGCCGTGCGGCGCATGGAGGGCCTGACCGAGACCGTCAAGTTTCCGCTGCCCAAGGGCCTGAAGCTTGACGACGATGCGTCGGTCAGCCACCTGCATTGAACCAGTCACACCGGACGCGCCGCGAACCTGCCCGGGCGCGAGCCAAACCTACAATCGACCCATGCTAGACATCCTTCAACTCCGCAAAGACCTGGACGCCGTGGTGGCGCGCCTGGAAACCCGCAAGCAGCCCCAGCCCTTCCTGGATGTGAACGCCTTCCAGGCCCTGGAGCACGAGCGCAAGGCCCTGCAGACGCGCACCGAGAGCCTGCAGGCCCAGCGAAACAGCCTGTCCAAGCAGATCGGCATGCTCAAGGGCAAAGGCCAGCACGCCGAGGCGGAGGCCGTGATGGCCCAGGTGGGCGAGATGAAGGCCGAACTGGAAGCCTCCGCCGCGCGTCTGGACGTGATCCAGACCGAGTTGCAGACCCTGTTGCTGGCCGTGCCCAACCTGCCGCATGAGAGCGTGCCGGTGGGGGCGGGCGAGGAGGGCAACGTGATGGTGCGCCAGTGGAGTCCTGACGGCAAAGGGCCGCGCACGTTCGACTTCGAGGTTCGTGACCATGTGGACATCGGCGAGAAGCTGGGCCTGGATTTCGACACCGGCACCAAGCTGGCCGGCTCCCGCTTCACCTTCATGCGCGGCCCCATTGCCCGCCTGCACCGCGCGCTGGCCCAGTTCATGCTGGACACGCAGACCCAGCAGCACGGCTACACCGAGTGCTACACGCCCTACATCGTCAACGCCGACACGCTGCGCGGCACCGGCCAGTTGCCCAAGTTCGAGGCCGACCTGTTCGCGGCCAACAAGGGTGGCCAGGAGGGTGCGGACGAGAACCAGGCGCTGTACCTGATCCCGACCAGCGAGGTGACGCTGACCAACGTGGTGCGTGACACCGTGCTGGCCGAAGCCGACCTGCCCATCAAGCTGACGGCCCACACGCCGTGCTTCCGTTCTGAAGCCGGCAGCGCCGGCCGCGACACGCGCGGCATGATCCGCCAGCATCAGTTCGACAAGGTCGAGATGGTGCAGATCGTGCATCCCGAGAAGAGCTACGAAGCGCTGGAAGAGATGACCCGCCACGCGGAGGCCATCCTGCAGAAGCTGGGCCTGCCCTACCGCGTGATGAGCCTGTGCACCGGCGACATGGGTTTCGGTGCCAGCAAGACCTATGACCTGGAGGTCTGGGTGCCGGCGCAGGGCACCTACCGCGAGATCAGCTCGGTCTCCAACTGCGAGGCCTTCCAGGCACGCCGCCTGCAAGCGCGCTTCAAGAACGCACAGGGCAAGAACGAGCTGGTCCACACCCTCAACGGGTCCGGCCTGGCCGTGGGCCGCGCGCTGGTGGCGGTGCTGGAGAACTGCCAGAACGCCGATGGCAGCGTGACGGTGCCCGAAGTGCTGCGCCCCTATCTGGGTGGCGCGGAGCGCCTGTCGGCCGTCTGAGCGAGGTGGCTGCGCTGATCGAACAGCCACTGTTTGAAGGCCTGCGCGGCGGGTGAAAGGTGCTTGCCGCGCGGGTAGACCACATACCAGTGGCGCATCAGCGGAAAGCCTTTCACATCCAGTTGCACCAGCTCGCCCAGCGCGAGCTCGGACACCACGGTGCTGGCCGAGACCACGGCCACGCCCAGGCCACCGGCCACCACCTGCTTGATGGCTTCGTGGCTGCTGACCTCCAGCCGGGGGGTGATCGTCACGCCCTGCTCGGCAAAGTAGCGTTCGCTCGTCAGCCGGGTGCCTGAACCGGCTTCCCGAAGGATGAAAGGCTCCTTGGCCAGACGCTGGGGTGCAATCCGGCGCTGGCTGGCCAACGGGTGTCCGGGGGGTGCCACCAGCACCAGCGGGTTGTCGGCAAAGGGCTCGCAGACCACATCCATGTGCTCGGGCGGCTGGCCCATGATGTAGAGGTCGTCCTGGTTGCTGCCCAGGCGCTGCAGCAGGTTCTCGCGGTTGCCCACCTGCATGGCCACGTCAATGCCAGGGTGGGCGACGCAGAAGCTGCCCAGCAGCTTGGGCACCGTGTACTTGACCGTGGTCAGGATGGCCACGCGCAGGCTGCCCCGTTCCACGCCCTGCAGCATCGCCAGGTCCTGTGACAGGCGTTCCATCCGGTTTTCGATGTCCTCGCACGCCTGCGCCAGGGTCTGGCCGGCGGCCGTCAGGAAGATCTTCTTGCCCAGCTGCTCGAACAGTGGCTGCCCTACCGTCTCCGACAGTTGTTTGACCTGCAGCGACAGCGTGGGTGGCGACAGGTGCATGGCGGCGGCAGCACGCGCGAAACTGCCATGCCGTGCCACCGACAGGAAGATGCGCAACTGGTGCAGGGTGGCGTGACGAAGGTTCATGCAGCCTCTTTTATAGATTTATAAAAGTCTAACGTAATCGTCAAAACAATTGACTTTTATTTATTTCACTAAGGACCAAGAATCGGCTCCATTCCATCCACATCCAAGGAGCACAGCCGATGGCCACGAAAACCTACAACGCGGGCGTCAAGGAGTACCGCAGCACCTACTGGGAACCCCACTACACGCCCAAGGACACCGACGTCCTCGCGTGTTTCAAGATCACCCCACAGCCTGGCGTGGACCGCGAGGAAGTCGCCGCCGCCGTGGCGGCCGAATCGTCCACCGGCACCTGGACCACGGTCTGGACCGACCTGCTGACCGACCTGGACTACTACAAGGGCCGCGCCTACCGCATCGAGGACGTGCCCGGCGACGACACCTGCTTCTACGCCTTCGTGGCCTACCCGATCGATCTGTTCGAGGAAGGCTCGGTGGTCAACGTGCTGACCTCGCTGGTGGGCAACGTGTTCGGCTTCAAGGCCCTGCGCGCCCTGCGCCTGGAAGACGTGCGCTTCCCCATCGCCTACATCAAGACCTGCGGCGGCCCGCCCCACGGCATCCAGGTCGAGCGGGACATCATGAACAAGTACGGCCGCCCGCTGCTGGGCTGCACCATCAAGCCCAAGCTGGGCTTGTCGGCCAAGAACTACGGCCGCGCCGTATACGAATGCCTGCGCGGCGGCCTGGACTTCACCAAGGACGACGAGAACGTCAACTCGCAGCCCTTCATGCGCTGGCGCCAGCGTTTCGACTTCGTGCAGGAAGCCATCGAGAAGGCCGAGCGCGAGACCGGCGAACGCAAGGGCCACTACCTGAACGTGACCGCGCCCACGCCGGAGGAGATGTACAAGCGCGCCGAGTACGCCAAGGAAATCGGCTCGCCGATCATCATGCACGACTACCTGACCGGTGGCCTGTGCGCCAACACCGGCCTGGCCAACTGGTGCCGCGACAACGGCATGCTGCTGCACATCCACCGCGCCATGCACGCCGTGCTCGACCGCAACCCGCACCACGGCATCCACTTCCGTGTGCTGACCAAGGTGCTGCGCCTGTCCGGCGGTGACCACCTGCACTCTGGCACCGTGGTGGGCAAGCTCGAGGGCGACCGTGCGTCGACCCTGGGCTGGATCGACCTGATGCGCGACAGTTTCATCAAGGAAGACCGCAGCCGCGGCATCTTCTTCGACCAGGACTTCGGCTCCATGCCCGGCGTCATGCCGGTGGCCTCGGGCGGCATCCACGTCTGGCACATGCCTGCGCTGGTCAACATCTTCGGCGACGACTCGGTGCTGCAGTTCGGCGGCGGCACGCTGGGCCACCCCTGGGGCAACGCCGCCGGCGCCGCCGCCAACCGCGTGGCGCTGGAGGCCTGCGTCAAGGCGCGCAACGAAGGGGTGGCGGTGGAGAAGGAGGGCAAGGCCGTGCTGACCGAAGCCGCCCAGCACTCACCCGAGCTTCGGATCGCCATGGAGACCTGGAAAGAGATCAAGTTCGAGTTCGACACAGTGGACAAGCTCGACCTGGCCCACAAGTAAGCCCCTGTCGATTTCGATCCATGACTTTGTCGCCAAGCCTTGCCGTGCCTTCAGCACTGTCTGCGGCTTTGCTTCGCGTCCTGAATCGAACTTGACCGGTTCGGACGCTGTTTCATTTTTCTGAGGACACACACCATGAGCATGCAGGATTACCACAGCCGCCTCTCCGACCCCGCCAGCCGCAAGTTCGAGACCTTCTCGTACCTGCCGGCCATGACGAAGGACGAGATCCGCAAACAGGTCGAGTACCTGGTGAAGAAGGGGCTGAACCCGGCCATCGAGCACACCGAGCCGCAGTACCTGATGGACTCGTACTGGTACATGTGGAAGCTGCCCATGTTCGGCGAGACCGATGTCGACAGGGTGCTGGCCGAATGCGAAGCCTGCCGCCAGGCCAACCCGGACAACCATGTGCGCCTGATCGGCTACGACAACTTTTCGCAGTCGCAAGGCGCCAGCATGGTGATCTACCGCGGAAAGACCGTCTGAGGGAGGAGGGGCCATGAGCGACACACTGGATGCCTACCGCGTCGCCGCGCAGCCTTACTACCGCCCCGTCGCCGACGAGGTCGAGCTGTTCGAGGCAGCGTATTCGGTGCGCATGCCCATGATGCTCAAGGGCCCTACCGGCTGCGGCAAGACCCGCTTTGTCGAGTACATGGCGTGGAAGCTCCGCAAGCCGCTGATCACCGTGGCCTGCAACGAGGACATGACGGCGAGCGATCTGGTCGGCCGCTTCCTGCTGGATGCCAACGGCACGCGCTGGCAGGACGGCCCGCTGGCCACCGCTGCGCGCCACGGCGCCATCTGTTACCTCGATGAAGTCGTCGAGGCACGGCAGGATACGACCGTGGTCATCCACCCGCTGACCGACAACCGCCGCGTGCTGCCACTGGAGAAGAAGGGCGAACTGATCAAGGCCCACCCGGACTTCCAGATCATCATTTCCTACAACCCGGGCTACCAGAGCCTGATGAAGGACCTCAAGCAGTCCACCAAGCAGCGCTTCGGCGCGCTGGATTTCAACTACCCCGAACACGCCGTGGAGGCCGAGATCGTGGCGCACGAAACCGGTGTCGCCCTGGACGTGGCGGACAAGCTGGTCGGCATTGCCGAACGTGCGCGCAACCTCAAGGGCCACGGTCTGGACGAAGGTATCTCCACCCGCATGCTGATCTACGCAGGCAGCCTGATCGCCCAGGGTGTGGCCGCGCAGGCCGCCTGCCGCGTCGCCCTGGTGCGCCCGATCACCGACGACCCGGACATGCGCGACGCGCTGGACGCTGCGGTTGCGACCTTCTTCTGAGTCACCCAGATCCCCCATGAGCGTTCACCTGAACGACCACACCGAGTGGACCGGGCAGCTTGCGCCGGCCTCGCGCGAGCTGCTGGAGCACAGCTGGTCCGACGCCACCAAGGTGTTTTCGGCGCGGGGTCTGGACAACTACGTCAAGGGCGCCGCTGCGCTGCGCGGTCTGGGCCGCGGCGACGAGCTGGTCAATGCCTGGATCGACAGTGCGCCGCAGGTGGCGAAGGAGGTGGGCGAAGACGTGGTGGGCGAACTCGCCACCACCGCGCTCATGCTCGCGTCCAAGACTTCGGGCGCAGTGATCGAGCTGGTGCTGGCCACCGCACCCACGGCGGCACGCCGCCTGGCCGACGGTGGGCTGTTCCTGCAGTACCTGCAGTTCGTGGGCACGCTCGTCGCGCAGGCGCCGCGTGGGCTGCGGCCCATGCTGGGCCAGCTCGATGCGCTGTTCGGCCAGCTCACGCTCGGCGGCCTGCGCCGCTGGGCCACCTGGGGAGCGCAGGCGCACCGCACGAACTACGAGGAACAGATCGCCTACTTCGGCCTGCAGTCCAAAGAGTCGCAGGCCATGCTGCAGAAGGAGCGCAAGGGCACGCTGCTGGTGGATGTGCAACGGCGGATCAACATGTACTTGCGCGCCCTGTGGGGACGCGACTTCTTCATGCGGCCCACGGCGGGCGACTACGAGAGCCGTGAAGGCTACCGCCCCTTTATCGAGGACTTCTTTCTGCACCTGCCCGACGCCTACGACGCGGTCGAGGGCAACACAGGCACCGTGCACGCCACCGAGCTCTACCGCGCCGCCGCCGCCCACGCCGCCGCGCACGTGGTGTTCACCCGCCAGCCGATCTCGGCCGAGTCGCTGAACCCCTGGCAGATGGCACTGATCGGGCTGGTGGAGGACGCGCGGGTCGAGGCGTTGACGCTGGCGAGGTTCCCCGGCATGCGGGCACTCTGGGCGCAGTTGCACACCGCGCAGGCCACGCAGCAGGGCACAGCGGGCGACTGGCTGAACCGCCTGGCGCGCGCGCTGCTCGACCCGGCCTATGACGACACGCATCCTTGGATCGTCCAGGGCTGCGCACTGCTGACCGAAGCCCTGCCGCGCATCCAGTCCGATCCGCACGATAACAGCGTGTCCTGGGACATCGGCGTGCAGCTGGCGCACAGCTACCGCGAGCTCACGCAAGGCCCAGCCTTCCAGCCGCGTACTGATGGGCAGACGGCCGCCTATCGCGACGACAACCGCTACTTCTGGGCCTTCGACGGGTTCGACTTCGAGCGCTCCATCGCCGCCGGCTACGAGCCGCCGCAACAAGTGCGCAAACAGGTCAACCTGATGGAGTTCGTCAACGAGCTGGAGGTGGAGGGCGCCGGCGACGACGCGCAGGAGATCTGGGTGCTGGGCACCGAGCTGTTTCCCTACGAAGATCTGGGCGTGTCTTTCAACGAGAGCGAGGGCCGCGAACCGGTGCTGCCGCCGGTGCACTACGGCGAGTGGGACCACCTGATCCAGCTTGAACGCCCGGTCTGGGCCACGGTGCAGGAACGTCGCCCCAAGGCCGGAGACCCGGCGGTCATCGACGGCATTCTGGCCGAACACCGGCGCCTGATCGGCCGCATGAAATACATCCTGGACGCGATGCAGCCGCAGGGCGTGCAGCGCATCCGCAAGCTGGAAGACGGCGACGAGATCGACCTCAACGCCGCGTTGGCCTCGCTGACCGACCTGCGCATGGGCCGTCAGCCCGACCCGCGCATCATGATGCGCAGCGTGCGCAAGACGCGCGACATCTCGGTGCTCGTCCTGCTCGACCTTTCCCAATCGACCAACGACAAGGTGGTCGGGCAGGAGCACACGGTGCTCGACCTCACGCGCTCGGCCTGCGCGCTGCTGGCCGATGCGATCCAGAAGGTGGGCGACCCGTTCGCCATCCACGGCTTCTGCTCCGATGGCCGGCACGATGTGAACTACTGGCGCTTCAAGGACTTCGATCAGCCCTACGACGAGGTGGCCAAGGCACGCCTGGCGGGCATGGAGGGGCAGCTCTCCACCCGCATGGGCGCGGCCATCCGCCACGCAACGGCCGCGCTGAAGGCGCAGCGCAGCAGCAAGAAGCTGCTGCTGGTCATCACCGACGGCGAACCTGCCGACGTGGACGTGCGCGACCCGCAGTACCTGCGCCAGGACACCAAGAAGTCGGTGGAGGAGGCCGGGCGCCACGGCGTGATGACCTACTGCATGAGCCTGGACCCGCGCGCCGACCAGTATGTGCGCCGCATCTTCGGCGAGCGGAACTACCTGGTGGTGGACAAGGTGGAACGGCTGCCGGAAAAGCTGCCGGTTCTGTACGCCGGTTTGACGCGCTGAACAGGCCCCTCACGGGCGTTCATGCTGCCCGACAGCCACCGGCGCCCAGTCCAGCGACGCGGCCATCGGCCGCTGGGCGGATGCCGGCAGGCACGGGCCAAGCGGTCAGTGAGCGGTTGAATTGCTCGAAATCACCGCTTTTCGCGCGTCCATGCGGCCAGAAAATCCATAAGATGGCGCGGATATGCCCATGGCTGACTCACCAACCGCCTGTGATCGTCTGATGTCCCGACTGTGCTGTCTTGCATCAGCAGCGCCTTGGGGCTTTGGCCTTGGGCGTGCGCTGGTGTGTCTGGCCGTCGCGCTGATCTCGATGGCTGTGCAGGCCGAGCCGCGCACGGTGCGGGTGGGCATCTACGAGAACCCGCCCAAGATCCAGGCGGGCCCACAGGGCCAGCCCAGCGGCATCCTGGGCGACCTGCTGGCGGAAGTGGCCCGACAGGAACAGTGGACCCTCGTGCCGGTGGGGTGCGACTGGGAAGAATGCCTGCGGCTGCTGGAGACCGGGGCCATCGACCTGCTGCCCGACGTCGCCTACAACGAGGAGCGCGCCAAGCGCTTCGATTTCCACCGCATTCCCGCGCTGCCAAGCTGGTCCCTGCTGTACCGGCGCCCTGATGTGACCCTGCAGTCGGTGCTTGACCTGAACCACAAGCGCGTGGCGGTGCTGGATGGGTCCGTTCAGCAGAGCCATCTCGCAGGAATGCTGAGCAGTTTCGGTCTGGACGCCGAGCTGCTGCCTGCCAAGACCTTTGAAGAAGCGTTTGCGATGGTGGTCAGCGGGCAGGCCGATGCCGTGGCCGCCAACAGCTATTCGGGCGACCTGGCCGCCAGCGACTACGGACTGGAGTCCTCCGCCGTGGTGTTTCAGCCCAGCAAACTGTTCTATGCCACCGGCAAGGGGCAGGGCGCCGACCTGCTGGCCGCCATCGACGCCTTGCTGGAGGCCTGGCAGGCCGATGCCGACTCCTTCTATTTCCAGACGCTGGCGCGCTGGGGCCAGCAGGGCACGCAGACGCGCGTGCCTGTCGCCTTCTGGTGGGGGCTGGCGGCGGTGGTGGGGCTGCTGGTGCTGGCGGTGGGGTTTGTGGCCCTCTTGCGGCGCGAGGTGGCCCGGCAGACGCGGGCGCTGCGCGAGAGCGAAGAACGCCTGCGCCTGGCCCTGGCCGCTGCATCGCAGGGTCTGTACGACCTGGACCTGCAGACGGGTCAGGCACAGGTCAGCCCCGAGTACGCGACCATGCTGGGCTTTGACCCGAAGACCTTCACGCTGACCTTCACCCGCTGGCTGGAGTACCTGCACCCCGACGACAGGCCGCTCGTCAAGTGCGTGTTTGATGACTACGTGGCCGGTCGCCGGGCCGATTACCGGGTCGAGTTCCGCCAGCGCACCCATGACGGTCGCTGGAAATGGGTTCTGTCGATGGGCAAGATCCAGTCCCGGGATGCCGACGGTCGGCCCCTGCGCATGCTGGGTACCCATACCGACATCGACGCCACCAAGGTCGCGCAGGCCGCGCTGCAGGAGCTCAACGCGTCCCTGGAAAGCCGGGTGGCCGCACGCACCGCCGAACTCACCGCCGCCAACCAGGAGCTCGACAGCTTTGTGTACGCTGTCTCCCACGACCTGCGCGCGCCCCTGCGCGCCATGATGGGGTTTTCCGGCTTGCTGGAGGAAGATCTGGGGCCCGGCCTGCCCCCCGCGGCCAAAGGCCATCTCGATCACATCGTGCAGGCCGGGCGCAAGATGAGCGCCCTGATTGAAGGGCTGCTGATGCTCTCGCGCAGTGCGCGGGACGCCTTGCAACTTCATCGGGTGGATGTGTCGGCCCTGGCGCGGGCCCGCCTGGCCGAACTGGCCGCTGCCGAACCTGCCCGTTCAGTGGCGGTGACCGTCGAAGATGGCCTGGTGTTCCAGGGCGACGAACGCTTGCTGGCCAGCGTGGTGGACAACCTGCTGGACAACGCCTGGAAATACACCGGCCACACCTCCCAGGCCTCCATCCGGGTGCAGGCTTGCGAAGAGCCGGGCTACCGCGGTTTCAGCGTCATCGACAACGGCGCCGGCTTTGACATGGCGCACAGCATGCGCCTGTTCAAGGCCTTCCAGCGCCTGCACCGGCAGGATGAGTTTCCCGGCATCGGCATCGGGCTGGCCACGGTGCAGCGCGTGGTGCAGCGGCATGGCGGCCACGTCACGGCCACGGCCGAGCCGGGCAAGGGCGCGGTGTTCTCGGTCTGGCTGCCCGTGGTCATGCCGACCTCGTCCGACTGACCGCGCGACGGTGTCAGGCGCCGCACGCCGGGCCGGCTGCCCGGCGGAGTCCTGACCATGGGTTGCCGTGGCTCATGAGGCGAGGGTGTTGGCCGGCGGCAACTGCAGCAACGGGCCGTATTTCTCGGCCAGGAACGTCTCTGCCCGCTCCAGCATGAAGTAGCGAAACGCCTCGGCCGCCGGCGACAGCAGTTTGGACAGGGTGTGCACCACGTTCCATCCACGAACGATGGGGGTGCCCTCCACGTCCAGGCGCGCGATCAGGCCGTGCTCCAGTTCCAGCCCGATGGTGTGCAGCGAGAGAAAGCTGATGCCCATGCCCGCCATGACGGCCTGCTTGATGGTCTCGTTGCTGGTCATCTCCATGACCACGCGCGGCTCCATGCGCGACTTCTCCAGAAACTTTTCCAGTGCGGCCCGCGTGCCTGATCCCCGTTCGCGCAGGATGAAGCCGTAGGGCCGCAGCGACTCCACGGTGGGGTGCCCGATGTTGAGCAGCGGGTGGTCGGTGGCGGCCACGAAAACATGTGGGTGGGCGGCAAAGGGCTCCGCGCGGGTGGCCAGTTCGGTGGGAGGCCGTCCCATCACCGCAATGTCCACCTCGTTGCCCTGCAGCATCCTCACCAACTGCTCCCGGTTGCCGACCGCCAGGCGGATGTCCACGCCTTCATGCTCCCGCTTGAACTCCGCCAGCAGTCGGGGCAGGAAGTACTTGGCGGTGCTCACCATCCCGATCGTCAACTGCCCCACCTCCACCCGCTGCAGGCGGGCCGCCGCATCCTCGGCGTCCTTGAGCGTGGCCAGCATCTTGCGGGCGTAGACCAGCATGTATTCGCCCGCCGTGGTCAGTGCCACACGGCGCCCGTTGCGCTCGAACAGCGGCAGACCCACGTGACCTTCCAGTTCCTTGACCTGCATGGTCACCGCCGGGGGGGTCAGGTGGAGCACCTCGGCTGCCCGGGCAAAGCTCAGCTGCCGGGCCACCTCGGAAAACACCCGCAGCTGTCGGAAGGTGGCGTTCTTCATTAAGTAAAAACTGAATCTAGAAACAAGATATTGTGAATTTACCTTATTTCAGTGCCTGCTTATAGTTGATTCAACCCGAAGCCCTCGGGACCTCCCGGAGTGCGAACAGCCCCATGCTTGAAGCCCTGATCTTTGATGTCGACGGCACCCTGGCCGATACCGAGCAAGTTCACCTGGCCGCTTTCAACCACGCGTTTGCTCAGGAAGGAATGGGCTGGCACTGGGACCTGCCCCTGTACACCCGGCTGCTCGAAATCTCTGGGGGCAAGGAGCGCATGCTGCACTGGTGGCGAGAGGTCCAGCCGGACCTGCAGGAACTCAGCGGCGGCGCTGTGCAGGCCGTTATCGACCGTCTGCACGAGGTCAAGACCGCTTACTACGAGCAGGCCGTGGCCGATGGCGCGGTCAACCTGCGCCCGGGCGTGCTCCCGCTCATGGATCAGGCCCGCCGTCAGGGCCTGCAGCTGGCGATTGCCACCACCACCTCGCCGGTCAATATCGCTGCCCTGCTGCGCAAGGCCATCGGCGAAGACTGGCGTCTGAACTTCCTGGCCATCGGTGACGCCAGCAACGCCCCCATGAAAAAGCCCCACCCGCAGGTGTACCTGAAGGTGTTGGCGGACATGCAGCGCACGGCCGCCCAATGCCTGGCCTTCGAGGACTCGTCCAATGGCCTTAAGGCCGCCATGGCCGCAGGCCTGGCCACCGTCATCACCCCGAACGATTTCACCGCTCACCACGACTTCCAGGGAGCGCTTCGGGTGGTGCCCGACCTCGGACATGTCTCGGTGGCCCAACTGCGGGACTGGCACGCCAGGGCGCGCATCAGCGATTGAACTTCAGAGAGCCTTCACCATGACCACACGCCGCCGTTTTACCCTGACCCAGTACCTGATTGAGCAGCGCCGCCGCTTTCCGGGCGCCAGCGGTGACTTCAATGCCCTGCTGCTCGATGTCGCGCTGGCCTGCAAGGCGATTGCCCGCTCGGTGGCACAGGGGGAACTGGGCAACGTGCTCAGCCATGTCGATCAAGAGGTGGCCACCGCTGTCAATGTGCAAGGCGAGGAACAGAAGCGCCTGGACGTGATCAGCAACGCCTACTTCACCGAGATGACCGAGTGGGGAGGTCACCTGGCCGGCATGGCGTCCGAAGAGATGGACCAGCCCTACCAGATTCCGGCACCGCACCAGCGCGGCAAGTACCTGCTGGTGTTCGATCCGCTCGACGGCTCCAGCAATCTGGACGTCAACGTCACGGTGGGCAGCATCTTCAGCATCCTGCGGGCGCCGCAGGATGCGATCGACAGTGGACGTGACGTGGTGGAGGCCGACTTCCTGCAGCCTGGAACGCAACAGCTGGCCGCCGGCTACGCGCTGTATGGCCCGACCACGATGCTGGTGCTCACCGTGGGCAATGGCGTGGCTGGTTTCACGCTCGATCCCAATCTGGGCCAGTTCATGCTCACACACCCTGACATCCAGGTGCCGCAAGAGACGCAGGAGTTCGCCATCAATGCGTCCAACAGCCGTTTCTGGGAGGCACCCATCAAGCGCTATGTGGACGAATGTCTGGCCGGCAGGACCGGCCCGCGCGGCAAGGACTTCAACATGCGCTGGATCGCCTCCATGGTGGCAGAGGCGCACCGCATCCTGATGCGCGGTGGCGTTTTCATGTACCCGAAAGACACCAAGGATCCTGCCAAGGCCGGCCGCCTGCGCCTGCTCTACGAAGCCAACCCGGTGGGGATGCTCATTGAGCAGGCGGGCGGTCGCGCCAGCACCGGACGCGAGCCGGTGCTGCAAGCCTTGCCCACCACGCTGCACCAGCGCATCGGTCTGGTGTTCGGCAGCAAGAGCGAGGTCGAGCGCATCGAGCGCTACCACCGAGAACCCGTGGCCTACAAGGACGACAGCCCGCTGTTTGCCGAGCGCTCGCTCTTTCGTGCCTGACAAGCATCTGCATTGATCGGAGACCCCCATGTCGGAGAGACACCCCATCATCGCCATCACCGGTTCGTCTGGTGCCGGCACATCCACGGTGACACGCACCTTTCAGAACATCTTCCGTCGTGAAGAGGTCACGGCCGCGGTGATCGAGGGCGACAGCTTCCACCGCCTCGACCGCAAGAGCATGAAGATCCGCATGGCCGAGGAGGAGGCCAGGGGCAACCGCCACTTCAGCCACTTCGGGGCCGAAGGCAACCTGTTCGAGGACATCGAGAGCCTGTTTCGCCAGTACGCCACCGACGGGACCGGCAAGTGCCGCAAGTACCTGCACAACGCCGACGAGGCCGCGCCCTATGGCCAGGAACCCGGCACCTTCACGCCCTGGGAGGACATTCCCGCCGGCACCGATCTGCTGTTCTACGAGGGCCTGCACGGCGCGGTGAAGACCGAGACGGTCGACATTGCCCGCTACCCGGATCTGCTGATCGGCGTCGTGCCCTCGATCAACCTGGAGTGGATCCAGAAGCTCATCCGCGACAAGACCCAGCGCGGCTACAGCCAGGAGGCGGTGGTCGACACCATCCTGCGCCGCATGCCCGACTACGTGAACTACATCGTCCCGCAGTTCGGCCTGACGCATGTGAACTTCCAGCGTGTCCCGGTGGTGGACACGTCCAACCCGTTCATCGCCCGCGACATCCCGACCGCCGATGAAAGCATGGTGGTGATCCGGTTTGCCAAGCCCAAGGGCATCGACTTCCAGTACCTGCTGAACATGATCAACGGTTCATGGATGAGCCGCGCCAACACCATCGTGGTGCCCGGCGGCAAGATGGAACTGGCCATGCAGCTGATCTTCACGCCCTTCATCTGGCGGATGATGGAGCGGAAAAAGCGGGCACTTGGTCTGGGTTGAAAAGAACAAGGAGACACACCATGCAGAACCCGACCCCTGAATTCGCCCGCCATATGGCCAACGCCATCCGCATGCTCGCCGTGGACGCCGTGGAAAAGGCCAAGAGTGGTCATCCCGGCGCGCCCATGGGCATGGCCGACATCGCCGAGGTGCTGTGGAACCGGCACCTCAAGCACAACCCGGCCAATCCGCACTGGCCGGACCGCGACCGGTTCGTGCTGTCCAATGGTCACGGGTCAATGCTGATCTATGCGCTGCTGCACCTGACGGGCTACGACCTCCCGATGGAGGAGCTGAAGAACTTCCGCCAGCTGCACAGCAAGACCGCGGGCCACCCCGAGGTGGGCATCACTCCCGGCGTGGAAACCACCACCGGCCCGCTGGGGCAGGGCATCAGCAACGCGGTGGGCATGGCGCTGGCCGAGAAGCTGCTGGCGCAGGAATTCAACCGCGAGGACGAAGACGCCACACACCACATCGTCGACCACTTCACCTACGTGTTCCTGGGCGATGGCTGCATGATGGAGGGCATCAGCCACGAGGCCTGCGCGCTGGCCGGGACGCTGCGCCTGTCCAAGCTGATCGCCTTCTACGACGACAACGGCATCTCGATCGACGGTCATGTGGAAGGCTGGTTCACCGACGACACCCCCAAGCGCTTCGAGGCCTATGGCTGGCATGTGATCCCGAATGTGGATGGCCACGACCCGGCCGCTGTGGAAGCGGCGCTGCTGGCGGCGAAGAAGCAAGCGCAGCAGGCCGATGGTCAACCGACACTGATCTGCTGCAAGACGGTGATCGGCATGGGGTCGCCCAACAAGGCGGGTACACATGACGTGCATGGCGCGGCCCTGGGGCCGGCCGAAGTGGCGGCCACCCGAGAAGCCCTGGGTTGGACCGCGGCGCCCTTCGAAATTCCAACCGACGTGGGTGCCGCGTGGAACGCCAAGGACAAGGGTGCTGCCGCCGAGGCCGAATGGCGTCGGCGCTTCGAAGCCTACCGCAGTCAGTACCCGCTGGAGGCCGCCGAGTTCGAGCGCCGGATGGCGGGCAACCTCTTGCCCGATCTCGCGACCCGGCTTCCCGAGCTGCTGGCCAACATCTCCTCGCGTGCCGAGCCGGTGGCCACGCGCAAAGCCAGTCAGAATGCGCTGGATCTGTTGGCCCCGCTGGTGCCCGAGTTCTTTGGCGGCAGCGCCGACCTGACCGGCTCCAACCTCACCAACTTCAAAGGTTGTGTGAAAGCCGGCCGCGATGCCTGGGGCAACCACCTGAGCTACGGCGTGCGCGAATTCGGCATGGCCGCCATCATGAATGGCATCGCCCTGCACGGAGGCTACATCCCCTACGGCGGCACCTTCCTGACCTTCAGCGACTACAGCCGCAACGCCATCCGCATGGCCGCACTGATGAAGTTGCGCGTCATTCACGTCCTCACCCACGACTCCATCGGTCTGGGGGAAGACGGTCCGACGCACCAGTCGGTCGAACATGTGCCCAGTCTGCGCCTGATTCCTCAGCTCGACGTCTGGCGTCCGGCCGATGGCTTGGAAACGGCTGTGGCCTGGTCCTGCGCTGTGGAGCGCCGCGACGGCCCTAGCGCCCTGTGCCTGTCGCGCCAGAACCTGCCGCGGATCACCGAACGCATCAGCGCTGGCCAGATCCGGCGCGGGGGCTACATCCTGTCAGAGATCGAGGATCCCCAAGCGGTTATCTTGGCCACCGGCTCCGAGGTGGAAATCGCCCTGCAGGCGCAAGCCACCCTGGCGGCCGAAGGGGTGCGCACCCGCGTGGTGTCCATGCCCAGCACCAGCGTGTTCGATCGCCAGCCACAGGCCTATCAGGACCTGGTGCTGCCCCTGTCGCTGCCTGTGGTCGCGGTGGAGGCGGCGCACCCGGACTTCTGGCGCAAGTACGTCGGTCGCACCGGTGTGGTGATCGGCATCGCCAGCTTCGGCGAGTCGGCCCCGGCCAAGGACCTGTACCGCCATTTCGGCATCACACCGACCCGTGTGGCGGATGCGGCACGAACCCTGGTGCACCGCGCCACCCAGCGGCGACAGGCGCCATTGCCCGAGCACATCATCCCGGCGAGCAACTGACGTGAGTGCCCGCATGCCCTTTGATCTGGTGCTGTTCGATCTCGATGGGACCCTCATCGAGACCGCGCCCGAGATCGCCGATGCGGTCAACGACACCCTGGCCAGGTTTCAGCTGCCTGCCGTCAGCCAGCAGCAGGTCAATGACTGGATCGGTCACGGCACACGGGAGTTGTTGATCCAGGCGCTGGCCTTCACCGGCAACACCCCGGCCGAGACGGTGCGCCACGCCGACAGTTTCCGCCTCATCGAGGCCGAGTTCTCGGTGTTCTATGCGCGCCGCTGCGGCACCCGAAGCCGCCTCTACCCCCGTGTGCGGGAGACCCTGCAGGCCCTGCGCGCCAGCGGGGTGAAGCTGGCGGTGGTGACCAACAAGGAAGGGCGATACACCGAGACGGTGCTGCGGTCGCACGACCTGCTGCCCCTGTTCGATCGCATCATCAGTGGCGACACGCTGCCGGTGAAGAAGCCCGATCCGGCCGGCATCCACGACTGCATGCAGCGCTTCGGTGTGGCACGCGAACGCACCCTGTTCGTGGGTGACTCCAGCATCGACGTGGCCACCGCCCGCAACGCGGGTGTCACGGTCTGGGCCTTGCCCTATGGCTACAACATGGGTCAGCCGATCGAGGCCTGTGGGGCCGACCGGGTGATCCCGGATTTCTCGGCGTTGAGCACCTCTTGATTCCCAACCACCAGAGAGACATCCATGGCCCTCATCTCCTTGCGCCAACTGCTCGACCATGCCGCTGAGCATCACTACGGACTGCCGGCGTTCAATGTCAACAACATGGAACAGGTGCAGGCCATCATGCAGGCCGCCGATTCGGTCGACAGCCCGGTCATCCTGCAGGGCTCCGCCGGAGCACGCTCCTACGCGGGCGAGCCCTTCCTGCGCCACCTGATCGCCGCCGCCATCGAGATGTACCCCCACATCCCCGTGTGTATGCACCAGGACCATGGCGCCACGCCGGGCGTGTGTTTCCGCTCGATTCAGTCGGGCTTCAGCTCGGTGATGATGGACGGTAGCCTGCTGGCTGATGGCAAGACGCCGGCGAGCTACGAGTACAACGTCGCCACCACCAAGCAGGTGGTCGATCTGGCCCATGCCTGCGGCGTGTCGGTCGAGGGTGAACTGGGCTGTCTGGGCTCGCTGGAAACCGGCAAGGCTGGCGAGGAGGATGGCCATGGCGCCGAAGGCGAGCTGGACCATTCCATGCTGCTGACCGATCCCGACGAGGCGGCCGACTTCGTCACCAAGACCCAGGTGGACGCGCTGGCGATTGCGATCGGGACCAGCCACGGCGCCTACAAGTTCACCCAGAAGCCCACCGGCAAGGTGCTGCGCATCGACCGCGTGCGCGAGATCCACCAGCGCATCCCCAACGTCCATCTGGTGATGCACGGCAGCTCCAGCGTGCCCGAGGACTGGCTGGCGATCATCAACCAGTACGGTGGCGACATGGGCCAGACCTACGGCGTGCCGGTGGAGGAGATCGTTGAAGGCATCCGCAACGGCGTGCGCAAGGTCAACATCGACACCGACCTGCGCATGGCCAGCACCGGTGCCATCCGCAAGCACCTGGCCGAAGACCGCAAGAACTTCGACCCGCGCAAGTTCTACAAGGAAGCGACCAAGGCCATGCAGGCGATCTGCGCCGCGCGCTACGAGGCCTTCGGCTCGGCCGGCATGGCCAGCAGGATCACCAAGGTCCACAGCCTGGAGGCGATGCAGAGGCGTTACGACAAGGGCGAACTGCTGGCCCGGGTGGCCTGAGTTTCCACGGTAACCCACACGACAGCGTCGGGCCGCTCGTCTGCGCTAGATTCGGGGTCAAACCACCTCACGATCTGGCCGATGTCTTCTTTGTTCTTCTCGATCCTGTCATCTCTTGCGACCGGACGCCACCCGCGTCTGCCGCAGTGATGGTGGCCTGGCTCCGCAAGCAGCTGGCCAACTGGCGCGGCCACCTGCTCACCCTGCTGATGGTGGCGGCGGTGGTGATCACGGTGCAGTGGTGGCAGACCCGCGACGTGCCTCCCGGGCCCCTGCCCGATGTGCCGCTGACGGTTCTCATGCCCGATGGCTCCCGATCCGAGGCAACCCTCAGGTCGCTGAGTGAGCGCCATGCCGGCTCACCGGTCGCACTGCATGTGTGGGCCGAGTGGTGCCCGATCTGCAAGGCCGAGGAGGGCACGATCACTTCCCTGGCCCGTGACTGGCCGGTGATCACGGTGGCCATGCAGTCCGGTGATGCCGCCAAGGTGGCGGCCGAGCTTCGGCAGCGCCACCTGCCCTGGGTGACCGCGGTGGATCCCCGCGGTGATGTCAGCCGGCAGCTCGGATTTCGCGCTGTACCGGCGTTTGCCGTGATCGATGCCGATGGCCGGCTGCGTCTGCCCGCCGTGGGCTACACCACTTCGCTGGGCATGCGCCTGCGCTTGTGGTGGATTCGTCTGGCTGGCTGATTCCCGCCTTACAGGAGTATCTGCATGGAGATGTTGAAGTTCGGGTCCGTGTCCGTCTGGCTGGGTGAGAAATCCGGCAAGTACCCCGACGGCAACCAGGTGATCGTGCAGGGATCGTCCGAGCGCGTGGCGTTCGACACGCCCCAGGTGGCTTTGCACATCGGCGCACCCCTGCTGGAGGTGGATCGGGTGATCCTGGGGCATGTGCACGAGGACCACATAGTCGCGCTGCACGCCCTGCCGCATGCCCAGGTGCAGGTCCATGAGGCCGATCTGGCCGCCGCGCAGTCGTGGGAGGGCCTGGCTCGGCACTATGGCTACCCACCCGACGTCCTCGAATCCGTGCGCCAGATGATCGTGCGCGACTTTGCCTACCACCCGCGTCCGGATGCCACCGCCTACCGGGATGGCGACACCTGGGACCTGGGCGGGGGCGTGACCATCCGGGCACACCACCTGCCGGGTCACACGTCCGGACACAGCGCCCTGGTTGTGGAGAGCGAGGGCGTGGCCTTTATCGGCGACATCGATCTGACCGGCTTCGGTCCCTACTATGGTGATGCCACCTCCGATCTGGCCCTGTTCCGTCGCAGCCTCCAGGCAGTCCGTGAGCTGGATGCCCGCGTCTGGGTCACCTCCCACCACCGGGGTGTCGTGACGGACCGCCAAGCCTTTGTCGAAGCCCTGGAGCGTTTCGCGGCCAGAATCGATGAGCGCAGCGAGCGATTGCTGGCCTACCTGCGCGACGGACCGCAGTCGCTGGACCAGCTGGTTGATCGCCGCTTGCTGTATCCCCCCGGCTTCGATCTGCCCTACGTGGTGTGCGCGGAGCGTCGCAGCATCCAGCTTCACCTGGACGAGCTGATCGCGCAGGGGCTTGTGCGCGAGACAGGCGACGGCACCTACCGCCATGGGGCCTGAGGGTCCTTCCGGGTTTCCGGTCTTGTCCCCAGGTGCGTGGCGGCTTACACTGGTCATATGTTGACCACTGACGTCATTCGCTGCGACTGTCTGCCTCGGCTGACAGGCACCACCCGGTGCCCTGTCTGCGCAGTCACGTCCATGCCACGTCACGGGTTGCACCTGCCGGTGGCACATTCCTGAGCCCGGCGATACCCCTCCCTCACTTCTGCGCCCCCTCTCCATCGCCGGGCCCCTCTCAGGCGCCAATGCGGCCAGTCGAACCGGTCTGGCCATTCCGATGGAGTCTTTCATGCCCGAAATTCAAGGCGTTGGCCGCACGCTGACCCAGCTCGATTTCGTCCGTCTGTGCAAACTCAATGGCGGGTCCTTGCCCGACATTCTTGAAGCAGGCCCGGTGGTGGCCGATCTGGTCGATGCCCGCGAGGTACCACCGGATGTGGTGACCATGTATTCCCAGATCGAAATCCGGCAGCACGGCAGCGGTCAGGTCAGCAGGCTGACCCTGGTGTATCCGGCCGACGCGGAGCCGGTGGCCGGGTTCGTCTCGGTACTTTCGCCGGTGGGTGCGAGTCTGCTGGGTTTGCGGGTGGGTGATACGGCGACCTGGGACACCCCCCACGGCGAGGCGTGCTCTGCAGAGATCCTGGCCATCCTCTTTCAGCCGGAAGCCAGTGGTGACTACACCACCTGACAGAACACGCCCATGAAAAAAGCGGCCCACAGGCCGCTTTTCTGGTGTCTTGGCGGAGAAGGAGGGATTCGAACCCTCGATACAGGAGATCCTGTATGCCGGATTTCGAATCCGGTGCATTCGACCACTCTGCCACCTCTCCGCGTCGAAGCGTCAAATTGTAGCAGGTCCGGTCGCGGTCATTGCCCGCATGCCGACGGCTTGGCGGGGGTGCGACAATCGTGCTTCCGCATTACACCGCGCCAGTTCATCCATGCTCGTCGATACCCAGCCGGCCACGCACCAGCACGTGCCCGCTTCGCCCGAAGTTCGCGACGAATGGATCGACTCGCAGCTCATCGGTGTGCTGATGGACAACGCCAGCATGGCACTGCTGGCCGCGGTTCTGGTGATTCCAGGTCTCATCTTCATCCTCTGGGACCAGGTCGCGACTCCCTTGCTGCTGGGCTGGCTGGGGATGGCCCTGGTTGTTCTCTACGGGCGTTTCAAGCTGTTGGAGGTGTACCGCCTGCGTTATGACAGTGTGGAGGGCATGCAACGCCAGGCCTTCATGCGTCGCTACGTCTGGACCTGGGGTGCGGTGGGGGCGCTCTGGGCATTGCCGGTGGCCATGACCTACCTGCAGACCACTCTGCAGACGCAGTTCGTGGTGGGTTTGGCTCTCATGGGCTACGGCTTGTTGTCCCTCACCGCGTTCAGCGCCTGGGCGGGCGCCTTCCACGCCTACATCAACTCGCTGGTCGGTACGGTGATGATCAGTCTGCTTGGCGTGCAGTGGTGGCTGGGTGGTTCCCGTCAGGACTACCGCATGACCATGGTGCTGATGTTTCTGCTGCTGGTCTTCTGGTTTCTGTTGCGCATGGCGGGGCAGCGACTCAATCAGATCCACCGTTCCAGCTTCGAGCTTCAATTTTCCAACCAGGAGCTGATTGATTCGCTCACACGGCAGACCCAGGCTTCGTTGCGGGCGGTGGCCACCAAGAACCGCTTCCTGGCATCGGCGGCCCATGACCTGCGCCAGCCGGTGCACGCCCTGAGCCTGTATGCCGACTGGCTGGCCACCGAGCCCGAAATGGCCCGTGAGATTTCACCGCGCATCCTCCAGTCCACCCGGGCGATCAACGAGCTGTTCGACTCGCTGTTCGACCTCACCCGCATCGATGCGGGCAACTACAAGGTGCGACTGCAGAATGTCGATGTGACACAGCTGTTTGCCGACCTGGCCCTGCAGTACGAGCCCATTGCCGCAGGCAAATCGCTGAAGCTGAGGACGCATGCACGTCCGGCGGTGATCTGGGCAGACCCGGTGGTGCTGCGGCGCATCCTGGGCAACCTGCTGTCCAATGCCATCAAGCACACGCAACGGGGCGGCATCCTGCTGGCCCTGCGTCAGCGTCCCGACATGCTGGTGCTGGAGGTCTGGGACACCGGGGTGGGCATTGCCCGTGAGCATCAGCAGGCGATCTTCCAGGAGTTTTTCCGGGTCTCTCAGCACCAGGGGACGGAAGACAGCCTGGGCCTGGGGCTGACCATCGTCTCCAAGCTGGCGACGCTCATGGGCTACCAGCTGGCTCTGCGCTCGGAGCCGGGACGCGGCAGCGTGTTCCGCGTCATGTTGCCTGCCTACACGCAAAACAGCGTCAGCGAACCGCTGACGCCCCATGTGTTGCTGAGTTCGCAGCTGATGGAGCTGCGCTGAGCCGATCGGCTCAGTAGTCCAGCAGGCCGGCGGTGCGGGCCAGGTGGCTCGCCTGAGAGCGGCTCTTGACGTTCAGGCGACGGAACAGGCGCCACAGGTGAACCTTGACCGTGTGTTCGCTGATTTGTAGTTGCTCAGCGATGTCTCGGTTGGAGAGACCGCGGTCGAGCATCACCAGCAGTTGCTTCTGCCGTTTGGACAGCTTTTCGGGAATGGTGGGGGCATTCTCGTCCTCGGGCTCGTCCGAGAGGAACTCGCGCAGCACCTTGCCGATCTGGGCGGCTCCGGCCGACTTCTCCACGTAGGCGTCGGCACCCGCTTCGCGGGCCAGATCTTCGTAGTCGGAGGCTGGGGAGGCCGACAACACGATCAACGACGTATCCGGCAGCATCTGACGGATCTCGCGCACACCGGACACGCCGTTGGTGTCGGGCAGCTTGAGGTCCAGACACACCAATTCCGGCTCGCCATGCTCTGCGATCGCCTTGCTCACCGAGGCCAGGCGCTCAAGTTCGACCACCTGGGTCGACGCGCGAAGACGACGCAACAGCATCACAACAGCTTCGCGCATCAGGGGGTGGTCATCGATGACAAAAATACTCATGGCGATCGCTATATTGGCAGGAATGTTAGAAGGATAGTCCCTAAGCCGCGTCTTGGCGATACTGAAAAGTACCGGCCGGCAAACTTTCTTTTAATGGATATCGGCAAAACCCGTTCCGACTTGAACCTTCGTGGTTCTTGCGCGAGCATATCCCGAAAACCGTGCGGCAGTTCTCACATTTCAGGCATCCGGCGCCAGTTGAGCCAAGGCGTCGGCGATGACCGACCGGTCTGCAGCCAGTTCAATGGATTTGGCCAGCGCCGCCAGCGCGGAGACTCCCTCTTGCTGCAGGCGCCCGATGTGCTGCGCTGCCTCGCGGGGATTGGCGAAACCCTGGCTCTGCAGCAGCAGCTCTCCACGGGCGTCGGTCAGCTTGAAGTAGAAAAGACCGTCTTTCTCGCGGTACTGCTTGAACGCCGGTTTGGCGATCTTGCCCGCCCTGGCGTCCTGAGCCGGTGCGGCCAGCTGGTGCAGCGGGCGCAGTCCAACCGCATGGCGCAGGCGTGCCGTGAATGGCGTGGCAATGGCGCGGGCCTTGACCGCGCCGATCTTCAGAATGGCTTCGATGCGGGCAGGATCGCGCACCAGCTCGTCATACACCACCCGCATGGGGGCAATCTCCCGGTCCAGCCGCTCGAACAGGCGTTCCTTGGCTTCTCCCCAGGCAATGCCGGCCGCAAAGGCCTTTGCCAGTTCGGCGGTTTCCTCGGCGCTGGCAAAGGCCTGGTACAGCTGGAACAGCGCCGAGCCTTCGGTGTCCTTGGGTTCGCCCGGTGCCCGGGAGTCGGTCACGATGCCCATGATGAGTTTGCGCAACTGCTCGCGTGGCACGAACAGCGGGATCGTGTTGTCGTAGCTCTTGCTCATCTTGCGCCCGTCCAGGCCGGGCAGGGTGGCCACGTGCTCCTCGATCACCACCTCGGGCAGGGTGAAGTGCTCGCCGTACAGATGGTTGAAGCTGGACGCCATGTCCCGCGCCATCTCGATGTGCTGGATCTGGTCACGGCCCACCGGCACCTGGTGGGCATTGAACATCAGGATGTCGGCGGCCATCAGCACCGGGTACATGAACAGGCCGGCCGTCACGCCGTGGTCGGGTTCCTCACCCGCAGCCGTGTTCTTGTCCACCGAGGCCTTGTAGGCGTGGGCCCGGTTGAGCAGCCCCTTGCCGGTCACGCAGGTCAGGAACCAGGTCAGTTCTGGGATCTCCGGAATGTCGGATTGCCGGTAGAAGGTGACCTTGTCCGGATCGAGCCCGCACGCCAGCCAGGTGGCGGCAATCTCCAGGGTCGAGCGCTGCACCCGGGCCGGATCACCACCGGTCTTGATCAGCGCGTGGTAGTCGGCCAGGAAATAGAAGTTCTCGGTATCGGGCTGACGGCTGGCTCGCACCGTGGGGCGGATGGCGCCCACGTAGTTGCCCAGATGGGGGGTGCCGGACGTGGTGATGCCGGTCAGGACGCGGGTTGTCATGGGAAGGCTCAGAAAAGGATCAGGCGCAGGGGGGTGAGCAGAAGCTCGATGGCTTCACTGGTGAGCATCATCAGGGGCCGCATCCACAGGGTGCTGACCACCCCGGTGATGACCAGGGCCATCACGACGAAGAAGCCCCAGGGCTCGACGCGGGAAAGCATCGAGGCCTGTTTCCAGGGCAGGACGCCCACCAGAATGCGGCCACCGTCCAGCGGCGGCAGAGGGAACAGGTTGAAGGCGAACATCACCAGGTTGACCAGCAGACCCGCCTCGCACATGCGGGTGAAAAAGTCTTCGGTCACCCCGGTGGCCACCAGCACGTACAGCAGCACGGTCCAAGCCACCGCCTGCACCAGATTCGCACCGGGGCCGGCCAGCGCCACCCAGATCATGTCGCGCTTGGGGTTGCGCAGGCGGCTGAAGTTCACCGGCACCGGCTTGGCGTACCCGAACAGAAAGGCCCCCGATGTGGCGACATACAGCAGCAGCGGCATCAGGATGGTGCCGAAGGGGTCGATGTGCTTGATCGGGTTGAGGGTGATGCGACCCATCATCTCGGCTGTCCGGTCGCCATAGTGGCGCGCTGCATAGCCGTGCGCAGCCTCGTGCACGGTGATGGCAAACAGCACCGGGATGGCGTAGACCGCAACGGTCTGGATGATCTGGGCGAAATCCATGGCAGGCAGGCGAAAACCGCTATTGTCCCCGAAGCGGGGCAGCCTCGAGGCGCAATCTCAAAGACCCAGCGCCGCCAGCGGGCCCTGGCCTTCGCGCACCACTTCCGGATCCCCCCCGGTGCCCATCGGCGTCAGGTCGATCACGGTGGTGGGCTCCAGCGAGCAGGCGCCCGCGTCGATGACCCCGTCCAGATCGCGTTCGAAGCGCTCGCGGATCTCGTGGGCGTCGTTCATGGGCGTCGTTTCCCCTGGTGGGATCAAGGTGGTGGCCAGCAGCGGCGCTCCGTGCTCGGCCAGCAGCGCCAGCAGCACGCCATGGTCAGGCACCCGCAGGCCGATGGTCTTGCGCGAAGGGTGGCTCACCCGCCGTGGCACTTCCTTGCTGGCCTCCAGGATGAAGGTGTAGGCACCCGGTGTGGCTTGCTTGAGCAGGCGGTACTGGCGGTTGTCGACCCGGGCGTAGCTGGCCAGTTCGCTCAGATCCCGGCACAGCAGGGTCAGGTGATGCCGGTCGTCCACCTGCCGGATCCGTCGCAGCCGGTCGGCAGCGGCCTTGTCATCCAGGTGGCAGACCAGGGCATAGCTGGAGTCGGTGGGTACCGCCAGCACCCCCCCTTTGGCCAGCAGCTGCACCGCCTGGCGCAGCAGCCTGGCCTGCGGATTGTTGGGGTGAATCTCGAAGAATTGCGACATGCTCAGGCGCTCCGTGGTGATGCTGCCGCCCGCGCGTTGATCCAGCTCGCGGTAACGCCGCAGGCCACGATCAGGGCCATGCCGGCCAGCTCGGTCGGCCCCGGCACATGGCCGAAGGCGACCCAGCCGCAAAGCATGGCGAAACCGATCTGCGCATACAGGTAGGGCGAGAGGGTGGATGCCGGTGCACGGGCAAAGGCCAGAATCAGCAGGAAGTGGCCCACCGTGCCCATCAGGCCGACCAGGCACAGCAGACCCAGCGTCTGCAGGTCCGGGATGGCCTGCCAGACCAGCGGCACCATGACCGTGGCCAGCAGGGCGCCAACCCAGCCGGTGTAGAAGTGCATGGTCATCGGGTCTTCGGTGCGCGCCATGCGGGCGGTCAGGATCTGGAACCACGCGTAAGTCAGCACCATCGCCAAGGGCAGCAGGCTCGCCCAGCCCAGCACACCGGCGCCAGGGCCGACCACCAGCAGCGCGCCACCAAAACCGCCCAGCACCAGCAGCCAGCGCAGCAGACTGACCTGCTCACGCAGGAACAGGGCCGCCAGCAGGGTCACCGCCAGCGGCGTGATCATCACCACCGCGGTGAACTCGCCCACCGGCATGTACTGGACGCTGACGAAGGACAGACCGCTGACGGTCAGCAACAGAAAGCCGCGCAAGGCCTGCCAGCGGGGGTGTTGCGTGTGCAGCAGACGGCGCCCCCGCACCGGCAGCATGACCGCAGTGACCGCCACCGCCTGGAAAAGGTAACGGAACCACACCGCCATCAGCACGGGCACAAAGGCCCCCACCACCTTGACGGCGGTGTCGAGCACGGCAAAGCAGGCCGTCGCGGCGATCAGGAACAGGATGCCGAGGGCCGCAGCGGGGGCTGCCTGAGGGCGGGAGACCGTCATCACTGCACCCGGGACTCGAGTGCTGTCCACACCGGGGTGACGTGTCCGGGCAGGTCGGGCAGTCGGCCCAGATCGCAGTGGCTCTCCTCGGGGCTGTGGAAATCGCTGCCCCGGGACGCCATCAGGTCGAACTCACGACAGAATTCGGCGTACTTGACGACATCGGCTTGACCGTGTGCACCGGTCACCACCTCGACCGCTTGCCCACCCAGGGCCTTGAACTCGGAGAACAGCGCGAACTCTTCATTGGTGCTCAGCTTGTAGCGACCCGGATGGGCAATCACGGCGACACCGCCGGCACCGGTGATCCAGCCCACCGCATCGCGCAGTGTCGCCCACTGGTGGGGCACGTAGCCGGGCTTGCCGTCGGCCAGGTACTTGCGGAAGACCTCGTAGGTGTCCTTGCAGTGTCCGGCCTCGACGATGTAGCGCGCAAAATGGGTTCGCGAGATCAGTTCCGGGTTGTCCACGAATTTCATGGCCCCCTCGAAGGCGCCAGGTATGCCGACGCGTGCCAGTTCGTCGCCCATTTCGCGGGCTCGCCGCTCGCGGCCCGACCGTGTGCGATGAAGTCCCTCGGCCAGCACAGAATCGCGATGATCGAAACCCAGGCCGACAATGTGCACCGTCACGCCGATGAAGGTCACCGAGATTTCGACGCCCGTCAGGCAGGGCAGGCCGGCGGCCCTTGCGGCCTGCAGCGCGCGCTCGGAACCACCGATCTCGTCATGGTCGGTCAGCGCCCAGAGACCGACCCCATTGGCCACGGCGCGCTGCGCCAGCGCCTCGGGCTCCAGCGTGCCGTCCGAGACGAGGGAGTGAGAGTGCAGGTCGGCGTTGAGCAGGTGGTCCACCGGCCCATTGTAGGTTCCTGTGGCTCATCCTGCCTTGTGCTCAGCCATCAGCCCGTGTTGCGAAGACCTGCCGCGATGCCGTTGATGGACAGATGGATGCCGCGGCGCACCTTCTCGTCGCGCTGCGGATCGCTCTCGCCGGCCCGGTAGCGGCGGATCAGTTCGACCTGCAGGTGGTGCAGCGGGTCGATGTAGGGGAAGCGGTGGCGCATCGAACGCTGCAGCGCCGCGTTGTCCACCAGGCGCTGCTTCTCGCCGGTGATCAGGGTCAGTGCCTCCGTGGTGCGGTGCCATTCGGCCTCGATGGCGGCGAACACCTTCTCGCGCAGCTTCTTCTCGGGCACCAGCTCGGCGTAGCGCGTGGCCAGGGCCAGGTCGCTCTTAGCCATGACCATGTCCATGTTCGACAGCAGGGTGCTGAAGAAAGGCCACTGCTTGAACATCTTCTGCAGCAGAGCTTTGCGCGCGGGCAGGCCCTTCGGTCCCTCGGCGTGCAGGAAGTCATGCACCGCCGAGCCGAAACCGTACCAGCCCGGCAGCGTCAGCCGGCACTGGCCCCAGCTGAAGCCCCAGGGGATGGCGCGCAGGTCCTCGATGCGCTGCGTGGCCTTGCGCGAGGCCGGGCGCGAGCCGATGTTGAGTTCGGCGATCTCGCGGATGGGCGTGGCGGCGAAGAAGTAGTCGGCAAAACGCGGCGTGTCGTACACCAGCGCGCGATAAGCGGCCATACTGGCGGCCGACAGGCTGGCGGCGGCTTCCAGAAAGGCCTTGGGCGCGTTGCGGGTGGGCTGCAGCAGGGTGGCTTCCAGCGTGGCAGCGACCAGGGTTTCCAGGTTGCGGCGGCCGATCTCCGGGTTGGCGTACTTGGAGCCGATCACCTCGCCCTGTTCGGTCAGGCGGATCTGGCCGCGCACCGTGCCGGGGGGCTGGGCCAGGATGGCCTGGTAGCTGGGGCCGCCGCCACGGCCCACGGTGCCGCCTCGGCCATGGAACATCCTCAAACGGATACCCCCACGCTCCACCGCTGCGCGGGTCGCTGCCCCCCGGGGGGGCGCGGTTTCAGCTTGGGGCGGCCCGGCGCTGAAACCCTCTGGGTGGTTTTCAGCATTGAGGCTATCGAACAGTTCCACCAGCGCGATCTCGGCGCGATAGAGCTCCCAGTTGCTGGTGAAGATGCCGCCGTCCTTGTTGCTGTCGGAGTAGCCGAGCATGATGTCCTGCTCGCTGTAGCCGCTGGCGGCGCCGCGCTGCACCATGGCCCGCACGCCGGGCAAGTCGTAGTAGGCGCGCATGATGGGCGCGGCGTTGCGCAGGTCTTCGATGGTCTCGAACAGCGGCACCACGACGAGGTCTGCGGTCGCGTCCTCGGCGAGCAGGCCGTGCATCAGACCCGTTTCCTTTTGCAGCAGCAGCACTTCCAGCAGGTCGCTCACCGTTTCGGTGTGGCTGATGATGGCGTGGCGAATGGCCTGGGCGCCAAAGGTCTCGCGCCCCCAGCGGGCGGTCTCGAAGATGGCCAGCTCGCTCTGCGTGTGCGCCGAATATGTGGCGCCGGGCACGCGCAAGGGGCGTGCATCGTTGAGCTGGCGCAGCAGCACGGCTCGCTTGGCATCTTCCGGCAAGGCGCTGTAGTCGGGTTCGATGCGGGCGGTGGCCAGCAGTTCGGCCACCACTTCTTCGTGCTTGTCCGAACTCTGGCGCAGGTCGACGGTGGCCAGGTGGAAGCCGAACACCTGCACCGCGCGGATCAGTGGCTTGAGTCGCTCACGCGCCAGCGGCGCACCGTGGTGTGCCAGCAGCGAGGTTTCGATGGTGCGCAGATCGGCCAGCAGTTCGTCGGCGCTGGCATAGGGGTCCTGCGGCGCGACGGCATGGCGCGCGGCCTCGCCGCCCGTGAGCTGCTGGAGCGTGGCGGCCAGGCGGGCGTACATGCCGGTCAGCGCACGGCGGTAGGGCTCGTCCTGCCGGTGGGCGTTGGTGTCGGGCGAGCGTTCGGCCAGCGCGCGCATGGCGGGCGTGACCTCGGTCAGGATGGCCGACATCGACAGTTCGCCACCGAGCAGGTGCAGCTGCGTGAGGTGGTGGCGCAGCACCATCTCGGCCTGGCTGCGCAGGGCCAGCTCCAGTGTAGGCGCGACCACGTTGGGGTTGCCGTCGCGGTCGCCGCCGATCCATTGGCCCATGCGCAGGAAGGGCGCAACGCCTGCGGCGGCGGCTTCGCCCAAGCCCTCTTCCAGATCGCGGTACAGGCGCGGAATCTCGGCCAGGAAGGTGGCCTGGTAGTAGCTCAGCGAGTTCTCGATCTCGTCGGCCACCGTCAGCTTGGTGAAGCGCAGCAGGCGGGTTTGCCACAGCTGGGTCACGCGGGCGCGGATCTGCAACTCGTTGTCGGCCAATTCGCGCGGCAGCAGGTGCTCGCGCTCGGCCAGCAGGCGGGCGATGGCGCGTTCGGCATCCAGAATGCTCTTGCGTTGCACCTCGGTCGGGTGGGCCGTGAGCACCGGCGAGATGTGGGCCTGCGCCAGGGTCTCCACGATGGCGACGGGCGCAATGCCGGCCTTGTGCAGACGCTGCAGCGTCATGGGCAGGCTGCCGGCCTGCAACTCGCCGGCGCGCTCATGCACGGCGCGGCGGCGGATGTGGTGCCGGTCCTCGGCCAGGTTGGCCAGGTGGCTGAAATAGGTGAAGGCGCGGATCACGCTGACTGTCTGCTCGCCCGAGAGACCCTTGAGCAGTTTCTTGAGCGCCTTGTCGGCCGACTCGTCGGCATGGCGGCGGAAGGCCACCGACAGCTGCCGGATCTGCTCGATCAGGTCGAACATGGCCGAGCCTTCCTGTTCGCGGATCACGTCGCCCAGAATCCGCCCCAGCAAGCGGATGTCCTCGACCAACGGGCGGTCCTTGTCGGTGGCAGGGTGCCGCTGGGACGGACGATTCAGGGCGCGGGACGGTGACGTGCTCATGGGCGGGTGTTGCTGAAAAAACGGGCAGCGGGCATGCTAGCATCCGAAAGCTGTCGGATCCCGGACGTCCCGTTACCAACCGGGTACGAAAACAACGCGCCGGGCTTGATCTTTTTTCACTTTCCCGCCGTGTCCCATTCAAATCCCGATACCCCGCTTTCGCTCACCATTGCCACGCGCGAAAGCCGCCTGGCGCTCTGGCAGGCCGAGCATGTCAAGGCCTTGCTCGAACAGCGCGGTCACAAGGTCACCTTGCTGGGCATGACCACCCGGGGTGACCAGATTCTGGACCGCACGCTCTCCAAGGTGGGTGGCAAGGGTCTGTTCGTCAAGGAACTGGAGGTCGCGCTGGAGGAAGGGCGGGCCGACATCGCGGTGCACTCCCTCAAGGATGTTCCCATGGAACTTCCCGCCGGATTCGAGCTGGCCTGCGTCATGGAACGCGAAGACCCGCGCGACGCCTGGGTGTCCCCGCTTTGCGCCGGTCTTGAGGCGCTCCCACCGGGCGCCGTGGTGGGTACCTCCAGTCTGCGCCGTGTGGTCCTGCTGCGTGAGGCGCTGGCCAGGATGGGGCGCGATGACGTGCGCATCGAGCCGCTGCGGGGCAACCTGGACACCCGATTGCGCAAGCTCGATGACGGGCAGTATCACGCCATCGTGCTGGCGGCCGCTGGCTTGAAACGGCTGGGCCTGGGCGAGCGCATCCGCAGCATTTTCGAGCCCGAGTCCTCGCTGCCTGCCGCAGGGCAGGGGGCCCTGGGCATCGAAATCCGCAGTGGGCGCCCTGACCTGGTGGCCGCCCTGGCGCCCCTGGTCCATCAGCCGACCTGGCTGTGTGTGGCCGCTGAGCGCATGGTGTCGCGCGCGCTGGGCGGCAGCTGCTCGGTGCCGTTGGCGGCACATGCCCGCTGGCAACCAGATGGCCGGCTGATGCTCGAGGCCGCCTGGGGAGATCCGGAAGGGCCGGCCGCCCTGCTGCGGGCCAGTGAGACGGTTGCCGTGCAGACACTGGACGAGGCCGAGGCGCTCGGCGAACGCGTGGCCTTGGCCCTTCGCGCCAAGGGTGCGCGGGTCGCGTCATCACAGGCCTGACGGATCAGGCTTCCATGAACCGGCCTGTCCTTCATGGCCTGTACATCACCCGGCCGGCGCAAGAGGCAGCAACCTGGGTGGCGTCGCTGGTGGATGCAGGCTGGCCCGCCATGGCCTTTCCGCTCATCGACATCGGCCCTCCCGCAGATCCGGTGTTGCTGGCCGCCCGGGATGCCATCCGACAGGAGGCCTACCGCTACGATGCCCTCATGTTCGTCAGTGGCGCCGCGGTCGTCCATTTTTTCGAGGGCCTTGACCGCCTGCCCTGGCGACCTGCAACGCGCTTCTGGGCCCCGGGGCCGGCCACGGGGCGTCGCCTCGTGGAGGCGCTGGCCTGGCACGGTGTGTCGCCTGACCGTGTGGACATGCCGGCTGCCGATGCCGACAACTACGATTCAGAATCCCTCTGGCCCGTGGTCCAGCCCATGGTCAGGTCAGGTACCCGGGTGCTGCTCGTCCGGGGACGTTCCCGGGGCGCCGATCCAGCCTCGGCGGGGGACATCCCGGGACAGGGCAGGAACTGGCTGATCGAGCGATGCCGCGAGGCTGGCGCCGTGGTCGAGGGCTGTGTGGCCTACGAGCGTGGTGTTCCCCGTTGGACCGAGGAGCGGGTGCGCCTGGCGAGTCAGGGAATGCGGCCCGGTCACGCCTGGCTGTTCAGCAGTTCCGAATCCATTGATCATCTCGCCAGGATGCCCGGTGCCGCCGACTGGCGTGAGGCCTGTGCGCTGGCGACCCATCCCCGGATTGCCGAGCGGGCGAGCCGGATCGGCTTCGGTTCGGTGGTCCGCCTGCGGCCGACCCTGCAGGACCTGCTCTCCGCTCTAGAATCAGGCTGGAGCCGCCCATGACCGAACCCACGTCGCCGTCCCCCGCATCCCCGCCGCCTGCGCACATCCCGGCCCATTCTGGTGTCGTTCCCGTTCACCGATGGACCGGGCTGGTCATCGGTGTCGTGGCCCTGGTTGCGCTGGCGGCCCTGGTGTCGGTCTTTCTGCTGTGGCAGCGCCTGGACATCACACAACAGGAGTTGGCCAGGCGCAGTCAGGACACCCTGGGCAAGGCCATCGAGGCCCGTACACTGTCCGAGCAGTCGGGTGCCCTTGTCGACTCGATTCAGGCGCGGCTGTCGGTGGCTGAGGTCAAGCTGTCCGAGGTCACTCTCCAGCGAAGCCAGCTCGAGGAACTGATGTTGTCGGTCTCCCGCTCCCGGGACGACAATCTGCTTCAGGACCTGGAGTCAGCCATCCGTCTGGCGCAGCAACAGGCCCAGCTGACCGGCAGTGCCCAGCCATTGATTGCTGCGCTGCAGGCGGCGGACCAGCGGATCGCCCGTGCCGCGCAACCGCGACTCAATCCCGTGCAGCGGGCCATTGCGCGTGACATCGAACGCATCCAGGGCGCGTCGACGGCCGACCTGCCTTCGTTGCTGGCGCGTTTTGATGACATTGCGCGCCAGGTGGACGACTGGCCGGTGCGCAATCAGGTCGGACCGTCTCTGGCGGCTGCCGACGGGGCATCCGAGGCGGTGAAGGGAAGCACCGGGTCAGCCGACGACGTGTCCGACGAACCTGCACCAGCCCCCGCTGCCGAGCCTTCAGCCGCAACCTCCCAGGCGACGGAGCAGGGTTGGTCAAGACTGGTGGCTGGATGGGACCGGTTTTGGCAGAGGGTGTGGTCCGACGTGACCCGTGAGGGGCGTGAACTGGTTCGTGTCAGTCGCATTGACGAGCCTGATGCCATGTTGCTTGCACCCGAGCAGGCCTACCTGCTCAAGGAAAACGTCAAGCTCAAGCTGCTCAATGCCCGGTTGGCCTTGCTGTCCCGTCAGGCCGCCGCGGTGCAGGCGGATCTGAAGGCGGTGGATGGGGCCATCGCCCGTTACTTCGACCCCCGTCATCCGCTGGTCGCACAGGCCCGAGATGAGGTCAAGGGCCTGCGTCAGCAACTGCTCTCGCTTGAACTGCCCCGTCCGGACGAAAGCCTGGCGGCACTTGTTGTGGCGGCAGGAGGTCGTTGACCATGCGCAAGCGATATCAGCGCGGGGCCATGCGAGGGGTTTTCTGGTTGCTGGCCATGGCCTCCATGGCGGTGGCACTGGCCTTGATGATGGGTGACAACGATGCGACGGTGACCCTTTTCTGGTTTCCCTATCGCTTTGATGCCTCGTTCAACCTCATCCTGGTGCTGTTGCTCGCCAGCTTCGCCCTGCTGTACCTCGGCCTCAGGGGATTTGCCACCTTGCGGGAGATTCCCCGGCGGGCGCGGCGCTGGCGCGACCGTCAGATCGAGCGTGCCGCAGTGTCCGGTATTCTGGATGCCCTGGCCTATCAGCTGGCGGGCCGATTTGTCCGCGCGCACACGTCCGCGGGTGAGGCGCTGCGTCACCTGGATGAGCTTTCGGAAGAGCCTGCTGGCCTCAATCTGGGACAGATGCGTCTGCTGGCCCACCTGCTGGCCGCGGAAAGCGCACAGTCGCTCCAGAATCGGGGTGCGCGCGATGAACACCTGGGTGTGGCGCTTCAGTCCTCATTGGCCAGGCACGCGCCGGATGCACACGAAGGCGCCCTTCTTCGGGCGATTCGCTGGGCGATCGAGGACCGCAACCCATCGCTGGCGCGCTCGCGCTTGCAGGATGTCCCTCAAGGGGCCGCGCGACGCATCCAGGCCTTGCGACTGCGTTTGCGCGTGGCCCGTCTGGATGGTTCTGTCGCCGAAGCGTTGGAAGTCACCCGTCTGCTGACCAAGCATCGCGCCTTCTCACCCGATGCGGGGAAAAGCCTTGTGCGCGGACTGGCACTCGATGCACTGAGGCAGGCGCGAGATTTCAACCAGTTGCAGAACGTCTGGCACAAGCTCACCGAATCCGAGAAGTCCATGCCGGAACTGGTGCTGGCGGGGGCGCAGCGTGCTCACGAGCTGCTGGCCCTGGAGACAGACACCGGGTCCGAGGGGCAGGCCGATGGGGCACAGAAGGTGCTCGGCTGGATAGAACCGATCTGGCCCCAGGTCGCCAATCTGGATGACGAATCGCTGCGGCGCCTGGTCAAGGTGATCGAGCCCGCCATGGCACATGTGGAGGGACCGTGGCTCTCCCGCATCGAGCAGGCGCTTCAGGATGCCCCTGGCAACCCCTATTGGCAATATCTGGTGGGGCAGGCCTGCCTGCAGCGCCGGTTGTGGGGGAAGGCCGCCCTGTTGTTGGGACAGGCCAGTCACGGCTTGCGCGATCCCGGCCTGCTGCGCCGCACCTGGCGTTCTTTGGCGCGTCTCGCTGAGGAACGTGGAGACCACGCCGCTGTGGTCTCTGCCTTGCAACGCGCAGCCAGCATCGACTGAGTTCGACAGTGCCCCGAGGCTGGTGAGATCGGGCCGAAACGGATGTGAATGGCGCACAAAAAAGCCGCTCTTTGAAGAGCGGCTTTTTCACTGGTGATGCCTTCAGGGGACCGACCCGGATGCACCAAAGCGCATCCGAGCCGGATGGGAGCATCACCGATTCTCGAAAGGCAGGGTGACCTGGCGCAGATCCCGTCGGGTTTCGACCAGCACCAGCGGACCTTCATCGACCACCACCACCGGGCGGGGTTCACGTGGCACATGAACCGGCTTGGGTTCCGCGGCAATCGCTGCCTGAACCTTGGCGACTTTCTCCTGGTCCGAGTTCACCCATTCCAGCCCAACTGCCTGTGCCACTTGCTGCATGTCGTCCACGGGCAGCGTGTAGGCGGACACGGCAGGCATGCCGGGAGTCTGGGCAGCGGCGGGCGCAGGTGCCGCGGCCACCGTGTTCACCGCCAGCACGGCGACCGGTTCGACCGTTGCTGCGACCACCGGGGTATCCACGTCGACAGGCGACTCGGCGGATGCCGAGGGTGCCACAGGCATGGTGAAGTAGCTGCGCTGCGGTGCCTCTTCGGCCGGTGCCTCGGCGGGCGTCTCGACTGGCTCGTTCCGGGTGTCGGCGCTGGTAACTTCCTCGCGCGAACGTTCCCGGCGATCACGTCCGTAGCGATCGCGGCTGCGGCGTTCACGCGGCTGACGCGCAGCCTGGCCTTCGTCCTGCGAGGCTTCCGTGGCTGCCGTGTTGGCCATGTCGGCAGCAGACACCGCGGTGTCCGCAGGAACATCGGTCACGGTCTGTGCGGTGGTGGGTGCTGCAGCCTGAAGATCGTCCGGTTGACGGCGCTGGCGATCACCACGGCCGCGTCGATCACCCCGCTCGCGGCGCTGACCTTCCGCCGTGCTGTCGTTGGTCTCCGTGGGGGTGACGCCCGAGGCGTTCTCGACCATGTTCTGTCCCTGGGCACCCTGCTGATCGCGGCGGCCACGGCCGTTACGGCCCTCCGGTCGGCCGGTCTGCTCCTGGCGCGTGTCGCCGCGCTCACGCTGGCCCTCGACGTTGCGCGCGTCTTGCCGGCGTTCGCCCTGTCGACCCTCCACGCGCTCTCCGCGCTCGGCACGCTCTCCGCGGCCGTTGCGCTGTCCCTCGCGTGCCGGGCGTCCTTCGCCGCCGGCTTGCTGGCCGCGATTGCCACGCCCGCCATCGCGTCGGCGATCACCTCGCCCTTCGCCGCGACCCTCGGCCGCCGTGCCGGCGGCCGGGGCGGTACTCGGGGTCACCACCGGGGCCGGCGTGGTCGCTGCCGGCGCCAGGCCGAACAGGCCCTTGAGCCAACCGAAGAAGCCTTTCTCGGCCGGCGCAGCCACCACGGTCGGTGCGGGTGCCGGCGCCGCGGGGGCCGGTGCCGGTGCAGCCTCTGCCTTGGGTGGTGCCACCGGTGCCGGGCCATCGAAGACCACGCCCTTGATCACCGGATCCTGCTTGTTGGTGCGTTCCTGGCTGCGGCGTGTGAAACTGGCCACGTCGTCCACTTCCTCGGCCAGCTTGTAGCTGGAATCCAGGTTGTCCAGGCGCGGGTCGTCGTGCTTGAGGCGCTCCAGTTTGTAGTTCGGCGTGTCCAGCGACTTGTTGGGTACCAGCAGCACGTTGATGCGTTGCTTGAGCTCGATCTTGGTGATTTCCGTGCGCTTTTCGTTGAGCAGGAAGCTCGCCACTTCCACCGGTACCTGCACCAGCACGGCGGCCGTGCTGTCCTTGAGGGACTCTTCCTGAATGATGCGCAGAATCTGCAGCGCCGAGGACTCGGTGTCGCGGATGTGGCCGGAGCCGCCGCAGCGCGGGCAGGGAATCGACGAGCCTTCGCTGAGCATGGGCTTCAGGCGCTGGCGGCTCATCTCCAGCAGGCCGAACTTGCTGATCGAGCCGAACTGCACGCGGGCACGGTCCTGGCGCAATGCGTCGCGCAAACGGTTCTCCACCTCGCGACGGTTCTTGGACTCGTCCATGTCGATGAAGTCGATCACGATCAGGCCGCCGAGATCGCGCAGACGGGCCTGGCGCGCGACTTCGTCTGCGGCCTCCAGGTTGGTGCGGGTGGCGGTTTCCTCGATGTCGCCGCCCTTGATGGCGCGTGCCGAGTTCACGTCCACAGCCACCAGCGCTTCCGTCTGGTCGATCACGATGGCGCCGCCGCTGGGCAAGGTCACGATGCGGCTGTACGCGGTTTCGATCTGGTGTTCGATCTGGAAACGGGAAAACAGCGGGGCATCATCCCGGTACCGCTTGACGCGATGCTTCTGCTCCGGCATCACGTGGCTCATGAACTGGTGAGCCTGTTCGTAAATGTCGTCGGTATCGATCAGGATTTCGCCGATATCGCTGTTGAAATAGTCGCGGATGGCGCGGATCACGAGACTCGATTCCTGATAGATCAGGAACGCACCCTTGCCGGATTGGGCCGCACCATCAATGGCGGTCCAGAGCTTGAGCAGGTAATTGAGGTCCCATTGCAGTTCGGCCGCGTCCCGGCCGATACCCGCCGTGCGGGCAATGATGCTCATGCCATTGGGGTACTCGAGCTGGTCAAGAGCCGCCTTGAGTTCGGCGCGGTCCTCACCCTCGATGCGTCGGCTGACACCACCACCCCGCGGGTTGTTGGGCATCAGCACCACGTAGCGGCCGGCGAGGCTGATGAACGTGGTCAGGGCGGCACCCTTGTTGCCCCGTTCTTCCTTCTCGACCTGAACCAGCAGTTCCTGGCCTTCCTTGATCACGTCGTTGATGCGTGCCTGCGAGGGCGAAACGCTGCCCTGGAAGTACTGACGCGAGATCTCCTTGAACGGCAGGAAGCCGTGACGATCTTCGCCGTAGTCGACGAAACACGCCTCCAGCGAGGGTTCCACCCGCGTGACGACCGCCTTGTAGATGTTTCCCTTGCGCTGTTCGCGCCCTTCGATTTCGATCTCGTAGTCGAGCAGTTTCTGCCCGTCGACAATCGCCAGCCGGCGTTCCTCGGCCTGGGTGGCGTTGATCAGCATGCGCTTCATGGCGGCATTTCCTTCGTAAACACGTTGCACGTCGTCCGGACAGGGCCGGACATCGGGGCTGAAGCCCGCTGACAACGCAAACGAGGGAGGAATTGCCGGAGAGTCGTCGAGGTGGTCGTTGCACGGGCGTTCGCGACAGGCGCGGTGGGCCGTGCGCCCCTTCCTCAAGGCATAGGCGCGTGGAGTCGGTTGACCAGGAAAGGCTGCAGGGATGTCGAAGACATGGACTCGCCGCTGATTTTCTCTGATGTCGCTTCATCCTCGGCCAGCTCAGGGCGCCCATCGTTGGGTCCGCACACAGGGCTGGCCGATTGGGGTATTCCGTTTCGGGTTTGCAATCGTCTCACGGGTTTCCCTGCCTCGCGGACCCGGTCTCTACGGCTGCGTGCCCCGAAAATGCGAGGTCACGCCACGTTTCGGGCGTCAAGCGCGGCAGGTTGCCGGTTGCACAGTCGGCGGCGGCAAGCGTCCGGTTTTCCGGTGTCGCCTGGATGGTTCATCCAAATTCAAGCAAATCAACCACTTACGGCTTTCAGACTGGCAAAGGGCATTATAGTGCGAGGCCCCGCATCGCGGTATCGGTATCAACAGCAGGTTTTCCCTTGAGTTCCAGTCCAACTTCCCACCAGACGCCTGCCGTGCAGCACCTCACGGTCGACGAGGAGTCGGCGGGTCAGCGGCTGGACAACTATCTCATCCGGGTGCTCAAGGGAGTCCCGAAGACCCATATTTACCGGATCATTCGCTCCGGTGAAGTCCGTCGCAACAAGGGTCGTGTGGCAGCCGACGACCGATTGGCGGCGGGGGATGTGCTGCGCGTGCCTCCGGTGCGCGTGTCGGCCCGGCCGCCAGACATGGCGCCTGCCGTGCCCGCCAGGCAGTTCCCCGTGCTCCATGAAGACGATGCTTTCCTGGCCATCGACAAACCGGCCGGGGTGGCTGTGCACGGGGGCAGTGGGGTCAGCTCCGGTGTCATCGAGCAAATGCGTCAGGCCAGGCCGCAGGCCCGATTGCTGGAGCTCGTGCATCGCCTCGACCGCGAAACCAGTGGCGTGCTGCTGATCGCCAAGAAACGCAGCGCACTCAAGGCCTTGCAGGACCAGTTCCGCGAACGCGAAACCGGAAAAACCTATCTCGCCCTCGTCAAAGGTGCCTGGCCGCAGCGACTGAAGGTGCTGGACCAGCCACTGCACAAATACCTGTTGCCTGACGGAGAGCGACGTGTGAAGGTCGTTTCGCGCGATGATCCGGATGGCATGCGATCCATTTCCCTGGTGCGGGTGGTCCGTCATCTGCCGCCAGCGCCGGAATTGGCGCTGTCCTCTCCGCAGGGCTTCAGCCTGCTGGAAGTCACGATCAAGACCGGGCGTACCCATCAGATACGTGTTCATCTCGCGCATGCAGGTCATCCGATTGTGGGTGACGACAAATACGGCGATTTCGAACTCAATCGCCAAATGGACCGACGGGGACTCAAGCGCATGTTTCTGCATGCCTGGCGCCTCAAATTTGTGCATCCGGTGACGGGTGAGGCAGTGGAATTGCAGGCCAAATTGCCTCCGGATCTTGAGGCCTTCCTGCATTGAATGAATTTGGTATTAGAATTGGCCCCGCATCGTTGGGATGCAGATTCCGATCAATACAATTTCTTTCAAACACAAGACACAAGGATCGACAATGGCAACCTATTCCGAATTGATGGCGCAGGCGCAGGCACTCATGGCGCAGGCCGAACAAGCGCGCAAGGATGAGCTGGCTTCCGTGATTGCCGACATCAAGGCAAAGATGAAGCAATACGGCATCACAGTGTCTGACCTGGGTGGTGCCAGTGCCGCTGGGCGCAAGGCGGCCAAGAGCAAATCGGCGGCACCCGCCAAATACCGCGGTCCGAATGGTGAGCTCTGGGCCGGCGGCCCCGGTCGCAAGCCGGAATGGGTTCGCGCCGTTCTGGCTGCAGGCAAGAGCATCGAAGACTTCCGGATCTGAACCCGGTCGCACCTGCGGCGTGATGGTTTCGGGGGCGCTTGTGCGCCCCTTTCTGTTTTCTGTGGCGTGCCCGAGTCTGTCAGTCCTGTCATTCCGGGCATTCGATTGGGCGATTCGTTGCGACGGATAATCGGTGTCCTTCAATTTCACCGCTGCCCATGCGACCCCGACAGTTCGATCTCATTGCCTTCGACTGGGATGGCACCCTGTTCGACTCCACAGCCATCATCGTCCGTTGCATCCAGGCGGCGGTGGCCGATGTGGGCGGGCGTGTGCCCGATGACCGGTCAGCCAGCTATGTGATTGGCATGGGCCTGATGCAGGCACTGGCGCATGCCGCGCCCGATGTCCCGCCGGAACGGTATCCGCTGTTGGGTGAGCGCTACCGCCACCACTATCTGGCCCACCAGCATGACATCAGTCTGTTTGATGGGGTTCTGCCCATGCTGCACATGCTGCGGGAGCGGCACCACTGGTTGACGGTGGCCACGGGCAAAAGCCGGCGCGGACTCGATGAGGCCCTGCGCAGCACCGAGTTGCATGGCGTTTTCGATGGCTCCCGAACGGCCGACGAGACCGCTGGCAAGCCTGACCCCAAAATGCTGCTGGAACTGATGCGGGAGTTTGGTGTCGAGGCCGATCGGGTTCTGATGATCGGTGACACCACCCACGACCTCCAGATGGCGGTCAATGCCGGCTGTGCCAGCGTCGGCGTGAGCTATGGCGCTCACGAACCCGATGGGTTCGATGCCCTGTCGCCCCGTTACGTGGCGCATTCCGTTCAGGCACTTCATGACTGGCTGCAAGCCCATGCCTGATCAGCAGGACGTTAACGATGGCATGTTGCATCCCCTGTGCAACAGCCGCGACCTGGTCGACAGCGGTCTTGCCGCGTCCTTCGATGTGATCTATGCCGGACAGACCTGCCGCGCCTTCGCCATCCGGTTCCGCGGACAGGTCCATGCCTACCTCAACCGCTGTACGCACGTGGCCATGGAAATGGACTGGCGACCGGACCACTTCTTTGACGATACCGGTCAGTGGCTGCTGTGCGCCACCCATGGAGCGCACTACGACCCGGCGACCGGCGCCTGCCGGGGAGGTCCCTGCAAGGGCGGCCTGATCCGCATCGATGTGGTCGAGCGGGACGGGGTCGTTCACTGGCGTTCACAATACCACCTGAAACCAGCTCTTTTCTGAGCTGGGTCTCCACCTGCTGTCATGACCGAAGAGAACACCGCCCATCCCGTACCCCCTCTGACCCAGCCGCCGGCTTCCGTTGCCGCATCCGGCTGGGAAAGGGCGACCATCGAGAAACTCCTGATGGCCAGTCTGCGCGAGCAGCAGGCGGCCAGACGCTGGCGCTGGTTCGGTCGCCTGTTCTGGCTGGCGCTGATCGGCGGCGCTGTCTGGCTCGCGCTTCAGTCGGGCCAGGTCACGCACCAGACTGCCTCGCCCCACACGGCGGTGGTGGAAATCAGCGGCGAAATCGCCGCCGAGTCCGAGGCCAGCGCCGAGAACGTGGTGTCTGCCGTTCGTCAGGCCTTTGAGGACAATGGTGCCCAGGCGGTGGTGCTGTTGATCAATTCGCCGGGTGGCAGCCCGGTGCAGGCCGGCATCATCAACGACGAGATCCATCGCCTCAAGGCGATGCACGGCAAGAAGGTCTATGCCGTCGTGGAAGAAACCTGCGCGTCGGCTGCGTACTACATCGCGGCGGCGGCCGACAACATCTATGTCGACAAAGCCAGTCTGGTGGGCAGCATTGGCGTGCTCATGGACGGTTTTGGCTTCACCGGACTGATGGACAAGCTGGGCATCGAGCGCAGACTGATGACGGCGGGTGAAAACAAGGCGATGCTCGACCCGTTCAGCCCGCAGGACGAGAGCCAGAAGGCGTACATCCAGTCCATGCTGGCGGAAATTCACCAGCAGTTCATCGAAGTCGTCCGCAAGGGCCGGGGGGATCGGCTGGAGAACAACCCCGACATTTTCTCTGGCCTTGTCTGGAGTGGCCAGCAGGCGGTGGCCCTTGGTCTGGCCGACGGTCTGGGCAACCTGGACTACGTGGCGCGCGAGGTCGTGCAGGCCGAAGACATCGTCGACTACACCCAGCGCGAACCGGTGGGCCTTCGACTGGCCAAACAGTTCGGCATGAGCATCGGCCAGGGTATCTGGCAGGCGGCGTCCGCCGCCGGCGTGAAGCTGCGCTGAACTGATCTGATCTGCTTGAACTTGCCTACCAATCACGGAGGATTTGCTTGATCACCAAAGCCGTTTTTCCCGTTGGCGGACTCGGTACCCGCTTCCTGCCTGCCACCAAGGCCATTCCCAAGGAGATGCTGCCGGTGGTGGACAAGCCACTGATCCAGTACGCGGTGGAGGAGGCCTATGCCGCCGGTGTCAGGGAAATGATCTTCGTCACCGGTCGTCACAAGCGCGCCATCGAGGACCACTTCGACACGGCCTACGAACTGGAGGCCGAACTGGAGCAGGCGAACAAGAAAGCACTGCTGGACCTGGTTCATTCGATCAAACCCGACGACATGGACTGCGTGTACGTGCGTCAGCCGAGGGCTCTGGGACTGGGGCATGCCGTGCTGTGCGCCGAGCGATTGGTCGGCGACGAACCGTTTGCCGTGCTGCTGGCCGATGACCTGATGCTCGGTCGCGACCAGGCCTCAGGGGGCCCCACCGTGCTCCAGCAGATGGTCCGTGCCTATGAGCAGCACCAGGGCACCATCCTGGCGGTGCAGGACGTCCCGCGCGCAGAGACCCGTCGCTACGGGGTGGTGGATGTCCGCGGGGTCAATGAACCGGTGGCCGAGGTGTTCGGCATGGTGGAGAAGCCGGTTCCCGAAGTGGCGCCGTCCACGCTGGCCGTGGCCGGGCGCTACATCCTCACCCCTGCCGTGTTTGAAAGCATTCGCCGTCAGCCCAGGGGCGCTGGCGGTGAAATCCAGCTGACAGACGGCATTGCTGCCCTCATCGGAACCGAGAAAGTGTTTGCCTACCGCTACGACGGCCGGCGATACGACTGTGGCAGCAAGCAGGGTTTTCTGGAGGCCACCATCGATCTGGCGCTGGCCAATCCGGAGCTCAGTGCCAGCGTGCGAGAGCACATGGTGCGCGCACTGGGCTGACGCATTTCGGGTGCCATTGGTCAGGCGCCCAGCAGGAAAATGCCCGGCAGATCCAGCGGCATCTGTGACGCCCAGCCCTGCTGACGCCACTGACTGACGGTCCCGCTGCGCAGGGCTTCCTCAGGCAGGGTGAGGCCGCAGGCCAGTGCCAGACGCGTGCCAGGTTGCAGGCTCTGCAGCAGGGTCTGCAGCAGGGCTGCATTTCGATAGGGCGTCTCGATCAGGATCTGTGTCTGGCCGGTGCGCAGGGCCAGTTGCTCTAGTTCCTTCAGGCGCCGCGTGCGCCCGGCCGGATCGCTGGGGATGTAGCCGACGAACGCGAAGTTCTGGCCGTTCAGGCCGCTGGCCGCCAGTGCCAGCATGAGAGACACCGGGCCGGTCAGGGCCCTGACCACGATGCCATGGGCATGGGCTGCCCGGACCACCGAGCTGCCAGGGTCGGCAATCGCCGGCATGCCGGCCTCGCTGACCAGGGCCATGTCGTGACCCTGCAGGGCAGGTTCGATCAGCGGCCTGATCTCGGCCGTGTAGCTATCGCCGGGGCGGTGATCTCCCTGCTTGTGGATGCTTCGGGGCAGTTCCACGATGGACTGTGCCTGCAGGGGGGCCGCCAGCGGGTGCGTGAGCGCCACACGCTTGAGGAAGGCGCGGGTGGACTTGGCGTTCTCCGTGATCCAGTGGGTGATGCCGGATGCCCTGTGCAGGGTGGCTTCGGGCAGCACACCGGTCAGTGGCGCAGCCTCTTGGCCCTGCTGGAGGCAACCGAAATCCAGTGGGGTGGGGATCAGGTACAGCGTGCCGGCCATGTCCGAAATCTCAGAGCAAGGGGATGCCCGCCGCGCGGATCATCCGGCAGGTGCGGATCAGCGGCAGGCCCACCAGGGCGGTGGGATCGTCGTTGTCAATCCGTTCGAGCAGCGCAATGCCCAGTCCTTCGCTGCGGGCGCTGCCGGCGCAGTCGTAAGGTTCCTCGGCCCGCAGGTAGCGTTCGATCTCCTCGTCGGTCAGGTGCCGGAAGGTCACCTCGACCGGCGCCAGATCGACCTGCTCAAAGCCGGTGTGCCGGCAAACCACGGCCAGGGCGGTCTGGAACACGACGGTTTGCCCGCTCATGGCCTTCAGTTGGGCCACCGCCCGCTCATGGGTGCCTGGCTTTCCAAGGGATTGGCCGTGCAGGTCGGCGACCTGATCGCTGCCGATGACCACGGCATCGGGGTGGCGATCCGCGACGTCGCGGGCCTTGGCCAGGGCCAGCCTGCGCGCCAGCGCCACCGGCGCTTCGCCAGGCTGCGGGGTTTCATCGACGCGAGGTGCGTCGGTTTCGAAAGCAATGCGCAGCCGTTCCAGAAGCTCACGACGGTACTTGGAGGTGGAGCCCAGAATGAGGCGGCGCGCAGAGGAAGGGTTTGTCATTTCGCTATTGTCGGCCCATTCTTTTAAACTCCCTGTGATGAGCAAAAGCGCTGCCAAACAGAACTGGAATCCGGATCGCCTCGACATCATGGCCATGGCCCAGGCCGGTGGATCCCTGGCGTCGGAAGACCCCGTCTCCGCCTATGAACGGCTGGGTGCCGAAGTCTTCGCGCCTGATGGACAGGCCTTGCCGTCGCAGGTCTCGTGGTCGGCGCGCGCGGAGCTTCGTCAGGGCAGTGGTGTGCAGGTCGATCCCTGGTTGCACCTTCAGGCGACCGTCACGATTCCCCTGTGCTGCCAGCGGTGTCTCCAGCCCGCAGACGTGCGCCTGGAAGTGGATCGCTGGTTCCGCTTCGTCGCGGACGAGGCGACCGCAGAGGCCCAGGACGACGAATGCGAGGAGGATGTGCTGGCGCTGGAGCCCAGACCCCGCTTGCGGGACCTGATCGAGGACGAGTTGCTGATGGTCATTCCCCTGGTGCCGATGCACGAAGCCTGTCCTCAGACACCGCCTCAGCTGTTGCAGGCCAGCACCGAAGCCGAACTTCCTGACGAGCGGCCCCATCCGTTTGCCGCCCTGTCCGGGCTCAAGCGCGGATCCGACTGACGGTGATGTGCGAGTCGCTTCACTTCAGGCTATAATGCTTGGCTTTGCGCTGGCATGCATATCACGGAATGTGTAAGGTACGTGGCGCACCCCCTCAGACCCATACCGATCCCCGGATCCCAAGGAGCCCAACATGGCCGTCCAGCAAAACAAGAAGTCGCCTTCCAAGCGCGGCATGCACCGTTCGCACAACGCCCTGACCGTGCCCGGCATCGCCGTCGAGCCGACCACTGGCGAAACCCACCTGCGTCACCACATCAGCCCCAACGGTTTCTACCGTGGCCGTCAGGTGCTCAAGAACAAGTCAGAAGCCTGATGTGAGGGCTCGCTGCAGGCAGGATCGCGATACCGCGAGCCGGTCGCAGGAGTCCGCACAGGCGCCGGCCCGCATGTCTCATGCGGGCTTTTTTGTTTCTGGTGGCCTGTGGGCTGCCGAATCCAGGTTCTCAGAATGATCACCATTGCTGTGGATTGCATGGGGGGAGACGTCGGCCCGGCGTCCACCTTGCCGGCGTGTGCGGCCTTTCTGGACAGTCATCCGGAGGTCCGGTTGCTGCTGGTTGGCCGACCGGAGGCCATGAGTGCCTGGCCCAGTGTGCTGCAGCACCCCCGCTGTCAGGTGGTGCCGGCGACCGAGGTGGTCGCGATGGACGATCCGGTCGAGGTGGCGCTGCGCAAGAAGAAGGATTCTTCGATGCGGGTGGCCATCACCCAGGTCAAGGACGGTGCTGCCCAGGCGATCGTGTCCGCTGGCAACACCGGTGCGCTCATGGCCATCGCGCGCTACGTGCTCAAGACGCTGGACGGTATTGATCGTCCGGCGATCGCCACCCAGATGCCCAATGCCCGGGGTGGGGCCACGACCGTGCTGGACCTGGGGGCAAACGTCGACTGCTCGCCAGAGCATCTGCTGCAATTTGCCGTCATGGGGTCGGCACTCGTGCAGGCCGTCAGCGGTCTTGCATCCCCGTCGGTGGGCCTGCTCAACGTGGGCGAAGAGGTCATCAAGGGCAGCGAGGTCATCAAGCAGGCGGGTGTCCTGCTGCGCAGGGCGGCCGAGGCCGGCGACCTCAACTTCCACGGCAACGTCGAAGGTGATGACATCTTCAAGGGCACCACCGACATCGTGGTGTGCGACGGCTTTGTCGGCAATGTGGCGCTCAAGGCCAGCGAAGGCCTGGCTTCCATGATCGGTGCATTCATCAAGGAAGAGTTCTCGCGCAGCATCTTCACCAAAATGGGTGCCTTGTTTGCCTATCCGGTGTTATCCGCCTTCAAAAAGCGGGTCGACCATCGCCGCTACAACGGCGGTGCCTTGCTGGGGTTGCGCGGTCTGGTGTTCAAGAGCCATGGATCGGCCGATGCGTTCGCGTTTGAGCATGCCCTGGCGCGGGCGTATGATGCAGCCCGCAACCACCTGCTGGAGAGCGTGAGGGATCGCATCGCTCACGCGGCGCCGCTGATGTCCGCGGCGCTGCAAGCCCAAGACGCTGGTGCTGCCACCTCTGCCTGACCGAATCCGATACCTACCGAATGTCCCGCTACGCCCGCATCACCGGAACCGGCAGCTGTCTGCCGCCGCGCCAGCTGTCCAATGCCGACATGGTCGAGCTGTTGGCACAACGCCAGATCGAGACCAGTGACGAGTGGATCGTTGAGCGGACCGGCATCCGTTCGCGGCATTTCGTGGACGATGGTGTGTTCGCCAGCGATCTCGGGGTGCAGGCGGCGCGTCAGGCACTCAAGGCTGCTGGCGTGGACGCGGCCGACATCGATCTCATCATTGTGGCGACGTCGACCCCGGACATGGTCTTTCCGTCCACGGCAGCCATCATCCAGCACAAGCTGGGAGTGGCCGGCTGTCCGGTGTTCGATGTTCAGGCGGTCTGCAGCGGCTTCATTTACGCACTGACGGTGGCCGACGCCATGATCAAGGCGGGCACCGCCACCCGTGCGCTGGTGATCGGGGCGGAGGTGTTTTCCCGCCTGCTCGACTTCAACGACCGCACCACCTGCGTGCTCTTCGGGGATGGTGCGGGCGCGGTCGTGCTGGAGGTGTCGGATACGCCCGGCATCCTGGCCACCGACATCCACGCGGACGGCAAGCACGTCGGCATCCTGTGTGTGCCGGGCCATGTGTCGGGCGGCCAGATCCTGGGCGATCCCCTGCTCAAGATGGACGGCCAGGCTGTGTTCAAGCTGGCGGTCGGTGTGCTCGAAGACGCTGCGCGGGCTGTGCTGGCCAAGGCGGGTCGAACCGAAGCCGACATCGACTGGCTGATTCCCCACCAGGCCAATATCCGGATCATGGCGGGCACGGCGCGCAAGCTCAAATTGCCCATGGACAAGGTCGTCGTGACGGTGGATCGGCACGGCAACACCTCGGCGGCGTCCATCCCTCTGGCGCTGGATCACGCGGTGCGTGCCGGGCAGGTCAAACCCGGGCAGACCCTGCTGCTAGAGGGTGTGGGCGGCGGTTTCACCTGGGGTGCGGTCCTCGTCGACTTCTGACACAGGGCTGCAGCAGCCTGCCGATGGCAGCGGGCGCGCGGCCTCACTTACCTTGGAGACTCCTTCGACATGAGCCAGTTTGCTTTCGTATTCCCGGGTCAGGGCTCGCAGTCCGTCGGCATGCTTGATGCCTGGGGTGATCACCCGGTGGTGATCGAGACCCTGAACGAGGCGTCCGATGCCCTCGGTGAAGACGTGGGCCGTTTGATCAAGGAGGGCCCCAAGGAGGCGCTGGCCCTGACGACCAATACACAGCCCGTCATGCTGGTGGCAGGCGTCGCTGCCTGGCGGGTCTGGGTGGCCGAGGGTGGCGCCATGCCTGCGGCTGTGGCCGGTCACTCGCTGGGCGAGTACTCGGCGCTTGTGGCCTCCGGGGTGTTGACGCTGACCCAGGCGGCGCCGCTGGTGCGTTTCCGCGCTGCCGCCATGCAGGAAGCGGTGCCGGTGGGCACCGGCGCGATGGCGGCCATCCTGGGCATGGATGCAGCCAGGGTTCGGGAAGGCTGTGCCGAGGCTCAGGCTTCGTTTGGTCCCGGCAGTGCCGAGGTGGTCGAGGCGGTCAACTTTAACGATCCCGCCCAGACCGTGATTGCCGGCAGCAAGGCTGCCGTCGACAAGGCCTGCGAGGTGCTCAAGGCCAACGGCGCCAAGCGGGCCTTGCCCCTGCCAGTGTCGGCTCCCTTCCATTCCAGCCTCATGAAGCCCGCCGCCGAGAAGCTGCGTGCCCGTCTGGCCGAGACGGTGCTGGCGGCTCCGCGATTCCCGGTGATCAACAACATCGACGTGGCGGTGGAGTCAGACGCCGATCGCATCCGTGATGCCTTGTACCGCCAGGCCTTCGGTCCGGTTCGCTGGGTCGAGTGCGTGCAGGCCATCAAGGCCCGCGGCATCTCGACCATCGTCGAATGCGGCCCCGGCAAGGTGCTGGCTGGCATGACCAAGCGCATCGACGGCGAACTGACGGGGTCTGCCCTTTACGATCCCGCGACGCTGGCCGAAGTCAAGACCTTGCTGTCCTGACCGCCTGTCATTCATTCCGAACAGGAGAGGAACATGTCCGAGAACGTTTTTGCTGGTCAGGTGGCCCTGGTCACCGGTGCTTCACGGGGCATCGGAGCGGCCATCGCACTCGAACTCGCCCGCAAAGGGCTGAAAGTCATCGGCACCGCCACGACCGATGACGGTGCGGCCAAGATCAGCCAGGCCCTAGCCAACTTCGAGTTCTGTCGTGGCGCGCGGCTGGATGTGAACAACGCGACCGAAGCCGAGGCCCTGATCGACGCCATCGTCAAGGAGCACGGTGCGCTGCATGTACTGGTCAACAACGCAGGCATCACCCGCGACATGCTGGCCATGCGGCTGAAGGATGAGGACTGGGATGCGGTACTGGATACCAATCTCAAGGCGGTGTTCCGCATGAGCCGCGCCGTGATCCGCCCGATGATGAAGCAGCGTTACGGGCGCATCATCAGCATCACCAGCGTGGTGGGAGCCTCCGGCAACCCGGGGCAGGCGAACTATGCGGCGGCCAAGGCCGGTGTGGCCGGCATGACCCGCGCGCTGGCGCGAGAGCTGGGCAGCCGCAACATCACGGTCAACTGTGTGGCCCCTGGCTTCATTGAGACCGACATGACCGCATCGCTGCCTGAAGAACAACAGAAAGCCCTGCTGGGCCAGATCCCTCTGGGGCACCTGGGCAAGCCGGCCGACATTGCGCATGCCGTGGCCTATCTAGCCAGCCCCCAGGCGGCCTATGTCACCGGGCAGGAACTGCATGTCAACGGTGGCATGTTCATGGCCTGAGGCCGGAACCGGTACGATCACGCCGCGCAGGCCGCCCGGCGGGCCGTTCTAGGGGTGCTACCCTAGCCCGGCTAAAATGGCGGTTTGTATCTCAACCACCCTTAGAGGGACTTATGAGCGATATCGAAGCACGTGTGAAGAAAATCATTGCCGAGCAACTCGGCGTGGAAGAAGGTCAGGTCACCAACGAGAAGGCTTTCGTGGCCGATCTGGGTGCTGACTCGCTCGACACCGTGGAACTGGTGATGGCCCTCGAAGACGAGTTCGGCATCGAGATTCCGGACGAAGACGCCGAGAAGATCACGACCGTGCAGAACGCCATCGACTACGCTGTCGCCCACCAGAAAGCCTGATTGCCCATGAGCCGCCGTCGCGTCGTCGTGACCGGCCTGGGTTGCATCAGCCCCGTGGGCAACACGGTGTCTGACGCCTGGGCCAACCTCCTGGCCGGCCAGTCCGGTATCGACCTGATCACCAAGTTCGATGCCTCGGCCATGGCCTGCAAGATTGCCGGGGAGGTCAAGGGTTTTGATCTCGAGTCCTACATCGGTGCCAAAGAGGCACGGACGATGGACACCTTCATCCATTACGGCATTGCTGCGGCCCACCAGGCCGTGATGGATGCCGGGCTTCCCACCGGGGAGTCGCTGGATGAGGAAACGGCCACGCGCATCGGCTGCATCATCGGCTCGGGTATCGGCGGTCTTCCGCTGATTGAAGAGACACACACCGAACTCACGAACCGTGGTCCACGCAGGATCTCGCCGTTCTTTGTCCCGGCGTCGATCATCAACATGATCTCGGGTCATGTGTCGATGCGGTTCGGTTTCAAGGGCCCCAATCTGGCGGTCGTCACCGCCTGCACCACCGGACTGCATTGCATTGGTGAAGCTGCCCGCAAGATCGAATACGGCGATGCCGATGTGATCGTGGCCGGCGGGTCCGAGGCCACGGTGTCGCCCTTGGGCGTCGGCGGTTTTGCCGCCATGCGAGCCCTGTCCACCCGCAATGAAGACCCCAAGACCGCTTCCCGTCCCTGGGACAAGGACCGTGACGGTTTTGTCCTGGGTGAGGGCGCGGGTGTGATGGTGCTGGAAGAGTACGAGCACGCCAAGGCACGCGGTGCGAAGATCTACGCCGAGGTGGCGGGCTACGGCATGAGCGCGGACGCTGGTCACATGACCGCCCCGAACATGGACGGGCCCAGGCGCGCCATGCTCAATGCCCTGCGCAACGCCGGACTCAACGCCGACCAGGTGGACTACATCAATGCCCACGGCACGTCCACCCCGTTGGGCGATGTCAACGAAACCAATGCCATCAAGGCGGCTCTCGGGGATCACGCCCGCAAGCTGGTGGTCAACTCGACCAAATCGATGACCGGTCACCTGCTGGGAGGTGCCGGCGGCATCGAGAGTGTCTTCACGGTGCTGGCGCTCCACCACCAGAAGAGTCCGCCGACCATCAACATCTTCAACCAGGATCCTGACTGCGACCTGGATTACTGTGCGAACACCGCGCGGGACATGAAGATCGATGTGGCCGTGAAGAACAACTTCGGCTTCGGCGGCACCAACGGAACGCTGGTGTTCAAGCGCGCCTGATTCCCGTCCGGACCATCATGCGTCACGCCCCATCGGTGATCCATCCGGTGGGGCGTTCGTCTTTTCTGGCGCGGCTCCTCATCGTTCTGGCTGTCATTGGCCTGCTCATGATTCTGGCGTGGCTGGCTTCGGCGGGCAACACCGGATCGGTATGGGCAGTGGCAGGCACCTCCCTGCTGGTGTGGGTGCTCTGGTGTTTCTGGGCGTTCTCCGTGTGGCGGCGCGGTCCTGAGGGACGTCTGGAGTGGCGGGCGGGGGAACCCGAGGTGGCGGGGTGGTACTGGCATGCCATGGCGCGAGACACCGGCATTCCGCTGGATGGAGCGCCGGTTCAGACCCTGGAACTGCCGGGTGTGGTGCTGGTGCGGTTCCCCGGGTTCTGGCTGTGGCTGGAGGAAGCCTCGGGACGTCGGACCTGGTGGCCCTTGCGCCGGGCCTTGAAGGCTTGCCAGGAACGTTCATAGCCCCGGTGCCTTGGGGCTGAAGACCGATGGGGTATATTTCCCGGCCAATCTGAATGCCGCATGAGAACCAACGACACCACGGCTGCGCCTTCCTCCGACAGTGATGCCTTGCTGGTGCAACGCACGTTGGCTGGCGAGATGCGGGCCTACGAACTCCTGGTGCTCAAGTACCAGCGCCGGGTCGAGCGCCTGATCGGGCGCATGGTTCGTGATGTGGATCTGGTTCAGGATATCGCACAGGAAACCTTCATCCGTGCCTACCGGGCCCTCGGTCAGTTTCGTGGGGATGCCCAGTTCTACACCTGGCTGTATCGCATCGCGGTCAACACCGCCAAAAAACAGTTGATGGAGCTCAAGCGGGATCCGCTGGTGTTCCAGTCTGCGCTCAAGTCGGCCGAAGAAGATGAAACTTCCTCGTCCGAACGCGAACTAACCCACGGAGCGACCGACGGTGAGACGCCTGAGGCGATTCTGGCCAGCAAGGAGATTGCTGAGGCGGTCAATGCGGCCATGGAAGCCCTGCCCGAGGAACTGCGCATGGCCATCACCCTGCGTGAAATCGAAGGTATGAGCTACGAAGAGATCGCCCAAGCGCTTGATTGTCCGATCGGGACGGTCCGTTCGCGGATCTTTCGAGCCCGGGAGGCGATATCGGCCCGTATCAAGCCCATGCTGGATCGCCAGGGGGGCAAGCGGTGGTAGTTCGTTGGGAAAGTTCAGTTTTTCAGGATGTCAGTCATGGATGCCAGCTCGGATAGTCAGCGCCACCCGTCAGGGGAGGATGCCGCGGTCGGTGTGCAATTGCAGCAGATGTCGGCTTGCCTGGATGGTGAGCTGTCCGATGCGGAGTTTTCCGACGTGCTGCAGTGCCTGGATCGCCAGTCAGGCGGATCGATGCGCCAGTCTTGGACGGCCTACCACCTGATCGGCGAAAGCCTCCGGGGTGAGATGGCGGGCCATCGCGGTCTCGCTCCCGCCGATTTCCTGGCGGGCGTCCGTGGCCGGCTGGCTGAAGATGCCCAGGCGGAGGTGGTGCCCCCATCGTTGCCTTTGCCGGACGTCAGTCAGCCCCTGGTGAGGGGCAAGGCCGCCAATGACGCGGTTTTCCGCTGGAAGATGGTGGCGGGTCTGGCGTCGGTGGCCGCCGTGATGGCCGTCACCTGGGGGGTCTTGGGCACAGGTCCCTCAGGGGTCAGTGGTCCGGTGATGGCGCAGCGGGGTGGCGAGGTCTCACCGGTGGTGGCCGTCAGCGCGACGCCCGCCCAGGAAAGTACAACGACTGTCGCGGTCGAAACTCCCCAGGGTACGATCATCCGGGATGCCCGTTTGCAGCAATTGCTGGCCGATCACCGTCAGAATGGGATGTCTGCCCTTCAGATGCCGGCGGGTTTCCTGCGAAACGCCACGCACGACAATGCTCGCGGCCGTTGAGAGTACAGGCTGATGCAGGCGATCTTTCTTCATCCATTGCTGTTCATGCGCTCTTGGCTGACGGGAACTCCGAGACGATGGGGGGCCGCTTCCATGGTGGCTCTGTCGATGGGCTGGTGCGGTGTGGCCGCGGCCGAGTCTTCCCGCAGCATCAACGAATGGCTGAGCCGGATGCACGAAGCCTCCAGGCAAAGGGCTTATGTGGGCACTCTCGTGGTGTCTGCCGGTCCGGCCATGTCGGCCTCCCGGATCTGGCATGTCTGTGACGGCACCCAGCAGATGGAGCGAGTGGAGACCTTGACCGGCGCGCCACGGACCACGATCCGCCGCAACAGCGAGGTGATCACTTTCGACACCGAAGCAAAGGTGGCATGGACCGAGAAACGGGAGTCGCTGGGGCTGTTCCCTGAGTTGCTGCGTACTCCCAGCAACCTCATTCCCGACTTCTATGCCGTGCGAGAGCAGGCGCCTGAACGCGTGGCCGGCCACGTGTCCGACGTGATTGAACTGCAGCCCAAGGACAAGCTGCGGTTTGCCTACCGCATCTGGGCCGAGAAGAAAACCGGTCTGGTGATGAAACTCCAGACGCTGGATGAGCGCCACCAGGTGCTTGAGCAGGTAGCTTTCACCGAGCTCCAGTTGGATGCCCCGGTGCGGATGGACAAGCTCAAGAAGCAGATGGCCGACACCAGGGGCTATGAAGTCCTCAAGCCCTCCTTGCGCAAGACCACCCCCGAGGCAGAGGGCTGGCGCCTGCGCGAGCCCGTGCCAGGGTTCCAGTCCATGAGTTGCCACGTGCGCGAGAGCGAGGGCTCGGCGGCAGGGGCTGCGCCCATGCAATGGGTCTTCTCCGACGGTCTGGCTTCGGTCTCGCTCTTCCTGGAGCCGTATGACCCCAAACGACACGTGGAAGAAGGTCAAGCCGCCACCGGCGCCACCCACTCGCTCACACGACGAATGGGTGAACATTGGCTGACGGCGATGGGTGAGGTGCCCATGTCCACACTCAAGCGATTTGCCCAGAACCTGGAACGCGCGCGCTGACACTGCCCAGGCGCGAGTCACCCGGTCAGATGACCCTGTTTTTTCGGGAGTACCATGAAGACGACTTTCGTCATGCATCGCGCATTGCTTTCTGTCGCGGGCGCTTTGGTGCTGGGGGGGGCACTGTCACTGCCTGTGGCGGCCCATGCCCAGTCTGCGCCTAACCCGCTCGTCCGCGGCCTGCCAGACTTTACTGATCTGGTGGAGCAGGTCGGACCATCGGTGGTCAACATCCGCACCCTTGAGCGCGCCACTGCAGACCCTGGCAGCGGAGGGCCGGACGAACAGATGCTGGAGTTCTTCAGGCGCTTCGGCATTCCGGTACCGCCGGGGGGCGCTACGCCCAGAGGCCCACGCCAGGACAGGGGTGGTGCGGAAGAGGCGGTGCCCCGTGGGGTGGGTTCCGGATTCATTCTCAGCAGCGACGGGCTGATCATGACCAATGCCCACGTGGTCGATGGTGCGGATGAACTGGTGGTGACGCTGCCCGACAAACGTGAGTTCAAGGCCCGCATCGTCGGCACCGATCGCCGCACGGACGTCGCGGTGGTCAAGATCGATGCCAACGGACTCAACGCCGTGCGGGTGGGTGACGTCAATCGCCTGCGGGTGGGGGAGTGGGTGATGGCCATCGGCTCTCCCTTCGGTCTCGAGAACACGGTGACCGCCGGCATCGTCAGTGCCAAGAAGCGCGACACGGGCGATTTTCTTCCCTTCATCCAGACAGACGTGGCCATCAATCCTGGCAACTCCGGCGGCCCGCTGATCAACATGCGGGGCGAGGTCGTGGGCATCAACAGTCAGATCTACTCGCGCTCCGGTGGCTTCCAGGGCATCTCGTTTGCCATTCCCATTGATGAAGCCATGCGCGTGGCCGACCAGCTACGCAGCAACGGACGCGTGACCCGAGGCCGCATTGGCGTGCAGATCGACCAGGTCAGCAAGGAGGTCGCCGAATCCATCGGACTCGGGCAGCCGCGCGGTGCGCTGGTGCGTGCCGTGGAGCCCAACTCGCCCGCGGCCAAGGCGGGCGTTGAACCTGGCGACATCGTCATCCGGTTCGATGGCAAAGAGGTCGAGAAGTCTGTCGATCTGCCACGGATGGTCGGCAACACCCGTCCGGGTTCGCGCAGCAGCCTCACGGTCTTCCGCCGGGGTGCGCAAAAGGAATTGTCGGTCACGGTGGCGGAACTCGAACCTGACCGGCCTGAGCGCAAGGCGGCGGCTCCCGAGTCGCCCAAGTCTTCGGCCACCCTCAATGCCCAGTCGCTGGGCCTCACACTGGCCGAATTGACCGCTGCTCAGAAAAAGGAACTGAGCCTTCAGGGTGGGGTCAGGGTTCAGGCCGCTGACGGGCCCGCCGCACGAGCGGGTCTGCGCGAGGGAGACGTGATCCTCGCGATTGCGAACACCGAAACGCCCGGCCTCAAGGAGTTCGATGCGGTGCTCTCCCGCTTGGACAAGTCTCGCCCGGTCAATATCCTGTTCCGGCGCGGAGAGTGGGTACAGTACGTGGTGGTCAGGCCTGCGCGCTGACACGGCGAGACGACGTGATCAAGACAAACCGCCAATACCACCCACGCGGTGGGGGTTATTGGCGGGCGGATGCAGATTCGCGACGGTCAAGTTTTCTATCACCTCAAACACACCCATAGTTTTTGATTGTTAGTGAACGCTTGCACCATTTTCTTGAACGCGTCGGGATTCGATAGAATCGAACGCAAACCGGGACGTTGTTTTCGGACCAGGGGCCGTAGAGTCCACCATGCGGGATGTTCACAGTTTGTCCCAACCCCTTCCACAAGGGGTGCACAGGAATCGCCTGGAGGCTTGTGCATAAAATGTGGATAAAATCCCTTGTTGTTGCGCTGCAACGAGGCAGTATGCGGCTTGGCAGGGTGTGCAGAACGGGCTTTTTGCCTAAAATGAAACCCCAACTATCGCAGTTGCCATAGATTGTTGGTTACGGGCGCGTCGACACCAGACGCGCCCTTTTTTATGCACTCGCGCGGTAGCGCAGAGATGCAGTTTCTTCCTGTGCTCGCGTCCCACTTTCGATGAACCACATCCGCAATTTCTCCATCATCGCGCACATCGATCACGGCAAGTCCACGCTGGCTGATCGCATCATCTCCCGTTGCGGTGGCCTGTCGGATCGGGAGATGAGTGAGCAGGTGCTCGACTCCATGGACCTTGAAAAGGAGCGAGGCATCACGATCAAGGCCCAGACCGCTGCGCTGCAGTACAAGGCGCGGGACGGAAAGGTCTACAACCTCAACCTGATCGATACCCCCGGCCACGTGGACTTCTCGTATGAGGTCTCGCGCTCGCTGTCGGCTTGCGAAGGCGCGCTGCTGGTGGTCGATGCCAGCCAGGGTGTCGAGGCACAGACCGTGGCGAACTGCTACACCGCGCTGGACCTGGGTGTGGAGGTGCTGCCGGTTCTCAACAAGATGGACCTGCCGCAGGCCGACCCGGACAACGCGAAGCAGGAAATCGAGGACGTCATCGGCATTGATGCGACCGAGGCGGTGCCTTGCTCGGCCAAGACCGGCATGGGGGTGGAAGACATCCTGGAGATGGTGGTCGCCAAGGTGCCGCCACCCCGGGGCAATCCCGACGCACCGCTGCGCGCCATGATCATCGACAGCTGGTTCGACAACTATGTGGGCGTGGTGATGCTGGTGCGGGTGGTGGACGGACGCCTGAACCGTGGCGACAAGATCAAGCTGATGGCCACCGAGTCGCTGTACAACGCCGAGAAGCTTGGGGTGTTCACGCCGCACAACGAGCCGCGCGAGTCGCTCAACGCGGGCGAGGTGGGCTACATCATCGCCGGCATCAAGGAACTCAAGGCCGCGAAGGTGGGCGACACGGTCACCGCCATCAAGACCAGCAGTGGCGCCAACCTCCCGTTTGCCACCGAGGCGCTTCCCGGTTTCAAGGAGGTCCAGCCGCAGGTGTTTGCCGGCCTGTACCCGTCCGAAGCCAGCGAGTACGACCAGTTGCGGGATGCGCTGGAGAAGCTGCAGCTCAATGACGCTGCGCTGCGCTACGAGCCCGAAGTGTCGCAGGCGCTTGGGTTCGGCTTCCGCTGCGGCTTTCTGGGGCTGCTGCACATGGAGATCGTGCAGGAACGCCTGGAGCGGGAGTTCGACCAGGACCTGATCACCACCGCACCCAGCGTGGTGTATGAAGTGGTCAAGGGCGATGGCGAGGTCATCATGGTGGAGAACCCGTCCAAGATGCCCGATGCCGGCCGTATCGAGGAGATCCGCGAGCCCATCGTGACCGTGCACCTGTACATGCCGCAGGAGTATGTGGGGGCGGTCATGACCCTGGCCAACCAGAAGCGCGGGGTCCAGCTGAACATGGCCTACCACGGCAAGCAGGTCATGCTGACCTACGAACTGCCGCTGGGCGAGATCGTGCTGGACTTCTTCGACAAGCTCAAGTCGGTCAGCCGCGGGTACGCGTCGATGGACTACGAATTCAAGGAGTACCGGGCGTCCGACGTGGTGAAGGTGGACATGTTGCTCAACGGCGAGAAGGTCGATGCCCTGTCGATCATCGTGCACCGCACGCAGGCGCAGTACCGTGGTCGCGCCGTGGCGGCCAAGATGCGCGAGATCATCAGCCGCCAGCAGTTCGACGTGGCCATTCAGGCGGCCATCGGCGGCAACATCATTGCGCGTGAAACCATCAAGGCGCTGCGCAAGAACGTGCTGGCAAAATGTTATGGGGGTGACATCACCCGCAAGCGCAAGCTTCTTGAGAAGCAGAAGGCAGGCAAGAAACGCATGAAACAGATCGGTTCGGTTGAAGTGCCGCAAGAAGCCTTCCTGGCCATCCTGCAGGTGGAGGAATGATGCAGGCTGTCATGGGAGGCATCACCGGGATGGTGCTGGCCGCTTTCGCGGCTTACGCAGGGGCTTGGTACTTCGGTTCGGTCGAGGGAAACTTTGCCCTCTTGCTCATGCTGGCCACCGTGGTCACGGGTGGCTATTGGATCGCCGAGCGGCTCTACTTCCTGCCGCAGCGAAAGAGGGCGGCAGAGAGATTCGACGCGGAGCGGAATGAACGTCTGAGCGCCTTGAAATCACAGGGCTTCCAGCCCGAGGCCTCCGATCAGGCCGCGGCCCAGCAGACCCGGCAGAAACTCCTGATGCAGCCCTGGTGGCTCGATTGGACTGCCGGCCTGTTTCCGGTCATTCTGGCCGTCTTTGTCCTGCGATCCTTCCTGTTCGAGCCCTTCAAGATTCCTTCGGGCTCCATGGTGCCCACCTTGCGGGTGGGCGACCTGATTCTGGTCAACAAGTTTCACTACGGCATCCGCATGCCGGTGTTCAACAACCTGCTGGTGGCCAACCATACCCCCGAGCGAGGGGATGTGATGGTGTTCCGGTACCCGCCGCAGCCCAGTCTGGACTACATCAAACGCGTCATCGGGGTGCCTGGCGACGAGGTCGCTTACCTGAACAAGCAGCTGACGGTCAACGGTCAGCCCGTGCCCAAGGAGCCCAAGAGCGACTTCTTTGATGGCGACTCGATGCGCTACTCCAAGCAATTCGGTGAGAAGCTGGACAGCAGGGTCTACAACACCCTCAACGACGATGACAGGCCCGCGTTTGTTGCCGGTGCCGCCGAGTTCCCCTACAGGGACAACTGCCGCTACAGCGTCGAAGGCGTGGTGTGCAAGGTGCCTCCCGGGCATTACTTCATGATGGGCGACAATCGGGACAACTCGCTCGACTCCCGCTACTGGGGCTTTGTGCCCGAGGCCAACATCGTGGGCAAGGCCTTTTTTGTCTGGATGAATTTCGGGGATCTTGGCAGGATCGGCAGTTTCGAGTGAGGCGAATCACATCAACCGGAGGAACGAGCATGCAACTTCAACGGCGGCAACGTGGACTGACTTTCATCGGACTTTTGTTTGTGGGAGCGATCGTCGCGTTTTCGGGCGTCATCGTCGCCCAGATCATTCCCACCTACCTGGAGTACATCTCCGTCGACAAGGCAGTGAAGAAGGCCGCCACCGGCACCACGGTTGCCGAAGTGCGTGCCACCTTCGACAAGGCGGCCCAGATTGATGACATCCGCTCCATTGCGGGCAAGGATCTGGATGTGGGCAAGCAGGGTGACAAGGTCATCGTTCGCTACTCCTATACCCGCGAAATCCATATCGGTGGGCCGGCCTACATCGTCATGAAGTACCAGGGAGACTCCAACCGATGACCATTCGGGGCCGGCACCGGCCGGCTATCTGGGGGTATTTCTGATGACCACCCTCGCAGCGCTTGAGCAGCGCCTCGGGCATCGGTTTGAACAGCAACGGCTGCTTGAACGGGCTGTGACCCACCGAAGTTTCTCGGCCGACCACAATGAACGGCTGGAATTTCTGGGTGACTCGGTCCTCAATCTGGCCATCTCCGGGCTGCTGTTCGAGCGCCTGGGGGACTTGCCTGAGGGAGATCTCTCCCGGGTGCGCGCCAACCTGGTCAGACAGGAAACCCTGTTTGAGATTGCCACCCGGCTGGATGTCTCGTCCAGCCTTCGTCTCGGGGACGGCGAGAAGCGATCAGGGGGACAGAAGCGTCCCTCCATCCTCGCGGATGCGCTGGAGGCGCTCATCGGCGCCGTGTACCTGGATGCAGGATTCGACGCTGCCAACTCGCTGGTGCGCCGGCTGTACGCTGGTCTGGAACTGCATGCCAGCATGCAGGCCATGGCCAAGGATCCCAAGACCGAGTTGCAGGAGTGGTTGCAGGCACGGAAGATGAAGTTGCCCGCCTACCGGGTGGTGGCCACGACCGGCGAGGCGCACCGTCAGACCTTCGACATCGAGTGTGCGGTGCCGGAAGCGGGGCTGGTGGAGCGCGGCATCGGGAGTTCCCGCCGTGCCGGTGAGCAGGCGGCCGCAGCCGCCATGCTCCAGACCCTGTTGGCACGTCAGTCACGTGTCGCCGCCAAGAAAGCCTGAACGAATGTCTATCCCCTCACGTCCCCCTACGCCCAGCCCGGCCGATCAGGACCTGGAAGCCATGCTGGCGCGCGCCCTGGGCAAGGACGACGCTACCGAGGCCTCTGCGCCACCTCCGGCCGAAGAGCCGGTCGAGGTGGACCCCGCTGATCAGCGCTGCGGGTTTGTTGCCATCGTGGGCAAGCCCAATGTGGGCAAATCCACGCTGCTCAATGCCCTGGTGGGCCAGAAGATCAGCATCACCTCCCGCAAGGCGCAGACCACAAGGCATCGCATCACCGGTTACCGGACGGTCGGCGCCAACCAGTTTGTCTTTGTCGACACGCCGGGATTCCAGACACGGCATGGCAACGCACTCAACCGATCGCTGAACAAGACGGTGCTGGGGGCGGTGGCCGATGTGGACCTGATCCTCTTTGTGGTGGAGGCAGGGCGTTTCAATCTGGCCGACGCCAAGGTGCTGGACCTGCTGCCCAAGGGCATTCCCGTGGTGTTGCTGGCCAACAAGTTTGACCTGATTCACCGGCGTGGTGAGCTGGCTCCCTGGCTGCGCAGCATGCAGGAGCGGCATGCCTTTGCCGAGTATGTGCCCATGTCGGCCAAGAACCCGCGGGATATCCAGCGGCTGTTTGCCATCTGCGAGAAGTACCTGCCGCAGCAGCCCTGGATGCACGACCCCGAGGAACTGACCGATCGCAGCGAGCGTTTCATGGCGGCCGAGATGGTGCGCGAGAAGCTGTTCCGTCTCACCGGCGATGAGTTGCCCTACACCTCGACGGTCATCATCGACAAGTTCGAGCAGGAAGGCGCGCTGCGCCGCGTGGCCGCCACCATCGTGGTCGAGCGCGAGGGACACAAGGGCATGGTCATCGGCGAGAAGGGCGAGAAGCTCAAGCGGATCGGGACCGAAGCCCGTCAGGAGCTGGAAAAACTCTGGGACTGCAAGGTGTTTCTCGAGCTGTGGGTCAAGGTCCGGTCCGGCTGGGCCGATGATGACGCCCGGGTCAGGTCCTTTGGCTACGAGTGACGCGGCATGGCCACGCGCCGGACTTCCGATGAGCCTGGCTTTGTCCTGCACCGCTACGACTGGAGCGAGTCCAGCCTGATCCTGGAGGTGTTCTCGCGACACCATGGTCGCCTGGCGCTGGTGGCCAAGGGCGTCAAGCGTCCCACTTCCCAGTTTCGAGCCGTGCTGTTGCCGCTGCAACCGATCCTTCTAGCGTGGGGGGGGGAAGCCGAGGTTCGCACACTCAAGTCGGCCCAGTGGCAGGGTGGTCATGTCATGCCGACCGGCGATGCCCTGCTGGCAGGCAGCTACCTCAATGAACTGCTGATGCGCCTGCTGGCGCGCGACGATCCCCACCCGCGTCTTTTCGATGACTATGCGCTGGCGGTTCAGCTGCTCGCCGAGCGCAGCGAAACCCAGTCTCTCGTGCTCCGAGCCTTCGAGCTCGTGCTGCTGCGTGAGACCGGGTTGCTGCCGGATCTTGCCCGCGAGGGCAGTTCGCTGGCCCCCCTGGATCCTGAGGGCGTCTATGTGCTTTCACCGGAGGCGGGCTTGCGGCCTGCCCACGAAAATGATGCTCATCCGGTGACCGGCGAGTGCTGGCTGGCGCTGCAGCAGGCACTGGCCACACCCGATGCCTTGCTCAATGCCATGAGGATCAGCATGGGGGTGATGCCGGCATTGCGTGCCCAATTGCGTACCTTGCTGCACTACCATAGTGGCGTTCGCACATTCCGTACGCGCCAGCTGATGCTGGACGTTCATGCGCTCTCGCGAGGGAAGGCCACCGGATCCCGGTCCGAGGCCCCCGCGTGATTTCACTTTTTCAGGACACACATGGCATCCGATCCGGTACCGCAAGGTTGCAAGACCGCCTTGTCGGTCAACCTCAACAAGGTCGCGCTGGTGCGCAATACCCGCCATCTGGGCATTCCCTCGGTCACCAAGGCGGCCACGCTGTGCCTGCAGGCGGGAGCGCGCGGCATCACCATTCACCCGCGTCCGGACGAGCGCCACATCCGGCGACATGACGTCTTTGATCTGGCCGAGCTGATGCGGGACTGGCCCGATCGCGAATTCAACATCGAGGGCAACCCGTTCCACAACCTCATGGACATCGCCCGGGATGTCCGGGCGCGGGGTCTTCCATTGCACCAGCTGACCTTCGTCCCGGACAGCGAAGGACAGTTCACCAGCGACCATGGCTGGGCCTTTCCGCAGGATGCGCAGCGTCTGGTCCCGGTGATCGCCGAGGCGAAGGCACTGGGTGCGCGCGTGAGCCTGTTCATGGACCCGGCACCTGAGCAGATGATCGGCGCCCATGCGGTGGGCGCTGACCGGGTCGAGCTGTACACCGAGCCCTATGCCGCGGCCTGGGTCGACCCGGCGTCCCGAGCCGAACAGCTGGAGCGTTACCGACGTGCGGCGCTGGCGGCGCAGGCCGCCGGGCTGGGCGTCAATGCCGGTCATGACCTCAACCGCGACAACCTGACCGAGTTTCTGCGCACCGTCCCAGGCGTGGACGAGGTGTCCATCGGCCATGCCTTGATCGCCGATGCGCTCGAACTGGGTTACGTGGATACCGTGTCGGCGTACAACCGCTGTATCGACCAAGCCTTCGCCTGAGATGATCTACGGCATAGGGACCGACATCTGTGACATCCGCCGTGTGCAAGCGGTGCTGGACAGACAGGGGGAACGCTTTGCGCAGCGGGTCCTGGGTGAGACGGAGCTGGCCGTCTGGCGCCAGCGGCGACAGCGATGGCCCAGGCGCGGTCTGAGCTATCTGGCCACCCGCTTTTCGGCCAAGGAGGCGTTCTCCAAAGCCATTGGATTGGGCATGCGCACGCCCATGACCTGGCGCGATTGCGAGATCCTGAACGAAGCAGGGGGCCGGCCGGTGATCGTGCTGCACGGCGCCTTGCGTGAATGGTTCGATGACCGTCGCCTGCGCGCGCATGTCACTGTGACCGATGAAACCGATTACGCCGCCACCTTCGTGGTGGTCGAGCAATCCTGAACGAAAAGGTCTGCGAACATGCATGCAGCACCCCTGATCATTGATGTGGCCGGCTTGCGGCTGAGCGACGATGACCGCCGCCGTCTCGATCATCCCTTGGTGGGCGGCGTCATTCTTTTCGGCCGCAACTGGCAGAACCGAAGGCAGTTGACCCAGTTGTGCCGGCAGATCAAGACCGTGAGGCGGGATCTGCTGATCGCGGTGGACCACGAAGGCGGTCGCGTGCAGCGTTTCCGGACCGACGGGTTTACGCACTTGCCTGCCATGGCGAGGCTGGGTCAGCTGTGGACGGGGTCCGGCAAAGGTCATGCGGCTGCGTCGGCGCTGTCCGCGATGAACGTGGCCACGGCCACCGGTTTTGTGCTTGGCGCCGAGCTCAGGGCCTGTGGGGTCGATCTCAGCTTCACACCGGTGCTGGACCTGGATTACGGGGAGAGTTCGGTCATCGGTGATCGCGCCTTGGCGCGTGATCCTTCGGTGGTGGCTGCCCTTGCGCAGGCGCTCATGCATGGCCTGCGCCGATCAGGCATGGCCAATTGCGGCAAACATTTTCCCGGGCACGGATTCGTGCGTGCCGATTCGCATGAAGCCATTCCGGTGGACCGGCGCAGCCTGACCGCGATCCTGGCCGAGGACGCGGCGCCGTACGGCTGGCTGTCGGCGAGCCTGGACGCGGTGATGCCCGCGCATGTGATCTACCCGCGCGTGGACACGCGACCTGCCGGGTTCTCGTCGCGATGGATCCGGGACATCCTGAGGGGACGACTCGGTTTCACCGGGGCGGTGTTCAGTGACGACCTGAGCATGGCCGCCGCCCGCCAGATCGAGGGCCGGCAGGTGAGCTTCACCGAGGCCGCCCTGGCCGCGCTGGGAGCGGGCGGTGACATGGTGCTGCTCTGCAACCAGTCGGTGGTGGACGGTGGTGCGCCCATTGACGACGCCATCGAGTCGCTTTCCCGGGCCGTGGTCGAAGGAACGTGGGTGCCGGATGCGGCCAGCGAAAGCCGCCGCCTCGCGCTCCTGTCACAAGGCGCGGCGCCCGACTGGGACGAATTGGTGATCAGCGAGCGCTACATGCAGGCGCTGGCACTGCTGCCCTGACAGCGCACCCAAGACTGAAGACGGGTTCAGCGCTCCACGCCCATGCGGTCGAGGAGGTCGGACACCAGCTCCAGTCGCAGCAGGGGATTGTCCAGGGTCATGAGTCGCTGCTTGACTTCCGGGGGCAGGGGCAGGAGTTCTGCCCACCGGTTGGCCACCCAGCCGCAGTCGTCCCACTGATAGGGGGGCTGCAAAGGCAGTTCGTTCATGGACGAAGGTTCGCGCTCCTGCAGGTTGGCCAGCACGCGTTGCAGGGCATCCCGGGTGCTCACCAGATGCTCCGGCACCGCGATGACCCGTTCCGCGGGGTCCAGCACCACATCGCCGACCCAAAGCCCGTGAGGCAGCTGGCGGCTGCTGCGGATGTGGAAGCGCTGTTGACCGCGGCAGTGGATGAGCATCAGTCCTGCCTGGGGGCGCTCCACCTGTTCAATGTGGGCCAGCGTGCCGATCGGGTGAAAGGCCTCGGCAGCGAAACCGGCCTGTCCGGGCGCCGCTGACGGGTCCAGGCGACGCACTTCGCTGCCCTCGGTCAGGCAGACCACGCCGAAGGGAGCGCCGGCCTTGATGCAGCGGTTGATCATGTCGAGGTATCTCACCTCGAAGATCCGCAGCGGCATCCAGCCGCCGGGAAACAGCACGGTCTGCAATGGAAACAGGGGAAGCTGCGTCAGGGTCAGCGGCGCAGCGGCGGATGCATCGCTCAATCGGGCACCACGGCGTCGGCGCTCTGGCGCTGGAGCATGGCCAGAATGCTGGCCACCTGGCTGCGCAACTCGCGGCGGTCACAGATGAAGTCGACGGCGCCTTTGGTCTGCAGGAACTCGGCCCGCTGGAAGCCCTCGGGCAGCTTCACACGCACGGTGTTCTCGATCACGCGGGGGCCGGCAAACCCGATCAGCGCCTTGGGCTCCGCAATCACCACGTCGCCGACAAAGGCGAAGCCGGCCGACACACCGCCCATCGTCGGGTCGGTCAGCACGCTGATATAGGGCAGGCCCTTCTTGGCCAGCCGAGTCAGCGATGCATTGGTCTTGGCCATCTGCATCAGGGACAGCAGACCCTCCTGCATGCGGGCGCCGCCGGTAGCGGTAAAGCAGACAAAAGGCACCTTCTGGGCAATGGCCTCTTCGACGCCGCGCACAAAGCGCTCGCCGACCACCGATCCCATCGAGCCGCCCATGAAGTCGAATTCGAAACAGGCGGTCACCAGGCTGATCCCCTGAACCGCACCACCCATCACGATGAGCGCGTCGGTCTCGCCGGTGACCTCCAGCGCTTCTTTCAGGCGCTCGGGGTACTTGCGGCTGTCCTTGAACTTCAGGGCATCGACCGGCAGCACTTCCTGGCCAATCTCATAGCGCCCTTCGGCGTCGAGGAAGGCGTTGAGACGGGCGCGCGCACCGATGCGGTGGTGGTGGCTGCAATGGGGGCAGACGTTCTGGTTTTTTTCCAGGTCGGTCTTGTAGAGCACCGCTTCGCAGCTGGGGCATTTGATCCAGAGCCCTTCGGGCACACTGCGCCGCTCGGCCGGATCGGTCTGGGTGATCTTGGGCGGCAGCAGTTTTTCGAGCCAGGACATGAACTTCTCCTTCAACGCCCAGGCGCTGGGCCCGGGAAAGATGCTGGATTATGCGTCCAGCGCTTTTCGTATCGTGCGCAGGAAATGGGCCGCCACCGGGATGACCTTTTCGTAAGGTTCATCCTCGATCAACTGGATCAGGCGGCTGCCGATGACCACCGCGTCAGCAGTCCGGCCAATCGCCTTGGCTGTGTCGGCATCTCGGATGCCAAAGCCCACGCCAACCGGAATGCTGACATGCCTGCGGATGCGCGGCAGCATGGCTTCCACCTGGCCGACGTCGAGCGTCCCTGCCCCGGTGACGCCTTTGAGGGACACATAGTAGACGTATCCGCTGGCCACCCTGGCCACCTGTGCCATGCGCTCGTCGGTCGAGGTGGGGGCCAGCAGGAAGATCAGGTCCATGCCCTGGTCGCGCAAGGCGGCGGCGAACTCCTCACACTCCTCGGGCGGGTAGTCGACCACAAGCACACCATCCACGCCGGCCGCGCCGGCATCCCGGACAAAGCTTCCCGCGCCGTGCTTCTGGTCGTATCGTTCGATCGGGTTGGCATAGCCCATCAGCACCACCGGGGTATGGGCATTGCGCTCGCGGAACTTGCGCACCATGGCCAACACCTGGACCAGGCCAATGCCCAGCGCCAGCGCACGGTCGCCGGCCTTCTGGATCACCGGGCCATCGGCCGACGGGTCGGAGAAGGGGATGCCCAGCTCGATGATGTCGGCGCCGGCTTCAGCCATGCCCTGCATCAGGTCGGGTGTGATGTCGGCGTAGGGGAAGCCGGCTGTGACGTAGGGAATCAGAGCCTTGCGGCCATCGGCCAGCAGGGTGGCCAGGGTGTGTTCGATACGGCTCATTTGGACACCTTGATGACGGCAGTTTCGGTACCACCCTTGACCGACTGGCCACGGCAGCTGGGACGGCAGTAGAAGTCCGCGTTGGACAGGTCGGCCACGGTGCCGATATCCTTGTCGCCTCTCCCTGAGAGGTTGACCAGAATGGACTGTGTCGGCTTCATGCCCTTGGCCATCTTCATGGCGTAGGCCACCGCATGGCTGGACTCCAGCGCCGGAATGATGCCTTCGGTCCGGCAGAGGTAGTGGAAGGCCTCCAGTGCCTCGGTATCGGAAATGCCGACATATTCCGCGCGACCGATGTCCTTGAGATAGGCATGCTCGGGTCCGACGCCAGGGTAGTCCAGCCCGGCACTGACGCTGTGTGTCTCGGTGACCTGGCCATTGTCGTCCTGCAGCACGTAGGTGCGATTGCCGTGCAGCACACCGGGGCTGCCCTTTTGCAGCGACGCCGAGTGCTTGCCGCTGTCCAGACCTTCGCCCGCGGCTTCCACCCCGATCAGGCGTGTGCTTTCAAACGGGATGTACGGGTGGAAGATGCCCATGGCGTTGCTACCACCGCCCACGCAGGCCACCACCGCGTCAGGCTGTTCGCCAGCGCACCCGGCCTCCCGGAGCATCTCGGGCATCTGCACGAGGCATTCCTCGCCAATCACGCTCTGGAAGTCCCTCACCATCATCGGATAGGGATGGGGGCCGGCGACCGTGCCGATGATGTAGAAAGTGTTGTCCACATTGGCCACCCAGTCGCGCATTGCCTCATTGAGCGCATCCTTGAGCGTCTTGCTGCCGGACTCGACCGGCACCACCGTGGCGCCCAGCAGTTTCATGCGGTAGACGTTGGGGCTCTGGCGTTTGACGTCTTCGCTGCCCATGTAGACCACGCACTCCAGACCATAGCGGGCGCAGATGGTGGCCGTGGCCACGCCGTGCTGCCCTGCGCCGGTCTCGGCAATGATGCGCGGTTTGCCCATGCGTTTGGCGAGCATGGCCTGCCCAATCACGTTGTTGATTTTGTGGGCGCCGGTGTGATTCAGGTCTTCGCGCTTGAGGAAGATTTGCGCACCGCCCATTTCGCGACTGGTGCGCTCCGCGTGATACACCGGACTGGGGCGGCCGACGAAGTGCTTGAGTTCCTTGCGGAATTCGGTCAGAAACGCCGGATCGTGCTGATACTTCGCGTATGCAGCCTTGAGTTCGTTGATGGCGTGAGTCAGGGTCTCGCTCACGAAGCTGCCGCCGTAGATGCCGAAGTGGCCGCGGGCGTCAGGTTGCTGGTAGGCGTAGGTCATGGGGTGTCTTTCGGGGTTTTGGCCCGGCTGCACCCGTGGGTGTCAGCTGTGGCTGGGGGACTGTCTGGCGTCTGCCGCCCTGACGGCGGCGACAAAAGCGCGCATTCGGGCGCTGTCCTTGATGCCTTTGAGTGGCTGACCGTCAGGCCCGATGGCCTCGACGCCGGAGCTCACATCAACGGCCCAAGGCCGCACGATGGCCATGCCATCGGTCACGTTTGCAGGCGTGAGTCCACCAGACAAAACGAGGCGAGAGCTGGCGTTTAGTCGCTGGTGTGACCACGGGAAGGCTGTCCAGTCGAAAGATTGTCCGCCGCCGCCGTAGCCGTCGACGTGGGCGTCGAGCAGGAGAGCCTGGGCATTGGCGTAGTCATCCGCATATTTTAGGAGATCGAAGCGGGCGCCGTCAGGGCCCGGGGGAATCCTTGCCGCCCGGATGAAAGGTCTGCCCACTGCCGCACAGTCGGAAGGGCTTTCATCGCCATGGAACTGCAGCAGGGCGTGTGGAACCGCCGCCACGGCTTGCGCGATGAACGCCGGGTCGGCGTTGACGAACAGCAGCACCGGCGTGACAAAGGGCGGCAAACGCCGAGCCAACTCGCTGGCGCGCTCGGGGGTGACAAATCTCGGGCTGCGCGGATACAGCACGAAGCCGATGGCGTCGGCCCCGGCGCGCACCGCGTCGTCCACATCGGCCTCGCGGGTCAGGCCGCAGATCTTGATCCGGGTCATGAGGGTCAGGGCAACCAGTCGAAAGCAGGGGTACGGACCGGCAGTCCGAACGCCTCATCATAGACCGGACCCAGAAAGTAAAGGCCGTCGGGGGAAAAGGTTGGTGCCGCAGCGTCCCTGTCCCGGGCGGCCAGCACCTCCGCCATCCAGGCGGCAGGACGGTTGCCAGAGCCGATGTAAATCAGGCAGCCCATGATGTTGCGGATCATGTGGTGCAGGAAGGCGGTGGCCTCGAACTCGAAGCGCCAGTAGGCGCCGCGGCGCGCGATGTCGATGCGCAGCATCTCTTTCACCGGGGTGTGGGCCTGGCACTGGGACGCGCGAAACGAGGTGAAGTCGTGCTCGCCCAGCAGGGTTCTGGCCGCCTGTTGCATGGCCTCGATGTCCAGGGGTCTGAACACCCAGCCAACCTGGCCCTGATCGATGCTGGGCCGCACCGGGGACTCCAGCAGGACGTAGGCATAGCGCCTGGAACGCGCACTCGCCCTTGCATGGAACCGGTCCGGGACCTCGCGGGCCCATTGAACGGCGATATCGGGTGGCAGAAAGCTGTTCGTACCCCGTACCCAGGCGTTCTCCGGCCGTGCAACAGGGCTGTCGAAATGAACCACCTGGTTCAGGCCGTGGACGCCCGCATCCGTACGGCCCGCGCACAGGGTGTGGACCTCCGGCACGGCCAGAAGCGCCGCCAGTGCCTTCTCCAGGTGATCCTGCACGGTGCGACCCGACGGCTGGCTCTGCCAGCCGTCGTAGGCACCACCGTGGTAACTGACGCCGAGTGCGATCCGCAATGGCGATGCGCTCAGGAGAGATCGGCCAGGAAGGTGCTGGCCTTGGTCTTGAGGGTGCCGGTGGCCTCGGCCAGGACTTCCTCGGCCAGTGAGCGAGCGCCTTCCAGGTCACCGATGGCACGGAACTCTTCGGCCAGCGACAGCTTGGTTTCAAGGGGGTTCTCGCCACCGGGGTCAACGTTGTCAGCGGCCGTGTCTTCGGTTGCCGGCCCGAGGTCGAGGTTGATTTCGTCCAGATCGAAGGAGAGCATTTCGCCGCCGGTGGTGGCCGGCGCGGGCGCTGGGGCCGAGGCGGGCGGGGCCTCTTCCAGTGGGACAGGTAGGGAATCCTGGAGATCCAGAATGTCGAGCGATTCGTTGGGGTCAAAGGTCGGGGCCTCTGCCGCAGGTGCAGGCGCAGCGGACACCAGAGGGGCAGGGTCGGACGGGAAGTCCAGATCGAAGTCCATCGAGCGTGAGGCGGGGCCTTCTGCAGTGGCGGGTTCCTGGGTGAGGGAATCTGTCGATCCCAGGTCATCCAGCCGGGACACCGCGGCAGGCGCGGCTGTGGGTTCGACCGGCGCGCTCGTGTCGAGACCCAGGTCAAGGTCCAGATCGAGATCGGCCGGGACAGACAGGGCATCTTCCTGGCCCAGCGTGCTCGCGCCGAACGGCACCGTGTTGGGTGCGGCATAGGCTGTCGAAGCGCCAGCGCCAGCGCCAGCGCCAGCGGCGGCGGCAACCATGCCTGCGGGCTTGCCACCCGGCTGGTACAGCGGGTTGCCCGGATCCAGCTCGCGGCCGAGTTCGCAGGCACGCTCCCACTCAGGGCCCTGACCCTGTGTCAGGCTGAATGCCTCGGTCGCCACCACTTCGAACGCACGCGTGTCCCGGCGCTTGGCGTAAATCTCCAGCAGCTTGTTGTGGATGGCCACGCGTGTCGGTGTGCTGCGCATGGCTTCCTTGAGGATCTCCTCGGCCTGCAGATCACGCCCGTACGCAAGGTACACATCAGCTTCGGCAACCGGGTCCACGTCGCCGGCCGCGTCGAGCTGGCTGGGCGAGTAGACCATGGACGACCCGGAAACCGAAGCCTCGGTGGTGTCGATGCGCTGACCACCGCTGGAGCCGAAGAAGGAATCGGGCTGCAGGCGGCTCTCCAGGAAGGAACTGTCTACCGGTGCATTCTTTTTCCGCTGGCGCATGCGGTAAAAGCCAAAGCCGGCCAGCAGGGCAAGAAGGCCACCTGCGGCAGGCAGCACCAAGGGGTTCTCCACCAGGCTGGACACGAAAGAGGGCTCTTCCGGTGCAGGGGCTGGCACAGCTATTGGCTTCTTGGGCGGTACGGGGGCTGCGGCCGCCGGCGGGGGCGGCTCCACCGGGGCCGCTGCGGGTGTTGCCGATGCATCGGCAGGGGCAGGCGCAGTGGCGGCGGGGTCAGCGGCCGCCGGAGTGGATGCCTCCACCGCCACGGTGCCTGGTGCAGTTGATGCGGGAGCCGCCGGCGAGGCAGGCACTGCCGGCGTCGCCGCCGTGCTGGCTGCTGTCGGGGCAGCAGCGGGCGGTGTCAGCTTGGACAGATCATTCACGTTGCGGGACAGCTCAGCGACACGCGTCTCGGTCTCTTGCTTCTGGCGCTGCTGGGCAATCTGCGCTTCATTGCCGTCATTGGTGCCGGGTTTGGACAGTGTCAGCTTGTCCTGCGCGGTGGCGGCAGGCTTCTTGTCTTCCACCTGTGTCTGGATCTGGCCGGATGCCTGCCGGTCGGCGGCGGCGACGGCAGCCGGTGCGGCGGTCGACGCCAGGCGACGGCGGAATTCGTTGAAGTCCCGGCTCTGGGACACGATGGTCTGGCGGGCTTCCGCCGCAGGAATCGACGATGCCGCAGCTGCGTCGGGCATATCGAGCACGGCGCCCGCCTTGATGCGGTTGACGTTGCCTCCGATGAAGGCCTGCGGATTGCTGCGCAGCATCGCCACCAGCATCTGGTCCAGGGATACCTCGGCAGGCCGATATGCTTCGGCAAGTCGTCCCGCGGTATCACCCGCCTTGACCCGCACTTGCCCTCCGCTGCTTTCGGCGCGTGGAGCTGGTGCCGCTGTTTGACGCTGGGCAGCCTGAGGGGCGCGGGTATCCTGCGATGGGACACTTCCCGGCGCTGGACGTGTCTGTGTCGCTGCGGGCGCAGCGACGGCCGCCGGCGTCCTGGCACCAGTGCCGCCAGCCACGGGCGGGAGAGGTGCAGGTGCAGGGCGCGGGCTCGGCGGATCGAACAGCATCGTGTAGTCACGAACCACACGGCCTGCTGCCCAGTTGGCTTCCACGATCAGGTCCATGAATGGCTCGGTGACGGGCCGTGTGCTCGTGACGCGAAGGAAAGCCCGACCGTCTGCACTGCGTTGCAGGACGATGTTCACACTGGCCGCCACTGACGTGAGTTCCATGCCCGCAGCTCTGTAGGCCGCCGGTGAGCCCACACTGACCCGCAGGCTCGCAGCCTCTTCGGCGGTGATCTCGGGGACCTCGATGTCGGCTCGTAGAGGCTCTCCCAGCGCCGACTGCACCACCACACGGCCCAACGCCAGCGCGTGGGCATCCAGCGGTTGTGCGAGGCCACTGCACAGCATCACGGCGGCAGCCACCGCATGCAGGCGAGCCCAGCCCCTCGCAGAAGTAACCGGTGTTTCAGCAGAAGGAGCTTGGTGGGAATGGGTGATTGTGGGCACGGGAACCTCGACGTGATAAACCGAGAAAAGACCTTAACATCAACGTATTACGGTGACAAGCTGAGAATCAGCTTGAGTTTCCGGGCAGGCCGTTGATCGGCTGCCGGCGCCGTTTGTCGTTGCTAGTTCACAACGAAAAAGCCGGCGCGTGGCCGGCTTTTTCGGGGTACTGAGAACTATGTAACGGTCTGTGGCCTCTTGGCTTACGCATCCAGCAGGATACGCAGCATGCGGCGCAGCGGCTCGGCGGCGCCCCACAGCAACTGGTCGCCGATGGTGAAGGCGCCGACGTACTCGGGGCCCATCGCCAGCTTGCGGATACGACCGACCGGGATGGTCATGGTGCCGGTCACGGCCACCGGGGTCAGGTCCTTGATGGTGGCTTCACGCGTGTTGGGCACCACCTTGGCCCACGGGTTGTCGGCAGCGATCATCGCCTCGATGTCGGCCACCGGCACATCCTTCTTCAGCTTGAAGGTCAGCGCCTGGCTGTGGCAGCGCATGGCACCCACGCGCACGCAGAAACCGTCGACCGGGATCGGCGCCGAGCCGAAGCCCTCGCCCAGCCCCAGGATCTTGTTGGTCTCGGCCATGCCCTTCCACTCTTCCTTGGACTGGCCGTTGCCCAGGTCCTTGTCGATCCAGGGAATCAGGCTGCCGCCCAGCGGCACGCCGAAGTTGGCGGTCTCGGCGCCGCTCAGGCTGCGCTGCTTGGCGATCACCTTGCGGTCGATTTCCAGAATGGCGCTCTTGGGGTCATCCAGCAGGGCCTTCACTTCGGCGTTCAGCGTACCGTACTGCGTCAGCAGTTCGCGCATGTGCTGGGCGCCGCCACCGGAAGCGGCCTGGTAGGTCTGGGTGCTCATCCACTCGACCAGTCCGGCCTTGTACAGCGCACCCACGCCCATCAGCATGCAGCTGACCGTGCAGTTACCGCCAATCCATTCCTTGCCCCCATTGGCCAGTGCGTTCTTGATGACCGGCATGTTGACCGGGTCGAGGACAATGACCGCGTCCTTTTCCATGCGCAGGGCAGAGGCGGCGTCGATCCAGTGGCCGTTCCAGCCGGCAGCGCGCAGCTTGGGGTAGACCTCGTTGGTGTAGTCCCCGCCCTGGCAGGTGATGATGATCTCGCAGCGCTTGAGGGCGTCGATGTTGTTCGCGTCCTGCAGCGTGGTCTCGTTCTTGGCCATCGCCGGGGCTTTGCCGCCGGCGTTTGAGGTCGAGAAGAACAGTGGCTCGATCAGGTCGAAGTCTTTTTCCTCGACCATGCGATCCATCAACACGGAGCCGACCATGCCACGCCAGCCGACCAGACCAACCAACTTGCTCATTTGAAAACGCCCTTTCAAGTTAAGAAACAGTGCCCGACCGGCCTGTCTGCCCCGGCTCGTCTGGCCAGGGAGGGCGCACGACGATACCGGAGCTGGATCAGCCCTTAATGGTCGTGGTTTTGATGGTGGTTGCGCGCGCAGCCACACCCGCCGGGGCGGCGGGTGAGAGGTTCAGGGCGAACGGGCGAGCGACACACATATGGAGATTCTAACGCAGGCTGCCTTGATGGAGCCTTACGCCGGTGTGGGCATTGTCCCAGACACAGGGGCGGCGGCGGTGTCTTTGAATCGCAGAGCAATCGCGCGAAACTGGTCTTCCTGAAGCAGAAATGCGTCGACCAGCAGCGGATCAAATTTGGCACCCGACAGCTTTTTGATTTCTTCAGACGCCTCTTCGTGCGTCCAGGATTTCTTGTAGACACGTGTTGTGGTGAGGGCATCGTAGTTGTCAGCGAGGGCCATCAGTCTGGCCTCCAGTGGAATCTGGTGCGCCTGGAGGTGCCGCGGATAACCACTGCCATCCCAGTTCTCATGGTGTCCGCCGGCGATACGTGCCGCTACCGATACGACCGATTGCGGGTCCTCGTTGCTATCGCGCATGGCGTTCAGTGTTGCCTCACCGATCAGGGCATGTGTGCGCATGATCTGCATCTCGTCGTCCGTGAGACGACCCGGCTTCTTGAGAATCGCGTCCGGAATGCCTATTTTGCCCAGATCATGCATCGGTGCGGCCTTCACGGTGGTTTCCACGAACGATTCGTTCAATTGGTCAGAGTACGCATTCATCGCGCGGAGGCCGTCTGCCAATGCACGGATGTACAACTGGGTACGAACGATGTGTTCGCCAGTTTCTTCGTCGCGGTATTTCGCCAGCTTAGACAAAGCTTCAATGACCTGTTCGCGTGATCTCGCGTGGTCCTTCCTTCTCAGCTGATGCATGTCCTGAATGACCGACAGCATCTGCCGGTTCACCAAGACACTGTCCGTCACATCTTCGTAGGTTCGGATGTGGCCCCCGTCATCAGCAGGTGCGACCGTGACCTTCAGATACCGTCCCTTGTTGTTTTTTCGTATGTAGTATCCGAACACCTCTCCTTGGCCCAGGCGAGCCAGGAGCGACTCCTTGGCGCCGTCATCGTCTGTCTCTGACGGGATGGACCTCCACTGCCGATCGTACAGCTGGATGGTCTCCACGCTTTGCGCGGTCAGCTCACCGCGACGACGCAGGAACGTGAGCAGATCTGCTTCCGGAACACCCGCTTTGATCAGGTCGTCAGGAAGATCAAGCAACTCGGACACTCTCTGATTCGATACCGTGATCTTCCCGTCTGCGTCAACCAGCATCACGCCGTAGACCAGTGACCGAATGCTGTTGTTGAGCGTGGTACGAGTGCTGTGCAGGTCCTCCAGGGTCTGGCGCATCAGCGAGAAGAAGATCTGGAAGATGATGATGATCACCGACCCAATGGTGATGGTGCGGTAGATCTGGAACGACGTGACCGATTCCCGAGCGGTCATGATGAGCACAAACACCGCCAGGGAGGCGCCAGCGAGGGCGCTGGCCTGCCATGGCTTTAGCCTGATGAAGGCCAGAAACGTCAATACTGGCCACATGGCTGCCGCTGCAGGGTTGGTGACCCAGGCGCTCGCGCCGATGGACGCATATCCCATCAGGATCAGGCCAGTACCGGCCGGGCCGTGTACCTTCTGGATACTGAGTCTGCGGCTCTCGATGGCGGTCAGGGCGAATGCGGTGCCGAGCATCCAGACCACAGGGTCACTTGGGTTGCCGCCGGTGTTGTAGAGACGGATCAGCAACAGAAGAGGGATCGCCAGCCAGAAGGAGTAAAGAATTCTCCTTTCGATATCCAGCCAGACGGTGTTGGCAGCCAACGTTGCTATTGTGCTTCTTGAGGTCACGGTGTTGCTCCCGACAGGTCCACGCCAACGAATGGCTTGCTGGATTCCCGCCCAGTTCGCGTGGCGCCGATCCGGACCGAATACGTGAATCCAGCTGGCCCCTTCCATGAGGGAAGGATGATCCCGAATGTACGCTTGTGGTAAGAGGGGTCACCCTGATTGATGACTTCGATCGATACGGGAAGGACCGGCAGCGCACGCAGACGCGCACGCATCCAGTAGGCGCGTGTGCGTGTCAGCACGGAGATGGCTGTTTCGATCCGGGTTTGCTCCCAGAGCGGAGCATCCACTTCTGCCGCGAGATAGGGAGAGATGACATCACCCCTCGCTCGGTTCTGCGCATCGTTCGGGGTGAGTTGTGTGTACCGGACATCCAGGCCGGCATACGCGGCGTAGTTTGCAGTTTCCGTTCGGCCCAGATGACCGATGCCGTAGCTGGCGCCGGGAGCCAACCCGTGGATGGTGATCTCTCCCGATTGATAGGCATAGCGTACGTGATCCAGCCAAAACCGATGGACCCAGCCTTGCCCCAAGGCTCGCCCATCTGCCGGGACCAAGCGACCCAGATAGGCGTAGCTGGCGCCAGACTGTGCTTGCAGGCCAGCCAGCCACAGATCCTGACCCAGAGCATGAGTGGTCAGGAGTATCAGCGGCAGGGATGCACAAAGACGGGCGATCTGCATGGTCAACTCCTGGCGTAGGTGCACAAAAAGTAGGGCTTTGCTGGGGTGCTGACCATTCGATAGTCAATCAGGCGCAGATCCAACGTCTGGTTCTGCCGACGGCCCACCGCAATGACGCCAATCAGATGCGAATGTGGTGTCTCCGTGCTGATGGCGCGAACATGGCCACTGGACGGATCGACGCGCTGCGAGATCACCCCTAGCACCTGGCCGTTCGTGTGGATCAGGGGCTGCCAGTCACTGGCTTTCTGATGCAGACGTGCCGGACGCCGCATGATCCAGCGAGTTACCTTTTCCAGGGGCGTGTGATCCTGTTCGGTAAGGTTGTTGAGGCTCCACTGGTGATCGGATCCGTACAGGTATTGCTCCAGCGCCAATTTGTCAGTGTCAGATGACCAATCGACAGTGCACCCGATTGCGGTGATGAAAGAGGTGCCTTGGTGTTGCTGTCTGAACCGGTGTCGCACTACCAGGGAGAGAGGTAGAACTTTATTGGGCAGATGCAGCAACGCATTGATGCATTCATCGTCTTTCAGGTCGATAGGCACCTTGCCATATATGCGGCAGCCGTCAATGGACAGGTTGTCGATGACACAGGGCAGCCTGTTCGGACCCCTGAACAGTTCAATGGCGTGAGGTACCCCGAACCGGTGATTCTTTCGGCGGTAGCGCGTCTTGAATCCCGCGAATCGGATCACCGACGAGGCAAGCACGACGTTGATGAGCGACCAGATGCATGCCAGCATCAGGCCCTCCAGTCCGATGTGGCCAAACGCCAGATAGAGGGCAACTCCAATGGGGATGGCGGTCAGATTGAGGAGATACACCACCTGCACAGGCCGGGTGGCGCCTGAACCGCTTTGTCCCGTGTGTTCCTTGTCGGTGACCTTGAAGGACAGTGGTCGTTTCCAGAAGAGGGAGAGAGTAGCGTAGGCAAACGCGAAGAACCGGGCTAGGTTGTACTGCTCCACATACAGGCTGCGGCCGTACCCTCGCGCCAGCTCTTCAAACACAAGGTAGTTGAGGACAATGAAAGGCAGCCAGTGAAGCATCAACGTGCCCACGTCCGTTCGCAAAGGCAACTGGCCTGTCCACAGCGAGTACACCGGCAGGAAGTAGAGAATGGCCTTCTGCCAACCGTCAAAGTAGGTCGAGACAGACGCGAAGTAGTTCAGGCGCTGCGCGATGGTCAGTCCCTTGGCGAACAGCAGTCCTTCCTGGCGCCACACCTGCATGGCACCCTGACCCCAGCGAATTCGCTGTGTGATGAACGGATCCATGGTGGCAGGAGCGATTCCGAACGCAAGAGATTCGGCGTGGTACACCGATTTCCATCCGGCCTTGTGCAAGCGAATCGAGGTGTGGAGGTCTTCCGTGATGGTGCTGGTGGCGAATCCACCGATCCCATCCAGGGCAGAGCGGCGTGCAATGGCACAGCTTCCGCAGAAGAAGGCTGCATTGAAGAAGTCCTTCCCACGCTGGATCACCCGAAAGAACAAGGACTGCTCGGTCCACACCAGCCCTTTGGCGTTGCGCTCCCGATGCTGGAATGAGTCCGTGTTGTAGAAATCCTGCGGGGTCTGAACAAAGGCGACATCGGGGTCACGGAAGTAGCCCAGAGTTCTGGTCAGGAAGTGCTTGTTGGGTACGTGGTCAGCGTCAAAGATCGCGACGAAGTCTCCCTTTGCGTGTTGCAAGGCGTGGTTGAGGTTGCCTGCCTTTGCATGTGCGTGGTCTGTTCTCGCCAGGTACTTGGCACCCACGCTGCGAGCGAGTTGCTCCATCTCGGGGCGGTTGCCGTCGTCCAGAAGCCAGGTGGTGTGTGGCAGGTCCATGGCTACGGCGGCAGCCAGCGTGCGTCGAACGATGTCGACCGATTCGTTGTAGGTGGGGATGAGCACGTCAATGCTGACATGACCCAGTGGCGGGGGAGGTGTCCTCTCGGTCAACCGCCAGGTCATCCAGATGTGCAGTGCGCCCATGACAACGCCATACAGCTCTGCGACCAGCAGGACATAAGAGAGGCCAACGGCTTCGGGGTTGATGGCCGAGGGACGCCAGCTGAAGTAGAACGCCGTGGCACCAACGAACAGCGCCAGGAGCCAAGGCAGGTGCCATGGCGGTCCTTGAACCCTTGTCGAGCCTGGGCATCCTCCGCTCGCTGCCGGGCCTCGTGAACCTTGATCGGACGTCTCGTTTGGGTCCATGTTCTTCCTCTTGCCGGTCGACAGCTGTCGTGGACGGTGTTCCCTACCTGGCTGTGGTTCAACAACTCTGCAGGTGATCAACAGAAAGTGTCAATGTTGATTCAAAATATAAACATTGATATTTTGACAGAATAATGCAAAATGCAAACCGAAAAATTATTAAATTGCATTCAATCTAAATATTGCATTTTTCTGCAAGCCAATAGTTCATATGGACTAGCCTGCTCAAATCATGTCCAGAGAAAGTGACTCCAGCTTGAGGAGAGCCTTGGAATGCGTGCTCAGGGACCCACTGGCGCGCATCCCTTCCACGTTGCTCGGGGAGTTCTACGCGCACCAGTTGCGCCACCGCCGGAGGTTTCTCCTGCTCATCAATGTGCTGGGACAGCTGGCGTTTCTGACATACGGATGGGCGGATCAGCTGGTGATTGCTGATCAAGCTTTGGCGTCATGGATCCTCAGGGTGGGCTATGTGGCGATGATGGTCGTGCCGACTTACCTGGTCTTCTACCGATTGCAGAACGTCTTGCTGATGGATGTGTTGCTGCCGGTCTCCATCGTTGGCGCCGCCGGAATCTGGTTCTGGCTGCTTGCGCAAAGCACCGACCCCCATACTGCTGTGTATCAGTACGCATCCCTGATCTTCATTGTGTTGGCCAACCTCGGGATTCAGGTGAGCTTCGTTGCGGCACTCATGCTGTCTGTGGGCATTTCCCTTGTGGTCGGCGTAGGAGTTCTGAATGTGACGAAAGCGAACATGCACGACGTGTTGATCTTCACGCTCGTTTACTACCCGGTGTTTTTCTTCAGCCTGTTCATCAGCTGGAGCAACACCGTTTCGCGGAGAAAAGAGTTCGCTCAGGCGATGCTCAACGAGCAAGCGAAGCGGTCACTTGAGGCCAGCAACCGTGTACTGGACCAACTGGCGCATACCGATGCGTTGACCGGTTTGGACAACCGCAGACAGTTCGAGAAACTGGTCAGGTATGAGTTGGCCAGAAGCGCAAGGACACATCAACCCGCCTGCATGATGCTGTTTGACATCGATCACTTCAAACAGATCAATGACACCCGCGGACATGATGTTGGCGATCTGGCGCTCAAGTCCATGGCAGAGGTGGCACGCATGCAGATTCGCGAACAAGACGCGATTGCCCGCTATGGCGGTGACGAGTTCGCCGTGCTGCTCACCAACACGTCCCTGGAGGCTGCCATGGTGGTGGCAGAGCGGGTACGGCGCTCGATTGAGGTCTGCACCTTGCAGCTCCCGACAGGAGATACCCTGCGCATGACAACATCGATTGGTGTGGTCGGCTTCGGCCCGACAACGAGGAGGCTGGAGGATCTGGTGTCTTTGGCCGACCGCGCTCTGTACCTTGCCAAAAAAGGAGGGCGCAATCAGGTTGTCCGGCAAGATGAGCCAGAAACGGTCACCTAGTCAAAGGCCCATCAGGGACTGCAAGGGTTCCTGATGGGCAGATGCACTCCAGGCGTCGTGAGTCAACCCAGGGCCTTGACCACCGCATCGCCCATTTGTGCGGTGCCCACTTTGGTCGTGCCTTCGCTCCAGATGTCGCCAGTGCGCAGGCCCTGGGCCAGCACCTTCTGTACGGCGGCTTCGATGCGCTGGGCGGCTTCTTCCTGGTTGAGCGAGAAGCGCAGCATCATCGCGGCCGACAGGATGGTGGCCAGCGGGTTGGCGATGCCCTTGCCCGCGATGTCGGGCGCGCTGCCATGGCTGGGCTCGTACAGACCCTGGTTTTTGCTGTTGAGCGAGGCCGAGGGCAGCATGCCGATGGAGCCCGTGAGCATGGAAGCTTCGTCGGACAGGATGTCACCGAACATGTTGCCGGTGAACACCACGTCGAAGGCCTTGGGGTTCTTGACCAGTTGCATGGCCGCGTTGTCCACGTACATGTGCTCCAGCGCCACGTCGGGGTACTGGGCGTGCACTTCGATCACGGTGTCCTTCCAGAACTGGAAGGTCTCCAGCACGTTGGCCTTGTCGACCGATGTCACCTTCTTGTTGCGTTTGCGTGCGGCCTGGAAGGCGACATGGGCGATGCGCTCGATTTCCGGCTTGGTGTAGCGCATGGTGTCAAAAGCCTCTGGTGCACCTTTGAACTCGCCGTCCGGAGCCTCGCGGCGGCCCCGCGGCTGGCCGAAGTAGATGTCACCGGTCAGCTCGCGGATGATCAGGATGTCCAGGCCCGCCACCAGCTCGGGCTTGAGGCTGGAGGCACCCACCAGCTGTTCGTAGCAGATGGCGGGGCGGAAGTTGGCAAACAGGCCCAGGTTCTTGCGCAGGCCCAAGATGGCCTGCTCGGGGCGCAGCGGACGGTCCAGCTTGTCGTATTTCCAGTCGCCGACGGCGCCGAACAGGATGGCGTCCGCCTCCTTGGCCAGCTTGAGTGTGGACTCGGGCAGCGGGTGGCCGTGCGCGTCGTAGGCGGCGCCACCGACCAGGGCCGATTCCATCTCGAACTTCAGGTCTAAGGTCTTCAGGACCTTCACCGCTTCGGCGACGATTTCGGTGCCGATGCCGTCACCGGGGAGAACTGCGATTTTCATTGTGGCTTGCTGTTGAAGAGAGTTACATGGTGTGGGCGAGCCACGGTTTGGTCGCCAGACGCTGCTTTTCGAACGCCTCGATCTTGTCCTTGTGGCGCAACGTCAGGCCGATGTCGTCCAGCCCGTTGATCAGGCAGTACTTGCGGAAGGCGTTGACCTCGAAGGGAATTTCCTCACCCTGCGGCTTGACGATGACCTGGCGCTCCAGGTCGATGGTCAGCTGGTAGCCCGGGAAGGCGGCTACTTCGTTGAACAGCTGGTCGACCTGGGATTCGCCGAGCACGATGGGCAGCAGGCCGTTCTTGAAGCAGTTGTTGAAGAAGATGTCCGCGAAGCTGGGGGCAATGACCGCGCGGAAACCGTACTGGTCAATGGCCCAGGGGGCATGCTCTCGGCTGGAGCCGCAGCCAAAGTTCTTGCGGGCCAGCAGGATGGAGGCACCTTGGTAGCGCGGCTGGTTCAGCACGAAGTCCGGATTGGGCTTGCGCTGGCTCTCTGGCACGCCGGGCTGCCCGGGCTGGTCCAGGTAGCGCCATTCGTCGAACAGGTTGGGGCCGAAGCCGGTCTTGCGGATCGACTTGAGGAACTGCTTGGGGATGATGGCGTCGGTATCGACGTTCTCGCGGTCCATGGGGGCCACGAGGCCGGTGTGAAGGTTGAATTTCTGCATGATGTTGGGTGTCAGTTGGTCGCGCCCTTGACCGCTTCGCCGGCTTTCTCCAGGCCGGAGCCGACCGCCTGGCCGGCGGCCTTGCCGCCTTCGACGGCCTTGTCCTTGACCAGGATGGCCTTGTCCACCACCACGTCCTTGACCTCGATCGCTTTGTCCTTGACGACATGCACGTCCTGCTTGACGCCTTGCACGGTGTTGCAGGCAGCCAGCGACGTCAGCGCGGCGACGGTGATGAGGTTGAGCAAAGGCTTGAACGTTGGCATGAGGGGACTCCAGTGAGAAGGGCTCGGGACGTGGCTCAGGCGATGGTCCGGATATCGACGAAGTGGCCGTGAATGGCAGCGGCGGCGGCCATGGCCGGGGAAACCAGGTGGGTTCGGCCACCAGCGCCCTGACGGCCTTCAAAGTTGCGGTTGCTGGTGGAAGCGCAGCGCTCGCCGGGTTCCAGGCGGTCGGCGTTCATGGCCAGACACATCGAGCAGCCGGGTTCCCGCCATTCGAAGCCCGCGGCCCGGAAGACTTCATGGAGACCTTCGCGCTCGGCCTGTTCCTTGACCAGACCCGATCCTGGAACCACCATCGCCAGCTTCACGTTCTTCGCGACCTTCTGGCCCAGTTTCTTCACCACGGCAGCGGCCTCGCGCATGTCCTCGATACGGCTGTTGGTGCACGAGCCGATGAAGACCTTGTCGACGTGGATGTCGGCCAGCGGCTTGCCCGGTTGAAGACCCATGTAGGTGAGCGCACGCTCCATGGCGTTGCGCTTGTTCGGATCCTTTTCCTTGTCGGGGTCAGGGACGGCGGCGGTGACGTCCAGCACCATCTCCGGCGAGGTGCCCCAGGTCACCTGCGGCAGGATCTGGCTGGCATCGAGTTCGACCACGGTGTCGAAGACGGCATCCGGGTCGGAATGCAAGGTCTTCCAGTAGGCAACCGCCTGATCCCACTCCACGCCCGTGGGGGCCAGGGGGCGACCCTTGACGTATTCGATGGTCTTGTCGTCCACGGCCACCAGACCGGCGCGCGCGCCACCCTCGATGGCCATGTTGCAGACCGTCATGCGGCCTTCCATGGACAGCGCGCGGATGGCGCTGCCGGCGAATTCGATGGTGTAGCCGGTACCGCCCGCCGTGCCGATCTTGCCGATGATGGCCAGCACGATGTCCTTGGCGGTGCAGCCCTTGGGCAACTGGCCTTCCACCTTGATCAGCATGTTTCTGGCCTTTTTGGCCAGCAGGGTCTGCGTGGCCAGCACGTGCTCGACTTCCGACGTGCCGATGCCGTGGGCCAGGGCGCCGAAGGCCCCATGCGTGGAGGTGTGCGAGTCACCGCAGACCACGGTCATCCCGGGCAGCGTGGCGCCGTTCTCGGGTCCGATGACATGCACGATACCCTGGCGCTTGGACATGAAGGGGAAGAAGGCGGCGGCACCGAACTCCTGGATGTTGCTGTCCAGGGTGACGATCTGTTCCTTGCTGATCGGATCGGCGATGCCGTCGTAGCCAAGTTCCCAGCCGGTGGTGGGCGTGTTGTGGTCGGCGGTGGCCACCACCGAGCTCACGCGCCAGACCTTGCGGCCCGCCTGGCGCAGGCCTTCATAGGCCTGGGGGCTGGTGACTTCGTGCACCAGATGGCGGTCGATGTACAGGACGGAGGTGCCGTCTTCCTCGGTGTGGACGACATGTTCGTCCCAGATCTTGTCGTAGAGGGTGCGTGCCATGGGTGGGGGTACTCCTGTGGGGAACTGAAATTCTAGGTGGGTGTGGGACCGTCGCCGGCCCGGGAGGACAGGTGGTCCACCAGCAGCCGTGCGCTGACGGGCAGGCTGGAGAAATCGCGGGCTACCAGATCGATGCGCCGGGTCGCCCATGCATCGGTCAGATCAATGGCGCTCAGGTGGCCAACCCCATGCATCAGGTCGAAGGCCCGGCGGGGCATCAACCCGACGCCCAGACCGTTGTGGATCATGCGGCACATGGCGTCCAGCCCCGTGACACGGATGCGCAGGCGGATGCCGCGCCCGGCCCGATGGGCGGCCTCATTCATGGCCAGGTAGATCGAGCTGTTGGCATGCAGACCGACATGGTCAAACTCGAGACTGTCCGCGAATGCCATCCGGGTTTGGTTCGCCAGGGGGTGTCCCTGGGGAACGATGAGCACCAGTCGGTCCTGGCGATAAGGCAGGGTCTGCAGCTCAGTGCCCGCACCGGCGACACCGACATGGCAGATGCCCAGGTCGGCAGCGCCTTCCTGCACCGCCCGCAGTACCTCGGTGGACAGGTGCTCTTCCAGGTCGATCTTGATGGCATCGTGATCCCGGATGAAGCTGCCCAGGTCTTCCGGGAGAAACTGCACGATGGCCGAGATGTTGGCGTGGACCCGGACATGACCGCGCACGCCATGTGCGTACTCGGCGAGTTCACCCTGCATCTTGTCCAGGCTGAACAGGACCGATCGGGCGTGGTGGAGCAGGCTCTGGCCCGCCGGCGTCGGCGTGACGCCCCGGGCGTGCCGCAGGAAAAGGGAGGTGCCGACCGTGGCTTCGAGGTCGGACAGGCGCTTGCTGACCGCCGAGGGGGCCATGAACTCGTTCTCGGCCGCCTTGCCAATGCTGCCGCGCTCACACACCGCCACAAAGAGTTGCAGCGTGGTCAGGTCTAGGCGGCGGGTGAAGGCGCGGTCGGGTGCGTTCATGGGAAGGTCATCGTGTTTCAAGATGACTTTCGGGATTCTCCCTCTTTTGTTGGGTTGGATACATCGTGAATCACGATGTCAGACCCCGCAAAAACAAAACCCGCCACCAGAGGTGAGCGGGTTCGAGTGAAGTGCCTTCTTCGGCACACACCGCGGAACCGGCTTGGCCGGGCCGCTGGTGTGGTCCCCCTTTCAAGGGGGAAGCCGCGAAGCGGCGCAGGGGGTTATCGTTTAAATCCGGCGGGCACGTCACGGCGGGGCGAGCCGGTGAACAGCTGGCGCGGACGGCCGATCTTGTACTCGGGGTCGGCCAGCATTTCGTTGAGCTGGGCGATCCAGCCGACGGTGCGGGCCAGGGCAAAGATGCCGGTGAACAGGCTGACCGGGATGCCGATGGCCCGCTGCACGATGCCGGAGTAGAAGTCCACGTTCGGGTAGAGCTTGCGCTGCACGAAGTAGTCGTCTTCCAGGGCAATCTTCTCCAGCTCCTTGGCCAGCTTGAACAGCGGATCGTTTTCCAGACCCAGTTCCTGCAGCACCTCGTTGCAGGTTTCCTGCATCAGCTTGGCGCGGGGGTCGTAGTTCTTGTACACGCGGTGGCCGAAGCCCATCAGCTTAACGCCGCTGTTCTTGTCCTTGACCTGGTTCATGAACTCGCCGACCTTGGCCACGCCACCGCTGGCCTGGATCTCTTCGAGCATGTTCAGGCAGGCCTCGTTGGCGCCGCCGTGCGAGGGGCCCCACAGGCAGGCCACGCCAGCCGCAATGGCGGCAAATGGGTTGGTGCCCGACGAGCCGCACAGGCGGACCGTCGAGGTGGAGGCGTTCTGCTCGTGGTCGGCGTGCAGGATGAAGATGCGGTCCAGAGCACGCTCGAGCACCGGGTTGACCTTGTAGTCCTCGCAGGGCGTGCCGAACATCATGCGCAGGAAGTTGCCGGCATAGGACAGGTCGTTGCGCGGGTACATGTAGGGCTGGCCGATGCCGTACTTGTAGGCCATGGCGACCAGCGTCGGCATCTTGGCAATCAGGCGGATGGCCGCGATGCGGCGGTGCTCCGGATTGTTGATGTCGGTGCTGTCGTGATAGAAGGCCGACAGGGCGCCGACCAGACCGGTCAGCACGGCCATCGGGTGCGCGTCACGGCGGAAACCGCGCAGGAAGAACTGCATCTGCTCGTTGACCATCGTGTGGTTGATGACGAGCTTGTGGAAGTCGCCGCGCTCCTGCTCGTTGGGCAGTTCGCCGTTGAGCAGCAGGAAGCAGGTGTCGAGGTAGTCGGCTTGCGTGGCCAGCTGCTCGATCGGGTAGCCGCGGTAGAGCAGCTCACCCTTGTCGCCGTCGATGTAAGTGATGGCCGACTGGCAGGAGGCGGTGGACAGGAAACCGGGGTCGTAGGTGAACATGCCGGTCTGCGCGTACAGCTTGCGGATGTCGATGACATCCGGGCCGATGCTGCCCTGGTAGATCGGCATCTCGACGCTGGGGCTGCCGTTGGAGAACGACAGGGTGGCTTTGTTGTCGGCGAGTTTCATGTGCGGTTTCCTTATCGGGATGACTCAAACGGGTTGGCGGGCAGCGCGCAGCAGGCCAAGCACCTGCATCACGTCCGGGTGGGCCTGATCGCCCTGGGGTTCCTTGCGTCCGAGCAGCAGATCCAGCAGATCGTTGTCGGACAGATCCATGAGAACACCCAGCGCGTCGGCTTGGCGGACCGTCAAGCCAGATTCGTGCCTGGCAAAGAAGCGCTCGATGAACAGGTCGTTCTCGAGCAGGCCACGGCGACAGCGCCACCGCAGCTTGCTCAACGCGCGCTCGTCGAGCATCGCGTCGGGCGAAGGCAGGGAGGTGGTGCTGTCGGCCATGTGGGGTAGCGTGATCACACCGCGCGGCGGACCATCAGTTCCTTGATCTTGCCAATTGCCTTGGTGGGGTTCAGGCTCTTGGGGCAGACGTCCACACAGTTCATGATGGTGTGGCAACGGAACAGGCGGTACGGATCTTCCAGGTTGTCCAGCCGCTCGGCGGTGGCCTGGTCGCGGCTGTCGGCGATGAAACGATAGGCTTGCAGCAGACCGGCCGGGCCGACGAACTTGTCGGGGTTCCACCAGAAGCTGGGGCAGCTGGTGGAGCAGCTGGCGCACAGGATGCACTCGTACAGGCCGTTGAGCTCTTCGCGCTCTTCAGGGCTCTGCAGGCGCTCGCGCTCGGGGGCGGGCGTCTCGTTGATCAGGTAGGGCTTGATCGAGTGGTACTGCTTGAAGAACAGCGTCATGTCCACGATCAGGTCGCGCACAACCGGCAGGCCGGGCAGCGGCTTGAGGACGATGTCGCCCTTGAGCGTGTTCAGGTTGGTCAGGCAGGCCAGACCGTTCTTGCCGTTGATGTTCATGGCGTCCGAGCCACAGACACCCTCGCGGCAGGAGCGGCGGAAAGACAGCGTGGGGTCCACGGCCTTGAGCTTGACCAGGGCGTCCAGCAGCATGCGCTCGGTACCGTCGAGCTCGACCTGGATGGTCTGCATGTACGGCTTGGCATCCTTGTCCGGATCGTAGCGGTAGATCTTGAAAGTGCGTTGTGCCATTTTTCAGGTTCCTTGTGTTCGCGCGTTCCGGTCAGAAAGTACGTGGCTTGGGCGGCACGGTCTCGGCCGTCAGGGGCTTCATGCGCACCGGCTTGTAGTCCAGGCGGTTGCCGTCCTTGAACCACAGGGTGTGCTTCATCCACTCGGCGTCATTGCGGCCCAGCGGGCAGGTCGGGTGGTTGACGTCGTGCTCGTAGTCGCGCACCAGGTGAGCGCCACGGCACTCCTTGCGGGCAGCGGCGCTGGTCATGGTGGCCTGGGCGGCTTCCATCAGGTTCTCGACTTCCAGCGCTTCGATGCGCGCGGTGTTGAAGACCTTGGAGTTGTCCTTCAGACCGATGTTGGCGACGCGGTCGCGCAGCGCGTTGATCTTGCGCACGCCTTCGTCCATGGATTCCTGGCTGCGGAACACGCCGGCATGCGTCTGCATGATGGCGCGCATGTCGTTGGCGACGTCCTGCGCGTACTCGCCGTCCTTGCAGCTGTCCAGACGGGCCAGGCGGGCCAGGGTCTGGTCGGCGGCATCCTTGGGCAGGGGCTTGTGCTCCTGCTTGGGGTTGACGTTGGCCACGATGTGGTTGCCGGCTGCCTTGCCGAAGACCAGCAGGTCCAGCAGGGAGTTGGTGCCCAGGCGGTTGGCGCCGTGCACCGAGACGCAGGAGCACTCGCCCACCGCGTACAGGCCATTGACCGGGCGGTCCTGGCCATTGACCGTTTCGACGACCTGGCCGTGGATGTTGGTCGGGATGCCGCCCATCTGGTAGTGGATGGTGGGCACGACCGGGATTGGCTCGCGGGTGATGTCCACGTTGGCGAAGTTGTGACCGATCTCTTCCACCGAGGGCAGGCGCTTGCGGATCGTCTCGGCACCGAGGTGGTCCAGCTTCATGTGGATGTAGTCCTTGTTGGGACCGCAGCCACGGCCTTCCAGGATTTCCTGGCCCATGCAGCGCGAGACGAAGTCGCGCGGGGCCAGATCCTTCAGCGTTGGCGCGTAGCGCTCCATGAAGCGCTCGCCGTTGCTGTTGAGCAGGATGGCGCCTTCACCGCGGCAGCCTTCGGTCAGCAGCACGCCGGCACCGGCGACGCCGGTCGGGTGGAACTGCCAGAACTCCATGTCCTGCAGGGCGATGCCGGCACGCGAGGCCATGCCCAGGCCGTCGCCGGTGTTGATGAAGGCGTTGGTCGAGGACTGGTAGATGCGGCCGGCACCACCGGTGGCCAGCAGCACGGTCTTGGCTTCGAGCACGTAGACGTCGCCCGTTTCCATTTCCAGGGCGGTCACGCCCACGCAGTCGCCGTCGGCATCGCGGATCAGGTCCAGCGCCATCCATTCGACGAAGAAGGTGGTGCGTGCCGACACGTTGGCCTGGTACAGCGTGTGCAGCATCGCGTGACCGGTCCGGTCGGCTGCAGCGCAGGCACGCTGCACCGGCTTTTCGCCGTAGTTGGCGGTGTGGCCACCGAACGGACGCTGGTAGATGGTGCCGTCCGGGTTGCGGTCGAAGGGCATGCCGAAGTGCTCGAGCTCGTACACGACCTTGGGTGCCTCACGGCACATGAACTCGATCGCGTCCTGGTCACCGAGCCAGTCGGAGCCCTTGACGGTGTCGTAGAAGTGGTATTCCCAGCTGTCTTCGCTCATGTTGCCCAGCGAGGCGGACACGCCGCCCTGGGCGGCCACGGTGTGGGAGCGGGTCGGGAAGACCTTGGAGAGCACGGCCACCTTGAGGCCGGCGCGGGCCAGCTGCAGGGAGGCACGCATGCCGGAGCCGCCGGCTCCGACGATGACCACGTCGAACTTGCGCTTGGGAAGGGATGCGGTGGTGGTCATGAATCAGAGCCTCCAGAGAACTTGAACAGCCCAGCCCAGGCAGGCCACGAGCCAGACGATGGTGAAGATGTGCAGGGCCAGGCGGATGCCGGTGGGCTTGACGTAGTCCATCCAGATGTCGCGCATGCCGATCCAGATGTGGTAGGCAATGGCAATGAACACGGCGAATGTGAGCGCCTTCATCCACTGGGGGGCAAAGATGCCGGCCCAGCCTTCATAGCCCAGCGGGCCGCTGGTCAGCAGGACCTTGACCAGCACGATGAGGGTCAGCAGCGCGAAGAGGGCTGCAGTGATGCGCTGGGCCAGCCAGTCGCGCAGACCGTAATGGGCGCCGGTGACGACGCGTTTGGAACCATAGTTGACGGACATGGGATTACCTCTTGTAGTTCGTGGGCGCTCAGTACAGGCCGAACAGCTTGGCACCCAGGACCACGGTCAGTCCGATGGACAGCGCCAGCGTGAAGATGGCCGAAGACTTGCCGAACTCCTTGGTGACGGAGTGCGTCATGTCCATGTAGAGGTGACGCAGGCCGGCAATCAGGTGGTGCAGGTAGGCCCAGATGATGGCCAGCGTGACCAGCTTGACGAACCAGCCCGGCACAAAACCGATACCGGCATCAAAGGCCGCCGTGAAGGTACCGTGAGAAATCTCTGAGGACACCGAGGTGTCGAACATCCAGACGATCAGCGGCAGCAGCAGGAACATCAGCGCGCCACTGACGCGGTGCAGGATCGACACCCAGCCGGCGACGGGGAGCCGGTAGGTGGTCAGGTCCTTGAAGGCATTGATGTTGCGGAACTCGGGCCGCTTCTTGGTCAACTCGGACATGGTGGGGCTTTCTTCCGGTGTACGGAGTCGGGGTTGTAACGCGCTGGTAACTCAAACCAGGGGCCGGCAAATTCTATTGCAACGCACCATGCCCGAAGCTGACACCGGGCTCATTGCTCGGGCATTCCGGTCGGCTAAATACCCCAGGGAGTTCATTTCAGCTCAATTCGTTGTGATAGTGCCTCGTTTCGGTGCGGTACAGCCCGCGCCGAAGCTCCATGGGTACGTCGTTGTAGGTGTAGGCCAGACGTTCAACACTGAGCAGGGGGTGGCCCGTCGGCACGCCAAGAAGGGGGCCGGTTTCGGTGTCCGCGATCACGGCCTTGACCTTCTCGGTGGCTCGAACCATCCGCACGCCCAGTTCGGTTTCGAACAGGGCGTACATGGGGCCCTTGTTGGCGGCCAGGGTTTCCAGTGTCAGGCCCTTGAACGGGCCTCCGGGCAGCCAGAGATCTTCCAGAATGGCAGGCGTCCCGGTAAAGGCAAGGACCCGCCGGACCTGCAAGACCGGGTCGCCGGTGCGCAGGTTGAGCTGGCGCGCCACTTCGGCGGGCGCACGCAGCCGGCGGAAGTCGACGATCTGGCGTTCGGCCGGTCCCTGGCTGTCCGGGTTGCCCTGGTCGGGCAGGACCCGCAGGAATCGGTACTGGATGTGCTGTTCGGCGTGCGTGGCCACAAAGGTGCCCTTGCCCTGCCGGCGCACCAGCAGGTTGTCGTTGGCCAGTTCGTCGATGGCCTTGCGCACGGTGCCCTGGCTGACGCGGTAGCGGGCGGCCAGTTCGATCTCGCTCGGGATGACGTCACCGGGCTTCCATTCGCCGGCCTGCAGGCTGCGCAGGATCAGGGTCTTGATCTGCTGGTACAGGGGGCTGAAGGCGGGTGTGGAGGTGCTGGCCACGCCGGTTTCACCAGGACCTTCGGCGACGGCAGGGCGGCCGTCGCTGACGGTGGAATCGGGTTGAAGACTGGAGTTCTGGGGCATGGCTGGGAGTCTGTGGGACCGGACCGCGGCGTACCGTCGCGCATCTGTCACAGATGCCAATGATATCTTATATAAGACATAAGACAAATTGACCGACCTGTTGGGTCACGGGTACACTTGGCGGTTGACCTTGCACCACGTTTTTCGGGTTTTCCCGCACCTCTGTGGGCGCCGTCAGGGGTGATCACCCCACCGCACATCCACTTTCATCACGTCCTTACCTGGAGTTCTCACATGAGCAAGAAGCCCGTCCGAGTTGCCGTCACCGGCGCCGCTGGCCAGATCGGTTACGCCCTGCTGTTCCGCATCGCCTCTGGCGAAATGCTGGGCAAGGACCAGCCCGTGATCCTGCAACTGCTGGAGATTCCGGACGAGAAGGCCCAGAACGCGCTCAAGGGCGTGATCATGGAACTGGAAGATTGCGCCTTCCCGCTGCTGGCCGGCATCGAAGCCCACAGCGACCCGATGACCGCCTTCAAGGACACCGACTACGCCCTGCTGGTCGGCGCCCGTCCCCGTGGCCCCGGCATGGAGCGTGCTGACCTGCTGGCCGCCAACGCCCAGATCTTCACCGCCCAGGGCAAGGCTCTGAACGCCGTGGCTTCGCGCAACGTCAAGGTGCTGGTCGTCGGCAACCCCGCCAACACCAACGCCTACATCGCCATGAAGTCGGCCCCCGACCTGCCGGCCAAGAACTTCACCGCCATGCTGCGCCTGGACCACAACCGCGCCGCCTCGCAGATCGCCGCCAAGATCGGCTGCGCCGTGGGCGACATCGAGAAGCTGGCTGTGTGGGGCAACCACTCGCCCACCATGTACGCCGACTACCGTTTCGCCACCGTGAACGGCAAGTCCGTCAAGGACACCATCAACGACCACGAGTGGAACCGTGACGTGTTCCTGCCCACCGTGGGCAAGCGTGGCGCTGCCATCATCGCCGCCCGCGGCCTGTCGTCGGCCGCCTCGGCCGCCAACGCCGCCATCGACCACATGCGCGACTGGGCCCTGGGCACCAACGGCAAGTGGGTCACGATGGGCATCCCGTCCAACGGCGAATACGGCATTCCCAAGGAAGTCATGTTCGGTTACCCCGTCACCTGCGAAGGCGGCGAGTACAAGATCGTCGAAGGTCTGCCCATCGACGAGTTCTCGCAAGAGTGCATCAACAAGACCCTGGCCGAGCTCGAGGGCGAGAAGGACGGCGTCAAGCACCTGCTGTGAGTTGGTAACCACTTGGTAACTCATCCGTGAAGCCGCATCCGCGCGACATCCTTGCAGGGGCTCAGGCCGGCGCATTTGCGCTGCCGGTCTGTGACCACTACAGCGGTGTCGAGGCGCGGATGCGCAAGAGCCTGCAGCTGCAGGCCGAGCTGACCGCCGAATTCGGCACCTGCGTCTTCGATGTCACGCTCGACTGCGAGGACGGCGCCCCTGTCGGCGGCGAAGCCGAGCACGCGGCCCTGGTGACCGAGCTGGCGCTGGGTGCCCCGGCCGGCGCCCGTGTGGCCGCACGCGTCCATCCGGTCGATCACCCGCATTTCGAGGCCGACGTGGCCACCATTGCCGGGCGTGCCGGCGCGCGCCTGTGCCACCTGATGGTGCCCAAGGTCGAGTCGCTGGCCGACGTGGAGCGGGCCGTGGCCGCGCTGGATGCGGCGGGAGCTTCGGCGCTGCCGCTGCATGTGCTGATCGAGTCGCCGGCGGCGGTGCACCGGGCCTTCGATATTGCGGCCCATCCGCGCGTCGCGTCGCTGAGCTTTGGTCTGATGGACTTCGTCTCGGCCCACGGCGGGGCCATCCCGTCCTCGGCCATGACCCTGGCCGGCCAGTTCAGTCACCCGCATGTGCTGCGCGCCAAGCTGGAGATGGCCGCAGCTTGCCACGCCCATGGCAAGGTGCCTTCGCACAACGTGGTGACCGAGTTCAAGGACCTGCCTGCCCTGCAGGATGCCGCGCGCAAGGCGGCCACCGAACTGGGTTACACCCGCATGTGGAGCATCCACCCGGACCAGATCCGGCCGATCCTGGCGGCGTTTTCGCCGGCCGAATCCGAGATCGATACGGCGGTATCCATCATTGAAGCTGCCGCTGCTGCCAACTGGGCGCCGGTGCAGCACCACGGACGGCTGCACGACCGCGCCAGCTACCGCTATTTCTGGCAAGTGATCGAGCGCGCGCACCAGACCGGGCACCCTTTGCCCGAAACGGTGCGTGGCTGGTTTCTTGCATGACCCCATTCCAACCATCACCCACCCCACCGGAGATCACCATGTCGACCTTCCTCGCCGACTACCGTGCCCACGCCGCCGAGCGCGCTGCCCTGGGCATTCCCCCGCTGCCGCTGGACGCCAAACAGGTGTCCGCGCTGATCGAGCTGATCAAGAACCCGCCCGCTGGCGAGGAAGCCTTCCTGATGGAACTGCTGACCTTCCGCGTGCCGCCGGGCGTGGACGATGCCGCCAAGGTCAAGGCCAGCTTCCTGGCTGCCGTGGCGCACGGTGACGAAAAGGTCGCCCTGATCTCCAAGGCCAAAGCCACCGAGCTGCTGGGCACCATGGTGGGTGGCTACAACGTGCATCCGCTGATCGAGCTGCTGGACGACGCCGACGTGGCGGGTGTGGCCGCCGAGGGTCTGAAGAAGACCCTGCTGATGTTCGACTACTTCAATGACGTGGCTGCCAAGGCCAAGGCCGGCAACGCCAAGGCCCAGGAAGTCATGAAGAGCTGGGCCGACGCCGAGTGGTTCACCAGCCGTCCGGCCGTCGAGAAGAAGATCACCGTCACCGTCTTCAAGGTGCCCGGCGAAACCAACACCGACGACCTGTCGCCCGCACCCGATGCGTGGAGCCGCCCGGACATCCCTATGCACTACCTGGCGATGCTGAAGAACACGCGCCCGGACGCGGCCTTCAAGCCCGAGGAAGACGGCAAGCGCGGCCCGATGCAGTTCATCGAGGACCTGAAGAAGAAGGGTCACCTGGTCGCCTACGTGGGCGACGTGGTCGGTACCGGCTCCAGCCGCAAGTCGGCCACCAACAGCGTGATCTGGGCCACCGGCCAGGACATCCCGTACGTGCCTAACAAGCGCTTTGGCGGCGTGACCCTGGGCGGCAAGATTGCCCCCATCTTCTTCAACACGCAGGAAGACTCCGGCTCGCTGCCCATTGAAGTGGACGTGAGCAAACTGGAAATGGGTGATGTCATCGACGTCTACCCCTACGACGGCAAGATCGAAAAGAACGGCGCCGTGGTGGCCGAGTTCGCGCTCAAGAGCCAGGTGCTGCTGGACGAAGTGCAGGCCGGTGGCCGCATCAACCTGATCATCGGCCGCTCGCTGACCGCCAAGGCGCGCGAGTTCCTGGGCCTGCCGGCCTCGACCGCCTTCCGCCTGCCCGTGGCTCCCAAGGACACCGGCAAGGGCTTCACGCTGGCGCAGAAGATGGTCGGCCGTGCCTGCGGCCTGCCGGAAGGCCAGGGCATCCGCCCGGGCACCTACTGCGAGCCCAAGATGACCACCGTCGGCAGCCAGGACACCACCGGCCCGATGACCCGCGACGAACTCAAGGACCTGGCCTGCCTGGGCTTCAGTGCCGATCTGGTGATGCAGTCCTTCTGCCATACCGCCGCCTATCCGAAGCCGGTGGATGCCAAGATGCACCGCGAGCTGCCGCCCTTCATCAGCAGCCGCGGCGGAGTCGCACTGCGTCCGGGCGACGGCGTGATCCACAGCTGGCTCAACCGCCTGCTGCTGCCCGATACCGTCGGTACCGGTGGTGACTCGCACACCCGCTTCCCGATCGGCATCTCGTTCCCGGCCGGTTCCGGCCTGGTGGCCTTCGGCGCTGCCACCGGCGTGATGCCGCTGGACATGCCCGAGTCGGTGCTGGTGCGCTTCAAGGGCCAGATGCAGCCGGGCGTGACCCTGCGCGACCTGGTGCACGCCATCCCGCTGTACGCCATCAAGGCCGGTCTGCTGACCGTGGCCAAGGCCGGCAAGAAGAACATCTTCTCGGGCCGCATCCTGGAAATCGAAGGTCTGCCCGACCTGAAGGTGGAACAGGCTTTCGAACTGTCCGACGCCTCGGCCGAGCGCTCCGCTGCCGGCTGCACGATCAAGCTCAACCCCGAGCCGATCAAGGAGTACCTGACCTCGAACATCGTTCTGATGAAGAACATGATCGCCGACGGCTACCAGGACGCCAAGACACTGCAGCGCCGCATCGAGAAGGTCGAAGCCTGGCTGGCCAAGCCCGAGTTGCTGGAGGCCGACAAGGACGCCGAGTACGCCGCCGTGATCGAGATCGACCTGGCCGACATCACCGAGCCGATCGTCTGCTGCCCGAATGATCCGGACGACGCCAAGTTCCTGTCCGAAGTGGCCGGCACCAAGATCGACGAAGCTTTCATTGGTTCGTGCATGACCAACATCGGCCATTTCCGCGCGGCCGCCACCGTGCTGGGCGGCGCCCGTGACATCCCGGTCAAGCTGTGGGTGGCACCGCCGACCAAAATGGACGCGTCCGAGCTGATGAAGGAAGGCCACTACGCCGCCTTCGGCAGCGCCGGTGCCCGCACCGAGATGCCCGGCTGCTCGCTGTGCATGGGCAACCAGGCCCAGGTGCGCGAAGGTGCGACGGTGATCTCCACCTCGACCCGCAACTTCCCGAACCGCCTGGGCAAGAACACCAATGTGTTCCTGGGCTCAGCCGAGCTGGCCGCCGTCGCGTCCAAGCTGGGCAAGCTGCCCACCAAGGAAGAGTACCTGGCCGCCACCGGTGTGATCACCGCCAAGGCCGACCAGATCTACAAGTACATGAATTTCGACCAGATCGAAGAGTATGCCGAGGTTGCCAAGACGGTCGCCTGACAGGCTGGCTGACTGAGTGACAAAGGCCCGGGGAGCGATCCCCGGGCCTTTGTTTTTTGGGCCTTTCTGAACGACATCGCACGGTCGCCGCAGAATCCACACACAAACCACATCATCCGCACAAACAGCGGAGCGAGCATCTCCGACAGGTCAACACAGGAGAACCTGTCATGCTGAGATTGCTGGGATGTCTCATCCTTCTGGTGGGTTTGCTGGGGCGCCCGGGTGCCGCCCAGGCGCAGCCTGCCCACATCAACAACTGGCTCAACGACGCCCAGAGTGGCGCTCTGCTGCTGCGCGCCAGCGAGCGCGAGGACTGGCAGCCTGCGCTGTTGCTGGAAACCCGCTTCGACGTGCAGGTCAGCGGACCCGTGGCACGGGTCAGGCTGGAGCAGCGCTTCCGCAACACCCTCGACCGGTTTGCCGAAGGGATGTATGCGTTTCCCCTGGCCGAGCGTGCCGGCGTGCATGGCATGCAGATGGTGATCGGCGAGCGGCGCATCATCGGGCGCATCGAGGAGAAAGCGCAGGCGCGCCGGATCTACGAACAGGCCCGCGCACAAGGGCAGGCCACCGCACTGGTGGAGCAGCGGCGTCCCAACATCTTCAACACATCGGTGGCCAACATCGAGCCGGGCAAGGACATCGTTGTCCATCTGGAGTACACCGAGCTTCTGGTGCCCGATGGCACACGCCTGTCCTTGCGCCTGCCCTTGACCATGACACCGCGGTACCGCCCGCCGGTGCAGGAACCGAGGGAAGGGCAGGCCACGGCCACAGCGGTCGAGACGGACAGCCTGGAGGGGCCGGTCCTGCCGGCTGGCATGCAGCCTGCCCGGTCGCACCGCACCCGCGTGAATCTGGATCTGGACGCCGGGCAGCCGGTGGCCAGCCTGTCCAGCCCCAGCCATGAGATCCGGATGCGCTCGGACGGCAACCGCCACCGGGTCACGCTGGAGACGGAAGCGGTGCCGATGGACCGGGACTTCGTGCTCGACTGGCAGTTGCCCGCCGGGCCGTCCAGCCGCGTCAATGTGTTTGCCGAACGCGTCGATGGCGACCTGCACGCGCTGCTGATGCTGATGCCCGGTGACCTGCCGGCGCACACCGAACGCATGCCGCGTGAAGTGATCATGGTGATCGACACCTCGGGGTCCATGGGGGGTGAACGCATCCGGCAGGCGCGGGAAAGCCTGATCTACGCCCTGGGCAGATTGCAGCCCGAGGACCGGTTCAATGTGCTGGAGTTCAACCACCAGCACAGCATGCTGTTCCGCGATCTGCAGCCAGCGAGTGCCAGCCATATCGCGCAGGCTCAGGCCTGGGTCAGGCGGCTGCAGGCCGACGGCGGCACCGAGATGCTGCCGGTGCTGCGCGACGCATTGGCCTTTCCCAGCGACCCGGCTTTCCTGCGCCAGGTCATCTTCATCACCGATGGCTCGGTGAGCAACGAGGCCGAGATCCTCTCCCTGATCGAGCGCCGGCGCCACCGGGCCCGGGTCTTCACTGTGGGCATCGGTGCGGCACCCAACAGCTATCTGCTGCGGAAGGCGGCCGAACTGGGCCGCGGCACCTACAACTTCATCGCCCATGCCCATGAGGTCGAGACGCAGATGGCGTCCCTGTTCGAGAAGCTGGAGAGCCCGGTGTTGACGGATTTGCGCCTGGAGCTGCCCGCCGGCATCGAAGCCGAGTACTGGCCCCGTGAGCTGCCCGACCTGTATGCAGGTCAGCCCCTGTTGCTCGCCATGAAGCTCAATCGCATGCCGGCACATCTGACGCTGCATGGCCGTCAACCGCAGCCTTGGCAGCAGCAGGTGGTGTTGCCGGCCGAACAGCACCATGCGGGCGCAGCCGTGCTGTGGGCGCGCCAGAAGATCGAGGTGCTGATGGACCAGCTGACCCAGGGGCAGGACGCCGGGCAGGTGCGCCAGCAGGTGCTGGAGGTGGCCCTGAAGCACCGCCTGATGAGTGCGTATACCAGCTTTGTGGCGGTGGATGAACGGCCGGTGCGTGATGCCGATCAGCCGCTGGACAGCGAGGCGGTGGGCAACCTCAACCCGGTCGATCACCAGTACCCGAAGACCTCGCTGGGCCTGCTGCAGAAATGGCTGCTGGCGGTGTTGCTGGCGCTCATGGGTGTGCTGCTGATGCGCAGGAAGATGGCATGATCCAGCGCCTGCGTCCGATCCTGGGAGGTGTTCTGCTGCTGGCTGGGTTGGCGCTGGCCGGGCAGGCCCTGTGGCTGCAGGGCAAGGCCTTGGTGGCCCAGCAGTTGATCGCACATGCCTGGGAACAGACCCTGCGCACTGGCCAGCCGGTCAAGCCCTGGCGCTGGGCTGATACATGGCCCGTGGCCCGGTTGACCGAACCCGGTGGCCGACAGCATTACGTGCTGGCCAGCGTCAGCGGGCAGGCATTGGCCTTCGGCCCCGGGCACCACCCGGCCAGTGCCCGGCCTGGCGAAGCGGCCACCATGCTGCTGGCGGGTCACCAGGACAGCCATTTCGCCTTCTTGCAGCACCTTCAACCGGGCCAGCGGCTGACGGTGCAGGACAGCCGGGGGGTGGAGCACGTGTACCGGGTCGACACCCGGCAGGTGGTCGACAGTACCCGGCAGACCATGCGGTTTCAGCAGGGCCTGGCGGAGTTGAGGCTGGTCACCTGCTATCCGTTTGCATCGTTGCAAAGCGGCGGACCGTTGCGCTACGTGGTCAGTGCCCGGCTGGAGCCTGTCACATGATTGCGCCGCCGGCCGCAAAGCCGCCACAATGGCCGCTGGCCGACACACAAGCAGAACCCATGGGTGAGCGAATACTGATCATCGAGGACGAGGGAGCCATCGCCGATGCCCTGATCTATGCCTTGCGCAGCGAGGGATTCGAGGTGCACTGGTGCCAGCTGGGCAGGGAAGGGCTCGAATGGTTGCAGCATCAGGCGGTGGACCTGCTGGTGCTGGATGTCGGGTTGCCCGATACCAGCGGGTTCGAACTGTGCCGCCAGATCCGGCAGTTTTCCAGCGTGCCGGTGGTGTTTCTGACCGCGCGCAAGGAAGAGGTGGACCGCATCGTCGGCCTGGAGATCGGTGCCGATGATTACGTGGTCAAGCCCTTCAGTCCGCGGGAGATGTCGGCGCGGGTGAGGGCCATCCTGCGCCGCGCCCGTGGGCCTGTCACCGCCATGTCGCCGCCACCGCAGGCGTCCGACGCGTGTTTCGAGCATGACGCGCAGCGGCGGCGCATCCGTTACCGGGGCCAGTGGCTGGACCTGACGCGCTACGAATACCTGATTCTGAGCACCTTGCTGCAGCGTCCCGAGCATGTGCTCAGCCGCGAGCAGCTGCTGGATTCGGCCTGGGACGATCCGTCGGCCAACTTCGATCGGGTGGTGGACACCCACATCAAGGGCATTCGGGCCAAGCTCAAGCGCGTGGATCCCGCGCACGATCCCATCGTCACCCATCGCGGGCTGGGGTACAGCCTGGATGTCCACGGTGGAGCGCCGCGTCCATGAGGCTGGGGTTCAGGGTCTTCGTGGCCTGGTTTCTGCTGGCGGGCGTCGGGACGCTGCTGTTCTATCACAGCATCATCAACCAGCTGCCGTCCTCCATGCGCCAGGCCAGCGAGGAAGTGCTGGTGGACAGCAGCCAGCTGCTGGCGGAGCTCAGTGCCCTTCATTGGGACGACGGTTTTGCGCCAGGCTCGGCCTTCAGCGAGGCGCTGGCCAGGTACCGGCAGCGCCCTCTGAACGCCATGATCTGGTCGCGGGAGAAGACCCGGACCGAACTGGTGGTCTACATCACCGACACCCGGGGCAAGGTGCTGTTCCACACGGATCCGGATCTGATCGGCGAAGACTTCTCCCGCTGGCGTGACGTGGCGCTGACCCTGCGCGGAGCGTATGGGGCCCGCACCACCCGCACCGATCCGATCGATGAGACCAGCAGCTACATGTTTGTGGCAGCACCGGTCATGGGCGCCGAGGGGCTGCGAGGGGTGCTGAGCGTGGGCCAGCCCACCGCCAGCCTGCAGCCCTTCATCACCCTGGCCAACGCGCACTTCTGGCAACGCGGCGGGCTGATCCTGCTGGCGGCCCTTCTGCTCGGTGGCGCCATGGCCTACTGGCTGACCCATTCGATCCGCCGCCTGGTCAGCTATGTGGAACGGGTGCGCCATGGCGAGCGGGCCAGTCCGCCCGTGATGGGTGAGCCGGAACTGGATCGGCTGGCGCAGGCCACGGGCGCCATGCGAGAAGAAATCGAGGGCAAGGCCTATGTGGAGAACTACGTCCACACCCTCACCCACGAGATGAAGTCGCCCCTGTCGGCTATCCGCGGTGCTGCCGAACTGCTGCAGGAGGCAGACCTGCCCGAGGAAGCACGCCAGCGGTTCACACAGAACATCGATGCCGAGTCGGCGCGGCTGCAGCGCCTGATCGACCGCCTGCTGTCCCTGGCAACGGTGGAAAAGCGCCAGCAGCTCGACAGTGTCGAGCGGATCGACCTGCAGACCTTGCTGGCCCAGGAACTGCAGGCCAAACAGAGCCTGGTCAGCCGCAAGCAGCTCAGGGTGGAGATGCATGTCACACCGGGGCTGCAGGTGGACGCCGAGCGCTTCCTCATCGAGCAGGCGCTGAGCAATCTGCTGGACAACGCCATCGATTTCACACCGCCGGGCGGGCATATCCTGGTCAGGGCCGAGCTCACCGACCACGCACAGGTGAGGGTCGGCATCTTCAACGAAGGCCCCCTGGTGCCGGACTACGCCATCGAACGGGTGTTCGAGCGCTTCTACTCGCTGCCACGCCCCGACAGTCAGCGCAAGAGCACCGGGCTGGGCCTGAGTCTGGTGCAGGAGGTGGCCCATCTGCACCGGGGTTCGGTGAGGTTGTCCAACGTACCCGGCCAGGGTGTGCAGGTGGACCTGACCCTGCCCCAGGTGCAACGCGGCGCCGCCGCCGGTCGTCGGGCCTGACGGTCAGGCAGCGGCCGGTCGCGCCCGGTGTCGCCAGCCGTCAACCGAGTAGAGCAGCAGGGCGGTCCAGATCAGGGCAAAGCCGGCCAGCCGCGGTCCGGCAAAGGGCTCGCCGTAGAGCAGGGTGCCCAGGAACAGCAGGATGGTGGGCGTGAGGTACTGCAGGATGCCCATGGTGGACAGCGGCACCCGCCGGGCACCGGCCGAAAACAGCAGCAGCGGAATGGCGGTGACCGGGCCGCAGAGCAGGAACAGCAACCAGGTGTGCGTGTCGTGCGCGGGCATGCTGCCACTCTGGTGGCCCCACAGCAACGCCACGGCCGCCAGCGGGGCAAGCAGCATGGTTTCCAGCGACATGCCCTCCAGCGCACCCAGCGGCGCGAGCTTGCGGATCAGGCCATAGAAACCGAAACTCAGGGCCAGGCCCAGCGCAATCCAGGGCACATGCCCGGTGAGCAGGGCCAGCCACAGCACCCCGGCGGCGGCGATGCCGAAGGCCAGCCACTGCCCCAGACGGGGGCGCTCGTGCAGGAAGACGAAGCCCAGCGCCACATTGACCAGTGGCAGGATGAAGTAACCCAGGCTGGCATCGAGCACATGCCCGTTGTTGACGGCCCAGATGTAGGTCAGCCAGTTGGCCGCCAGAAGCAGGGAGGAGACGGCGAAGGTGGCCAGCAGGCGCGGACTGCGCAGCGCCTCGCGCAGCCAGGTCCAGCGGCGCAGGGCGGCCAGCACCAGCAGCACAAAGGCCAGCGACCACACCATGCGGTGCAGCACCACCTCGAGCGAGCCGACGTGCTGCAGCTGCTTGAAAAAGAGCGGGAACAGGCCCCAGAGGCCATAGGCCGAGATCCCGTACAACAAACCTTTGCGCGTCATGCGGCGCACCCGGTCATGGCCTGCCAGCCTGGCCAGCCCTCACGCGCGATGGCGAACTTGCGGGTGGCGGCGCTCCAGCTTTCGCCGGCGGCCATGGCGTCCGCAAAGGCTTGCGGATCGGTCACGCGCGTGCCGCCCAGCAGCGTGACGCCGCGGGCGAACAGGGCATCGGGCCAGAGCCCGGCCGACGGGCCGATGACCGCAAAGCGCGTGGCTTGCGGGGCCGCCGCCAGCATGTCGTCCAGGCTGTCGTTGAGCAGCATGGTGGACGTGCCGACCACGGTGTTGCAGGTGGCCAGCAGCCCACGGTCGAGGCCGATGGTGATCTGCGGGTAGCGGGTGCGCTGGCGCTCCACCATCTCGGTGTTCATCTCCACCACGCTCAGGCGCCCGCCAGCCTCGGCCACGCGCTGCACCAGCGGGGGGAAAAAGCCGATCATGCCCAGGTGGTCGTCCGGCCCCAGCACCACATCGCCCAGCGAGTTGCCGGCCGAGGGCGGCTCATAGCCAATGCGCCGCCAGACCGAATCGGTGAGGGCGCTGATGGCGGCCAGGGCCACGGCGCGGGCCACCTCGTCGCCATCCGTCAGGGCCCGCGCCAGCACCATCGGGTCGGCACCGGCCAGGGGGGCAGAGCGGCGGCCATGCTGCGCGAGCAGGCCACGCAAAGTGCTGCCCAACAGCACGTACGACAGGCCGAAGGCCCCGTCATCCAGCTCGATGGCGCAGAACTCGGCGTCGTGCTCGCCGGGCTGGAGTTCGCCACCAGGCAGGTGAAGGCGGCGCACCGCGGGCGCGCGCCATCGCAGGCCGATGGTGTCGAGCTGCCTCAGGATCTCGGCAGCGATGGAAGGTGAGCCAGCGTTCATACGGGCATGGTACCGGGTCATGGGTGTGTGTCAGGCGCCTCAGGCACGCGCCTGGTGAGCCAGCGGTCGTGCGTCAGAGAAGCCGCGCAATCAGCGCACCTTCGCTTGGGCCGTTCAGCGGCACCCAGACGCGGATCGGGCTGCCTTGCGCCACCTCAATGGCCTGACCGTCCTGGTTGTGCATCTGGCCCAGCTCGATGATGCGGTTGCCGGCGGGGTGGATGACCTCCAGCTTGTCGCCCACGGCGAAGCGGTTCTTGGCTTCCACCTCGGCCCAGCCGTCTTCGCGCACCTGCAGCACCTCGCCCACGAACTGGCTGCGTTGGCCCTGCGAACTGCCGTTGATGTAGTTCTGGTAGTCCTGGCTGGGTCGGCGCTCCAGCAGGCCGCCGGTGTAGCCGCGGTTGGACAGGCCCTCCAGCTCCAGCAGCAGTTCGGGGTTGAAGGGCTTGCCGGCCACCGCGTCGTCGATGGCGCGGCGGTAGACCTGCGCGGTGCGCGCCACGTAGTAGTGGCTCTTGGTGCGGCCCTCGATCTTGAGCGAGTCAATGCCCATGGCCGCCAGCCGTGCCACGTGCTCCACCGCACGCAGGTCCTTGCTGTTCATGATGTAGGTGCCGTGCTCGTCCTCCATGATGGGCATGAGCTCGCCCGGGCGGCCGGCTTCCTCGATCAGCCAGACCTTGTTCGCCTCGGGGTGTCGCTGGCCGTTGCCGGTGGTGGAGAACGCGCTGGCCGCTTCCTCGTCTTCCTTTGCAAAGTTGAAGCCGTCCAGCGTCTGCAACGGGGCCGCGTCGCCGGTGTCGGTTTCGGTGGTGGCGCCGTGCGTCTTGTATTCCCAGCGGCAGGCGTTGGTGCAGGTGCCCTGGTTGGGGTCGCGGCGGTTGAAGTAGCCGCTGAGCAGGCAGCGCCCGGAATAGGCGATGCACAGCGCGCCGTGCACGAACACCTCCAGTTCCATGTCGGGGCAGTCGTTGCGGATGGCCTCCACCTCGTCCAGGCTCAGCTCGCGGCTGAGGATGATGCGCGTCACCCCCTGCTTCTGCCAGAACTTCACTGCCGCGCTGTTGGTGGTGTTGGCCTGCACCGACAGGTGGATGGGCACCTCGGGCCACAGGCCTTTTTCCATCTGCTCGCGCACCAGCATGATCAGGCCGGCGTCGGCCATGATCAGCGCGTCGGGACGCAGCTCCACCACCGGCTGCAGGTCGCGCAGGTAGGTGCGCAGCTTGTCGTTGTGGGCGATCAGGTTGCTGGTGACAAAGAACTTCTTGCCGCGCTGGTGCGCTTCGGAAATGCCCTGGGCAATCTGCTCCAGCCGGAATTCGTTGTTGCGGGCGCGCAGGCTGTAGCGCGGCTGGCCGGCGTAGACGGCGTCGGCGCCAAAGTCGAAGGCGGCGCGCATGCGTTGCAGCGAGCCGGCGGGCAGGAGCAGTTCGGGTGATTTCATGGTGAACCTGATATTGTCCCGGAAGCGGCCGGTTCACACAATTCAGCGGCCAAGTGCCCTTGCGAGAAGGATGGACGACCGTGTACAACCCGAGCCACTTCAACACCTCAGACGACCGTGCCGCGCTGCTGGCACTGATGCGCTCCCACCCGCTGGGCGCCCTGGTCATCCACGGCCCGCAGGGGCTGGACGCCAACCACCTGCCGTTCGAGGTGGACGAGGCCGCCGGTGTGCTGCGCGCCCACGTGGCCCGCGCCAATCCGCTGTGGCAGCAGGTGCCGGCCGATGGCGGGATGGCGGCCATGGTCATCTTCCGCGGCGAGGCTGGCTACATTTCGCCCAACTGGTATCCCAGCAAGCACGAAACCCACCGCCAGGTGCCCACCTGGAACTACCAGGTGGTCCATGTGCACGGCCAACTGACCGTCATGGACCAGGAGCGATTCGTCCGCGGCCTGGTGGCGCGCCTGACGCGCGAGCACGAAAAACGCTCTGGCCAGGCCAAGCCCTGGATGATGGGCGACTCACCGGCCGACTACATCGACCAGATGCTGGCCGCCATTGTGGGCATTGAGGTCAGCCTGCAGCGGCTGGAGGGCAAGTTCAAGCTGAGCCAGAACAAGGAGGCACGCGACCGCGAAGGCGCCATCGCCGGGTTGGCCGACCGACAGTGCCTTGGGCTGGCCGATGCCATGCGCGCCTTTCAGCCAAAGGACTGAAGCCTTCAGCGCAAATCCATGCAGTTGGCGTAGAAGGTGGTGGTGGCCGGCCAGTCCGAGAACACGCCCATCACCCCAACGTCCTGCGCCAGCACGTGCAGGGCCTGCAGCATGTCACCCTCGCGCCGCACGGCGCTGTCGAAGGTCTGGAAGTACCAGCCGTTGTTGCCGTCGGCCAGCACGCCCGAGCGCTCCAGCGTCCAGGTGATCAGACCCAGTCCGGCGGCCTTGGCATCCCTGGCGGCCTGCGAGGGCACGATACGGCCGTTCTCCGCGGCCAGCAGGGCAAAGGTGGGTGGCGCCCAGATGTTGATGCCCTTGGCCTTGTAGTCCTTCAGGGTGGCCAGATCGGGCAGGTCGGCGGCCTTGTCGGCGTCATCCAGGTACACCGCCTGCTGGCCGAAAGCCGGTTCTTTGGCCACCCAGTACAGCACATCCCGGATGTCGAAGGACTGCGGGTACACCTGCCGCGCAGGCACACTGGCGCGTTTGTACTCGTCGATCATTTTCTGTGCGTAGGCTTCTTGGCTGAAGCCGTTGAACGGCATGGGCACGCTGGGGCTCTTGAGTTCGGGGGTCATCTTGACGCCCAGCCGTTTGAACAGCTCGATGCTCTCGGCGTGGGTCATCAGCGTCCCGCTGGTCGGGCCCGAATACAGATCGGTGCGCCAGTTGGCGGTGCCGGCCACGTACTGTGCGGGCGTGCGGGCGGCCGGGTTGAAGGCGTCCATCTTTCCCCTGAGGGTGCGGAACTCGGCCAGGGTGATGTCGCTGGTGCGGCACTCGGCCTTGGCTGGCGTCACCACCTTGCCATCGACGTCGAGCACGGCGGGCACAAAGGGCTGGGTGCACCTGGCCGCCAGCGGCGTGAGCAGGATGTTGGTGGTGGTGTGCAGGTCGTTCTGGGCGTGGCGGCAGACCAGTTCGTGATCCTTGGTGAAGGTCACGTCGCATTCCAGGATGCCGGCACCCATGCGAGCGGCCGCCACATAGGACTCCACCGTGTGCTCGGGGAACTGCATCGGGGCACCGCGGTGGCCGATGGAAAAGTCGCGCGGTGTGAAACGACCGCGTTGCGCGCATTGCTGAAGCTGCTGCTTGAGCGGGCCATCGGCCATGTCATCGGCAAGAAAGAAGGGACGTGGTCCCAGCTGAACATGGCTGGGCCGTTCCGTGGCGCCGGTGGCACGGGCTGGGGCGGTGATGGGTTGTGCCCAGACCGCGGCGCTCAGCAGGGCGGCGGTCGCAGTGATGGCGTGGCGAAGCATGTTCGGCATGGTTTCCTCCCGGTCTGTAGTGGTCATGATGTCTCACCTGGCCTTGGTCACGCAAGGGCAGGTGGGCTGGCGCATCATCCGTCGCCGGCGTGAAAGCCGTGTGACGGCCTTTCAGTCCCGTGAGGCGTTTGACACGCGCCGCAGCAAGGTGTGGCGATCCTGATCGTTGCCCGCGAGGCTGGCCGCGCGTTCGAAGGTGCTGCGGGCTTCGGCATGCCGGCCCAATCGCTCCAACAGGTCACCATGCACCGCCCACAGCCAGGGGTAGCGCTGCAGGGTCTTGTCGTTGAGCAGAGGGGTGACCACGGCCAGACCAGCGGTGGGCCCTTCGGCCATGCCCACCGCCACGCCGCGGTTGAGTTCGATCACGGGCGATGGAGCGACTTGCATCAGCGCACCATAGAGCATGGCGATGCGATGCCAGTCGGTGTCGCGGGCCTGCAGCGCGCGGGCATGGCAGGCTGCAATCTCCGCCTGGAGCCGGTAGCGGCCGGCGCCTTGATGGAGCGCCTGGGCGCGGTCCAGGGCGGCCAGACCGCGTCGGATGAGCAGGTGATCCCAGCGGGCCCGGTTCTGATCGGCCAGCAGAATGGGGCGTCCCTGAGGATCGGTGCGCGCGGCGGTGCGCGAGGCCTGGATTTCCATCAGCGCGACCAGGCCATGCACCTCGGCCTCCTCAGGCGCCAGTTGCGCCAGCACACGCCCCAGGCGCAGGGCTTCGTCGCACAAGGCGGGGCGCATCCAGTGAGTGCCGCTGGTGGCGGTGTAGCCTTCGTTGAAGATCAGGTAGATCACCTCCAGCACCGAACCCAGGCGGCGGGCCAGTTCCTGACCCTGGGGGACTTCGAAGAGGACACCCGCCTCGGCCAGTGTGCGCTTGGCCCGCACGATGCGCTGGGCCATGGTGGTCTCGGGCACCAGGTAGGCCCGGGCGATTTCGGCCGTCGACAGACCGCCCAGCAGCTTGAGCGTGAGTGCCACCCGGGCTTCGGCACCCAGCACCGGGTGGCAGGCGGTGAAGATCAGTCGCAGCAGATCGTCACCGATGGTGGCCTGTTCCCGCCGGTGATCGAGCTCGTCGCTGAAGTCGGGCACCACATGGGCCTGCAGCGCTTCGGTGTCGGCGGCGATGTCGTCGTGGCGCTGGCTGGTCATCTGCCGGTGGCGCAGGTGGTCCAGGGCGCGGTTCAGGGCGGTGGTCATCAGCCACGCGGCGGGCTTGTCGGGCAGGCCGTCCAATGGCCAGCGCTCCAGCGCAGCCACCAGGGCATCCTGTGCCAGCTCTTCGGCCACGCCAAGGTCCCGCACCCGCCGTGCCACGGCCGCCACGATGCGGGCGGACTCGATGCGCCAGACGGCGGCGATGGTGTCGTGAACCGCGGAATGCACGCCCGCCGACTACATCTGCTCAGGCGCGGCGGCCTCGTCCATCCAGAACACCTCCCACTGGTGCCCATCCAGGTCGGCAAAGCCGTGCTGGTACATGAAGCCGTAGTCCTTGGGTTCGACCGGTGTGGTGGCTCCTGCGGCCACCGCCTTGCGGATGACCTCTTCGACCTCGGCGCGGCTGTCCACCGACAGGGCCAGCAGCACCTCGGTGCTCTGGTGGGCGTTGCTGACCGGCTTCTTCGTGAAGCCCTGGAAGAACGGCTCGACCAGCAGCATGGCGTAGAAGTTCTCGCCAATCTCCAGGCAGGCGCCCTGTTCGTTCGTGAAACGGGGGTTGAAGCTCAGCCCCAGGGCCTTGAAGAAGGCCTGCGAGCGGGCCATGTCGTGGATGGGAAGGTTCACAAAGATTTGTCGAAACATGGCGGGCACTCCCTCAGGTGTTGCTCAGGCCATCGATGGCCCGCATCTGGTCCAGCGCCTGGCTGGGCGGGAACTCGTCGAGCTCGATCAGCTGACGCAGCTCGATCACCGCCGCCTTCCCACGGCCGGCCGGGTTGGGAAAGCGCCGGCTCCACTCCAGGGCCTCTTCGCGCGATCGCACCTGAATCAGGGTGTAGCCAGCAATCAGCTCCTTGGCTTCGGCGAAAGGTCCATCGACGACCCGGCGGCCGCCGTCTTCGTCGTAGTGAATCCGCCAACCCGTGCGGCTGGGATGCAGTCCGCTGCCGTCGAGCAACACCCCAGCGCGTGCCAGCTCTTCGTGGTAGGCGGCCATCTCGGCCATGAGTTCTTCCGGCGCGTCGGGCATCAGCTCGGCCTCAAACTCGGGACAGGACTTGACGATGATCATGAAGCGCATGGCTGGTCTCCCATGCTCGGCTGGATGATGCTGTTGCGGTTGCCCTCGGTGTCTTCGAAGGCCACGTATTCGCCGACGCCCGGGATGGTCATGGGCTCGCCCAGCACTTGTCCGCCGGCCGTCCGGACCCGCTCCATCGCGGCACGGATATCCTCCACTGCAATCACGACCGACGGGTGCTGAATGGGAGAGGCCGGGTCCTTCGGATAGAGCCCGCCGTGGATGGCGGCCACCGGTGCCTCTGGCAGCACGCCAGGCCGGGGTCCGTTCTCAACCGTGTTGACCAGCAGGTACTCGCCCATCTCCGGTCCCATCATCTGGTGGGTCCAGCCGAAAACGGCAGCATAGAAGCGCGCCGCGCGTTCGCGGTCCTGGTAGGGCATCTCAAAGTGCACGACGGGGCACATGGGGACAGGGGGGGTCATGGTGCTTCCTTCGGTGGAGTGGTCAGGTGGGGGTCTCGCAGATCGCCTTGAGGGCCTGCAAGGCTTGGGGCCAGGTCTGGTTCATCCAGTCCTCGTAGGTACCGAACACATCGACATCGATGCGCAGTCGGGTACCACCGGCTTCGTCAGTGAAGGTGTAGTTCTCGAAACAGGGGGCCCAGGCACGAACGGACTCGCTGGTCGTGTCTTCCACGCCATTGGCGATGGCGCCGATGTGACGGATCGACAGGAACTGGGCCGGACGGTGTTCCGCAATCTCGGAAACCATGCCGTCGCCGTTGGGCGCCAGGAAGCGGATGATCGATCCGGCATCCCAGCTGCCTTCGTAGCGCGAGCCTTCACAGAAGGACGCGGTCCACCGCTCGTAGCTGGGCGTGAACAGCATGGTGCGCCAGACGTGCTCGCGCGGTGCGTTGATGTGGATGTCGAAATGCAAGGTGGACATGGTTGCTCCTGATGGGGTTTCAATGCCACGACGAAACAGCCCGCCTGATTTCGACAACCGCTTTCTCAGTGAAAACCCTAGGTATCGACGCTGTCGTCAAAGCACGGCGCCAGCGCCCGCACCTCCACGGTGCACCACTGGGCTGCAGGGCAGGCGTGTGCCCAGGCCAGGGCTTCTTCACGGGTGACGTTCTGCAGCAGAAAGAAGCCGCCGATCATCTCCTTGGCCTCGGCAAACGGGCCATCGAGCACCTGGGGCTGGCCACTGGCGTGGGTGACGCGCACCGCGTGGGCCAACGAGGCCAGGGATTCGACGGCCCTGAGCTGCCCCTTGGCAGCGATGGCCTGTCCGAACCGTTGCATGGCGGCGTAGGCCTCGCGGCCTTCGGCTTCGGTGCGGGTGGCGCGTTGGCCGGCCGGTTCGATGATCAGGAGCATGTAGGACATGGGCATTCGCATGTGTGTGGCGCGTGCATCATGCCAGCGCTGCACCGATTGCGGAATACCGCACGACCCGTCTGCCGTGCAGCGGGAGCCGGCTGCACAATGAACCCCTGCATTCGGGAGTACCCATGACCAAACACAAGCGACAGCAGATCGATCTGGCCCTGCAGGGCGGTGGCTCGCACGGCGCGTTCACCTGGGGCGTGTTGGACCGTCTGCTGCAGGACGACAGTCTGGAAATCGCCGGTGTCAGTGGCACCAGTGCGGGGGCCATGAACGCGGTGGCACTGGCGGCCGGGCTGATGGAGGGGGGACGCGATGGCGCGCGCGAGTGCCTGGGCCGGTTCTGGCGCCGGGTGGCACAGACATCTCCCTTCCATGCGCTGGAGATGGGACCGGCGGCGGCACTGTGGGGTCCCGACAATCCGTGGCTGGCTGCATGGACGGCGCCCTGGCGCCAGGCTGTCAGCGTGCTGGGCAGCCAGTTCTCGCCCTATCAGCTCAACCCGCTGAACCTCAACCCCTTGCGGGATGTGTTGCGCGAGACTGTGGATTTCGATCGGGTGTGCGGCTGCAACAAGACACAGCTGTTCATTGCTGCCACCCAGGTGCGCACCGGTGCCCTGCGCACCTTCCGCCAGCACGAACTCAGCGTCGACGTGGTGCTCGCTTCGGCCTGTCTGCCATTGCTGTTCCAGGCGGTGGAGATCGATGGCGAGGCGTACTGGGATGGCGGTTACGCCGGCAACCCGACCCTGTTGCCGCTGATCAGCGAAAGCGCTGCGCAAGACCTCCTGCTGGTGCAGATCAACCCGAGTCTGCGTGATGAAGTGCCCGTCAGCGCAGAGGCCATTCTGGATCGCATCAACGAAGTGACCTTCAACGCCAGCCTGCTCAAGGAGTTGCGCTCCATCGCCTTGCTCAAGCAGCTCATCGCCGATGAAGGACGCCCCGGACATCACTACCGCAATCCGCTGTTCGCACGCATCGATGCCCTGAAGGTGCATCGTGTCGAAGGGGGGCAGGCACTGGCTGAGCTCGGTGCCGGCAGCAAGGTGCAGACCCAGTGGCCTTTCCTGTCGATGCTGTTCGAGCGTGGCGCAGAGGCGGCTGACCGCTGGCTGCACGAGAACCGGCGGCACATCGGCCGACGCAGTACCCTGGATCTGCGTGAAGCCTTCGGAGAGGTGATGCCCTGATTTGCATGACGGTTGTGCCTCGCGCCGACCCGAAAAGGCTTAACCCCTGTATCGGCGCGGAAAAGCCCCTGTGCCGAGAATCGAATCTTGTGCTGCTGGTTTCGAATAAAGGGAAGACCCCATGAGTCCGTCGTCGCGTTTCCGTCATCCGTTTGCCAACACCCTCAAGTCGTTTCGAACGGCATCGGGCAAGTCGGGGCGTCTGTATTCCTTGCCTGCGCTGGCCAGGCAGTTTCCGACGGTCTCACGGCTGCCACATTCGCTGCGCATCGTGCTCGAGAGCGTGTTGCGCCATTGCGATGGCGAACGGGTGTTGCCCGAGCATGTGAAGCAACTGGCCAGCTGGCAGCCCAACGCGCCACGCACCGACGAGGTCCCGTTCACCGTGGCACGGGTGGTGCTGCAGGATTTCACCGGTGTGCCCCTGCTGGCTGATCTGGCGGCCATGCGCAGCGTGGCCCAGCGTCTGGGGCAGGATCCGAAGAAGATCGAGCCGCTGGTACCGGTGGATCTGGTGGTGGACCACTCGGTCACCGTGGACCATTACGGCACGAAGAACGCGCTGGATCTGAACATGCGCCTGGAATTCCAGCGCAACAAGGAGCGCTACCAGTTCATGAAGTGGGGCATGCAGGCCTTCGACACCTTCGGTGTGGTGCCGCCAGGTTTCGGCATCGTGCACCAGGTCAATCTGGAGCACCTGGCGCGCGGGGTTCACCTCAAGGGCGGGCTGTACTACCCGGACACGCTGGTGGGCACCGACAGCCACACCACCATGATCAATGGCATCGGTGTGGTGGGCTGGGGTGTCGGGGGCATCGAGGCCGAGGCGGCCATGCTGGGTCAGCCGGTGTACTTCCTCACGCCTGACGTGGTTGGGTTCGAGCTGACCGGCCGGCTGCGCGAAGGCTGCACCGCCACCGATCTGGTGCTGACTGTTACCGAGATCCTGCGGCGGCACAAGGTGGTGGGCAAGTTCGTCGAGTTCTTTGGCGAGGGCACAGCTTCGCTGGCGCTGCCGGACCGCGCCACCATCGCCAACATGGCGCCCGAGTACGGGGCCACCATGGGCTTCTTCCCGGTGGACGAGAAGACGCTGGATTACTTCCGTGGCACAGGTCGCAGCAAGGCGGAGATCGAGTCCTTCGAGGCCTACTTCCGCGCGCAAGGCCTGTTCGGGGTGCCGCGCCGTGGTGAGATCGACTATTCGCAGGTGGTCACGCTGGACCTGGGGACGGTCGCGCCCAGCCTGGCCGGTCCCAAGCGTCCGCAGGACCGTATCGAGCTCGGGCAGGTGGCGGCGCAGTTCAGCAGCCTGTTCAGCAAACCCAACGCCGAGAACGGCTTCAACCAGCCAGCCGACCAGCTCGACCGGGTGTTCCCGACCACCAGCGGCATCGACATCCGCAATGGCGACGTGCTGATTGCGGCCATCACCAGCTGCACCAACACCAGCAACCCGGGCGTGCTGCTGGCCGCCGGCTTGCTGGCCAAGAAGGCCGTGGAGGCGGGGCTCAAGGTCAAGCCACACGTCAAGACCTCGCTCGCGCCGGGCTCTCGCATCGTCACCGAGTACCTGCGCGAGACCGGTCTGCTGCCCTATCTGGAGAAGCTGGGCTTTGCGCTGGCCGGCTATGGCTGCACGACATGTATCGGCAACGCGGGCGATCTCACGCCCGAGCTCAACGAGGTCATCACCCGCAACGACCTGGTCTGCGCGGCGGTGCTCTCGGGCAACCGCAATTTCGAGGCGCGCATTCACCCCAACCTCAAGGCCAACTTCCTGGCCAGCCCACCGCTGGTGGTGGCCTACGCGATTGCCGGCAACGTGACCCGTGACCTCATGACCGAGCCCGTGGGCACCGGCAAGGGTGGCCAGCCGGTGTTCCTGGGCGACATCTGGCCGGGCAGCGACGAGATCCACGCGCTGATGAAGCACGCCATGAAGGGCAAGGCCTACCGGGACAACTATGCGCAGGTCCGCACCGACCCGGGTGCCCTGTGGGAGAAGATCAAGGGCGGCACCGGCCACACCTATCGCTGGCCGGCCAGCACCTACATTGCCGAGCCGCCGTTCTTCCAGCGCTTCGAGTTGCAGCCGCCAGCCGCCGACGGCCAGGTGTCGGTGCAGGGCGCGCGCATCATGGCCCTGTTCGGTGATTCGATCACCACCGACCACATCTCGCCGGCCGGCTCGATCAAGGAGAGTTCACCGGCGGGCCAGTGGCTCACCGCCCATGGCGTGGCCAAGGCCGACTTCAACAGCTACGGCGCACGCCGCGGACACCATGAGGTCATGATGCGCGGCACCTTTGCCAACGTGCGCATCAAGAACCTGATGCTGCCCCCGCAGGCCGACGGATCGCGGGTGGAAGGCGGCCTGACGCTGTTCCAGCCACAGGGCGAGACCCTGTCCATTTACGACGCGGCCATGCGCTACCAGGCGCAGGGCGTGCCCACGGTGGTGTTCGCCGGCGAGGAATACGGCACCGGTTCCAGCCGCGACTGGGCGGCCAAGGGCACGCAGCTGCTGGGTATCCGCGCGGTGGTGGCGCGCAGTTTCGAGCGCATCCATCGCAGCAACCTGGTGGGCATGGGCGTGCTGCCGCTTCAGTTCCGCGCCGGTGACTCGTGGGAAAGCCTGGGGCTGACCGGCAGCGAGCTGATCGATGTGATCCCGCACCCGGACCTGCTGCCGCAAAGCGATGCCACACTGCGCATCACCCGTGCCGACGGCTCGGTGCACGAGATCACCGTGACCCTGCGCATCGACACCCCGGTCGAGGTGGCCTACTACCGCGCCGGTGGCATCCTGCCCTACGTGCTGCGTCAGTTGTTGGCGGCCTGAGGCGCCTCGGCGTCCACCGCCTGCTGCACCGCACGGTAGAAGGCTTCGCGGGCGTCCGTGGCCTTGGGGTCGCGGGCACCGCCCGCCCAGTTCGCGTTGGAGACGATGACCAGTTGGCGTCGGGGGTCGATGAAGATGCCCTGGCCGAAGATGCCGCGGGCGGCAAAGCCGCCGTCGTCGTAGGTCCACCACTGGTAGCCGTAGCCGCGTCCGGGCTGGCCGATGTCGGCCTGGCGGGTGCCGGCCTGCTGCAGCCAGCCATCGGGCAGGATGCTTTGTCCATTGATCCGGGCACCTTCCAGGATGAACTGGCCAAAGCGCGCATAGTCGCGCGCCGACGCCTGGATGCAGCAGCCGCTGATTTCCTCTCCCGTCTTGCTCAGGATCCAGGTGGCCTGCTGTTCCATGCCCACCGGCCCCCAGACCTTTTCCTGCAGGTACTGCGACAGGGGTTTGCCGGTGGCCTGGCTGATCAGGATGCCCACCAGGTTGGTCTCGCCGGTGCTGTAGAGCCAGCGCTGGCCGGGTGGGGCCTCACGCGGTAGCTGGCGCAGGTAGCTCACGATGGCGGGCACACCGGGCTCGGGCTGGTGATTGTTGAACCGTGCCACGTCCGATGCCGGGTCGTCGTAGTCCTCGTTCCAGCGCACGCCCGAGGTCATGGTCAGCAGCTGACTGATGCTCACGTCGTCATACGCCGAGCCCTTCATCTGCGGGATGTAGTCGCTGACCTTGTCGTCCATGCTCTTGATGTGTCCGTCGCGCAGCGCGGCACCCACCAGGGTGGAGGTGAAGGATTTGGCCACCGAAAAGCTGGTCCAGCGCCCCTGGGCATCGAAGTCCAGCCCGTAGCGCTCCAGGCGCAGCTGGCCCTTGTGCAGGATCAGCAGTGCCGCGCTGCGCTGGCCGGCCATGTAGGCGTCGATGTCAACGGGCAACGCCAGCGGCGAACCGGCGGGCAGCGGGCGGGGCGTGCCGGCCGTGTGGATGTCGCGCCACTTGGCCAGCAGGGAGATGCGGTCCAGCGCGCGGAAGGCTGCATCGCGTTGCGGCACGCTCCAGAACAGCAGGTCTCGGTTGGTGGGCACGGTCTTGAGCAGGCCGCGGGTTTCCTTGTCCAGGCTGAACCAGCCGGCGGTACCGGCCACGGCCAGCACCAGCACACCGCCCAGCAGAAGTTTTCCGAGTCGCTTCATGGACGTTGCGGGCAACCGCCCGTTTCGCACTTGACGGTGTACTGGGCAATGAAGCTGCGGAAGTTCTTGCCCAGCTTGCCCATCTCCTGGCACACATCGCCGCGGGCATCAAAAGCGAAGCCTTGCGACCCGTTGGCATTGATCAGCTCGACGCGCTGCAGCCCGAAGTTCTTGAATTGCTGTGGATTCATCCACTGCTCACCACAGATGTTGTGAAAGATGAAGGTGGCGTACACCAGTTCGGACACATCGGCCTTGGTGGATTGCAGGCGCAACACGCCACTGTCCATTTGCGCTGTTTTCAGGGCGTTGCCGTGAAGGGCCTTCTGCAGCGGCAAGGGCACGTTCCTGAACTCGGTGTTGGCCTGGGCCATCGGGGCCAGAGCGGCCATGAGCAAGGTCAGCAGTGTTTTGGTCATGTCGGTCATCCTCGTGCGGAGCACCTGCCCCGAGCACGCATTGTGCCGTCTCTGCTGCGTTTGAATACCCCGGCGCTTGAGTGGGGGACCACATCGCGGCATCATGTGACTTCACCGCCCAAGGCCGGGCGCCACAGGAGTCGCGATGCGAAAGCCTGCCCTCTACAGCCGTACGCCGCGCACCGGTCCGCTGACGGGTGTGCCAGCTGTGCGCGATGAACCGGCCCGGCCCGAGGCAACTGGTGCGCCGTCGACCAGATCCTCCTGGCGCCAGAGGATGGGCCGGGCCGCCACCGACCCGCGCGTGATGTGGGCCAGCCTGTTGTTGCTGTCCGTGGCGCTGGGTGTGAGCCTCTGGCAGGGCAGGGTGGGCGCCGGTCAGGCCCTGACCCAGAAAGACATCGATGCCGCGGTGCTGCGCACGCTGACCACGCAGGTGCTGCCTTCACCGGCGGCCCGTGCGGCCGAGAAGGTACGTCCCTCGGTGGTCCGTGTCGAAGCCTTTGTGCGCAACCGCAAGGGTGAGGAAGAGGACCACGGCGTCGGCACAGGCGTGGTCATCGTCGATCGGGGCGTCATCCTGACCAACCTGCATGTGGTGCAGGGGGCCGACCGGCTGCGCATCGTGTTTGCAGATGGGTCTGATGCCGGCGCGAGCGTGACCGGTGTGCAGGCCCAGAACGACCTGGCGGTACTGCAGGCGGACACCGTGCCCGATGACCTGCAGGCCGCGACCATGCGGTCCACCAGCGATCTGCTGCCCGGTGACCAGGTGGTGGCGGTGGGCTTCCCCTTCGGCATCGGTCCCTCGGTCTCGGCAGGCGTCATCTCGGGCTTCGGCCGGTCGTTTCGCGCACCCGAGGGCCAGCAGGACATCGAGAACCTGATCCAGTTCGACGCCGCCGCCAATCCCGGCAACTCCGGGGGGCCGCTGGTCACCATGGATGGCGAGGTGGTGGGCATCGTCACCGGCATCCTCAACCCCACCAAGGCCCGCACCTTTGCGGGCATCGGCTTTGCCGTGCCCATTGAGAGCGCGGCCCAGGCCGCCGGGCTTCCCCCTTTCTGATTCCAGGAGCCGCACATGAGCGATCGCAATACGCAGGACAACGCCCAGCTGATGGAGCAGATCCTCTACGAGGTCAAGCGCGTGGTGGTGGGCCAGGACCGCTTTCTGGAACGCGTGATGGTGGCCATGCTGGCCCAGGGTCATCTGCTGGTCGAGGGCGTGCCCGGTCTGGCCAAGACGCTGACCGTCAAGACCCTGGCCAACGTGGTGCAAGGGCGGTTCAAGCGCATCCAGTTCACGCCCGACCTGGTGCCAGCCGACCTGATCGGCACCCGCATCTTCAACCAGAAGACGGGCGAGTTCAGCACCTCGCTCGGGCCGGTGTTTGCCAACCTGCTGCTGGCCGACGAGATCAACCGGGCGCCCGCCAAGGTCCAGAGCGCCCTGCTGGAGGTGATGCAGGAGCGGCAGGTGACCATCGCGGGTGAGACCCACCGGGTGCCGCATCCTTTCCTGGTGATGGCCACGCAGAACCCGATCGAGACCGAGGGTACCTACCCGCTGCCTGAGGCGCAGGTGGACCGGTTCATGATGAAGGTGCTGGTCGACTACCCCACCGACGAAGAGGAGTACGTCATTGTCGAGCGCGTCACCGGGTCGGCGGTGCAGGTGCAGGCGATTGCCACCACCGACCAGCTGGCCCAGCTGCAGCGCCAGTGCAGCGAGGTCTATGTCGACCCGTCGCTGATCCAGTACGCGGTCAAGCTGGTGTCGGCCACCCGCACGCCCGAGAAACACGGCATCGCCGACACGGCGCGCCTGATCACCTACGGCGCCAGCCCGCGCGCCACCATTGGTCTGGTCGAAGGCGCACGCGCATTGGCCCTGCTCCGTGGCCGCAGCTATGCACTGCCCGAGGACATGGTCGATCTGGTGCCTGATGTCCTGCGCCACCGCATCGTGCTGTCCTACGAGGGCTTGTCCGAAGGGCTGGGTGCCGAGGACATCGTCGCGCGGATCATGAAGGTGATACCCCCACCGGCCAAGCCGCTGGACATCGAGAAGAAAGTGGCCTGAGGCTTCCGCCATGCTGTTCGGCCTGTTCGGATCACGCGTGAAGCCACCGGCCTCACCCCCACCGGTGGCCGTGCGTGCGGGTCAGGCCGACGCCTTGCTCAAGCGGCTGGAGTGGACCGTCATCCGCCGGCTGGACGGCTTGCTGCAGGGCGACTACCGGACGCTGATGCGCGGCACCGGTCTGGACCTGGCCGACCTGCGCGAATACCAGCTGCACGACGACGTGCGCCACATCGACTGGAACGTGACCGCCCGACTGCAGCAGCCGCACGTGCGGGTGTTCACCGAGGACCGCGAAATGGCGGCCTGGTTCCTGCTGGACCTCAGCCCCTCGGTGGACTTCGGCTCCGGCACCCAGCGCAAGCGCGATGTGCTGCAGGGCTTTGCCGCCGTGCTTGCGCGCCTGCTGTCCCGCCATGGCAACCGGGTGGGCGCCATGCTCTACGGCGGCCAGGGGCGGGCGGCGGTGGACACCGTGCTGCCTGCCCGGGGCGGGCGCATGCAGGTGCTTCAGCTGCTGCAGTTGCTGATAGCCCCGTCGGGTGTACCCGCCAGGTCCGGTGCCAAGCCACACGGACCGACCCAACTGGCCGAACTGCTGCGTGCTGCCCAGCACACCCTTCGCCAGCGCAGCACCGTGTTCGTGGTGTCGGACTTCATCAGTGAACCTGGCTGGGACAAGCCCCTGGGCGAGCTCGCGCGCCGGCACGACGTGGTGGCCGTGCGCCTGCTGGACCCTCTGGAACTGGCACTGCCGAACCTGGGTCTGGTCACAGTGCGCGATGCCGAAACCGGTGAGCAGATGCTGGTGGACACCAACGATGGCGGTTTCCGCCAGCGCTTCGCCCGCATCGCGGCCCAGCGCGAAGCCGAACTGAGGGAGGCCTTGGCGCGCGCCGGGGTGGACACGCTGGAGCTGTCCACCGATGATGATCTGGCCGATGCCATTCTGAGATTCGTGGATCTGCGTCGCCGCCGTCTGGGCGTGCGGCGTGGCCTGCCCGCGCACCTGGGAGTGTCCGCATGAAATCCCTGCCTGTCTCCTTCCTGTGGCCGGAGCTGCTGTGGCTCTTGCTGTCCTTGCCGGTGCTGGTGCTGCTGTACTGGTGGCTGATGCGCCGTCGACGGCGTTCGGCGCTGCAGCTGGCGTCCCTGTCCATCGTGCGCGAGGCCGCGGGCCGCGGTCCTGGCTGGCGCCGCCATGTGCCGCCGGTGCTGTTGTTGCTGGCCTTTGCAGCGATGCTGCTGGCCGCTTCCCGTCCCATGGCCACCATCGTGCTGCCTTCCACCCAGCAGACCATCATCCTGGCCATGGATGTGTCTGGCAGCATGCGCGCCACCGATGTGCAGCCCAACCGTCTGGTCGCCTCGCAGAACGCGGCCAAGGCCTTTCTGCAGGAGCTGCCGCGCCACGTCAAGGTCGGTATCGTGGCCTTTGCCGGTTCGGCCCAGGTGGTGCAGCCGGTCACGCTCAGCCGCGAAGATCTCAACGCCGCGATCGACAAGTTCCAGCTGCAGCGCGCCACCGCCATCGGCAGCGCCATCGTGGTGGCCCTGTCCGAGCTGTTTCCGGGTCAGGTGGACCTGGCCAGCGTCACCTACGGCCGCCAGCGCGACCCGTTCGCCCCGCAGGGGCGCGCCATCGACCAGAAGCCGTCCCCCCAGGACGCCAAACCCTTCCAGCCTGTGCCCGCAGGCTCGTACAGTTCGGCCGCCATCATTCTGCTGACCGATGGCCAGCGCACCACCGGGGTGGACATTGAAGAGGCCGCGCACATGGCCGCCGAACGCGGCGTCAAGGTCTATACGGTGGGTGTGGGCACGGTCGAAGGTGAGGTCATCGGCTTTGAAGGCTGGTCCATGCGTGTGCGTCTGGACGAGGAGAGCCTCAAGGACGTCGCCCGTGTGACGCAGGGCGAGTACTTCTACGCCGGTACTGCCGAGAACCTCAAGAAGGTCTATGAGTCGCTGAGCACCCGCCTGACCGTGGAGAAGAAGGAAACAGAGATCTCCGGCCTGCTGGCTCTGGCCGCGGCGGTGCTGGTCATGCTCTCGGCCGGTCTTTCGCTGTTCTGGTTCGGACGCATCGCCTGACACGCAGGCCTTCTGACCTCGGTCAACCCGATCGCCGGTCGCCGGGGCACAATGCCCCTTCATGAATTCACAGGTCATCATTGCCGGCGGCGGTATAGGCGGGCTGGCGTGCGCGCTGGCCCTTTCACGGGCCGGGCAGCCGGTTCAGGTGCTGGAACAGGCCACGCGCCTGTCCGAGGTGGGCGCGGGCATCCAGCTCGGGCCCAATGCGGTGCGTGTCCTGCACGACTGGGGTCTGGCCGATGCGCTGACCGCCTGCGCCGCCTTCCCCGAGTCGCTGCAGGTGCGCGATGCCCACTCGTCCGCCACGCTGGGGCAGTTGCGCCTGGGCGCCATGGTTCAGGCCCGCTACGGCAAACCCTACGCCACCATCCACCGCGCCGACCTGCACGGCCTGCTGCTCAAGGCCCTGCGCGAGCAGCCGCTGGCCACCATCGCGCTCGACGCCCGCGTGTCCTCCTATGAGGAGTCCCCCCTGGGGGTCACCGTCCACTGCGAGGACGACCGTGTCTTTGAAGGGGCCGCCCTGGTCGGCGCCGACGGCCTCTGGAGCCGGGTGCGCCTTCAACTGCTGGGCGCACAGCCGGTGCGGGCCAGTGGCCACCTGGCTTACCGCGGCCTGGTCGATCCGGCGCGCCTGCCGCAGGCCCTCAGACGTCCCGTCGTCACCGCATGGCTTGGTCCGCGTCTGCATGTGGTGCACTACCCGGTGCGGCGCGGCGAGATCTTCAACCTGGTCGCTGTGGTCGAAGGCGTGATCGGGCAGGGGCACGGCGGCCATGTGGACAGCGATCCGCAGAGCTGGACACACGAAGCCCATGCGGCCGATCTCAAGCGCACGCTCGGTCCGGCCTGTGCCGACCTGATGGCCATGATCGATGCGGCGCAGGAGTGGAAGCTCTGGGCGCTGAACGACCGCCCGCCGGTGGCCGGTGCCGACGAGCATGCCTGTGGCCGTGTGGCCCTGCTGGGTGATGCCGCGCACCCGCTGCGGCCCTATCTGGCCCAGGGGGCGGCCATGGCCATCGAGGACGCCTGGACCCTGGGCCAACTGCGTTCGGCCACCCACGGTGACATCGACTGGTCCGCCCTGTTCGGGCGCTACGCCCGCACCCGCTGGGCACGCAATGCCCGCGTGCAGGCGCGCTCCGAGCGCAACGGGCGCATCTTCCATGCCGATGGGCTGGTGCGCCTGGGGCGCAATGCGGCCATGGCCATGCTGGGAGAATCGCTGCTCGACCAAGCCTGGCTCTACAGCGGCCCACCGCCGCTGGCCGACTGAATTTCATCGCCCGACAAGGACCCCTGCGGCCATGACCAAACCAGTATCACACCATCACCGTCGATCGATCCTTTGTGCCGCTGTGGCGCTGGCCGCTGGCATCGCCATGCCCGCCTGGGCGCAGAAGGCGGTCCCCTGGCCGAGCAAGCCGCTGAAGATCCTGGTGGGCTTTCCCGCCGGGTCGTCGCCAGACCTCATGGCCCGCACCATTGCCGAGCCGCTGTCGCAGGCGCTGGGCCAACCAGTGGTGGTGGAAAACCGTCCGGGCGCCGGCGGCAACATCGCCGCCGACCAGGTGGCCCGGGCCACCGACGATCACACCATCGGCCTGATGATCAATGGCAACCTCACGATTGCCAGGATCCTGAACCCGGTCACACCCTACGATCCGCTCAAGGACCTGCAGCCGGTGTCGCTGCTGGCGGTGGCGCCTCTGGTGCTGGCCGCACCCGCTGGTGCCCCCGGGGCCACCCCCGCCGATTTCCTGGCGGAAGCCCGCCGCGCCGGTGATCGCTGGAACTACGGTACCCCCGGCATCGGCACGGTGGCGCACCTGGGCATGGAACTGCTCAAGACCAAGGCCGGCATTGCGCCAGTGCATGTGCCCTACGCGGGCAACCCTCAGGTCATCACCGGCATGCTGGGCAACCAGGTCCAGATGGCGCTGCTCCCACCCGGCCTGGCCATGGCACAGGTCAAGGGCGGCAAGCTCAGGGCCATCGGGGTCACGTCCGCCGGGCGAAGCAGCGTCGTACCCGAAGTGCCCAGCCTGTCCGAGGCGGGCGTCCAGGGTCTGCAGCTGGAGATCTGGAACGCTGTCGCGGCCCCGAACAGCCTGCCCAAGGCCCACGCCGACCGGCTGGCCAGCCTGCTGACCGGCATCGTGCGCCAACCCGAGGTGCGCCAGAAGATCCTGGCCCAGGGCTGGCAGGTGGCCGGTACCGCGGCCGAGGGTCTGGCCAAGCGCATGCAGGCCGACACCGCCGCCATGGCCGAGGTCATCCGCAAGAACAACATCCGGCCCAACTGAGCCGACGGCGGTTCAGGTGGCGGCGCGCCAGCCGGTGTGCCGGGCGATGTCCTGCATCAGCAGTCGTGCGGCCCCTTCGCCGCTGATGCTGTCGGCCAGCACCACCGGTTTGCCTTGACGCGGGTGTGCCCGCACCTGCCAGATGCTCTCCGGTCGCCGTCCGTTCACCTGCATGCCGTAGCTGCGGTGCACGCTCAGGCCCTCCATGGCCTGTGCATCCCAGTGGCGCGTGCTCACCGGCAAGCCCAGCAGCCGGCGCACGATGGTGGTGCCCTGGCTGCGGTCCATGGTGGTGGTTCTCCGGTTGAGCAGAAGCCACAGGCTCAGCACCAGCGCCAGCAGGCCAAGCCCGCCGAACAGGATGCCCATCAGCCCGCCCAGTGCTCGCACATTCCACAGATAGCCGCCCGAGATCACGAACACCACGCCCATGAACAGCCAGGGCAGTTGCGCGCGCCGCATGCGCGCATAGGGCTGATCCAGCACCAGGCGCCCTTGCATGTCCATCTCAACGCGGCAGACGGCGCCGATGCGCTCGCGCAGCAAGGCCTCATCCTCTGCCTGATGCGCCGATGCGGTGCCGAACATGGCATCGGGTGCACCGAAGCTGGCGCTGGCGCCAGTGGCAAACACGGGGATGTCGTACGTCGCGCTGAACCCGTCTTCCAGCCCCTGGCCGTCAACGCTGACTCGCCATGCGGTGCCGTCTTCTCCAGGTGGTGAGGATGGCGGCAGGTGCCCTGGCAATGCCGTCTGCCATTGCACCCGGGTGCCTGCGGCGGTGGGTACCAGTCGGGCCACGCCTTCATCTTCCCATTGCAGGTGCTCGCTGGTGCTGCGATCATCGCCACTGCCGCTGGTGCTGCGCTCCAGGCAACTGAGCGCCATCACCACGCGTGCCTGCGGGCCCACCTGCAGCGGTAGGTCCAGATGCATGCTCACCTGCCCGCCGAGGGGGGCAGGGTGGGGCGAGAGCACCAGCGCCGCTGCGCCATAACGGCGATGCTGGCGCCAGCCCTTGAAAGCCTGCCAGCACATCACCAGGCCAAAGAACGGAAACAGCAACACCACCCAGACGATCGGGCGGCCGTTGACCGCATCCGGCAAGGCGATGGCGCTAACGACGCCGCCAAACCCAAGAAACACCACCCCCATGACGGTGAACACCCAGCGCTCGGCCCGCAGGTTCGATGCAATGGCCGGGCTGGCCCATTCCGGGTACTGCATCCAGGGCTGGGTGGCGGCCTGCGGGTGCTCTGGCTGCGCAGCCTTGCGCCAGTTGTGTCGGCCCCACACCATCATGCCAAGGCCCACACCCCCAAAGATCGCGATGAAGATGCCCCAGAAGCCCAGCAGAGGCCAGCGAAGGCTGCGGTCCAGGACGGCATCGGTCGGGTCTGCCGGGTTGACCCAGGCAGTCACGGGCTTTCCCTGCCGGTGCGCGGACTCCAGACGCCAGCCCAGCTGGTACCAGAAGTCGCCGACGTTGTCCGCCGTGTTGCTCACCGCCACCCGCTGGCCCACGTGTGTCTGTCCATTGACCACGTAGCGGTAGGTGGCGTGTGCCCGGTAGGTGGTGCCACCCTTGCTGCCGCGCAGTGATTCCAGGCGCGCGCTCAGCAGTTGCGCCTGCACTGGCTCCCACTGGCGCATGCGCACACTGTCGATCACGGTGGGCACCATCGCCAGCACCACGAACCCCAGGCCCACCAGAAAGAAGATGCTGCCGAACGCGCCGAGCCAGACGGCACCGTTGCGGCGTCGCTGGCGCAGACTCGGACGTTTCAACAGGCTCATGCGGCGATCACTCCCTTGGTGGCCGCAGTGTATGCCGTCTCAAACCATCACAGGGCCGTGCGCAGCGTCCAGATCTCCGGGAACAGCACCACATCCAGCATCTTGCGCAGGTAGCTCACACCACCGGTGCCGCCTGTGCCGCGCTTGAACCCGATCACCCGTTCCACGGTGGTCACGTGGCGGAAGCGCCAGAGTCGGAAGGCGTCTTCCAGGTCGGTCAGCTCCTCGCCTAGCTGGTACAGGTCCCAGTGCTGCTTCGGGTTGCGGTAGACCTGCAGCCAGGCCTGCTCCACGCCCTCACTGGCCTGGTAGGGCTGCGTCCAGTCGCGCTCGGTGTGCGAGGCCGGCACCGCAATGCCACGGCGCGCGAGCAGGCGCAGGCACTCGTCGTACAGCGAAGGTGCTTCGTACGCGGCCTGCACCATGGCCGCCCGTTCCGGGTGATGCGCATGCGGCTTGAGCATGGCCGCGTTCTTGTTGCCCATCGCGAACTCGATGCAGCGGTACTGGAAGCTCTGGAACCCGCTCGAATGGCCCAGGTAGGGCCGGATGGCGCTGTACTCCGGCGGCGTCATCGTGGCCAGCACATCCCAGGCGTGCACCAGCTGTTCCATGATCTTGGACACGCGCGCCATCTGCTTGAACGCCGGGTTCAGGTCGTCGCGGGCAATGTTGCCGATGGCGGCGGTCAGCTCGTGCAGCATCAGCTTCATCCACAGCTCGCTGGTCTGGTGCTGCACGATGAACAGCAGCTCGTCGTGCGCGGGAGACAGCGGATTCTGCGCACTGAGGATGGCGTCCAGCTGCAGGTAGTCGCCGTAGCTCATGTCGCGGCTGAAATCCAGCTGCGCCTTCTCCTCGTGGACGATGGACTCGGGCTTCGAGGCGGGTGATGCGTCGTGATAGGGGCAGGTCATGGCGCGTCTCCTTCAGGTCACCGCGTGCTTGCGGTTGAACTCGGGCCGCTGCCACTCGCCGCTTTCCAGCACCTGTTTCAGGTGCTCCACCGAGTGCCACACATCCTCGAAGCCGATGTACAGCGGCGTGAAGCCAAAGCGCAGGATGTCCTTGTGGATGCCGCCATCACCGGCGCGGAAGTCGCCCACCACGCCACGCGCGATGAGCGCCTGCACGATGGCGTAGGCGCCTTCGTCCCTTGTCAGACACACTTGTGAGCCTCGCTGCGCATGCTCGCGGGGCGTTGCCAGGCCCAGGCCATGGCCTGCGCAGCGCTCCTCCACCAGACGGATGAACAGGTCCGTCAGCGCCAGCGACTTCGCGCGCAGCGCCGCCATGCCGCCCAGGGTCTCGGCCGCCAGCACGGTGTCCACACCGCACTCCAGCGCGGCCAGGCTGATCATGGGCTGGGTGCCGCACTGGTAGCGCGTGATGCCCGGGGCGGGCTGGTAGTCGGGCGTGAAGGCGAACGGCGCCGCATGGCCCCACCAGCCGGCCAGCGGCTGCCAGAAGCGGTTGGCGTGCAGCGGATTGACCCACACGAAGGCCGGCGCGCCCGGGCCGCCGTTAAGGTACTTGTAGCCGCAGCCCACGGCAAAGTCGGCCTTGGCGCCGGTCAGGTCCACCGGCACGGCACCCGCGCTGTGCGCCAGGTCCCACACCGTCAGGATGCCCTCGGCATGGGCGGCAGCGGTCACGGCCGCCATGTCGTGCATGGCGCCAGTGCGGTAGTTCACGTGCGTCAGCATGAGGATGGCCACCTCGGCGGTCAGGGCCGAAGCTATCTCCTCGGGCTCCAGCAGCACCAGTTCCATCCCGTGCTGCTTGCAGAGCGCTTCGGCAATGTACAGGTCGGTCGGGAAGTTGCTGCGCTCGCTGATGATCCGTTTGCGAGTCAATTGGCCATTGGGTGCATCGGCCTGCACCATGTTCAGCGCCGCGCTCAGCACCTTGAACAGGTTGACCGAGGTGCTGTCGGTGGCCACCACCTCGCCCGCACCGGCGCCGATCAGGCGCGCGATCTTGTCGCCCACCTGGCCCGGCATCTGGAACCAGCCGTGCTTGTTCCAGCTCTGGATCAGGTCGGTGCCCCATTCCCGCGTCACCACCTCGGCCACGCGGGCCGGTGCGCTGGCGGGCATCACGCCCAGCGAATTGCCGTCCAGGTAGATGGTGCCGGCGGGGATGTTGAACTGCGCGCGCAGGCCACGCAGCGGGTCGGCCGCGTCCAGCGCCTGGCAGTCTTGAAGGGTGGTCGTCATCGGTTGGTCTCCTATTGTGTTCACAGTTCGCGCAGCACCGCCCGCACCGGGCTGGCGTCGCAGGTGGTCAGCTTCAGGGGCAGGGCGATCAGTTCGTAGTCGCCCTCGGGCACGTCGTCCAGCAGCAGGTTTTCCAGCACGCGCAGACCGCGACGCCGGATGGTCTGGTGGCTGTCCAGGGTCTTGCTGTCGGCCGGGTCGATGCTGGCGCTGTCGATGCCGATCAGCACCACACCTCGGTCGGCCAGCAGGGCCACCGTCTCGGGCGCGAAGGCGGGCAGGCCGTTGTCAAACCGGTCCTGGGGCATGCGTTCGTACACCCGCACCAGCACCCGTGGAGGAAGTGGCCCCCACGCTCCGCCGCTGCGCGGGTCGCTGCCCCCCGGGGGGGCTGATTCGCCTTGGGAGCGGCCCGTCGGCGAATCGCCCATCGCATGCGCCAGATGCTCGGGCCGCACCAGCGGGCCGCAGCCTATGGCGTGGATCACCCGGCAGGGGCCGATGAAGGCCTCCAGCGGGACCGCACCGATGGCGGCACCCTCCGGGTCGTAGTGCAGGGGCGCATCGGCGTGCGCGCCCACGTGGGGCGAGAGCGTGACCGCGCTCACGTTCACCGGGCAGCCGGGGCCGATGCTGGCCACCCACTGCTGGCTGTAGGCCGTGTCGCCCGGAAACACCGGCGCGCCGGCATGGACAGGGGGGGAAATGTCCCAGAGCTTTTTCATCGCCGCAGAAGGTAGCACCCGCACAAAAACCGTGGTGTCGGTTATTTCCAACAATCAGCAAAATCGCTTGAGGCTTAAAGCATCTGTCCGATCGGCGGTGCGATTCAGAAGGTGATCTGCGCAAAGTTTGACAAAAGACAAATACGAATGGATTTCATTTACTTAGGATGCCTGTATTGCGAACTGGCCTGATGGCCTCCTCATCATGAACAGCACCCTCGCCACCCCCTGGGCCCCCGTCAACGCCGCCGAGCCGGACGCCGGCCCTCCGTCCACCAGCGGGCTGGACGTCTGGCCGCCGCAGGTGCCGGGCGTGATCCACGGCTACGTTGCCACCGAAGACCCCGAGAGCCTGCGCACCCAGCGCCGCCTGGCCGAGCTGGGTTTCCTGCCCGGCGAGACGGTGCGCATCGTGGCCCGTGGCTGGCTGCGCCGTAGCCCGGTGGCAGTGCGGGTGGGGCAGTCCACCTTTGCGCTGCGGGCCCATGAGGCGGCCCTGCTGCGCGTGCACGCGGCCGAGGTCGTCCGATGAGCAGCACAAGCGCCCCCCGCCTGGCCCTGCTGGGCAACCCCAACTGCGGCAAGACCGCGCTGTTCAACCTGCTCACCGGCACCCGGCAGAAGGTGGCCAATTACGCCGGCGTCACCGTCGAGCGCAAGGCCGGCTGGATCACCACCCCGCAGGGCCGGCAGGCCCAGGTGCTGGACCTGCCCGGCACCTACAGCCTGGTGCCGCTCAGCCACGACGAGACCATCACCCACGACGTCGTCACCGGCCGCCAGGCCGGCGAAGCACGGCCGGATCTGCTCGTCTGCGTGGCCGACGCCACCCACCTGCAGCTCAACCTGCGCCTGGTGCTCGAAGCCCAGGCCCTGGGCGTGCCCATGGTGCTGGTGCTCAACATGTTCGATGTCGCCCAGGCGCAAGGCCTGAGCATCGACACCGCACGGCTGTCGGCCGCGCTGGGCATGCCGGTGGTCACCGCCATCAGTGTCCGCAAGGACGGCGCCCTGGCGCTGCTGGCCCAGCTCGATGCCCTGCTGTCGTCGGGCCTGCCGCCCGCCCAGCCTGCCCGTGATGCCGACATTCCCGGCCCCGACGCACTCAATGCCCGGGTCTGTGCCATCCTGGCCGACGCGGTGCAGACCGATGCCAGCCGCTGGGCCTTCACCGACCGGGTTGACCGCTGGGTGCTGCACCCCCTGTGGGGCATGGTGCTGCTGGTGGGGGTGCTGCTGTTCATGTTCCAGGCCGTGTTTGCCTGGGCGGCCCTGCCCATGGACGCCATTGAGGCCGGGGTGGGCTGGCTGGGTGAGCAGGTGGCCGCCCGCATGGCCGACGGTCCCTTGCGCAGCCTGCTGGTTGACGGCGTCATTGCCGGCGTGGGTGGCGTGCTGGTGTTCCTGCCGCAGATCCTCATCCTGTTCTTCTTCATCTTCCTGCTGGAAGACTCGGGCTACCTGCCGCGCGCCGCCTTCCTCATGGACCGTCTCATGGGCACCGTGGGCCTGTCGGGCCGGTCCTTCATTCCGCTGCTCTCCAGCTTTGCCTGCGCCGTGCCCGGCATCATGGCCACGCGCACCATCAGCCACTGGCGCGACCGCTGGCTCACGATCCTGATCGCCCCGCTCATGACCTGCTCGGCCCGCCTGCCGGTCTATGCCCTGCTGATCGCTGCCTTCATCCCCGACCGCAGCGTCGCCGGCCTGTTCAACCTGCAGGGCTTGGTGCTCTTTGCGCTGTACCTGGCCGGCATCCTCAGCGCCATGGCGGTGGCCTTCATCGTCTCGCGCCGGGGCCAGGCACAGGGCCGCCAGACGCCGCTGCTCATGGAACTGCCGGCTTACCGCTTTCCCAGTGCCCGCAACATCGCGCGCGGTCTGTGGGAGCGCGGCTGGATCTTCGTGCGCCGGGTGGGCGGCATCATCCTGGCGCTGATGGTGCTGCTGTGGTTCCTCTCGTCTTATCCCGCCCCGCCGGACGGCTTTACCGGCAACGCCATCGAGATGAGCCTGGCCGGCCGCCTGGGTCATCTGCTGGCGCCGCTGTTTGCGCCGCTGGGTTTTGACTGGCGCATCGTCGTGGCCCTGATCCCGGCCATGGCCGCGCGTGAGGTTGTGGTGGCCGCGCTGGGCACGGTGTACGCCCTCTCGGCCACCGGTGACGGGGTCGCCGGTGCGCTGGGCGCCGTGGTGGCCGACCAATGGTCCCTGGCCACCGCCTTGTCGCTGCTGGTGTGGTTTGTGTATGCGCCACAGTGCATCGCCACGCTGGCGGCCGTGCGGCGTGAAGCCGGGGGCTGGAAGTCCACCGCCATCGTCACCGCCTACCTGTTCGCGCTGGCCTACGCGGCCGCGTGGATCACCTACCGCATCACCTTGCTCTGGAGCGGATCATGATGAACCTCGATTGGCAGACCGGCGTGGTGCTGGCCTGTGTGACGCTGGCCGCGGTGGCGCTGCTGCGCCCCGTGCTTCAGCGCTGGCGTACGCCGTTGGACCAGGCCTCGATCTCGCCCGCCACGGGCGACAGCGCCGCCAACCGGTCGGCGCCGCGTTCAACCCAACCTTCGACCACTTGCGGCAGTTGCCGGGGCTGTTCCTCTGGCGGTTGCCACTGAAACCGGGACAGGGCCGTGGGGATGTGCATCTCGCTCATCAGCGGGCCGTGCAGCCCCGCCAGGGTCTGACCGTCGCGGCTGAGCAGCACGCGGTCCGCCGGCCCCAGGTGGGCATGGCGCTGCAGGTGGTCCTGCCACGCATGGCCAATCTGCTGCCGTGTCGCACCGTCGTGGCCGGCCGCCTGCAAGGGGGCCTCCAGTTCGGGCAACAGCGGGGCGGCGGCACGCTCATTCACCGCCGGTGTCTGCCGGTTCATGGGCAGGGTCAGGGCATTCGGTCCGTCGCCAATGGTGACGTTCCAGTCGCCCTTGGTCTGGCCGGGGCGCACATGCAGGTCCTTCACGTCCACGCGGTCGTCGGCCAGGGCCTCGGCATGGGCCGGGTGTTCGGCGCGCAGGTGGCTCAGCAGGGCCAGGCGCGCGGGGTCCAGCGCCTCGCGCAGGGTGGGCACCTCGCCAAAGGCCTCGGTGATGGCCGGGTAGTCCCGGTTGGCCAGGGCCACCAGATCGCGCTTGCCGTCGGTCCCGTCGATGGTCTGGCCAAAGCGCTTTTCCACCGCGTCCATGGCCTCGCGGCGCTGCTCGGCCATGCCCAGCACAGACAGTGCCTCGTCGCGGCCCACCTGGTCCGGGTTGTCGTACAGGCCAAACACCTGCGCCTCGGCCAGTCGGCGCTTGCGCAGCCCGGCCTCGGCCGTGGCGTTGGAGCCCCAGCAGTTGTAGCGCAGCTGGTACCAGGCCTCGGCCCGGTCACCGGCCTCGATGGCGCCCAGCACCGGGTGGTCCTTCATGGCGCCCACGCCCCGGTTGTAGGTCACCGACACCAGCGCCAGCCGTTCGCGGGAATCGGGCAGGGCCAGCGCATCGGCATAGGTCTGGTAGCTGGGTGACGAGGCGATCAGCAGCCGGTCGGCCTCGCTCTCATTGAGGGTGCGCCCGAAGTCCAGGCCCAGCGCGGTCTTGCGGCTGCTGGCGGCCTGGTCGATGTCGCGCAGGCGCTGCCATTGGCCGTCGCTCAGCCCGATGCCCGAATCGCGCCAGATGGCTTCGTTGTTGTTGCGGTTGAAGGTGTAGCCCCACCCGATGGTGGCCTTGCCGTCGCCCACATCCTGGGCGTGGGCGTGCAGGGACTCGGTCCCGGCGATCAGTTCACGGAAACGGCGGGCGTAGGTCGCCTCGTCCAGCAGTTGATGGTCCATCGTGCCTCCCTGGGGCCGAAAGTCGCACACCGGATGGCCGGCTGTCCCGCCGGTGGCCACCCGTGTGGCGGGGATGAATCAGTCGAAGCTCTTGCGGCAGGCGTCGCGCGCGGCCTGCCAGGCCTCGTTGCGCTCGTCGTTGGCTTCGCGGCGCAGGGTGGCCTTCTGGGCCACCACATGGTCGGTGCCATCGCCCGTCACGGTGTCCACCACGCGCCACTGCAGCGCACGGCCCTGGTGTTCGGCCACCGCCAGGAACAGCGTGCCTGCCTCGCTGGCCCGGGTGCTGTGCACCGTCATGACGGCCTTGCGACCTGCCACCGCCCCCACGATCGAGCGCGGCTCGCCGTCGTCCAGGCGCGAGAGGTTGACCGTGGCCCCATGGTGGTTGCCGCACAGGCGTTCACCCTTCTGGAACAGGAACACGGTGAACCCACCGCAGTCGGCCTGCGGCCGGGCCTTGTCGCACCATTCCACGCGCCAGGTGCCCGAAAAATCGGGCGCCGACGCCGTGGGGGTGGCTTTGGGCTCGGCGGCCAGGGCCGAAGCGCTCAGCCCGGCGGCGGCCAGGCCCAGCAGAACAGGGCGCAGCCAGCGGCGGCCCCGGGGTGTGTGACAGCGTTGATTCATGGCTTCTTCTTTTTCAAATGAGAACTTTTGGATTCTATGGGGCACCGCCGGCCCCAGCGCCGGGCACAAGGTAACCGGGTGTGACCGTTCAGCCCAGCCGCGCCACCAGCACCTTCAGCGCCCGGTCGGGTGAGACATCGGCAAACGCGGGCGGGTTGGGCAGGCGCTGCTCCACGACCATGGCGGGGGCCTCTTGCGCCAGCTGTTCGCGCAGCACCGCCTCGGGGATCTCGGGCGCGTTCAGGCAGATCAGCGCGTGGCCGCCGGGCATCAGCAGATCGGGCAGCCGGCGCAGCAGGCGCGGCCAGTCCTTGCCGGCCACAAAGCTGCCTTTCTGGTAGCTGGGCGGGTCCATGATGACCAGGTCGTGCGGCCCCAGCCGGTTGACCTTGCCCCAGGAATTGAACAGGTCATGCGCCAGAAACTTGGCGCGGCCGCTGAAGCCGTTGAGCTGGTGGTTCTGCTGCCCCGTGGTCAGCGCGCCCTGGGCCATGTCCAGGTTGACCACCTCGCGCGCGCCGCCCTGCAGCGCCGCCACCGAGAACGCGCAGGTGTACGCAAACAGGTTCAGCACCTTGGCGCCCTGCGCATGCTGTCGCACCCAGCGCCGGCCCTCGGCCATGTCCAGGAACAGGCCCCGGTTCTGGCCCTTGAGCACGTTCACCCGGTAGCGGGCGCCGTCTTCGGTCACCACATGCGGCTCGGGCACGCTGCCGGCCATCAGCTCGGTCACGGCGCAGCTGGCCGGGCCGTCGGGCTGGCGCCGCTGCAGCACCCAGTTCAGCGGCTGCCCCTGGCCGATCTGCGCCCAGCGCGTGGCCAGTGCCTCGCCCAGCGCCTGCACCTCGGCCGCAGGGGCTTCGCCAAAGTGGGTGGCCACCCACACCGGCGGGTACCAGTCCAGGGTCCAGTCCTCACCGCCGGGGTACAGGCCGCCACGGCCATGAAAGACGCGGCAGGCGTCTGCAGAAAGGTCAACTGACGCAATGGCGTCGATCAGGGCTTGCATGGCCGGCATTGTCGCCCGGCGACGGGCTCCGTCGTGCTCAGGCCCCGTGCCACTCACCCAAGGGCGGCAGGCCGTGGCGGACCCGGGCCTTGTTGCAGCCGTAGCTGCCTTCCTCCAGTTCGGCGCAGGGGCGGGGTCGCCGGTCGTAGATGCTGCAGGCCACTGTCTGGCCCACGGTGCCGTGCAGCGCCACACAGCGGATGGGCACCGTGCCGGTGCCCTGCATGCGGCAGGTGCTGCCATTGACCGGCTCGGTCAACGCGGCGGGCACCTGGCCGCCCATGTCATCCAGTTCATACACCGCGAATTCCACGCGGAAGCTTTGGCAGCAGGCGCCGCAGGTCAGGCACGCGGCCAGGGTAGGTTGCTGACTCATGATGGGTCAGAAAATCAGGGTTCAGATGTCGTGAGGCAGGGGGTCCAGTCCGTGGCGGCGGCGCGCCTGTGCGCACGCGTCGCTGCCTTCTTCAAACTCGCGGCAGGGGCTGGGTCGCCATTCGTAGATTCCGCAGATGGCTTTCTCGCCGATCTTGCCGTACAGCGCCGCACAGCGCGGGCGGGCGTGGTCAGTACCCCTCATGCGGCAGGTGCTGTCGGTCACCCCCACCGCCAGCCCCGCAGGCACGCGCCCGCCGTGCTCCTCGTGCTCATACACCGAGAAGTCCACGCGAAAGCTGGCGCAGCAGGCGCCACAGGTGGTGCACGCACTCACGGCGGTGGAAAAAACCAGTTCAGGCCAGCTTGCCCAGCAGCAGGTACTCCATCAGCGCCTTCTGCACGTGCATGCGGTTCTCGGCCTCGTCCCAGACCACGCTCTGCGGGCCGTCGATGACTTCGGCGGTCACTTCCTCGCCGCGGTGGGCGGGCAGGCAGTGCATGAACAGCGCATCGGGCTTGGCCACGGCCATCATGGCCTCGTCCACGCACCATTGCTTGAAGGCGGCGCGGCGCACCTCGTTCTCGGCCTCGTAGCCCATGCTGGTCCACACGTCGGTGGTCACCAGATCGGCGCCCTGGCAGGCCTCCTTCGGATCGCTGAACACCTTGTAGCAGGCCGGGTTGCTGATGCCCGCCAGTTGGGCGTCCACTTCGTAGCCGCTGGGCGTGCTCACGTGCACGGTGAAGCCCAGCAGCTCGGCCGCCTGCAGCCAGGTGTTGGCCATGTTGTTGCCGTCGCCCACCCAGGCCACCACCTTGCCCTTGATCGCGTCCAGCGGGTTGCCGCTGGCGGCGGGGCGGTATTCCACCAGGGTGAACAGGTCAGCCAGGATCTGGCAGGGGTGGAACTCGTTGGTCAGGCCGTTGATGACCGGCACGCGCGAGTACTGCGCAAACTTCTCGATCTTGTCCTGGCCAAAGGTGCGGATCATCACGATGTCGACCATGCGGCTGATCACGCGCGCGCTGTCTTCGATCGGCTCGGCCCGGCCGAGCTGGCTGTCGCCGGTGGTCAGGTGCACCACCGATCCGCCCATCTGGTACATGCCGGCCTCAAAGCTCACACGGGTGCGCGTGCTGGCCTTCTCGAAGATCATGGCCAGGGTGCGGTCCGGGTCGGCAAAGGGCTGGTACTTCTCCACCGCCTTGAACTTGGCCTTGATGAAGGCCGCGCGGCCCAGCAGGTAACCGTATTCGTCGGCAGAAAAATCCTTGAACTGCAGGTAATGGCGAATGCTCATGGGGTCTCCGTCAGGCGTTCTCGGCCAGGAAGGTCTCGATGATCGGCAGCAGGATGTTGGCCACCTCGTCGGCCTCGTCCTCGGTCATGATCAGCGGCGGCACCAGGCGGATCACGCTGTCGGCCGTGACCGACAGCAGCAGGCCCGCATCGGCCGCGCGCTGGGTGATCACGCCGCAGGGCTTGTCCAACTCCACGCCAATCATCAGGCCCTGGCCGCGAATCTCCTTGACGCCCGGCTTGCCTGCCAGCGCGCGCTGCAGGCGCCCGGTCAGGTGCGCGCCCACCTTGGCCGCGTTCTCCAGCAGGCCGTCCTCTTCCATGATGCGGATGGTCTCGACCCCCGCGCGCATGGACAGCGGGTTGCCGCCAAAGGTGGTGCCGTGGTTGCCCGGCTGGAAAATGTTGGCGGCCTTGGGGCCGGCCACCACCGCGCCAATGGGCACGCCAGAGCCCAGGCCCTTGGCCAGCGGCATCACGTCGGGCTTGATGTCGGCCCACTGGTGGGCAAACCACTTGCCGGTGCGGCCCATGCCGCACTGCACCTCGTCAATCATCATCAGCCAGTCGCGCTCGTCGCACAGCGCGCGCACCTGGCGCAGGTATTCGGCGCGCATGGGGTTGATGCCGCCTTCACCCTGGATCGTCTCGAAGAACACCGCCACCACGTTGGGGTTGCCTTCGGTGGCTTTCTTCAGCGACTCGATGTCGTTGGCCGGCACGCGGATGAAACCCTCCACCAGCGGGCCAAAGCCGGCCTGCACCTTGGGGTTGCCGGTGGCGCTCAGCGTGGCAATCGACCGGCCATGGAAGGCCTTCTCATAGACCACGATCTCGGGCCGCTCAATGCCCTTGTCGTGGCCGTACTTGCGCGCCAGTTTCAGCGCGGCCTCGTTCGCCTCCAGCCCGGTGGAGCAGAAGAACACATTGGTCAGGCCCGAACGCTCCACCAGCAGGCGCGCCAGGTTCTCCTGGTCAGGCACGTGGTAGTAGTTGCAGCAGTGGATCATCTTGGCCACCTGGTCCTGCAGCGCCGTCACCAGCTTGCTGTGGCCGTGGCCCAGGGTGTTGACCGCAATGCCGGCCAGCGCGTCCAGGTACTCCTTGCCGTTCACGTCCCACACGCGGCAGCCTCGGCCATGCGACATCGCAATCGGCAGACGGCCGTAGGTGTTCATCACATGCGGCGACGACGGAACGACGGGGGCGGCGGCAGCAGCGTTCATGACGGAAAGACTCCGGACAAGGTGAAAAGTGGCTGAAAAGGCAGAGAAAGCCGACAAAAAACAAGCGGCTCAACGAAAAGGTTGAGCCGTTGAAAGGTCATTGTAGGGGCAGCCGCTTAGGCTACTCATGACGATTGGGCATCGCAGCCATGCCCCGGCGCAGCGGTGGCCCGTGTCATTGGTTTGTGCCACCATGGCTGCGGGTTATCCCTGTGCTCAAGTCTTATATAAGATACAATACCAGCATCTGAAACGCCGCCCCACCCGGTGGCGTTGGCAGACCGCAGCAGCACCCACTGCCCTCCACCCGAGGCACCGAGCGAAGAACCACCGCAGCAGCGCAGCGACCATGGCCGTCACACCCACCGCCAAGCAAGTGTTCATCCAGGGCATCACCCGGGGTGGCCGCACCTTTCGCCCCAGCGACTGGGCCGAGCGCTTGGCCGGTGTCATGAGCCAGTTCCGCCCCGGCGGCGCCCAGGCCGCCCTGGGCAGCCACATCTCGTATTCGCCCTGGTGCGTGCCCACCGTCATGAACGGCGTCAAGGTCGTGATCGTGCACACCGACCTGCGCGACGCAGAACCCATGGCCTGGGACTTCGTCATGAACTTTGCCAAGGACAACGAGCTGCAGGTGTCCGAAGGTTGCGCGCTTCCTGATCAGCCCGGCCAAGCAGGCACTGCCGGCAAGGCCTGAGGCTGCTGGCCGGCTGACTGGCGGCTGTCTGCCGCTGGTTTCTCTCCGCTCCCCCTTTTCTCACCCACCTCACACCCTTCCCACGCCTGTTGCTTTGGGCGGAGCGCTATCCCCAAAACGGGGGATGAATCGGCCGCACCCTGTTGGATTTGACAGGGGTGCGGCTTGCGCATGCCTTGAGGGTGGCTATAGTGGGTTGGTGTTACATCTGGTTGCTTAGGTGGTGGCGCTAGCGCTGCCAGACGGTAGTCGGGTTTGTGGATATTGATATACCACTAGGCACCCGATTGTTGATGGCCCATGTAGTTGATTTGCAAGGGGAAAGTGAATGCATTTAGTACTGTGTTACCCGACTTCCGCGATGGGCGGCCAACCTTCTGTCGTCTAAATCAAAGTTGGGCATCTCAATAGGACTCCCCATGCATCATTACATCGTCCTACTGTCGGACCTTAGCTATCAACTTGGCCTTATCGGTATTGCGGAGTACGAAGAGCGTCGTGAAATAGCGTATTGGCTATCGACGAATGGAAATGGCAAGCCCGATCCCCGAAGTGGCCGGCATGAAGAGCCGGAACGTTCGCGTGAAAATGATGAAATACAGGAAAACGGGGGCGCACAGAGCCAAGGAGGTTCCGGTTCAGCTAACGCCCCAGACGAAGATCCGAGCGACAGATGGCCGCGGTTCCTCGCGTTCAATAAGTGGATGTTTACGGTTGGAGATCGGGACTGCTACCCGTCTGTGCCCCACGGACATCTTCATCGCAAGACTAATGAGTGGCCAAAGCTAAATCCATATACGGGCCGAGTTTTTGCTGACGTGCATGATGAAGATGTATCCCGTCGCTTAACCAAGGCTGAAATGAAGGTGCTCTGGAACGACGAGGATTTTGTGGAGCACTGTCGCAAGCAGGTGCTTTGGTATAGCGATTTCGCACCGGACTACGCATTTCCCCGCGCTCGATTTGGAAAACTTCGTTTCCCAAAATGGTAGCCCGATACCCAACCCATCATTCCACCGGACCTTACGCATAAAGCCGCGCAAGCCCGGTGAATTCTAACGTTAGCGCGTAGTCTGGGTCTTGGGTGGTCATTAATATCAAACTAAGGATTTAGGGTATATGAAGGTACACGCATACAAAGTTGAATTTGCTGATGGAAGTCAGCCACTCGAAGAAGTGTTGCAGCAAATTGAGAATGAGCAGAGTCTTAGAGAAAGAATAAGATTGATAAACCAAGTAGAGCTTAGGGTTGAGTCTATCACGCAGCTGGATGGGCTATGGCTTATGGATTTCGTTAGGATAAGAACCAGTCATGGTCCGGGAAAGGTTGGGCGGGACTCTGAAGTCGAGGGCTTCGAGTTTGAAGAAGAGGAAGGTTTCGGTGAGGAAACTGCCGCTCTATATGACCCCACAACCGGCTATATTCTTATTCAATACAATCATTTTGGGGTTAGAGGTGGGGCGATAGCTGATTATTTTAGTGCCTATGATGGCACAGAAAACAACCTATACACCTTCAAGCCGAAATATGATGAGGACGTGGAAAGAAGGTTAATTAATCATGGCATAACTCGGAAAATTTCATTCTGTCTCGATGTTACGAGGATGTCAGAGCAGGATAGGCAGCGTGGCCGCCCGCTATCAGAAGCTATCGATTATGGTCGGCAGAATGGTGCTGACAAAATCAAGGTTGAGATTTCAGTGCATGGTGAGCGAAACCGTAGCCTTGCCCAAGGTGCTCTTGATGGTCTTGCAGCGCTGCGTTCAATTCTTGGCCAGAATCCTGATGCCGTGACAAAATTAGAAGTCTCAGGAAAAGAAAATCAAGATTCTGTTACTGAGGTGTTGGATTTGATTGCTCATAGACTTTCGGTTGAGTTCAATGACCTTGTTCTCGGGGCTGATCTTCGTTATCCCCGCGATGAAAGATGGCGTGCATTGATAAGAGCCAAGAATGGTTGGCGCCAAATGTTGAGATAAAAAATGAAGCTTTTCTTTGAAAAGATTTATCCATATTTGTTTGGCTTGATAGCAGCTGCTTTCTGGTTTCAGGCAGAAGCAGTGTTTCCGACTGGAGAGTCGCTACTCTCTGCCACATTGACAGTATCAGGGATTTTTGTCGGTTTTCTGGCTACTAGCAAGTCGATACTTATTAGTATGAGTTCGCCGATAATCGATCAACTGAAGAGGAGTGGCTATATCGAAGAGTTAGTCTCGTATATCGGCCAGGCAATATGGGTGAACTTATTCTTTTGTAGTCTCAGCGTTGTTGGTTATTTTGTCGATACACATTCAGGTTGGTACTCGTTGATTTGGGTTGGCGCCTCAGTTTGTGCCCTTTCAGCATTTATTCGTGTCACTCATATCATGCTCAAGATTTTTAAGTATGGTTAATGGTGCTAACAAAGTGCTGCTACGGAAGATTTATTCTCTGGCGCTCCTAAATTTCCGCAGAGCACGGCGTTATGCCTCATCAGCGGGCTGCTGCATAACCTGAGCGATATAAGCGATTGGAGTTAATTTAAAATGGGTCTGATTGACGAAATAAAGGTTAGAGGGGCCACTTTCCGAGTAACTGAAGAAGCGCTATATGCTGAGGCGCTGCGGGAAGTCGAAGCAGGCCAACGCCGTGATGGGCTCTGGGCAAAAGCTCTGACTGAATGCACGATGGATGTTCAGCGCGCACAAGCACTGTACTTAAAACTCCGTGTTCAGTCATTAAAGGACGAAGTGGCGGTTGTAGAGCAGCACTTAAAACAGTCAAGTTCGGCCATTCAGTCGCACGGTAGTTCAGATCGCCAGAGTCCGAAGCCGCGCAACAGCGGACTGACCTCGCTGAAGAAGGAGATTGACTATCAGCTAAACGGAACGTCAGAGTTAGGGAACGCTTTCGCAAAATGGCTTGGGTTATTGCTTCTTGCACTAGTGCTTGCTGGTTTTATTGGTATCATCTTCGGCTTATAGATTAATGCAACCATAATTTGGCAAATGAGGCGCGGATTGACACGTGAAGTGTAATACTCAAATTTTAGGGCAGTCGTAATTCAAAAACCTTCCACTCCGCGCCCCAGCCTAACTGTAAGGTCAACGCGGACGCAAACAAGGGCCATGCCTTCGGCATTTTCATGGCCCTTGGTTGTGCCCTCCGCCTTCGCGGACGCCGGCGCCGGTTACCTTGGTAGTTAACGATGCGCTACATAGTCATCTTCGAAGAAGGCCAAGAAATGATCCCCGTGAGGAAGGCGCTGGAGCCCGCGCATCTGGCGCTTCTGGATCAGCACCGCGCCGAGATTCCCATGGCCGGGGGCTTGCGCGATGAGCATGGCGGGCCGTATTTGGGCGGCTTGTGGGTGTTTGAGGTGGCCAGTCGGCAGCGGGCGGTGGAGCTGATTGAGGCCGATCCGTACTACCAGGCCAACCCGCGCAAGTACCGCTTGCTGGCCTGGGGCAAGGCGCTGCCGCAGTTCCAGGTGCTGATGTGACACGACCCGCCATGCGTTTTGAGGGCACGATCAAGTCATGGAATGACGAGCGGGGCTTTGGCTTCATTGAGCCGGCCCTGGGCGGGGACGAAGTGTTCGTTCACATCAAGGCCTTCACCATGTCGTCGCTGGTGGGTGGCCGGCCCCGGGTTGGCCAGCGCGTGAGCTTTGAGGTGGAGCTGGGGCCCAAGGGCAAGAAGCGGGCGCGGCTGGCCGCGCTGGTGTCGGCGGCGCCTGTGTCTGCATCCGCTTCGTCTGCCTCGTCACGTCGCCGGTCTTCGTCTGCGTCGGTTTCTTCATCTTCATCTTCTTCATCAAGATCATCGCCGGCCCGTTGGGGCACGGCCACGCTGTTCGCCATCCCGGCCTTTCTGGTGCTGGCGCTGGTGGTCGGCGTGCTGTGGAAGCCGCCGGCCTGGCTGGCGCTGGTCTATGCGGGGCTGAGTGTGGTTACCTTTGTGACCTACGCCATGGACAAGTCCGCCGCCGTGCAGGGCCAGTGGCGCACGCCCGAGAGCACGCTGCACACCCTGTCACTGGCCGGCGGCTGGCCCGGCGCCCTGCTGGCGCAGCAGGTCCTGCGCCACAAGTCCACCAAGGCCCCGTTCCGCGCGGTGTTCTGGCTGACGGTGCTGGGCAATGTGGCCGGCTTTGTGTGGCTGGCCTCGCCCTATGGGCGGCCGGTGCTGGATGGGGTGGTGTTTTAAAAAAAAAGGGGTTGCCGAGCGCGCACGGGCTGGCTCAGCTCGAAGTTGGCGCTCAGGCAGGGGAACACATGAAGACGCAAGACATTTTCAAGATCGCTGCAGGGGTGGCGCTGGGTCTGGTGATCGCGGGTTCCGCCGCGTATGCCTTTCGTTTGTGGATGATCAACCGTGCGCTGGAGGGCATAACGCAGACGGCCAAGCAGTCGGCCCAACAGATCATGGAGTCCAGCAACCGCCAGATCGAGGCGGCGAAGGAGGCCGAGCACCGGCGCAAGCTGGAGCAGGTCAGGCTGGAGATGCAGGCCCGCATCGATGCGGAGCAGCGCGAGCAGGCTGTCAGAAAGGCAGCGCAGGCCCGCGAAGCCGCCTGGAACCGCTATTACCAGCGCCCCAAGCATTGCGATGACGCAGTCGGCAACGCCTTTGTGGAGTGCGGCAACCACTACATTCGGGCCAAGCGCAAGTTCGACGAGCTGTACGACACGGGCAAGCTCTGATTCAATGGCCTGCAATCGCCGATTGAAATGACCTTTCTGCACCGCCCCCGCGTCCAGCAGACCTTGCTGATCCTGTTCACCGGGATGGTGCTGATCAGTTGGAGCGCGGCGGCCTACACCTGGCGGCTGCGCTGCGAGGGTTTTGGCTGCATCGGCGTGGGCATTGCCTGGGCCATGTGGACGGGGGTGCTGTATGCGCCCGCCTTGCTGCTGGGCCTGCTGCTGCGGTGGCTGCCGACCAAGGCGCCGGGTGAGGAGGGCGCTGCGCCGCTCCCGGCGCGCTGGTGGCCACGCTGGCTGCTGTGGCTGCATCTGGGCCTGGGCGCGGCGCTCGGGCTGTACTGGGTGGTGGCGCGGCTGCGTTTCTGAACGTTTCTTGCGCTGCATGCGTACGCTCTTGCGCCCGCATACTTTGTTGTGCGTAGTTCTGTCGAACTAGTCCTTCAAAAACCCCGTTTGTGACCTACAGTCACTAGGGTTTGCACCGATATGACCTTTGCGAATGGATAAATGGCAAAGGTGTTACGAATGCAAACCCTTCTCGGCAACATGCGCCTGGCGCAAAAATTCTTCCTGATCGGCCTCATCGCCCTGGTGATGACCGCATTCCCCACGGTGATGGCGGTGCGGGCCGATCTGTCCGTCTGGCGGGCCGCCAATGGCGAGACCGAAGGCATCCCCTCGGCCGGGGCCGCCCTCAAGCTGGTGCAGTTGACGCAGCAGCACCGGGGCCTGTCGGCCAACTTCCTGGGTGGCAACGATTCCGTCAAGGACACGCGTGCCAAGCGCCAGGGCGATGTGGACACCGCGTTTGCCAACTTGGGCAGCGCACTGGCCGCCATGGGCGCGCCGGCCTTGCAGTCCAAACACCGCGAGCTGACCGAGCAGTGGAAGGCGCTGTCCGCCGACGTGGCAGGCAAGTCGATTCCCGGCCCGCAGAGTTTTGCGCGCCACACCGCGCTGATTGCTGCTCAGCTGGCGCTGATCGAGGACATCAACGACGCGTCGGGCATGAGCCTGGACCCGAACGCGCACACCTACTACCTGATCCAGTCGGTGCTGGTGCACCTGCCGCGACTGACCGAGACGCTGGGCCAGGCCCGCGCGCAGGGCTCACTCACGCTGGCCCGGGGTGAGCTGGGGAGTGACCAGCGCTCCAGCCTGACCACGCTGGTGAATGTCTCGCGTTCGCACGTGGCGCAGGCCCGTCGCAGTCTGGACAAGTCGGTGGCGGCCAACACCCGCCTGAACTCGGCCATCGGCGCCAAGGCCACCGCCGCCTGGACCGCTGCCGATGCCGCCTTTGCCCTGGTGGACAAGGAAATCCTCAAGGCCGAGCAGTTGACGATGGCGCCCAACGACTTCTTTGCCGCCACCACGGCCCAGATCGATGCCCAGTTCGCCCTTATCGACGACGCCTTTAAGGTGCTGACCGAAGAACTCAACGCCGAAGCCGCTGCCGCCATGCAGCGCCTGACACTGTTGCTGGTGGGCATTGGTGTGCTGGTGGTGCTGGGTGGCCTGATCATGCTGGGCATTGCCCGCCAGACCACGGGTGCGATCCACAAGGCCGTCAAGGTGGCCGAGACCGTCGCATCCGGTGACCTGACCTCGCAGATCGAGGTGCGCAGCACCGACGAGACCGGTCAATTGCTGACCGCCTTGCGGACCATGAACGAGAGCCTGGTGACCATGGTGTCGGCCGTGCGCCAGAGCAGCGACAGCATCGCCACCGGCAGCAGCCAGATCGCCACCGGCAACGCCGACCTGTCTTCACGCACCGAGACGCAGGCCAGCAACCTGGAAGAGACCGCCGCCAGCATGGAGGAGCTGACTTCCACTGTGCAGCAGAACGCCGAAACCTCGCGCGAGGCGGCCCGCATCGCCCGCGAGGCGCGCGCCGCAGCCGAAGAGGGTGGCCAGGTGGTGGGCCGCGTGGTGCAGACCATGCAGGGCATCAACGACAGCAGCCGCCGCATCAGCGACATCATCGGCGTGATCGACGGCATTGCGTTCCAGACCAATATCCTGGCGCTCAACGCCGCGGTGGAAGCCGCCCGCGCGGGCGAGCAGGGCCGCGGCTTTGCCGTGGTGGCGGGTGAGGTGCGCAACCTGGCGCAGCGCAGCGCCCAGGCCGCGCGCGAGATCAAGACCCTGATCGGCGAGAGCGTGGAGCGGGTCGAGTCGGGCACCGGCCTGGTGGCCCAGGCGGGCCAGAGCGTGGGCCAGATCGTCGATCAGGTGGCGCGCGTGTCGCAGCTGATCGAAGGCATCACCCTGGCCAGCCAGGAGCAGTCCGAAGGTATCTCTCAGGTGGGTGATGCCGTGGCCCAGCTCGACCAGGTCACGCAGCAGAACGCCGCATTGGTGGAAGAAAGTGCCGCCGCCGCTGAAAGCCTGCGCAGCCAGGCCCAGCGTCTGGCCGAGGTGGTGGGTTCGTTCCGGCTGCGGGGGTGACCGTGCATCATTTTGGTGAATGCATGACGAAAGTCACAAAAATGTCATAAAAGGCCTTTTATAGGGTAAATACCTAAATATACTTTCTGACTTGTAATTAGGTGGTGTTGGCGTTTTTGGTGACTGATAGGTCTCATTGATGACTTTTTCGGTTTCCAGGGCCAACACCGGGAGTTCAACCAACAAGACAGAAAGACATGAAGTATTTGCTGCAGAAGCTGTCCATCGTGGCAAAGCTGCGCCTGATGGCGGCAATGGGGATCGGGGCGCTGGTGTTTGTGGCTTTGCTGGAAGGCTACGACGCTTATCAGCAGGGATATGCCCAGCGTGAGAACGCCACCCGTCAGACGGTAGAGATCGCACACGGTGTGCTGGCTTGGGCCCACGGCCAGCAGCAGGCGGGCCAGCTGGACCAGGCGGCGGCCCAGGCGCTGGCCAAGGACGCGCTGAGCAAGTTGCGCTACAGCGGCAACGAATACTTCTGGGTCAACGACATGCACCCGCGGGTGGTCATGCACCCCATTCGGCCGGAGCTCAACGGGCAGGATGTGACGGAGAACCGCGATCCCACCGGTAAACCGCTGTTCCAGGCCTTCGTGCAGAAGGTGCGCAGCGACGGCGCGGGTTTTGTGACCTACATGTGGCCCAAACCCGGCAAAAGCGAGCCGGTGGAGAAAATCTCCTATGTGAAGGGCTTTGAACCCTGGGGCTGGGTGGTGGGCTCGGGCATCTACATCGACGACCTGAACGACGAGTTGATGGCCTACATTGGGAAGCTCTCGCTGATTGTCGGTGTGGCGCTGGTGGTGACAATCATGCTCACCCGCTCGGTGTCGCTGTCGATCGTGCGCGGCCTGAACAAGGCGGTGCGGGTGGCCCAGGCGATTGCGAAGGGTGACCTGACGCAGGACATCAAGGTGCGCGGGGGCAAGGACGAAATCGGCCTGCTGATGCAGTCGATGGCCGAGATGACGGTCAACCTGCGCCGCATGGTGGGCATGGTGCAGGACTCGGCCCACAGCATGGAGACGGCCGCCACCCAGATTGCCGCCGGCAATGCGGACCTGTCAGGGCGCACCGAGCAGACGGCCTCCAACCTGGAGGAGACCGCTGCAGCCATGGCTGAGATCAACGACACCGTGACCCGCAACGCCGAGGCCGCAGCGCAGGCCAGCCAGATCTCGGGGGCGGCCTCCCGCTCGGCCGAGGCCGGCAACCAGGCGGTCAAGGACGTGGTGACGACGATGACCGACATCACCAATTCATCGCGGCGCATTGCGGACATCACCGGGGTGATTGACGGCATTGCGTTCCAGACGAACATCCTGGCCCTGAACGCGGCGGTGGAAGCCGCACGCGCGGGCGAGCATGGCCGGGGCTTTGCGGTGGTGGCGTCGGAGGTGCGCAGCCTGGCCACACGGTCGGCCGAGGCGGCCAAGGAGATCAAGCAGCTCATCGGGGAGTCGGTGGAGCGGGTGGAGGCCGGTGGGCAGCAGGTCTCCAGTGCGGGGCAAACGATGTCACAGATCGTGGCCTCGGTGCATGAACTGGCCGGGCTGCTCGAACAGATACAGATGGCCAACCGCGAGCAGGCCACGGGCTTGGGCGAGGTCAATCTGGCGGTGTCCAACCTCGATCAGATGACGCAGCAGAACTCGGCGCTGGTGGAGGAGTCGGCCGCAGCAGCGGCCAGCCTGCGTGACCAGGCCACGCACCTGCTGGAGGCCGTCAAGGTGTTCAGGCTGGCCTGAGGCGCCTGACGCCACCGGCCAGCCACGCCGATGGCGTATCGTTCGGGGTGGAATCCCATACCAACCTCCGGAGGACATGACCATGGCAATGGACCAAGTGGACTACTACCTGCATGGCGACGACATGCAGCTGGTCGAGATTGAGCTGGACCCGGGCGAAGCCGCCATTGGCGAAGCCGGCAGCATGATGTACATGGAAGACGGCATCCAGATGAGCACCGTCTTCGGTGATGGATCGGCCGGCTCGGGCGCCAGCGGCCTGCTGGGCAAGCTGATGGGCGCGGGCAAGCGCCTGATCACGGGTGAATCGCTGTTCACCACCGTGTACACCAACGAAGGCCAGGGCAAACGCAAGGTGGCCTTTGCCGCGCCCTACACCGGCAAGATCGTGCCGTTTGACCTGTCGCAGCTGGGCGGCACGCTCATCTGCCAGAAGGACGCCTTCCTGTGCGCCGCCAAGGGCGTGTCGCTGGGCATTGCCTTCCAGCGCAAGCTGGGCGCCGGCTTCTTCGGCGGCGAAGGCTTCATCATGCAGAAGCTTGAAGGCGATGGCCTGTCCTTCATCCACACCGGCGGTACGGTGCTCAAGCGCCAGCTGGCCCCGGGCGAAGTGCTGCGGGTGGACACCGGCTGCGTGGTGGCCTACACGGCCGATGTGGATTTCGACATCCAGTTTGTGGGCGGCATCAAGACCGCGCTGTTCGGCGGCGAGGGCCTGTTCTTTGCCACGCTGCGCGGCCCGGGCACGGTCTGGCTGCAGTCGCTGCCCTTTGCCCGCCTGGCCTCGCGCATCTTTGCAGCGGCGCCGGTCAGCAAGGGCGGTGGCGGTTCGGGCGGCGAGCAGGGTGGCCTGGCCGGTGGTCTGGTGGGCGGCAGCCTGCTGGGCGGTTTCTTTGGTGGTGACCGCGATTCCTGAGCGTCCAAGGTTTCAAGCGCCCAAAGAAAAACCGCCCCGAGGGGCGGTTTCTCATTTATTTGCTGGCAGCGCACCGTTTCAAACGGCGGACCCTGATGCTGATGCCACAGGGTCCGGGCTGTCGGCCTGCCGGGGTAGGCCGCTTGCCGCTGAAAATCAGGCGGCGGCCAGGGCCTTGACCTTGGCGGACAGGCGGCTCTTGTCGCGAGCGGCCTTGTTCTTGTGGAAGATGCCCTTGTCGGCGATGGTGTCAACCACGGCCTGCATCTTGGCAAACAGTTCGGTGGCCTTGGACTTGTCGCCGGCCACAACGGCCTTCTCGACGTTCTTGACGGCCGTGCGGTACTTCGAACGCAGCGAGGTGTTGGCGGCGTTCAGTTTGACGTCCTGGCGGGCGCGCTTGCGGCCGGATGCCAGGCGGGGGTTCTTTTTCTTCGGCTTGGTTGCCATGTGAGTATTCCTTTACGTGTTTGGGATGATGCCAGCAAAGCCCGCGATTCTACCATTTGATACGCACTGGTGCCACCAAAGCCCGCCAGGCGGTGCCAATCGGGTGGGGCGGGGGGCTACACTGGCGGCGTGTCCCTATTCAAGTCCGCCTCCCTTGTTTCGCTGCTGACGCTGGCCTCGCGCATCACCGGTCTGGTGCGGGAGCTGCTGGTGGCCTCCACCTTCGGTGCCAGCGCGCTGACCGACGCCTTCAACGTCGCCTTCCGCATTCCCAACCTGCTGCGCCGCCTGTTTGCCGAGGGCGCCTTCAGCCAGGCCTTCGTCCCGGTGCTGGCCGGCGTGCGCGAAAAAGAGGGTGACGAGGCCACCCGCCAGATGGTCGACCAGATCGCCACCGTGCTGGTCTGGGCGCTGATCATCACCTGCGTCATCGGCGTGGCGGCTGCGCCGGCGCTGGTCTGGGCCATGGCGGCGGGCCTCAAGCAGAACCCGCAGGGTTTCGAGACAGCGGTGGTGCTGACGCGCTGGATGTTCCCCTACATCGCCTTCATGTCGCTGGTGGCGCTGGCGGCGGGCATCCTGAACACCTGGAAGCGCTTTGCCGTGCCGGCGGCCACCCCGGTGTTGCTGAACCTGGCCATGATTCTGGCGGCCTGGCAGGGCGCGCCCTGGTTTGCCTCGATGGGGCTGGAACCCATCTACGCCCTGGCTGGCGGGGTGATGCTGGGCGGGATGCTGCAGCTGGGGGTGCAGATACCAGCGCTGGCGCGCATCGGCATGATGCCCCGGCCGCACCTGGGCTGGGGCGGCGTCAAGGCCGCCTGGAACCATCCCGGCACCCGCCGCGTGCTCACGCTGATGCTGCCGGCCCTGCTGGGCGTGAGCGTGGCGCAGATCTCGCTGCTGATCAACACGCAGATCGCCTCGCACCTGCCCACTGGCAGCGTCAGCTGGCTGACCTACGCTGACCGGCTGATGGAGTTCCCCACCGCCATGCTGGGCGTGGCACTGGGCGTGGTGCTGCTGCCCCAGCTGTCGTCCGCGCGGGCGGCCGACGACAACCAGCGTTACAGCAACCTGCTGGACTGGGGGCTGCGCCTGGTGGTGCTGCTGGCCGTGCCCTGTGCGGTGGCGCTGCTGACCTTCGCCAAGCCGCTGGTGGCGGTGCTGTATCACTATGGCGCCTTCACGGCGGCCGACGTGCGGCAGACATCGGTGGCATTGGCCGGCTACGGCGCCGGCCTGCTGGGGCTGATCGCGATCAAGGTGCTGGCCCCGGGCTTTTACGCCAGCCAGGACATCCGCACGCCGGTGAAGATTGCCGTGGTGGTGCTGGTGCTGACCCAGCTGATGAACCTGGCCTTCGTGCCCCTGCTGGCCCATGCGGGTCTGGCCCTGGCCATCGGCCTGGGGGCGATGATCAATGCCGCCTGGCTGCTGATCGGCCTGTTGCGCCGGGGTGCCTACAAGCCCTCGCCGGGCTGGGCGCGCTTTGCCCTGCAGGTGGTGGCTGCCAGTGTGCTGCTGGCCGTGTTCCTGAGCTGGACCGCCACCACGCTGGACTGGACAGGCTTCGAGGGGCAGCGGCTGCTGCGCGTCGGCGCCCTGACCCTTTGCGTGCTGGGGGCGATGGTGATCTACTTCGCCAGCCTGTTGCTGTCCGGGGTCAACCTGCGGCAGTTCGTCAGAAGATAATGGGCGCCTGCCGTGTAGGACGACCGCCGCCATGTCCAGCTTCCTCGATCGCCTGACCCCCACGCCGCTGGGTTACTTTGCCAGCCTGGTGGGTGACGACGACAGCATTCCGCTGCTGGAAGCCGCCGCGTCCATTGCCCAGGACGAGTACCCCGAGCTCGATGTGCAGCAGGTGCTCGGCGATGTGGACCAGTTGCTGGCGCGCTTGCGCCGGCGCACCGCCGACATGAGCGACAGCCTGGAGAAGCTGCGCGCGCTCAACCAGTTTTTCTTCCGCGATCTGGGCTTTGGCGGCAACGTCAACAATTACTACGACCCGGACAACAGCTACCTCAACGCGGTGCTCAAGACCCGCCGGGGCATCCCGATTTCGCTGGCGGTGCTGTGGCTGGAGCTGGCGCAGGGCATCGATCTGAAGGCGCGGGGGGTCAACTTTCCCGGCCATTTCATGGTCAAGGTCAATCTGCCCAACGGCCAGGTGGTGATCGACCCGTTCAGCGGGCAGTCACTCAGCCGCGAAGACCTGTCCGAGCGGCTGGAGCCCTACAAGCGCCGCAACGGCCTGGTGGACGACTTCGATGTGCCGGTGGGGCTGTACCTGCAGCCCGCGCCTTCGCGCGAGATCCTGGCGCGCATGCTGCGCAACCTCAAGGAAATCCATCGCACGCAGGAAGACTGGCTGCGCCTGATCGCCATCCAGGACCGCCTGCTGATCCTGCTGCCCGACGCCTGGGTGGAATACCGCGACCGCGGCCTGGCCTGGGCCGAGATGGGCGATGCCCGGCTGGCGGTGCAGGACCTGGAAACCTACATCGAGCACACCGACGACCTGCTCGACCGCGAGGCCATCAACAGCCGCCTGGCCGAGCTTCGGCGGGCGCTGAACTGAGGTCTGGCCTTAGACCCCGCGCCTGATGCCCGCGCGGGCAGGCCGGGCACCATGAAGGAAGGCCCGTCGCCGGGCCTTCCTGCTGTGGGAGAGGCGAAGCCTCAGCCGACCACCACCGCTGTGCCTTCACCCTTGGGGGCGATCACGCCGATGTCGTAGACCGTCTCGCCCAGCTCGCGCAGGGTGGCGGCGCAGGCAGCGGCTTGGGCGGCGTCGATGACGACCACCATGCCGATGCCGTTGTTGAAGGTGCGGTTCATCTCGATGTCGTCAATGCCGGCCACCTTCTGTAGCCAGGGCGGAGTCAAGCACCAAGTGCAACACCGATTTATTGAATTGAGGAATTGGGTTGATTGAGCTTGTCCAACATGGCCTGGTAGACGACGATCGGCGGGTAGAAGCCGTGGACGGCACGCGGGCGGTT